>NZ_QWEO01000011.1 GCF_009936035.1 Neglectibacter sp. X58 | reverse complement strand
AAGCTGTTCCCGAAAAAGGGCGAGACTATGCCGGAGTACCGTTTTGCCGGATTTACTGAGCCTTGGGAACAGCGTAAACTAATTGATGAGGTTTCTTCAGTTGATACAGGAAAAAGCAAATTTAGTCTCAGTAATGTAGGCGCATACGAAATTCTCGGCTCGACATCTGTAATTGGATATGATAGTTCCTACGATTACGAAGGAGACTTTATATTGACTGCTCGTGTTGGGGCAAACGCAGGTAAACTCTATCGACATTCAGGAAAGGTAAAAATTAGTGATAACACAGTATTTATTCAAGGGAAACAGCTTGATTTCATATATTACGCTTTGCTGAATTTCGATATTAAAAAGTTGTCCTTTGGAACAGGGCAACCGCTGGTTAAGGCGAGTGAACTAAAAGACCAAACTATCAGAATGCCGATTTCTGAGATGGAACGAGAAAGTGTAGGAAACTTTTTTCTCCACCTCGACCACCTTATCACCCTTCATCAGCGTATGCTGAGCGAATTTAGAGACATAAAGGCAGGACTATTGCAGCAACTATTTATATAAAGAGCTGTTGCAATAAGGCTGCTTTCTGCCTTTGAAGCACACGCAAAACATTCTCTTCTCTTTGTTCCATTGCGTCATATTTTGATAGAAAAAATGAAATAGTGGATTGCGTGTCTTTATTTGGAACGGAGACTTTGAAAGAGCTAATATCATCGCCACTTATAGCAGTAAATGTTCCGCCCTGTTCAATCCGTTTCCAATCATCTTGATGATGAATGAGCAGCTGGTATAAAAACTTCGTATTCTGTGCAGTAATGGCGCATACTCCTCGTCCTAAACAAAGCCTTTGATTTGCCCAGCTTACAGAACCTACTGGCGCACGAACAGAAAGAATAATAGACCCGGCATCGCAAATCTTTGTTGGAGCCGAAGTGTAACGCTGCGGTGTGGTTATTCCATCGGTTATGTCAGCATTACCCTGCACCAAAGGTAATCCAATTTGATCAATATTATAAGAAGCTGAATCTGGTGACTGTCCCATTGTAATCTGGCTTATTTCACCAAGGCTCACTTCGTGCCATCCTGAACCGTAATGGTCATCAAAAATATGTTTTAGTAACCCTCTTTTATATGACTTGAGGGCTTCCACGAGCTGGTGCTGCTTGGTTATCCTTTCTTCAACAAGTGTCAGAAACTCGCTCACCTTTTTCTGCTCTTCAAGGCATGGTAAATTGACAGGTATTCCATCCATAAGTTCATTTGTCATTCCCACTCGGTCGTGTCGAGCACCGCCCTGTGCGCCGTTATGATAAATATAGGAATACCACGCAGACGATCTGAAATACCACAATAGGTAGTTCGTAAACTCCTTGTGTAACGGTTTTAAGCAAGTATAAAGGGGTGATACGATGCCCTCATCATCTCCCTGATAACAGTTAAACGGGCCGTATGGAGCAGTCGTTGACTTCCTTGGATTATATACAAAATCCCCCTGCCCAATAATGTAGTATTTATCAGTATTCCCTTCAACAGCTATATCCTTATCAAAAAAAGATCTTTGCGGGATAAGACCAAACTCGGCAGAGTTAGTAATGACATTAGTGTTTCTCATTCCGCTGTTCCGCCGATTTATGTGGGTGAAAAGTGCCCCTACCGATTCGCGACTATACGGAGGAAATACCTTACCGCTATCGTCCCTAAATCTCAGCTTTGGTACATGAACCCCTTGACTATTACTTGAGGGTTAGTCCAACACCTCCATAATTGGTTTCGGGAGGTGGTCTATATGACTGAAAATACCCATTACAAGACGCTGCTGAACACATGGCTTAATTCAAAGCAAGCCATGATTACAGTGTCAACGCACGCTAACTTTGTCCTCATTGCGGAAAATCATCTTATTCCGCAATTTGGACGAAGGAAGATCGGGACAATAACAGAGTCCGACATTCAGGGGTACATCATGTACCTCAGCAAAGAGGGGAGGTTGGATAAGAAGGGCGGTCTGACGGTCAAGACGATTCGGGATATTATTCTTGTGCTGAGGCTCTCTTTAACCTACGGTTATAAGGAAAAGGCTATTCCCATGCTGAATTGGGATTTGATAGAGTATCCGAAGGAACTTGGCATTCATCGGGTTGTATCCCTGTCGAAAGAGGAAGAGCAGCAGCTCATCCAATGTATATACCTGCATCTAAACCGGAAAACGGCTGGGATACTTATCGCTCTTATGACAGGACTGAGGATTGGTGAGCTGTGCGGTCTGCAAATGGGAGACATCTCTCTGGCAGACAACACGATTACCGTAAGTCGAACTGTTCAGAGGATATATGATAAGCGAAAAGGCTCATCGTATATCAACATCGGCGCACCGAAAACAAAAAGTTCTGCTCGCACCATTCCTATCCCGTCGCTGCTGGGAAACATCATCAAGAAGTTCCTGACAGACAAACCGAACCATTATTTCCTCACAGGGAAGTCCTCGCCAACCGAGCCAAGAACCTACCGCCAGTTCTTTGCACGCTTCCTGAAAAGAAATGACTTACCCAAGGTGAAGTTCCATGAAATACGCCACACTTTTGCTGTTCGAGCCATTGAGATACCGGAGTTTGATATTAAGTCGCTCTCCGAAATCTTGGGACACAAAAATGTTTCGTTTACTTTGAATGTTTATGGAAGTGCCAACTTAAGGCAAAAAGCGCTATGTATGAATCTGCTGAATGATCTTCTCTAAGCAAAGACCGCCGTTTCATAAACGGCGGTCTTACACTATTTCTTCCACAAAACAAGGTGCTTCTATGGAGCATATATCTTCAAATAAGATAGCCTTGCCATTACTAAGGAGAAGGGATTTACTGTACTCGTCGATCTTTTTGACTGCTCCGGTGAAAACGATGTAGGAACCGCCAGCTTTGCGCTCATCTGCCTGAAAGTAGGTAATGCTCACTTCCGGTTCCTCGGAAAGATGATCTCTCAAGTATTGGATTCGGCTATTGAGCTGTTCCAGCTCGTATTCACCGAGTTCATGCTTTTCGTCCGTCACCCTTGCAGACTCAGCCACCAGATCATCATAGCCGGTTAGCGCAGCGAAGGGAGAGAACTGCGCTGCACGATTGAGCCGAGACATTTGAGGGCGCTTACAGGAAACATGGTGAGGGCGCTCAAAGATGTCACTATATTCTTCTTTTCCACTTGACATTTCCATCACCTCACGCCTTATGACCGCCGATCTGCTTGTTGCGCTCCATGGCGGTGGACTCCTTTTTCATATTCAAACCTTTGACAATGGCGTTTTTACCGTATCTGTCCCGTATGTTGATAAGGGCTTTTTGGATTTTTAGTTCTCTTTCCAAATCTTCTTCCTCAGCCTGCCGTTGCTTATCTACGGCTTCATAGTCAGTAAAGAGGTCAAGCTGTTCTATTTCTGGGGTGGCGGGTTCTGCTTCACTCTCCAAGACCAAGTGGGTAACGGCAACCGTAAATCGCCGGACTAAGAGATTCTTGTCTACAATGCTATCATAAATAGCTGCTGCTGCCTCCACAATCCTGCTGGTAGAAGAAGAGAACCTGCCCAAGTTTCTTGATCCATGTACTGCCTTGGGGACTTGTCGCCCATAGTGATCTGATACGATGGCACCCTTATACTTGGCAGCTCGCTTGGAATCGGTGAGGTTCTCTATATCATAACCTACATCGAGTACCACCTGATTGGTGAATAAGCCAGCCCGAACAAGGTCAATCGAGAGCTGGTCTGCCATTTCCATAACCACCGTTTTGCCCTGATCGGCAGAGTAGGGACAGGATAGAACTTGCCCCTGATTGAGACTTTTTGACTCTGGCTTGTACGCCTTGCAATCGGAAATTACGGTAGGTTCCCAGCCCCAAGCGTGATCTATGAGCAGCTCGGCATTGACCCCGAATAGCTTGTAAAGCAGATCTTCGTTGTAGTAATCGGTGTCTTTGCCTTCTGAGCAGCGGGCTATATCGCCCATCGTATATAATCCGTTTTGCTCCAGCTTTCGAGCAATACCGTTGCCAACACGCCAGAAGTCAGTTAAAGGCTTGTGCGTCCACAGCTTGTCCCGATAGCTCATCTCATCCAGCTCGGCAATACGCACACCGTCTTTGTCAGCGGGGATATGCTTTGCAACAATGTCCATTGCAATCTTTGCAAGGTACATATTCGAGCCAATACCTGCTGTTGCGGTGATACGGGTTTCCTTCAAAACTTCCTGTATCAGCATCATTGCAAAGTCACGGGCGGTCTTATTGTAGGTGGAAAGGTAAGGGGTGGCGTCAATGAAAACCTCGTCGATTGAGTAGACCAAAATATCATCAAATGAGACATAGCGCATATAGATTTCAACTATACTCTTGCTGTAATCCATGTAATAAGCCATTCTCGGAGGGGCAATCACAAGGTCAAGTTCCAACGAAGGATCACTTGCCAGCTCGGAGCCAAAGATGGATTTACCCCTGAACTGATGTTCGGGGGCTTTTCTTTTTCTCTCCCTATTGACATCCTTTATACGCTGCTTTGCCTCGAACAACCTTGCTCGACCGGATATGCCATGCGCTTTCAGAGCGGGGGAGACTGCAAGGCAGATGGTTTTATCTGTCCTGCTCTCGTCAGCAACTACAAGATTTGCGTCCAGCGGATCAAGCCCACGCTCGGCACACTCGACGGAAGCATAGAAGCTCTTGAGATCTATGGCAATATAGGTTTTCTCTTTCATGTTTTCCTCCAAAGGCAAGGGAGACAGGCTTTATTTATCGTCCCAGCTTTCGGCAACATAACGCTGAAACTCCTCAATTTCTGCTTCGGTAGCGGGTCGAACATCAGGCTTACCGCAATCAGGGCAACTATCGACTTTGCCCTCACGCTTGAATGTAAAATGGCAGTTCGTACAATGATAAACCGGCATACTCATTCACTCCTAACGGTTATATTTCAAAAAGTCGTTCCTGTGTTCCTGTGGACGGAGCCGATATCCTTGCGATATGAGCGTGTCTGCCTTGAGAGCGACAAGGTTTACATCGGAGTGCATGGTTCTGGCGATCTGCTGCACATCGTAGCCCTGCTCCGCAAGCTCCAAGAAGTCATCATCAGGAAGGGCTATCTGCGTGGCAAAGATATTTGCCTCGTACTCCATTCGGCTGTCCCGAATATCAAAGATATTGAACTCTTTGAAGCCGCCAACTTTGGTGGCTTCGTCTCTATGTAAGCTGTCATGTCCAAGCTCATGGAGCAGTACAATGTTCTCCATCACAGGGTGCAGATCTTCCTTAACGAACATGAAGCGATTTCGCATTATGACCTTATATGCGCCCCGCTGGGATTTGAAAGGACAGTACATGATTTCTATTCCGAGTTCATCGGCTATTCTGTGGGGATCACGAGTCCCACACAGCCGGACAATGTGATTTGCTTTTTGAACGATCTCAGATGTAGAGGCGTACAATGACCCTCACCCCTTCCTCGTGGATTATTCTATCAAGAGTGGAGTCCGTTAAAGGGGACTCAGCCCTGCGACTTGTAGCGGTTGGGCGTGAACTTCTTGTTTTTCTCTTTTGCAATCCAGTAAGCCTCTGTGATTGCCTTCATCATCACATCCATGTCCTCTTCCGCCAGCTCACCGCCAGCAAAGAGACCGGTGACTTCGCTCATAAGCTCATCAGCCTGCTTAGCGCCTCTTGCGCCGTATTTCTCGGCGGCTTGGGCAATAAGCGTACCACTCTCACCGAGCAGCTCCGAGACAGGCAGTTCAAGAGCAGATGCCAGTTTCTCAGCGGCATCATAACGAGGGCGGGCAATTCCACTTTCGTATTTCTGGATCATACGACGGGAGATGCCGGAGCGTTGTGCAAGCTGTTCTTGTGTCATTTCTTTATTCTCTCTAACTTTCTTTAGACGCTCGCTGAATGTCATATCCATTCTCCTCCGACTATAGTGTAAATTGAAAGGCGAACTTAATTTCTCAAAAACCTATTGACACGAACTTAAGTTCACGCTATAATAGGCTCACCAAGGCGAACTTGAGTTCACAATCATATCTTACTATGCGAATTTGTATTCGTCAAGGGATTTTCAAAAAATTTTTGAAATCTGGTGAGAAAATGACACGAAGGAAGGTCTATGTGACTGTAAATGCCGAACACAAGCCAGACGGTTCATGTTTACCGAAAACCATACGAATGGCGGACGAGGAAGAGTTTGAGATCGACAAGGTGCTGCAAGTTCGTAAAGCGGCTTCAGATGTTGGCGGTCGTGGCATTCGCTACACCATAAGAATTGGTCGTAGTGAGACCCATCTTTTTGATGAGCAGAACGGGCGCTGGTTTGTTGAGGCGAAGTTTGGCTAAAGGAGGATAAGTTGAAAAGATTATCCCGAAATGACCTTGAAGCTATTGCAGATCGGGTTATCAGAGCGTACATGAAACTGCCGGAGGTAGCAGATCGTCCGATTTATCGGATATACCCCGAAATACTTGCCGAGAAACTGCTGGGTCTGAAAATAGACTATCAGCACCTTTCCGTTGATGGCTCTATCCTTGGGCTGACTTCCTTTGAAGGGATTGGGCTTGAGTTGCCGGGCTGTGATGATAGCGGGGAAGTTTACTTCCTCGATGGAAAGACTGTTTTGATAGAAAGCGACCTGCGGGAAAGCGTAGAGCAGGGAGGACGGAGAAACTTCACGATCATGCACGAGTTGGGTCATCAGATCCTGAAATTACTTTTCCCGAAGGACTACGGCGTGAAGCCGCATGAAAAGCCGGTTCATTTTTGCAGAGCGAACACAGCTCGAAGAAAACCTATTGAGGATTGGGAGGAATGGCAGAGCAACGCTCTTGCCTCCGTTCTGCTCCTTCCGAAAGGACTTGTTGAACAAGCTATGTGCCTGTTTGATGTTCAGGGGGGAATACGGACGCTCAATAAGGTTTTCGCAAGGGAAGAATATGACCGGTTTGTTGGAATGACAGAGTTATTGGGGTGTTCTAAAACTGCATTGGCAATCCGCATGAAGCAGCTCGGTTATATCGAAAAGGAATACCTCGATAACCCGTACAGGCTGTTAGATGTGGAGGAATATTAGAATGCCAAAGGTGAATATTCAACAGGTGAACCCAGAGCGATATGCTCAGGTAAAGGCTGCACAAGACTCTCTGAGGAGACAATGCAGCGGAATGATGAAGATGGTTAGGCTCTGCCCATATTGCGACCACAGGGTTGAAAATGTCGTAAGAGGCGAGCATGGCTATACATTTGCGAAATGCTCAAACTGCGGTGAGGAGGTGGTGTTCCCGCCAGTATCCTTTAGAAAGACCAGCTAAGACCAACAGTTCAGCAAGACCGACAACAAAATAATCTAAAGCAAGATTTGTGCTACGGAGCCGCTTGATGCGTTGACTTCCAAATGCCACTTGACTATGACTTACACCCAAGGGTGTAGTCTGTCAGCGTGGCATCAGTCAACGGGTCAAGTGGCTTTTTGTGTTTTCGTTTCATCGGCTTCGGGAAAGGAACCCGATGAAACGGACAACAATTCTCGTTTACAAGGATTCTACCGACCCGAAAAAAGGACTGAAAGAGGCAACACAAGAGGAATGGAGCGCTATCCTGAAATCAAATAAGGGACTGCCCATGTGTGAGCGCAGATGCTTCATAGAGGACAGCTTTGAGGACTGCGGAGTGATAGACCGTATGTTTATTGAAGTTTCCTATGACGCATACACAGAGTGGCATAGAGAAGATGTCCTGAAAGGAAAAAATATGAACGCAAAGAAGGAATACCGTCTTTTATCTATGGATTGTCAGATAAAAGGAAGTGATGGAGAGTCCTTAATGGATACGCTTTCAAATGATATTGACATAGAGTCGATAGTCCTGACTGGAATGATGTATAAGGAGCTGAGGAAGGCGCTTGATGAATGGAGACCTTGGGCTAACGAGCTTTTGGACTATTATCTATCAGGTGATAAAAAGAGATGTGCCAAGATTCTTGGAGAAAGAGAGGGAATATCTGCCGTTACAATGCACAACAGGAAAAAGGCTCTGGAACAATTCATCAAAAATTTTTTTGGTATAGGGGGTTAAAAAATGGCTCTTTTCGTTGCTGTTGTGGGGTGAGGGCAACCTTCAATCCAAATAGCGGAGGAAAGCAATGAAAAGGGCAAAAGGATACATTGAGATTAGCCGGGGGAGCATTTTCTACGCTGATCTGTCTGGCGGAATCGGCTCAGAACAAGATGGGATTCGTCCTGTCCTGATTATCCAGAACGATACCGGAAACAAATATAGCCCCACAGTGATTGCAGCAGCAATCACCAGCAAGGAAAAGCGTTCAGATCTGCCAACTCATGTGAATCTCAGCGTTAAGTTTGGACTGAGAGAGTCTTCTATTGTAATGCTTGAGCAGATCAGGACTCTCGATAAGAGCCGGCTGGGTAGATATGTGGGGAGCATTGATGACAAGACAATGCAAAGCGTAGAAAAGGCTTTGGCTATTAGCTTAGGGCAAGCTGACCTGACGGGGAGGGCTTGCTATGGCAAATGACGAAAAGGAACTTGATATTCCTATCTGGCTTAAAGCAAACCTGACGGTCGAGGAAGCAGCGGCTTATACCGGTATTGGAATGAACAAGCTAAGGGAACTTTCGGATAGCGACGCCTGCGATTTCGTACTTTGGATAGGGAGGAAACGACTCTTGAAAAGAAAAAAACTTGAGGAGTTCCTCGAAAACGCATTTTCTATATGAATGTGTCAAAGGTGCGATTTTCGCAATCGCACCTTTGAGCTATCATCTGAAAAAAAGTATCCTATGGACACAACAAATCCAAAGGAGTGACGCAGATGAATAAAGAAAGGCAACAGCAACTTGTGCCAATCTGGAAAAAGAGCAACCTGACGCTTGAAGAAGCGGCTGCTTACACAGGAATAGGTATGAAC
Organism: Neglectibacter sp. X58; assembly: GCF_009936035.1. GTDB lineage: Bacteria > Bacillota > Clostridia > Oscillospirales > Acutalibacteraceae > Acutalibacter. The sequence continues at coordinate 83,190 of NZ_QWEO01000011.1, read as the reverse complement.
AAACTGAGAGAACTGTCAGATGCCGATTCTTGCGACTTCGTAATCTGGATTGGCAGTAAGCGTTTGCTGAAGCGCAGGAAGCTGGACGAGTATTTGGAAAAGGTATTTTCAATATAAGGGGGATTGAAAAATGGCGAACATGAAGAAAGGTGTCAGGCTCGATGCGAAGAGGGTCAGGTTAAAGAAGGGCGAGGGTCAACGGAGTAACGGAAGCTATGAGTTCCGCTGGACAACCAGAGACGGTAAACGCCATTCCATTTATGCTCCAACATTGGAGCAGCTTCGGGAAAAGGAAACGCAAATCATCATAGATGAGCATGACGGTATCCGAAATGACATCACCAGTAAGACGGTGAATGATGTCTATGAACTGTGGGCGGAGCTAAAGCGAGGTATCAAGGACAGCACCTTCAAGAACTACATCTATATGTATGAGACCTTTGTTAAGCCGACCTTTGGGAAGAAGAGGATTACGGCAGTAAAGCGTTCTGATGTTAAGCGTTTCTACAATCGACTGAAAGAGGACAGAGGCATGAAGATTTCCACCATTGATAATGTCCACAATGTTCTTTATCAGGTGTTTCAGTTTGCCGCTGATGATGATATGATCCGAGCCAACCCGACAAGCAAGATGATGAAGGAGCTTAGAATCTCCTATGGCAACGACAGCGAAAAACGGAAAGCGCTTACGGTTGAACAGCAAAAGCTCTTTTTGAGCTTCCTTGAAAGGCGTCCACAGTATCAGCATTGGTATCCGGTATTCTATATCATGCTCAATACCGGAATGCGAGTGGGCGAAGTAACGGGACTGCGATGGAATGACATTGATCTTGAGAACGAGGAAATCAATGTCAACCACACTTTGGTGTACTATAACCATCGAGATGAAAAAGGGTGCTATTTCAGCATCAACACTCCAAAGACAAAAGCTGGACGGCGTGTAATCCCTATGACAAAAGGCGTGAAAGAGGCGTTCTTGATGGAGAAAGCCTATCAGGAGGAAGCTGATATAAAGTGCGTTGGGAATGTCGATGGATACCATGACTTCATCTTCGTCAACAAAGACGGAAATGTGCAGCACTATGGCACCTTGAATAAGGCAATCAGGAGAATCATTCGTGATTGCAACGATGAAGTCCTTGAAACACACGACATCGACTCTGATCCGGTGCTGCTGCCAGACTTTAGCTGTCACACGCTAAGACACACTTATGCCACGAGATTATGCGAATCTGGCATTAACATCAAGGTGATTCAAGATGTGCTTGGACACGCCGACATCGACACGACAATGAATATCTATGTTGATGTGACAAAGGATTTGAAGAAGCGAGAGATTGCGGCTTTTGCCTCGTATCTTGAGGGAGAGAATCAAACATCAGCGTCAGCATAGGAGAAAGGCTCTGCGATAGCGCATCGCAGAGCCTTTTCGCAGGTTTCTCAAAACTCTTTGCTTATACTATTATATAAATGTATCCAGAGAGGAGGAAACGCCATGAAGAACAGTTTGAAAGAGGTACACCCTGAGCTTGTATCAGAGTGGTCAGAGAAGAATTATCCGCTGACTCCCGAAACAGTTTCATACGGCTCCAATAAGGTCGTTTGGTGGAAAGGTAAGTGTGGGCATGAGTGGGAAACAAGCGTAAAAGCACGATCCAGCGGTGAAAGATGCCCTATCTGTGATGGAAGAAGAATCGTGGAGGGTATCAATGACCTTGCCACTACACACCCCATGATTGCCGATGAATGGTCGCCTCAGAACTTGCCGCTCAAGCCCACGATGGTGGGTGCTGGTTCGCATAAGATAGTGTGGTGGAGGGACAAGCTGGGGCATGAGTGGAGAACCGAAGTTAGAGCAAGGGTACGAGGAACCGGTTGCCCCTACTGCTCTCACAACAAGCTACTGGAGGGATTCAATGACCTTGCCTCACGCTTTCCAGAAGTAGCCGCTGAGTGGTCTGAGAGAAACCTTCCACTACTGCCAACGATGGTAACGGCATTTGCAAACAGAAAGGTGTGGTGGAGGTGCAGCAGGGGGCATGAATGGAACACGCTGATTTCCACCAGATCTGGAGGAAGTAAGTGTCCGTATTGCAGCGGGATAAAGCTGCTCAGAGGGTTCAATGACTTTGCTACTCGACAACCGGAGCTTGCGAAAGAATGGTCTGATAGGAACCTTCCGTTGACACCGGACATGGTGAATGAGAAGTCAAGAAAAAAAGTCTGGTGGGAATGCCCTGTCTGTGGATTCGAGTGGCAGTCTCTTGTCAAGAGCCGTATCAAAGGAACGGTCTGTCCTGTCTGCGCTGATCGTGCGGTTAAAGAGGGGTATAATGACCTTGCAACTACTGACCCAGATATAGCAGCAGAGTGGAACACCGAGAGAAACAAAGGACTTTTGCCATGCCATATCTCAAGAAACTCGCTACGCTATGTCTGGTGGAAAGATGCCTACGGGCATGAATGGCGTGACAGGGTGTTCAACAGGAGTGTGGAGAGAGCAGGGTGCAGAATATGTGAGGAAGAGTTTAGAATTGCATTTCCACGACTGCTGCTCTCTCTGTATGCAAGAAGGCTGGGAGTTCAGGCGATAAACGACGGGGAGGAACTGACCGGCTTACCATTGGAGAATTACATACCGGACTTGAGGATCGCCATCGAGACCGCAGAGAGAGAAAAGGAAGAGGTAAAAGTGAAAGGGTATATCTGTGAGAAGCGAGGGATTCGCTATGTATGGGTTCCGCTGAGAAGAAAGGATAGTCTGTCAGAGTATGCCCAGAGAATGAAATTGGCACTTCAAAAGGTTCATGTCTATTTTCCCTCAGACGAGGAGCAAGATGTAGAATTACTGCGGCGTCTGTTTGATGATTGGAGGCGAAGGACTGAAATTACTTGAAAAGCAGAAATGTGTATGCTATAATTACCCAAGCTCCTGATTGCCTCTGTCTGAGTGTTCAAGAACGCAAAAACCTTTTGGACATTTCCTAATATACGCCATACGCCACAGCTTACGACAAAGCCCCTTGTGGCGGTAAGAACGGTTAAGAGCAGGTAAGAGGCAAACATACGAAGGGGGATGGCAGTATGAGCAAGCGTGAGCAGAAGTTAGATAGCGTAAGATGTGCTGCCGAAATCCCCACAATGAAAACCTTAGACAAATAAACCCAGTATTTATGCGGGTTTGCGGCACTTCAAATCCGAGTTGACAACAAATTGACAACAATTTTTCGTATAAATACGAAGAATTACGACGCAGGATGAATAGTTGAAAAGCAAATACGCAGTGCAGCACTTGCTGTTGAGAGAACACTTTTTGAAAGAAATTTCAGAAGGTGTTCTTTTTTCGTTAGGCGCGATTTCTGTTATGTTGTCAAATCAATAAAGAAAGGTTTGAAGCTTATGATCAGCGAAAAAACAAAATCGTATTATGATCTGAAAAAAAGAAATGAAGTGCAGGAAAGCGCCAAGAGACTGCGCAGGCAATTCCTTCGTTATAAGGATGCGGAAATTGTTTACAGCCTCCAGCATAAGAAGCTGCTCGAACTGGCAAGTGAAGCAGGAGCTATTTATCGAATGGATGGGACGGTTCTGATAAACAGGGATATTTTTGACGAATATCTGGAGCGATTCCATGAGCCGAGTACATTAGCGCCGCAGGAGGAAGAAAAATGAGCGGGAATACGGATGCGGAGAGCGTTCCGGAAACAGAGCCGGATGCGGACACTCATGTACCTGTTCCGGTTCCGCCGGAAGATATCGAAGCTTCTGGGAAGGAAGGGGTTATTGAGCAGCCGGAGGAAGGCGCCAAATTCCAGATTTATCTTGCCAGTGCAGGCAGCTATGATGCGGCAAGAGAAGACGAACGCGATATTCTGACTACGGATGCAGACGGATTTGCTGTTTCCAAGGATCTCCCTTATGGCCGTTATGTCGTACATCAGACTGAGGGCATGGAAGGCCAGGCATTTATCCCGGACTTTATCGTTTACATCCGTACAGATGACCAGACCTATTCCTATATTTTGGACAATACAACCCAGTCCAGCTTTATCCGTGTAGAAAAGCACGATGCTGAAACAGGGAAAATCATTCCTGCAGCCGGTGTTGGATTCCAGGTACGCGATCTGTCTACAGGCGACCTGATTGCAGAAACTATTTATTATCCGACACCTGTTACCATTGACACTTTCTTTACCAATGAGGAAGGCTGGCTGATGCTTCCTTATGAGCTTTCCTACGGCCAGTATGAGCTGATTGAGGTGGAGACCTGTTATGGCTATGTGCTGGACAGTAATCCGGTTCCATTCACGGTAGACGGGACACAGGACGTGGTTGTGGTGGAAAAACACAATATGCCGCAGAAGGGCAAGATTGTTGTTGCCAAGACTGGTGAAGTATTTGCTTCCGTCACGACATCAGATGGTGCAGATAAGGATGGAGCGGATCTTCTTTACCAGCCGGTTTATGAAATCCGCGGCATGGAAGGCGCAACCTATGAAATTCGCGCAGCAGAAGATATTTATACACCAGACGGTACCTTGCGTGCTGCAAAAGGCGATGTAGTAGATACCGTTACTACCGGTTCCGGTGGAGCTGTTTCCAGCAAGGAACTGTATCTGGGTAAGTATGAGGTTGTTGAGACAAAGGCGCCCTACGGCATGGTGCTGAATCCAAACCCGCAGCAGGTAGAACTGGTTTATGCGGGTCAGGAGGTAGACCTGACAGAAACAGCCGCCGGCGTATATAACGAACGCCAGAAGGTGGAACTGAGTCTGGAGAAAACGCTGGAACTGAGCGAAGAATTCGGTATCGGCACAAACAATGAGCTTGCCAATATCACCTTTGGATTGTATGCGGCCGAAGACCTTACTGCAGCTGACGGTTCTGTTATTCCGACAGATGGATTGCTGGAGATCGTAAGCTTGGATGCAGACGGCAAAGGCATTGCCCAGACTGACCTGCCATTGGGCAGCTATTACCTGAAGGAACACAGCACGGATGCCCATTATATTTTAAGCGGTACCAAGTATTCTGTGACATTCGCTTATGGGGATCAGGAAAGAAAGGCTGAGGAAAATGTGGGCCTGGTCCATCAGGTAATCAAGGATAAGGTTCACGGATACGGACAATGGGGTTTTTATACTTATGACGATTTATTTCAGATTGGCTGTATCGGTCTGTGCAAAGCTTCAGCAACGGATAAAGGCGGAACCTTTTCTACTTATGCGTACCGCCTGATATGGCATGAGCTATGCGATGCATTGGTTCAGTCAACCAAACGGTATGCAGATGAGGTGGTGGCTGATGTAACACCCTACATAAGCGCCGAGTCTGAGAACGGGGAATTCCTGAGCGGGCTTCGCATGGACCTTTCCCAAGCGCTTGGCGCTGCAAGGAAAGATGCTCCCCCATCTACTGCCAAAGGTATTGACGCCATGATTTTAATGTCCCAGGGATATACCAGCGGCGAGATCGGAGAGCGCATGGGCGCTTCTGCTAAACTGGTATGCGCATGGGTTTCAAAGGCAAGGAAGTTCCTAAAGGCGCATCCGGAAATGGAAACGATTGCCGGATACGGTTCTTAAATGGATGAAGGGATGCTGGGATCAAGATGGTTCCCAGCATCCCGATTTTTTTGTTTTGGAGGACAAATATGAGGAATTTATTGAAAAAATCGGGAAAGTGGATATTCCCTGCTATTGCGATGCTTCTTACTTTTATTCTCTTGAAGTGCGTGTTTTTAATCGGCTATGTGCCGACTGAGTCTATGGAACCAACGTTGGAAAGGGGCAGTTATATCATCGGATGCCGGATATATTCCAATCTGGAGACAGGAGATATTATCATATTCCGGCATGATGGGAAACTGCTTGTGAAACGAATCGCAGCGATGGAAGGTGATATGGTAGAGAGAAACGGAGTCAGTATGACAGTGCCGGAAGGCTGTTACTATGTCCTTGGTGATAATGCGGATAGTTCTTATGATTCTCGGTATTGGATAAATCCATTCGTTAATGGTGCGGATGTAGTGGCAAAATTACTCTAAGAACTGATTTTTTTCAATATAGATGCCTTCGGTTTTGTAGGGATAGTATTTTTGCTTGGTCGTATTCACATACTCTATAACTGTTATATATGAAGCAAGGGTGAAAAGTTTATTGTTTCGACTTTTCACCCTTCATTATCATACAATCTATTTCCTGTCTTTGAATCGCTCATACTCTGTGATTAGTTCTTGAAACTCTGAGGAGTTTTGCAATAGAGGTTCTTTTTCCATTGCAGAAAGGATTACAGGAATCATTTGCTCTGGTTGAGTCGCTTGCGCAGGTATGCGATTAAATAATAGGGTTTTATCCATATTCCATGGATTGCGCATTGCTGCAAGCATTTCTCTCAAAATGGAAATACATTTATCGGCATCCTTTTCCGCAAAGGCGATTTCTAATGGTGCAGTGAATGCGCTATACTTCCACATTTCAAAAAGTGTAACCATCTGGGCCGATTTATCTGCTATCTTTTTTGCAGTGAGAAGATCGCCGCACTCTAACTCAATACTCATCATTTTGTAGAGTAGCAGTTGAACCTTGTTGAGAGTCAAATGCAATTCTCTCTGTAAATCCTCCGCTGCTTTCTCTGATTTGCCTTGATGTTTATCAATTTCAACTTGCAACCAAAACTTATCAGCCATGCTGCCGATAATGTCGTTTCTGTCAGGCATTAAGTCTAATGTCCCCTGGGCTTTTTCATATTGTCCATTGCGAAGATATCTGCTTGCCAACATAAAATTTGCACTGTTGCTTATTTTTATGTCTGTGCTTCTAACAAGTCGATGATACCATTCAAGGATCTGCTCCTCATAGGGGCGCATTTCATCTGCAGTCAAGTCTGACATGGAAAGAAGTCCATCCAGTTGGAGTGTAAGGACATGCATGAGCCTTTCATTGTGAGGATATTCGTGGATCTTTTGTCCTGCTGCTGTAAACCCTTCTTCGAGTCCTTTATCTCCAACAATCTTTCCGATCTCCTTGCAGAACAAATCAATTTCTTGCTGTGTTATATCTTCGTGAAAACAAAAAAGTGTGTTTAAGTCAATTTTTAACAATCGGGCTAACGGAGCCAAAAGAGAAATATCTGGACTGGTTGTCCCTTTTTCCCATTTACTGACTGCCGGAATAGACACATTGAGATATTCTGCAACTTGTTCCTGCGTGAGTCCTAATTCTTTTCTTTTTTCTTGTATAACTAAGTTCATAGGCATAATAGAAGCCTCCTTATTGAGAATGACACAAAAGCTTTTGCTGACTTTATTATACTTGTGTATTTCCTAAATAACAATTGAGCAGTTGTTAACTGAGAAATAAATTTTTTAACTATAAGTTAATATTTGAGGAAAGGCGTTTGAGCCATGGCTCCTAATTCAGTGTTACAGTTGGCCTTATGCGTAACTCAGTTCAGCATTATGTTCTTAGAGAAAAATAATGCGGACAACTCCTATGATTCGCGGTATTTGGTAAATCCATTTGTTGATAGTACGGATGTGATGGCTAAATTAATTTTTTAAATATTAGACGATTACCTTGATAACCGCCTTGCAATGTCTTATACTGTATTTGTTTGTACAATACAGTATAAGACGGAGAGGCGGTGACGGTTTGGAGATTGTTGTAAGTAATAAGGCAAGTCGTCCTCTGTATGAGCAGATTGTGTCGCAGATAAAAACGCAGATTATGAGTGGCGAACTGAAAGCGGGTGAAGCGCTTCCCTCTATCCGCTCCCTGGCAAAATCGCTGCAGATCAGTGTTCTGACCGTGCAGAAGGCATATGACATTCTGCAGGAAGATGGCTTTATTGAGACGACGGCCGGGAAAGGCTGCTATGTATCTGTCCAAAATCAGGACTTCTATTTGGAAGAACAGCAAAAAAAGATAGAGGGCTGTTTGGGTGACGCAATAGAAATAGCCCGTATGAGCGGAATACCGCTTGATAAATTAGTCAGCTTATTAACATTATTGTATGAGGAGGATTAGCGATGGCAAATGCGTTCATGGTATCAGGACTTACCAAAACTTATAAGGATTTTGTTTTGGATCATGTTTCGTTCACCGTTCCCAGTGGCTCCATTGTCGGACTGATTGGAGAAAACGGTGCAGGAAAAAGCACGACAATCAATGCGGCTTTAGGACTGATTCAAAAGGAGGACGGCGTTGTTTCCATTTTAGACAAGGAGGAACTGGATGGGGATATCAAAGAACAGATCGGTGTCGTGTTCGATGGCAGCAATTATCCGGAAATCCTTTCTCCACGGAAATTGAACCGGGTTATGAAAAACATTTACAGGACGTGGGACGAACGGGTATATTTTGACCTGCTGAAACAGTTTTCCCTGCCGTGCGACAAGCAGATCAAACAGTTTTCAAAAGGAATGAAGATGAAGCTGGCTATTTCTGCTGCATTTTCCCATCATTCCAGGCTGTTAATCCTGGACGAAGCCACCAGCGGCTTAGATCCGGGTGTCAGGGATGATATTCTGGATATGTTGCTGGATTTCGTGCAGGACGAGGAGCATTCCATACTGGTATCCTCCCACATTACCAGTGACCTGGAGAAGATTGCCGATTATATCGTATTTATCCATGAAGGGAAAGTAGTTTTTGAGAAAACCAAAGATGAGCTGACCGAGCGGTATGGCATCATCAAGTGCGGTGCGGCGCAGTTTGACGCGCTGGATAAATCCGATATCATTTCGTACCGCAAAATGGACTATGAATGGCAGATACTGGTTTCAGACCGGGAGAGAATGCAGAAAAAGTATCCGAAGGCTCTGGTCGTCCCGGCAACAATTGATGAAATTATGCTGCTTTATGTAAAGGGGGAAAAGTGATGAAAGGTGTTTTGGTGAAAGATCTCTATATTGCCAGGAGCAATATCCTCGTAACTATCGTCAGCCTGGTTGTCTTGGGCTTTGGGTTATCCTTTTTGCTGGAAACCAGCGCACTTCTGGTTTTAGCCCCGGTTGCCGCCACAACAGCCGCCTTTATCAGTATTACCAGTGACGCAGCTTCCAAATGGAATAAAAATGTTATTACCATGCCGGTATCAAGGAACCAGATCATCGGCGAGAAATTTTTGTTTTATATCCTGCTTGCCGCACTGGGATTGCTTACTGCACTGATTCCCTGTGTTGTCCTTGCGTGTTTCGGTATGGATATAACGCTGCATTCTTTATGTCTGTACGGCTCTATCGGGATAAGCGCTACCCTGTTGGCAGGCGGTATCAGTCTGCCGTGCGCATACTTATTTGACCCGGAAAAATCGCAGATTGTCTTTATGATGTCATTTATGGCATCAACAGGGATTATTACGGGGCTTGTACTTCTTATAAATTTAGTTTTATCCGTAAAGGAAAATATCCTTCTGGCGTTTGGCATTGTGCTTATCATTTCTGTTATCTGGTTTTTTATCTCATACCAGATTGCGGTAAAGGTATACCGGAAGCGGGATATTAGTTGATGGGTATACAAAAAGAGTGTGTTAAGGAACAGCCTGTTGCTGACAGTTTTATATATAACGGCAAAATATCATGGCGTTAGTATATCCCCGGAAGACAGCCGTATCAGGGAAAGGGCGCAAAATGGCTTATAAGATATTGATTACTGATGATAATACCCAACTTCTCAAAATGCTGAAAAATATTTTGAAATAAAGATTGCACATATTCTTAGATGCTCAAACAGTACCGAGAATTGGGATTTCAATCTGCACGATATAGTCTTCGATCCGGTCTATGACGGTTTCATTGATCCCTTTTTCATAGGAGTAGCCCGACAACGCCAGCCCCCTGCCATGGGCAAATGCAAGGATTTCCTGATACTGCAGTGGGAGCTGGCTAAAATCCCCTTTGTGGAAAGCACGCAGGTATTTTCCTTTTGGCTGTATATGCAGGCCGCTTCTCTGCTCCAGCCGGGGAATTTCAATGAAAAGATTGGTGTAGTCATCGAAATTTCCCTTAAGTAGGCTGGCGACAGGGATCATGGAGCCGTAGGAGGCGTCATGAAGCCGGCCCAGTCCATATCTGGCTGTTTCAGCGGTGATCAATTCTACTTCTCTTTCAAATGTAACATCTTTGTCGATATCTACTGTTACCAGGCACCGTTCTTCTTTTTCCACAATACAGATTTCAGATAAATCCATAGTCAGAAGGGTATCCATGTCCTGCCGGTGGCTGGATAAGGTTTTTTTGACCGCCTGCAGATGCAGAAGCTGTAAGTCCAGTTCTGCGATTTTTTCATCCAAAAGGCATTTCATGTTTTGGGCAGAACGGTTTTTCATGAAGTCCTGAATCTCCGGGATGGATACGTCCAGCTCCCGGAGCAGGAGGATGGTTTCCAGTATGGAGCTTTGGTGATAATTATAGCAGCGGTATCCATTTTCCGGATGGATGGCAGCAGGTTTGAAGAGACCGATCTCATCATACCACATCAGAGTTTTTTTGTTTATGCCGTGAAGCGCTGCGAATTGCCCGATGGTAAGTAATTTGTTTTTTTTATCCATATTTTTTCTCCCGAAAATAATTTGCGATTCCCTATTGACTGTACTGTTACTGTACGGTTTATTATACTGTATAAATCAATTGGATGCAAGACAGAAAGCGGGATTCTGTTCTTTCTTGCCGTCTGCAGCGCTTTTAACAGGAGGAAAGCTATGGAAAAACAAAACGTATATGAAAAGCCTGTAACATTAGGAAATATCCTGAAGTTTGCCGTACCCACCATTGCCATGACGGTGTTCATGTCTTTTTATACTATGGTTGACGGTCTGTTCGTGTCGAACCTGATTGGCACCAATGCCCTTTCAGCCATCAATCTGACTGCGCCGGTCATACAGCTTGTCACAGCCATTTCTACCATGCTTGCCACGGGAGGAAGCGCTGTTATTATGAAAAAGATGGGGGAAGGAAAGCGTGGGGAGGCGAAGGAGGACTTTACCTTTCTGATTCTGGTGAATGTGCTGGTTGGGGCGTTCATGTGCGTGGCCGGGTATATGGCAATAGGCCGGATATTCGCGGGGATGAATCTCTCGGCGGATGTGGAAAGGTATTGTGTGGAATATTTAAGCCGTTATCTGCTGTTTACGATCCCCATTCTGTTAATGAATAACTTTATCCTGTATATGATAGCCAGTGAGAAAGCAGCCTTATCCCTGGTCTGTTCTGTGGCGGGCGGTGTTTTAAATATGGCACTTGATTATGTATTGATTGCTGTATTTGATATGGGAATCAGCGGTGCGGCGATTGCAACAGGACTTGGATATTCTGTGACAGCGGTTGTGGGCCTGTTTGTTTTCAGCCGAAAAAAGAGTCTGCTGCATTTCAGAAAACCAGTATTCCGCTTTAAAGTCCTTGCAAATGCTGCCACAAATGGGTGTTCCGAGATGGCGACGGCGCTTGTCACCGGGATCATTACTATGATGTTTAACTGGACGATGCTTCATTATGTCGGGGAGGACGGTGTGGCGGCAGTTACCATCATCATGTATGTGCTGATGTTTGCAAGCTCTCTGTATACAGGATATTCCTATGGGGTTGCGCCCATGCTGAGTTTTTATCATGGGGAACAGAACCATGGAAAACTGAAAAAGCTGGTTGGGATCAGCATGAAAGTGATTGCAGGAATCTCTGTGCTTACGGTTGCAGCTTCCTTTCTGTTGACAAGGCCGCTGGTATCTGTCTTCGCCCGGCCGGATAATCCGGTGTATGATCTGGCAGTAACAGGAAACAGGATATGCACGGCAGCATTGTTTTTTATTGGATTTAATATTTTTGCCAGCGGGATGTTTACTGCATTGTCTAATGGGATTGTTTCGGCCGTCCTTGCATTTTCCAGGTCCTTTGTGTTTATGCTGGTTACCATGATGATACTTCCCCTGGTTTTTGGTGTGAACGGTATCTGGCTGGCAACGCCTGTGGCGGAACTGATGGCGCTTGCCCTGTCTGCCTTTATGTTTTTGAAATATAGAAAGAAATATGGATATTAGGGAAAAATAATTCTCTGTAACATTTCGCGGACATTTGCCTGTTATACTATACAAAAAATTCAGCTGTGCCCGTTCGCAAAGACGTCTCCGGCGCTTTCCCGTTGCTGAAGATAACTTTGCCCAGATACGGGCGCTCCCTCAGAACATAGCCTGACAGACCAATTTGAGTGGGCTTGATTTGTCGGTCCGACTGTGTTTTGGCTGAACTTATCATATAAAGATGGAAAAGGAGTATGTGCATGAAAAAGATTTTACTGGTAGAGGACGATGCCCTTTTAAATAAAACGCTGACCTACAACCTGATTTCTGAGGGTTACGATACCGTATCAGCCCTGAATGCAGGCACAGCTGCAGAGTTGCTGACGCAGACGGAATATGACCTGGTACTTTTGGATATCAACCTGCCGGACGGCAGCGGCTATGACCTGTGCAGGCTCATAAAACCGGAGAATCCTGACACGCTGGTGATTTTCCTGACGGCCAATGACCAGGAGAGCGACCAGATCCGGGGGTATGAAGTCGGGGCGGTAGATTATATCACCAAGCCCTTTTCCATTGGTGCGCTGCTGCGGAAAATACGGGCCATGTTCGCCATGCTGGAACACCGGGGGCTGGCAAAAGATTTCTATGATGACGGCAGGCTGTTTTTGGACTTTTCAGAACAGTCCGCCTCGCTGAATGGTAAATCCCTTACCCTTTCCCCTATGGAGTATAAGATGCTGTACCTGTTCTGTAAAAATCCGAAACAGGTCCTGACCAGGCAGCGCCTTTTGGAACGGCTGTGGGATGCGGATGAAAACTATGTGGACGAACACACCCTGACTACCTCCATCAGCCGGATCCGGGGCAAGATTGAGGCAGAAGGTGACACTTACATCAAAACGATTTACGGGATTGGATACCAATGGATGGGAGGCGAGAGAAAATGAGTCTGGGGCGTATCTCTGTAAAAAAGATATTCCTGCTGACATGTGGCGGTATGGCGGCTTCCATGCTGGCCATTTGTGCCGTTCTTTTATGGATGACAGGCGAGATCTGGGTGCTTACCACCGGCGGGCTGCTGATGCTCTGTGCTCTTGCCTGGATGTTCCTTCTGACAGTTGTTTTCAGTAAACGGCTTTCCATATTTACCAGGGAGTTGTGCCAGGCAATGGATCAGATGATAAGCGGAAGCGGAGAGCCTGCGCGTGCCGTGGACAGTGAAACGCTTTTTGCCCGTATCAGCTACCGTCTGTCACGGCTGTACGGCATCATGCAGGAGAACCGGCGGAAGGTGGATGAGGAACGGCAGGAGCTGCAGATGCTGGTATCGGACGTTTCCCATCAGGTGAAGACGCCGGTAAGCAACCTGAAAATGGTGACAGACACGCTGCTTTCAAAGTCTGTCACAGAAGAAGAGCGGCGGGAGTTCCTGCAGGGCATCCGGAACCAGACGGACAAGCTGGAATTTCTTTTCCAGGCTCTTGTGAAGACCTCCCGGTTGGAAACCGGGGCAATCCGGCTGGAAAAGAAAGATGCTCCTCTGATTGATACGCTGGCGATGGCCTTAAGCGGTATTGTATATGCGGCGGAGAAAAAGAATATTTCCGTTACAGTGGACTGCCCGGAGAATCTTTGCCTTTCCCACGACAGCAAATGGACGGCGGAAGCCGTGTTCAATCTGCTGGACAATGCGGTGAAATATACTCCGGCTGGAGGCGCTATCCGGGTCTTTGTAGAACAATGGGAAATGTATGTAAAACTGAGTGTGTCTGATACTGGCAAGGGTATTTCCGAGAGCAATCAGGCCGCTATTTTCCGGCGCTTCTATCGTGAGGAAGAAGTACACGAACAGCAGGGCGTGGGTATTGGCCTGTATCTGACCCGCGAGATCGTAACGCGGCAGGGCGGCTATATCAAAGTGGTTTCGGAGCCGGGCAAGGGTTCGGAATTTTCCATTATGCTCCCTACAAGATAACACATGTCGGACGGCCATTTCTGGCTGTCTGACATAATTTTTTCGCAGTAGTGTGCCGACAAAGCTGCCAGTGGCAGGTTTTCGGCTGAAATGTCCGAGTCTTGTAACATTTCAGCCGTATTTTTTATGCCGCTTCGGACATTTCTGTGACATTTGGATTTTATAATGTCCTTATCAATTAAGAAAAGGAGCATTTGATTATGAATGTATTACAAACAATCGACCTGAAAAAGTATTATGGCAGTGAACCCAACATCACCCGTGCCCTGGATGGCGTCAGCCTGTCAGTAGAACAGGGTGAATTTGTGGCAATCGTCGGAACGTCCGGCAGCGGTAAATCCACCCTGCTTAACATGATGGGCGGGCTGGATACGCCCACGTCCGGCAATGTGATTGTCCGTGGGGATGAGCTGGCAAGAAAGAATGACGAGGAGCTGACCATCTTCCGCCGCCGCAACATCGGCTTTATCTTCCAGAACTATAACCTTGTCCCGATCCTGAATGTGTATGAGAACATTGTCCTGCCTGTGGAGCTGGACGGAGATGTGGCAGACAAGAAGTTCATGGACGACATTGTGGGGATGCTGGCGTTGGAAGATAAACTGCAGAATATGCCGAATAACCTTTCCGGCGGACAGCAGCAGCGTGTTGCCATCGCCCGCGCCCTGATTACCAAACCGGCCATCATCCTGGCCGATGAGCCCACCGGAAATCTGGATTCCAAGACCAGCGCCGATGTACTGGGGCTTTTAAAGCGTACCAGCATGGAGTTTAACCAGACCATTGTTATGATTACCCACAATAACGAGATTGCCCAGCTTGCTGACCGGATCGTAAGGATTGAGGACGGCAGGATCGTGGAGTAAGGAGGTGGCAGACTATGACATGGCCTTTTGAGAATGATACCAGCGCTATCATTAAAAAATTAGCGTCTGCTCAATTAAAGAAAGAGCGTTTGAAAAAAATTTTTACGGTTACTGCAATTTCATTGGCAACATTTTTGATGGCGTCCGTATTGCTCCTGGTTTCTGGGATTATTACAGTGAACCAAAATGGAGGCAATAATATAACGGGGTCTTATCATGCGCTTATTTCCGGCATAGAAAAAGAACAATATCAGAAATTGGCTGATGATGTGCGGGTGGATTTATGCGGATTGATAGCTTCCATTGGCAGTGTAAAATCTGGAAATGACCGCCTTAATATTTCGTATTCCAACAATGATGCACTTACATTAAATGGGCTGTCTGTTGACCAGGGGACAATGCCAGAGAAAGCAAATGAGATCCTGATTGAACAGGAATACTTAATCCGGCAGAAGATAAATGCTAAAATTGGAGATACCATTCGATTGCCAGACCCAAACAACGGCGAAGAAAAATCCTTTCTTATAACAGGATACTTGAAAACAGGGGCGAAAGGCACTGACCGTTCCTTATATGCGGCTATGGTTTCTGAAGAATACTTCTTAGAAATGGATGGATGGGATAACTTTTCACCGGCAGTAATGCTCCGTGCAAATTTAGATGCAAAGACGGACTCTGGGGATGTAAAAAACTTAATATCAGAGATAGCGGCTGATGCAGGCTGTAAGGCGGCTCCTTCTTATAATGAAGCGTATCTGAACCTTAGCCAGCCTTCGGCATTGATGGTTCTGGCGGCTGTTGCCGGGCTGGTTGTTATCGTGATCGCTGGTGTTTTGGTTATATACAACATTTTTTATATTTCCATTATCAATTCCATTAAACAATATGGACAGCTCCGCACAATAGGTATGACAGCAAAACAGATTCAAAGGCTTGTTCTCAGGGAGGGGACTTTGCTGATGCTGCCTGCAATTCCTATTGGGCTGATTGCGGGAATTGCAGTGGCTTATCTTTTAATTCCACATGGATTTGGGTTATGGAATGTGCTATGGATATGCCCGGTTGTTGTTGCGTTGACCTATGCCACTGTACGCCTGTCCATCAAAAAGCCTGCTAAGATAGCCGCGGCCGTTTCACCTATAGAGGCTTCCCGCTATGAACAAAATAATCAACCGAAAGGTAAACACAGGCAGCACAAGCTGACGCCGGGGTCTTTGGCAGTCAACCAGGTTTTGCGTTATAAGAAAAAGAATATACTGACAGCCGCCTCCCTTGTCCTGACAGGCGTCCTGCTGTTAGGTTTATCCTCTGTCCTTTCTTCTATCAATGCAGAAGATATGTCTTTATCCGGATTTGCAAGAGGACAGTTCGTTTTAAAGATCTCGAATCAGGAGCTGATGGAAAATCCTTTGGAGATTTTGCAGGGTTCAAGCCCTTTTACGGAGGAAGTGGAAAAAGAACTCTCGCAATTATCAGGTGTGCAAAAGATCATGAACGATCAGCATCTCCCGGTTTCCTATGATCTGCAGGCCCTGGAATCAGATGCTGAAATTGTAGGATTTGAGAAAGCAGATATGGATTTGCTGCAAAGCTGTCTCTTAAATGGAAACCTATCAGATTATGGGCAAATGGCATCTGAGGATCAGATGGTGATTGGCAGGCCGGGTGACTTTGAGAAGTATTTTGGCATTCATCCGAAAGTCGGCTCGTCTGTAACGCTGAAGATTTTTGATGGGCAGCATACGGAGAACCTGGAATTTGAGATTGCGGCAGTCCTTGACGAAAGTAAAATTGGAAATAATGGTGATAAAATAGATATGCTGTTATTGCCGGTTGATTCCATGCAAAAAATCGCACACAGCAATCTAACATATCAGTATGTGATTCGTGTAGAGGATTCTTTTGAACAGCAGGCAGAAAATGAAATAGACCAGATTGTATCAGATAATCCGCGGCTGAGTGTGGATTCACTTTCTGCTGCGATTGCCCAGAATGAAAACTTCCTGCAGGGGACACAGTTAGCCCTTGCGATAGCCATTGTCTTAATTGGCTGTTTTTCTGTGATGAATCTGTTGAATACAACTTTGACGGGAATTATCGTAAGGCGCAGGGAATTTTCTCTCATGCGTTCCGTGGGAATGTCTCAAAAACAATTATCCGTGATGGTCCATAAAGAGGGACTGATCGTAGTCGGCATGGGACTTGTATTATCTGTGATAATTGGTGGAGGAATTGGATATGTTCTTTGCTCATTTTTGAAAAACAGCCTAATGAACTATTTGAATTATCAATTTCCATTTGGTATTACAATCCTGAATTGTGCGATTATTATTTTATGTAGTGTGCTGATTACAACAGGGGCCTTAAAGCAGCAAAGCAAGTCATCCATGATGGAAGCTCTGCGATAATAGAAGGAGGTGGCAGACCATGACATGGCCTTTTGAAAATGACACCAGTGCCGTTACCCGCAGGTTATCAAATGCCCGTATTGGACAGAACCGTTTCAGGAACCGTCTGATTGGGATCATTATCTTTATGGCTGCGGCCATTATGGCATTTGTTTCTTCTTATGCTTTTAACATTACAAATGAATATGCGGCATCGACTGCATATCAGGGGATTTTCCAGAACCTTTCAAAGGAGAATATCTCTTTGCTGAAAGAAGATTCCCGTATCCAAAATATGGGCATATACCAGTCTGTCGGTATGACAGAGCAGAAGAACGGCATCACAATGGGTATGGTATGTTCTGATGAAACAACTATGCAGCTCTCCAACATCACACTGGTGGAAGGATGTATGCCCCAGGCGGCGGATGAACTGCTTGTGGAAAGGGGATATATAGAAACCTTGAACCTGAAAGCGGGGATTGGTGACACAATATCCCTTCATTACCGCAATCAGGAAAGCCGCCAGTTAGAAACAAACGATTTTCGGATTACAGGTTTTATTCAGACAACCGCTGAGAATGACAGAGACAGGGTTGCGTATAACGCGATTGTCTCACAGGATTTTGTGCGGGAAAACCCTGCCCTTTCTGCCGGACCTGCAGCAGCAATGATTTCTGTCCGTGATACTGCCAAATATACAAATCAGGAACTGAAAGACCTGGTACGGACGATTGGTCTGGACTGCGGAATATCTGCAGACAATATTCAGGTAAATAATTTATACATCGACAGTAATAACATGTCAAAAGAGACGGTACTGACGGTTTTGCTCGTTGGGCTGGTCTTAATCGGTGTATGTTCCCTGGTCGTCTACAATATATTTTATATTTCCGTGATAAATAATGTAACTTCCTTTGGACAACTGCGCACAATTGGCACTACAAAGAAGCAGATCAAACAGATTATTTCAAGGGAGGGAAATTATCTTGCACTTCATTTTATTCCATTTGGGTGTATTGCAGGTGGAATGCTGTCCTTTCTGATAGACCGGAGCGCTTTTTTGCTGTTTCCTGATATTATAACTTCGTTTTTGTCGGGAATCGTTGTATTTGTCTGTGTAAGGCTGTCTATTTTGAAACCGGCGAGGATTGCCATGTCAGTTTCGCCTGTGGAAGCATTCCGTTATAGCGGTTATAGTGGGACAAAAAAGAGGAAGAAGAGCGGGAAGCGCCTTACACCGTTTTCACTTGCAGCAATGAACCTGTCCCGTAACAGGAAGAAAAGCATATTGACCTTTGCTTCGCTGGTCTTGAGCGGAATGCTGTTTGTAGGCATTTCTTCCCTGCTGACTTCCCTTGATCCTGAACAAAGGGCAAAGCAGAGCTTTCCTTATGAGGGAAGCTATGTGGTAGAACTGAACCGGGCGCTGGTCACGCCTACGTTTTCCCTTACGCAGCTGCAGGAAGACAATCTTCTGACAGATGAATTGGAAAGTCATATTTTGTCGATTGAAGGGGTAGATGAAATCATCCGCCAGCAGGAAATATGTGTCAGGATAGATGGAATGGAAACAGCAATCCGGAGTATGAACAGAGAAGATTATAAAGAATTAAAGGACAGAGTAATGGCAGGGGAGCTGCCGGATTGTGACCACACAGGGGAAAACTCCCTTATCATTAACATGGGAAGCCCAGAATTGGAATATCTGCATAAGAACTATGATGTGGGCGATACCGTCACTTTTTCACAGACAGGAGATATTCCGCAAAGCAGCCTTACTTATACAGTATCTGCTGTTATTTTTGACAGAGACAGAGCTGCCAGCTTTATCCTTCCGGCGGGTGAAATGAAACGGATGGTCCCCTATAATGCAAACAGTGCGTTTGTGATTCGGACAAAGACAGACAGTCATGCTGAAATTGAGAGCGAATTACATTCAATGGTTTTGGCAAGCGATACTTTGCGCCTGAAGACATTAAAAGATATGACAATGCAATATAAAAGTGTTTTCAGCACAATTTCCATTGCGGCATATGCACTCTTAGCGGTTATTGTTATGTTCAGTATCATCAACCTGGTCAATACCAGTATGACAAATATCATTTCCAGAAGGAAGGAAATGGGATTGTTCCGGGCAGTTGGTTTAGGCAGCAGACAGCTGTATCATATGATAGGCTTTGAAAATGCATTTCAAACACTTGGCAGTTTTGCCGCCTCCCTTATCTGCGGTCTGGGAATTGGAAAAGCAATTTGCTCTGCTGTGGGGAACGTGCCCGGATTTAGCTTTGTAAATTACACTTTCCCTGCTGTACCGGTTCTCTTATATGTTTTATTGGTTTTTATGCTTCAATTAGCACTTACAAAATGGGCTGGCCTGTATTGTAGAAAAGATAGTGTGGTGGAGCAGCTCCGTGTGACGGAATAGGAGGTGGAGGACATGACATGGCCTTTTGAAAATGACACCGGCGCCATTGTGAAGAAACTGGCGAAGCGGAGCCTTGCCAGCGAGAAACGCCGGAACCTGATGGTGGTGGTCGCCGTCGCCCTGGCAGCGTTTCTGATATGCTTTGCAGCGGTTATATCCGTTTCCATTGCACAGATCCAGCGTAATCAGGTGGCCGACACCTATGAGGCGGTCTTTACCGGCGTGGAGGCGGACCATGTGGCAGTGCTGAAAGACCTGCCGGAGTTTGCCCGCGTGGGCGAATACTATCTGCTGGGGCAGGAGCATTCCATGCAGGGATACAACGCCTCCTATGTGTACTGCGACAGTGACATGATGTATATTGCCCGTAGCCAGATGGAGCTTATAAAAGGAGAACTCCCGACACAGGCGAATGAAGTCGCTGTCAGTGAATATTTTCTCTCCGCTTACGGTTCCAATGCCAAAATCGGTGAGACGGTTCGGTTGGATACCGAGAGCTTTCATGGCGACTATACCGTGACCGGAATCCTGTCTAATGTTGGGGAAAAGGAAGCGAATCTATGTGCCATTGCCGTTTCCAAAGCGGCCTTGACGCAGTGGGCCGGATTTGACCCTGCAGGATACCGTGCCTATGTGCATTTCAAAAATGACAGGCAGTTTAGCCAGGAAACCATGGCTGCCCACTGCCGGGAGATTGCCGCACAGTTTGGTTCTGCGCATGTAGGGATGAACAGCAATTATTTTGCTTCTAACTCAAAGTCTATTGACTTTGTGACTGTTTTCGGTATAGCAGCCCTTGTGCTTGCCGGCGGCTATGTAGTCATCCAGAGTATTTTCCGTATCTCTGTGAACGACAAAATACAAAGCTATGGACAACTCCGTACCATCGGCGCAACACCCAGACAGATCCGGCGCATCGTGAAAAAGGAGAGCGGTCGGCTGGGCGGCATTGGGATCCTGATCGGCATCCTGCTGGGCGTGGGCGGCGGCCTGCTCCTGTTCCCAAAAGGCTTCCATGGAGGGTATTATGGAATAGCTGTGCTTCTGACCGTGGTGGTCTGCTGGGTCATGGTATCAATATCAGTTCACAGACCGGTCAAAATAGCTGCCAATATTTCACCGTTGGAGGCAATGCGTTTTTTCACAGGTCAGGAAAAGGTACACAACAGAAAGAAACACCGGAAACTTAGTCCCGTATCCATGGGATTTGCAAATTTTGGGCGTGACCGCAAAAAGTCAGTGAGTATTGCAGTGTCCCTAAGCCTGGGCGGGATCCTTCTTCTGGTGGTGTCTTCCATGGTTCTGACCCGGTCACCGGAGCAGGCTGCAAGGCTGTTTTTCCCGGACGGGGATTATAAGATCTATCTGTCCTCAGAGCAGCCGGAGGAAGAGATTATGGCTGCAGGCAATCCGCTGGATGAAAACTTAAGGCAGGAGATCCTTTCTGTGGACGGGGTGACGGATGTGCTGGCCACCCGCCGGTCTCTGCACGCAAAATTCAGGGCTTCCGAAAGTGCCGAAGCCGGTATGTGCGACATGCTGACGGACTCAAACCACATGGATATAGAAGCCGCGCTGGTATCCGGCACCATGCCGGCAGATACCCACAGCATCCTGCTGAGTACGGCTTATCAGAAGCGCCATACTGATATGGATGTTGGGGCCACTATTGAGTTGATTCTGGGTCAGGAAACTGTGAAAGTTACCATATCCGGACTGTTCGATGCATCGAAGACGACAAACGGACATGGCGCGCTTGCCATGGATTCCGCAGCCTTGTTCGCACCGGAGGAGTTATTTCATGAGATACATCCTGAAATCGAAAGCTTTGACTACTCCTGGAGCATTGTGAATGATCCCCAAAAAGCAGCGTCTGTGGAAAGCAGCTTGCAGGAGCTGGTATCGGGCCGCAGCAATCTTGGACTGGATACCATAGATGCGCACATCGAATATGAGAAAATGCAGAGCAGCATTATTTTTGGCAGCCTGCAGGCTCTTTCCTGGCTGGTCTTCCTGTTTGGTGTCGTCAATCTGATCAATACGACACTTTCCAACCAGATGTCCAGAAAAAAGGAGAACAGTATTCTGCGTTCCATTGGCCTGACCGGGAAGCAGCTATGCCGGATGAATATCATTGAGGGGATGTGCTATGCATTTTTTGCGGAGCTTACAGTCCTGATTCTGGGGCTGCCGCTTTCCGTAGCAGTCTGTGCGGAAGTAAGTAAAAAATCCTTTGCCGGTACAGTTGTCCCATATCAGTTCCCATTCCTGCAAATGGGGCTGTTCCTCCTTGTGTTGTTTGGCATGGAGGCGATCCTGTCTGTCTGGATGGTTCGCAGGCAGAAAAAGCAATCCCTGGTAGAGCAGATGCGGGCGATGGAGTGATTCCGATGGAGGGATTGATCGGTTTTTATTCAGCATTTCACAGCAACAGATAAACATTTCACAGCAATCAAATTGTTTTGGCATTTCCGACAGGCTATAATAAAAAGTCTGTCTATGGCAGCGGCAAAAGTATATCTTTTGCCGCTGGCGATATCATGAGCGCAAGTGAGTCAACATGCTTGCATGATTGACGAACGGCGAATGCTGATCATGACGAGGAGGTGGTGCATTGATCCGTATTGCAATCTGTGATGATGAAAAACATATGTCTGAGCATATAAGGTCTTTTGTTTCTGATTTCTTTCGTAAAAAGAACCGGGAGATCAGCCTCCGTATGTTTTCCAGCGGCGAAGAGCTGTTAAGCTACAATGGGCAGATCGACATCCTGTTTCTGGATATCCAGATGAAGGATATGGACGGCATGGAGACAGCAAGGAGACTCAGGGCGGATCAGTTCCGGGGCTTTTTAGTCTTTATTACGGTACTGAAAGAGATGGTATTCCAGTCTTTTGAGGTGCAGGCCTACGATTATCTGGTCAAGCCGGTGGATAAAAAACAGTTTGAAAAGACAATGGACCGCCTCTACGCTTCCATGCAGAACGCCAGCGAAGACAGCCTGCTGGTGCAAAAGGGATATGAGGGGCGCATCATCCCAAAGGATGAGATTGTCTTCTGTGAGATCATAGACCGGAAAATATATCTGAACCTGGATTCCGGCGAGGTTGTTGATTATTATGAACGGATTGAAAATCTGGAAACAAAGCTGGATAACCGTTTTTACCGGTGCCACAGGAGCTATCTGATCAATCTGAAACATTTAAAAGGCTATAAAAACGGGACGGCCTGTATGGATAATGGCAAAGAGATTCCCGTATCACGGCTGCGGAGCAAGGAGTTCTCCGGCGTTGTTCTGCAGTATATGAAGAACATTTGAGAATTTTAGATATGGGGGCTGGTAACATGGCTGAGTATTTAGACTTTTTCAATATATATGTGATAGGCCTCATTGAGGGGACCTTTCAGTTTTATTTTTTGGCAAAAATCCTGAAAAAGAAACTTTTGCCCCCGTTTTATTTCCTGTTTGGAGTATGTGCGGTGATTGTCACCCGCTTTCTTTCAGTTGGCACGGTGACCGGCTTCGTGGCGATGGTATTTCTTCTTACGGTATGTGGGATCCTGGTCTGCCATGCGGATTTTAAGTCTTCCCTTCTGTATGCGGCCCTGACAACTGAAATCATGCTGCTCTGCTATGGGATTGTGAAATCTCTGATAGGTCTGTTATACGCATGGCTGCCAAATTTTTTCTATGATACGGCCGGTATTGCGGCCATGCTGGCCAGTGAGGCTGCGTCACTTTTGCTGACAGGGGTTTGCTATTATATGGTGTATCGCTATTTTTCCGACTATACCGCATCGGAAATGCAGCAAATGTTTCTGGTTTTCATTCCGATCCTGATGATCTTTATTATGAGTGAGTACATTAATATGATTTCATTTGATTGCCAGTATATATTATTAGAGGAGGACGGATCTTTCGAGTATCTGTTCAGTCACTGGCAGCTGCTTGTAATGCATCTTTTGGGACTTTTAAGCCTGTTCTGCATTCTGTTTTTTTATAGGAAGCTGCAGCAAAATTTCCGCCTCAGCACTGAAATTTCGTTGCTGGAACAGGAAGAACATTCCCTGAACCAGTATGTGGAGGAAGCGAAGACACGTTACGATGAAACAAAGTCCTTCCGCCATGACATCAGGAACCACATCGCAGTGGTGAAAAATCTTCTGCAGAGCGGGAAACTGGAAGAAGCGGTAAGCTATATGGAAGATATGGACGATATGGCGGAAAAAATGTCATTCCCCTGCAGTACCAATAACCCGGTAGTGGATATTTTGGTGGGAAACAAGCTGGGGATTGCCAAAAGCATGGGGATCGATGTGGACTGTTCCCTCCTTCTGCCATATCCCTGCAGCCTTAAGGACATTGATATCTGCATTATCCTGTCAAATGCACTGGACAATGCGATTCAGGCAGTAAAAAGGTTGGATGCCGGTATGGAAAAATATATCCATGTGTCCGGGCGTATCCAGGGAGATTTCCTTATGATGGAAATTGAAAACAGCTTCCATGGGAAAGGCGCGTTCAAAAAAGGGACAGGCCTGTCAAACGTAAAGAAGGTGGCTGAAAAATATGGCGGCGCCATGAGTATAGAGACACAGGAGAATAAATTTGTCCTCCATGTGCTACTGATCATTTCACAGCACCCAGAAGGTATCCCGCAGCAAATGGATTAACGCGTTACTTTCTACAGCCGAAAAAAGAAAAAGGAAGCTGTCTGTAAGGGCGCCTGCCTGACAATATCAAATTGAAGGAGGAACATGCTTATGGCAATGCAGGTGAATGGAAACTATGAACATTCCAGAACCGACTACGCAGAAAGGGTGAAGGAAAAACAGGCCGCCGAGAGGGCGAAGGAAGCAAAGGAAGCCGAGAAGGCTACAGAGGAGAAAAAATCCGGCAGGCTGTCCGAACCACAGGACGAATACATCAGCAGTGAAAAGTCGGGAAAAAAGCCTACGGGACTGTACCGGGTAGGCCAGGACGAGAACGGCAACCGGAAAATCTTTTTTGATGACCCGAAAGCTGACCATGCAGATGGAAAGGATGACCGTTCCGGGGAAGGCGAAGATGGAAAAGGGCCGAAGGTAAGCGGAGACAATCAGGGAAAGCCGGCGGAGAAATGCGTCACGAATACCGATAAGGTTGACAGGGAAATCAAGAAGCTGAAAGAGAAAAAGCAACAGTTGGAACAGCAGATCCAGTCAGCTTCCGGAGATGAAAAGAAAATCCGGGAACTGGAGAAAAAGCTGGCGCAGATAGAAAACGAGTTAAGCCAGAAAGACAATGACACCTACAGGCGGCAGAATGCTTCTGTATCAGAATAAAAGAGATTTGGATTTTTAGTGTGGTATCAATACCGGGAGATGGTGGCAAATGCGCACTGTTTTCCGGTATTTTTGAAATGGCAGCATCATTCATGACAATACATTACAATAAAATCTTCTTTTAGATTTTATTGTAGAAGACTCGCGAAGCGTAGATTCTATTGTATGGGTTTCTTAAAAGGATTATATCAGGAAAATGCAAAGGAGGGACAATTATGCATACGAAAACAATGGAAGGCCTTGCAGGGGCAAGTATGAATATGAAGTTACTGAATACGCCCTTCCGCGTCTATAAAGACGCAGAGCGGAGAGGCGATACAGCCGTTATGGAGCGAGCAACATATTAACAGCATCAAAAAGTGTACCAGCGTTTAAAGCAGGAAAAGTTGGCGAAGAGAATAAATGGATCACACTTTATGCGTATATGGCGCAATAGTATCAGGAGGTAATCATATGGCGGATATGCTTGTTAAACTATATAATATACCCCATTCACATGATATAGAAAAAAATTTATTGAAAAGTGGCATCAGAATCAAAAAAGCATTAGCGCCTGACAGGAGCAGGATCATTGCTTTCTCCAGGACATGTGCAAAAGATGATTATTTAGATGAGGTTAAGGCCGCTTTTTCTAATAATCCCATTACCTGTTATATTGCAACAAGGGAAAAGGAAATCATCGGTTTCGCATGTTATGAGGCGACAGCCAGGAATTTTTTCGGCCCTATGGCTGTGCTGGAAAGTGAAAGAAAAAAAGGTGTGGGGAAAGCCTTACTGTTAAAGGCGCTGGAATCCATGCGGGAGCTTGGCTATGCGTATGCCATTATTGGATGGCCCACAAAATCCGCTGTTGATTTTTATAAAAAATGCGTAAACGCAATTCTGATTGGTGAAAAATCTTCGGGTGTATATAAACGGATGATTGAGATTGATGAATAAAACGAGCTGTCTTTATAATGGAAAGTTTCACCGATGCATTGAAACAAGGGAATTTAGAGAAAATCAGGGCGTTTCCCAAATCTGACCTGCATAACCATTTTATACTGGGCGGAAGCCGGCAGTATCTGCACAAAATGACAGGCATAAAGATAGAGCCTGTGAAAACTCCCATATTGTCCATGGATGAAATGCATGCATGGAACCGGGAAAACCTTGGAAAAAGATTCGAGACATCAGAAATGAGAAAGCTTCTGATTCGGGCCACCCTCCATCAGGCCAGGGAAGACGGCGTTACCGTGCTGGAGATTGGAGAAGATGTCTGGGGGCTTTCAGAATATTTTCATAATGATATTGACGAATTGATTGAAGCGTTTACCACGGCACAGAGAGAAATTGCACCGGATATGGAATTGCGGCTGCAGATTGGCCTGTCAAGGCATTGTCCTATTGGATATCTGGAAGAGTGTCTTTCACATTTTTGGGGAAACAGGGCTTTTTATTCCATTGATTTGTACGGAGATGAATTGGTGCAGCCCATAGAAAATTTCAAGTCAATTTACCGCAGGGCAAAAAAAGAGGGGCTTCGTTTAAAAGCACATGTCGGCGAGTGGGGATCTGCGGAAGATGTGAGAAGGGCGGTAGAAGAATTGGAGCTACATGAAGTCCAGCATGGCATTTCCGCAATACATGATGAAAGTGTTGTGCGCTTTTTGGCTGATCATCATATCCGTCTTAATATCACCCCAAGCAGCAACATATTGCTTGGCAGGATTCCTGGTATGTCAGACCATCCAATCGGCAGGCTTTACCGCAGCGGCGTGGATGTTACAATCAATTCGGATGATATTCTGATTTTTGACTCGGATGTATCCAAAGAATATTTACGGCTGTATGAATCGGGATGTTTATCGGCAGAAGAATTGGACAGTATCCGTCAAAACGGGCTGACAGTCAGATAATCGGAAGATAGGAGGAAGGAAGGAATGGGAAATGGATTTGTGGGAAAAATTCGGAGTGAGAGAGGGACTTGCCGAGATGTGGCAGGAGCTGGGGATCAGCGCTGGAACGGCCATTGTTGTTTTGATTGCCTTATACTTCGTGATCAAATGGGCGGTCAAAAATGGAATGATGGAAGCTTATAAGAAGATGGAAGAAAAAAGGATGCAGAATAATTTAAAAGCAGATAAAGTGGCCAGTGATTCAAAGGTTGAGGACGAAGATAAAAACAGGAAGATTTCTGAAGAAATATAAAGAGAAATTGGAATTGGAGTACGGAGAAATCTCAAGATGGAAATGCAATTTTTAAAAGGGAAAACAATAGTACATATTATTGTCTATGTTCTGCTGTATTTTGCAGGTGATCTGCTCAGCAGTCTGGCGTTTGATCTACTATTTTCAATGATTGAATTACCGATAAGGGGACTTTATTCTATTTTACGGATATTAGGATGCTTCATTGTTACGTATGTATTGTTTTGGCTGTATACGACAAAGATACTTCACCTCAAAATGAAGGATTTTAGAATTACCTGCTCTATCAGGAAATGGGCTGTTTTATATGCTGCAATTCTTCCTTCTTTTGTCGTGATCTGTTATGTGATTATTGGTAGTCCGATAGTGACAACATCAAATCCAGCTGAAATCGTGATAGCTGTCACATACTCCATCATTGCGGCATTGAAAGCAGGCGTTTTAGAAGAAATGCTGTTTCGTGGATACATTCTGAAACTGCTTGAGACAAAGTGGGGAAAGCCTGTTGCGTTTTTAGTTCCGTCCTTCCTGTTCAGCCTGTTGCACCTTCCTTCCATGGACGAATTCAGCGTTGCAGGCATCCTGCTGCTTATGATCAGCGGAACACTGGTAGGCCTCATGTTTTCACTTGTTACATGGAAAGGAAATTCCATAAGTAACAGCAGCTTGCTTCATGCAATATGGAATTTTATTTTGGTAACGGATATCATGCATATCACAACCGTACAAGGCGTTTATGGAGAGCCTGTTTTTTCGATTATTATTTCCTCTGATAATGTGTTGGTGACTGGGGCGGGATTTGGAGTAGAAGCATCCATAATTTCAATTATCGGATATTTATTTGTCTGTGGCGCTGTGATTCGAATGAAGTCTGACCAGACGTGATTTTGAGGAGCATGACAACAAAGTAATTTCTGAAAAGATATAAAGAAAAATCGGTATTTGGAGAAATTGCCATGTTTATCAAGATAGCAAAAAAATTTAATTGGAAATTGAAAGGCGAACCAACCCGTCTGAATGGCGGTTTTATACACAAGATGTATAAGGTTGACACAGAGCAAGGCGTTTATGCACTTAAACTGCTGAATCCATTTGTTATGCAAAGAGAAACGGCTATGGAAAATTATGCTAAGGCTGAGCAGATAGAAGTTTTATTGGAGCAACAGGATATTCCTATTCTTCCTGCATTATCTTTTGACGGAAGAAAAATGCAGGAAATAGATGGCGAATATTTCTACCTCTTTGATTATTTTCCAGGAAAATCTTTGAGAAGCAATGAGATAACAGAATATCATTGCGGAGAAATAGGAAAGGTACTTGCTAAAATCCATAGTATATACAAGAAATTTGAGAGCAAAAACTTTCCTGAAATGTCCATTGATTGGGAATTCTATCTTGCCAAAATGGAAAAAGTCAATGTGAGGTTGTCTGCAATGCTGAAAGATAGTTTGCTGGTAATCAAAGATAGCCAAAATAAAGGCAATCTGGCAAGAAAGAAACTGCCTCAAATTGTATCTGTCTGCCATAACGATATGGATTGCAAAAATGTTCTCTGGAATGGGAATGATTATCGTATTATTGATTTGGAATGCTTATCTTACAACAATCCGTTTATGGAATTGTTAGAACTGGCATTATGTTGGTCTGGATATGAGGATTGCCAAATTGATTTTAGACTGTTTCAGGCTTTTTTGCAGGGATATAAAAATGCAGGCGGAGATTTGCCCATAGATTGGGAAACACTATATGATTGTAATAACGGCAGATTGGAATGGTTGGAATATAATATTAAGCGTGTGTTAGGTATGGATTGCGGAGATGATGAAAAAGAAATTGGAATAGAACAGATGGAGGAAACTATTCAACACATCATCTATTATTCAGAGATGAAGGAGCAGATAATTGAACATTGCTATATAAATGCTGATTGAATAAGATAGACAACTTCCAGTTTATGGAGAATTTGCCGAGAACGAGAAACTGGAATTTCTGCAAGATTTTCGCACTGCAAGGAGAAATTATGATGGCGAGATACACAAATAAGTTGAAACTCACGTTATGGGTTTCTGCCGTATATGTTTTATCGTTTATATGCTATGTACCTACATTGCTGGAACAAAACGGAATTATCATTCCCAATGGATTATTGTACTTAAAATACTTATATGTGTGTATTCCTGCTATGGCGGCTATTTTTCTGCTGATTTGCGAGAAGAACATCAAGGTGTACTTTACGCAAATGTTTTCAGGGAAAATAACAATCAAATATATTTTAACAGGGATTATAAGTATGGCGGTAGGTATATTTGGTTCTTATTGCTATTCGTTCATCGTGAAAACTGACGTATTTAAAAATACATATTCGACAGTAATATCCCTGTTAACAAGCTGTATATACCTGCTGATAACAGCGTTTGTTGAAGAAATAGCATGGAGAGGATTTCTGCTGGAACAACTTCCTTTTAAGAAAATCAAAAGTGTTCTTTTTGTTGGCGCCGTTTGGGCAGTGTGGCATATACCAATGTGGATAATCAGAAATTCATTGGGCATGGAACATATTGTTTGTTTTTGTATATGGACATTACTTGTTTCCGTTGTTTTGGGAATAACCTATTATCAATGCAGAAATA
The DNA here is from genome assembly GCF_009936035.1 of Neglectibacter sp. X58. Classification (GTDB taxonomy): domain Bacteria; phylum Bacillota; class Clostridia; order Oscillospirales; family Acutalibacteraceae; genus Acutalibacter. The sequence goes on along the minus strand of NZ_QWEO01000011.1, from coordinate 53,374 downwards.
TATTGCTGATTGCCATTATGCACGCAGCTTTTAATATCTGTTATTTAGCGCCAATACAATATAACATTGTTGTATTAGCGACCATAATTTTTGTTGGTACTTTATTGTATAAAAAATCAGGCGAAAAATTTTTCACTTGGTAACTTCCTACTTGTCAGGGAGCTGCATATGAAAAAGAGAATGGTGCTGATTGGAGGGCTGTATAAGGTGCAAAAAGGGCAATCGTGCTTTTGGATCAGGATTTCTACAAACATCTTGGCATGATAAAATCATCGGAAGTCGGCACATGGGTTAAAAATAGCAAATAAAACGCACTCGTGGAGAAATCGGGATTTGTGGGGAAGATTGCAGTATGGAAATAATGGTATATGAAATGAAATATGTAAAAGACGGTATCGGGGAAAATAGTATTTCGTGTATTCCTTTTGAGCAAAAGTCCTTTCAACAATACATGAAAATATATAATGCATGCTTTTATGAAATGCGAAAATCACTTGATATTAAGCCATACAATTTTTTGAGTGATTATGAACAAGTCCGTGAAAAAAGTAAAGATATTTTTTTACTTGTAAGCGGGGAAGAAATTATTGGTTCTGTCGCATGTTATGGAAGTGAGATAGACGATTTGATAGTTAATAAGAAATATCAAAATAAAGGATATGGAAAACAGCTTTTATTATGGGGAATGAACCATATTCGCCAAATTAGCAATGGGCCTATTTTGTTACATGTTGCTAAATGGAATGAAAAAGCTTTAAAACTATACGAAAAAGTCGGATTTAATATTACAAATACTGAGAGAGTGCGTTAAATTCTCATTTGTCGAGAAGTCACATATAAAAAGAAATCAGGATTTTTTGGGAAATTTAATAAAGCTAAGAAGGAGGCAATAGAATATGGAACTTGTAAAACTGACACATGAAAATATTGATCAGGAGCACATCTGCTGTGCGATCTCCAATAACAAGGATATTCAGGTCATGTCCAAAAAGAACTGGTTGAAAGACAGGCTGGACGAAGGGCTTGTATTCTTGAAAGGTAATGTCCGGGGGAAATGCTTCATTGAGTATATCCCTGCGGAATACGCATGGGCACCCGTCGAGGCGGAGGGTTACATGTACATTGACTGTCTGTGGGTATCCGGGCAGTTCAAGGGGCATGGATACTCGAACCTCCTGCTGGATGCGTGTACTCGCGACAGTAAGGCGAAAGGGAAAAAGGGTCTTGTGGTCCTATCCTCCAAAAAGAAAATGGGATTCCTCTCTGACCCAAAGTATATGGAATATAAGGGATTTCAGACAGCGGATACGGCGGAGCCTTATTTTGGGCTGATGTATCTGCCCTTTGAGGAGGACTCTTCCCTTCCCCGTTTCCGGGACAGCGTGGGCAGGCATGAAGATATGACGGGGGGATTTGTGCTGTATTACACAAACCAATGCCCTTTTACGGCAAAGTATGTACCGATACTGGAGGAGATGGCAAAGGCCAGGAATGCAGTGTTTCGGTCCGTACATATCCAGACCAGAGAGGATGCGCAGAATGCCCCTTCGCCCTTTACAACCTTTTCCCTTTTCTATGACGGGCAGCTTGTGACCCATGAAATCCTGTCGGAAAAGAAATTTGATAAAATCTTAGCAGATAAAGGAGTGTGAAAAATGATTCAATTAGTCAGACCATCAGAAGAACGGAAAGAACAGGCAATCAAATTCAGACAGGAATTTTTTGAGCATGGAGAATCCGTCATTAACGGAAGTGAATTATTTGATAAAACAGAGGATTATATAGAATGGTGCAGATCCATAGACGCAAACACGAAAGAGGAAACGGTGAATCCGAATTGGGTCATAACAGACACATTCTTTGCCATTGATGACTAGGATAGAATTGTGGGAATCATTGATTTGAGGCATGAACTGAACGATTTCCTAAAGGACCTCGGCCATTGCGGTTACAGTGTCCGTCCGTCAGAGAGACGAAAAGGTTTTGCTACGGAAATGCTGCGGCAATTATTAGAGGTTGCCAAAAAGGTGGGGATGAACGAACTGTATCTTTCTGTGGAAAGGAAGAATGAACCTTCGGTTAAAACAATCATCCGGAATGGCGGAGTCTATGAGCGCAGCTTTGAAATTGATGGAGAACAGGCGGATATTTACAGGATCGCCCTGTCGGAATAGCCATACTGGTACAACGGATACGGCAGAGCTGCAAGCTGCCTGGGGGAAGAATGATAGGATTAAAAAGAGGAAGCGTGGAGCTTTTATCCCATCAAGAGGAATGGGGTAAAAATGCTGAAAACGTAATTATGGAATTGAAGCAGCTTTTCGGAAATGCTGCTGTTGATATCCAGCATGTCGGAAGCACTGCGATTGCTTCCATTTATGCAAAACCAATTATTGACATTGTGATTGGCCTCCGTAATCTGAATGATATTTCACCTTATAGGAAACTGTTGGAAGAACACGGTTTTGTTTTTCGCGGAGAAGATGTTGCCGGGCAAATACTATTTGTAATGGGTGATTTTGAAAAAGATACGCGCACACATCATATCCATGCAGTCAAATGGAATGGGCCAGAATGGAAGAACTATATCAATTTTCGGGATTACCTGAATTTCCATCCTGATAAGGCCATGCAATACGATGCCTGTAAGAAAAAACTGGCATTACAATTTCCAGATGACCGAAGAAGCTATACGGAAGGCAAGCAGGAATGCATAGAATGCCTGCTGAAAGAAGCATATGTATGGAGACAGCGGCAGTATATATAGAGAAGCAAAGAGATGTCAATAAATTTAAGGAGAACTGCTTATGAAAAAGAAATTGTTCTTAATTATAACAAGTATCGTATTGATTGGAACCGTATGTATTTGGCTTTTGGCAAAAAATAAGCCTGCGGAGCAAATGCCTGTGGATCGCTTAAACGAAGCAGTATCCCATTATACGGATATGAACATAAAAGATGATGAGGCATATTCTTTGAAAATTTCGGACGTACAAATGCTGATGACGACATATGCGCCTGAATATACGGTTTTTGGGGTTTCTTCCGATGCGTATACTGTCCGGCCCGGTCAAATGGATGAGACATTAACAGCAGAAGAACAGGATCTGCCAATCTGTAATTTTGAGTATGCATTGCTTTACGATGAAAAAACAGACAAGTTTTATAATGTGAAATTCGAGGGAAAAGGGAAACCAGTCATCCCCGATTTTATAGAGGCTAAAGAATTAAATACATATGAACTTGAGTTGCCAGACGCAGGGGCAGTAGACAGCCTCACTCTCAAAAAAAATTCTGACATGCCCATCGTGATAAACGGCAAAGATGATATGGCAGGGATTCTGGGTATTTTAGAAGATACAAAACCTACTACAAAGAGCGGCGAAATAGGTACACCCGTCCATGTGGAAAACATTATCAATGTAGACTTTACCAGTGAAGGAAATATGATAGGCAGACTATTTCTATATGAAGATGAGGGGAAATATTTTATTGAGCAGACGAACAATGGAGTATATACGATCTCAAAAGAGGATTATGATTTGATAGATAAATATATTTCCTATATAAATTACGAACCGTAAGCAATGAAGGAGGGAAAAACAATGCGGCATATTTATATTCGTGGAATCATTGGTTTAATCTGGCTGATTGCAGCCATTGTATGCGGGGTATCTGGCAACTTCCCAATGATGGTGATTTATCTGGTATTGGCAGGTGTATTCCTGTACTCCGCCTATGCGACATGGAAAAAAGAGAAGGATGGCAAAGGGGGGAGGTAAGATGGGAGAAACGCTCCTGACGGTTCAAAATTTAAGTGCGTGGTACAGTGAAGAGAAAAGGATACTTTCAGGGTTTTCTTTTTCGCTGGCGGAGCATGAAGTGGCAGGCCTGATCGGGCTGAACGGGGCCGGGAAAACCACATTTCTGAAAGTGATTTCCGGCCTGCTCCCTACGTTCCGTTCAGACGGTATCTGCTTTGGCGGCGCTCCTGTGGATTTCCGGAAGCAGGATTTTAAGCTTTGCCGCTATACGGTGTTTGCCGAGGACAATTCTTTTTCGTATTTTACTTTCCGGGAATACCTGGCCTATGTATGTGCCGTCTATGGGAAAGAGGTTCCGGATGTGTCGGAGCTGGTACAGGGCTTTCACTTTGAAGAATATACAGATACCCTGTTACGGGAGCTGTCAACCGGGAACCGGAAAAAAGCATTTCTGATTACGGCTTTTGCCCTGAAACCCAGACTGCTCTTCCTGGATGAGCCGGTCAACGGTCTGGATTTCCAGAGCACGGAATATCTGTACCAGCAGATTTTGGGCTATAAAGAGTATGGGACTGTGCTGTTTTCTTCCCATATCCTGGAGAGCATTACGCTGACCTCTGACCGGGTTTTTGTCCTAGAAGATGGTAAGATCCGGCAGACTTTTGAAGGCGGGCAGATCAATGCCGCAGATATCCGGGAGGCACTGCATGATGAAAATGACAGGTAAAGCCTTTGCCAAAAAACTGTTTGGGGCAAAATATGAACGGCTCTCACGGACGCTTTTGATTGATGTGATCATATTTTGGGGGCTGTATATCGCAGGCTTTCAGGTGCAGATTGCGGCATCTGTACGAATCCTGATGATAAGCGCCTTTACAGCCGGCGTAATGTGGCAGGCCCTTTTTTCCAAAGATAACGCTGTGGAACTGAAACATATGCTGATGCTGCCGCATCAGCCCCAAAAGTTTGTCTTCCCCTATGTGGCGGCGTTGGGATGCTATACGGTTCTTACAAAGACAGGGCTGCTTCTGGCGGTTCTGTTGGCCGTTTCTGCATGGAAACCCATAGAGATGATAGGAATGGTCATCAGTATGCTTCATGCGGTCCTTATGGCCGCCGCAGCCTATTCCCAGAGAAAATACTGGTATGTGGGCGGGCTCTGGGCTGCTGCCATAGTATCCGTAATTATATTTTGCGGAAGTAGGACATGGTTTGGACTGTTGCTGCTTGCGAATAGTTTCATTGCTATTCTGATTTTATGGAAGGCAGAGGTCTACGCTTTTTATCAGGGGGAGAGTGAGAAACACCATGCGATCCGGCAGAGGAGGAAAGCTTCCCTGTGGCGGTACTTTTTCCGGTATCTGAGCTGCCACAGGAATTATCTGGTCAATACCGCTGTGATGTGGTGCGTAGCCATTGTAATGCCGTATTTTTTAAGAGAAATGGCTGGGCTGTTTGTTGTCCCGGTGGGGTTTGCGATTCTATCCTTAAATACCCCTATTTGTATCCTGCTGTCCTGCGACCGTGACCTGGAGCAGGCAGTCCGTTTCCTGCCTGGACAGAAACGACACTTTTGCATCCCATACTGTCTGTTTATCTTTTCCTGTAATATGGCTGCAGATGTGATATTCCTCTGTAGCTGGCAGATACAAAACGGCGGTGTCACTGTTCCCATGATTGCCGGGGCTGTTTTCTTTGCCCTGCAGAGTGCAGTGCCGTCTGTGCTCATGGAATGGTTTTATCCCATCCGTGGCTGGAAGATTGAAAGCGACCTGTGGCATCATCCCCGGAAATATGTGGTTCCGGTGGTAATGCTGCTGCTTGCAGGAGCTGCCTCGGCCTGGCCGGTACTGCTGTATGTCCTGCTGGCTCTGTTGGCTGTGGAAATTGCAATTTTACTTTTTATATGTCGGAGGCATCCTGAGTGATGGATAAAAAATGAATGAAAAAAAGATATTATATGTAGAAGATGATTTAAGCCTGATTGAAGGCCTGAAATATACACTTGAGAAAAATGGTTTTCTGGTAGATAATGCCCGTACTGTAATGGAAGCATATCAATTCTTCCGGGCAGGCCGGTATGACCTTTTGTTGCTGGATGTCACGTTGCCGGACGGGACAGGCTTTGATATCTGTAAGGAAGTAAGAAAGACCTCTGCTGTCCCGATTATATTCCTGACAGCTTCGGATGAAGAAATCAGCATTGTAAAAGGGCTGGACATGGGCGGGGATGATTACATTACCAAACCCTTTAAATTGGGGGAGGTCCTTTCAAGGATCAACGCATTGCTGCGCCGTTCGGGGCAGCAATTTCATAAGAGTGATACGATTCTGGAATCCGATGGGATCCAGATTGACCTGTCTGAGCGGATCTGCTGGAAAGGGGAAACGGAGATCCCTTTAACATTGGTGGAATATAAGCTGCTCTGCCTGTTTTTGAAGAATCCAGGCCGCATCCTGCCAAGGGAACTGATCTTAGACCGCCTTTGGGATGGGAACGGCAGCTATGTGGATGACAATACCCTTTCCGTCTATATACGCAGGCTGAGGAGGAAGATTGAAGATGACCCGAATTCCCCCACAAAGCTTCTGACGGAAATTGGGTTTGGCTATAAATGGGCCGGGGAGTGATGGAAGATGAAAACAATGGGAAAAGAAATAAGGAGGATGCTGTGCTGCCTGCTTGCTATCTGGCTGGCTGCGGCAGCAGGTTTCACGGTCCTTTTATCCTATATGACGAATGATTACCAGAAAACAATGGTGGAGCATGATTATGGGACGGCAGGGTATCTGGTCAACCATCCGGACACAAATGTGGCAGCCGTGTTTACGAAAGAGAAAACGGACTCTGACCTGGAGGCCGGAAGGCGGATCCTTAAGGAAGCGGGCTACCATGGAAATGCAGATCCCAGACTGATTCCTGCCGTATATGCTTACCGAAAGCATACTGCCGCCTGGTTCGGAGGTATGTTTTTTTGCGTTTTTTTGGCCGTTTTTCTGACAGTCTGGATTTACATCCGGAAACAAAACAAAGCAATAGCAAAGGCAGATGCTGTAATCACCCGGTTCCTTTCAGGGGATACGGGACAGAGGATCGACAGCGAGGAAACCGGGGACTGGTACAGCCTGTTCCACAGGATCAATGAGCTTGCCGCTATCCTCTCTGCCCAGGCAGAACATGAAAAACAGACGCGCGAATTTCTGCAGGATATGATCTCAGATGTTTCCCACCAGTTAAAGACGCCCCTGGCAGCGCTAAAGATGTATGATGAGATTATGGCGCAGGAGGGAACGGACAGGGAGGCCATCCTTGCATTCAGCCAGAAATCCCTGCGGGAAATACGCCGGGTGGAGGATGTGGTTTATACGCTCTTAAAAATAGCCAGGCTGGACGCAGGCACGGTCAGGATGGAAAAGGAGGAGGAAAACATGGAAATGCTCCTTAAGGATGTGACGGAACGCTTTGAGACATTTGCCACTCAGGAAGCGAAAGAAATTGTGTTATCCGGGAGCAGCGATGTTTTCCTTTACTGCGATGCCCTTTGGATGTCGGAAGCTTTGGGGAATGTGGTAAAAAATGCGCTGGAGCATACCGGCAGAGGTGGGAAAGTAGTAATCAGCTGGGAGAGGACGCCCCTTCTTACAAATATTGTGGTGGAAGATAACGGAACAGGAATCCACCAGGAGGATATCCATAATATCTTCAAACGGTTTTACCGGAGCCGTTTTTCCCAGGATACCCATGGAATCGGCCTGGGGCTCCCGCTTGCAAAATCCATTGTGGAAGCCCATCAGGGGACGGTTTCCGTAACCAGCAGGGTCGGCAAAGGCAGCAGATTTATCTTAAGCTTTTTCCATCTTACAAAAGAGTAAGATGGAATTCATGTGAAAGTAAGACCCATCGGGTATGATAATGCCCGAAAGGCAGGTAATGAATATGAATATTCTTGAAGTACAAAATCTATGCAAGACCTATGGAAAAGGGGAAGCGGAAGTCCGGGCACTTGACAATGTTTCCTTCTCCGTGGGCAAAGGGGAATTTATCGCAATCGTAGGCGAATCCGGTTCCGGAAAAAGCACACTTTTAAATGTGGTGGGAGCCTTGGATAACCCGACCTCCGGGAAAGTGCTGATTGATGGGAAGGACATTTTTTCCATGCCCGAAAAGAAGCTTACGGTGTTCCGCCGCCAGAATATCGGGTTTATCTTCCAGTCCTTTAACCTGATCCCGGAATTGAATGTAGAGCAGAACATTACATTCCCTTTGCTTCTGGACTACCAGAAGCCGGACCAGAAGTATGTGGAGGAGCTGCTGGAGATTCTGGGATTAAAGGAGCGCAGGAAGCACCTGCCCAGTGAGCTAAGCGGAGGCCAGCAGCAGAGGGTGGCAATCGGGAGGGCGCTGGCTGCCCGCCCTGCAATCATCATGGCGGACGAGCCAACTGGAAACCTGGACTCTAAAAACAGCCAGGAGGTCATCACCCTTTTAAAATCCATGTCGGCGAAATACAGACAGACAATCCTTATGATCACCCACAATGAGAACCATGCGGATGCAACAGACCGGGTGCTGCGCATGACGGACGGCAGGCTAAGGGATTTGGGGGTGGCAGCGAGATGAAAAGTTATCTTGGGCTGATACCCCAGTATGAAAGGGTACACCGCAAAAACAACCGGATATCCATATTGTGCATTATGCTTTCCGTATGCCTTGTGATGGCGATTTTCAGTATGGCGGATATGGCGATGCGCTCCCAGAAAAATTATTTTATCAAGACCAATGGCGAATACCATGCAGCGCTCCGTGATGTGGATGAGGAGACGGCACAACTGGTATCGGCAAGGGTTGACGTGGCTTTATCAGGATGGGTCTACCAGGGCAGCACGGGGATGTTATCCGGCAAGACCGTCAGCTTTGTAGGGGCAGATGAAAAAACAATGGAATCCCTGACTGAAATGGATATGACGGACGGGGTATACCCTTCCCTGCCGGACGAGGCATTGCTGAATGAAAGCGCCATGGAGCAGTTGGGCCTGTCAATTGGCGATAACATGACGGTCACGGTTCCGGACGGCTCACAAAAACAATACCGGATTACCGGGACCCTTGCGGATATGGGTTCCATACTGAAAGCGGATATCTGCGGGATGGCGCTGAGTGAGGATGGCTTCCTTGCCATTGCAGATGAAAATGCAGCAGACGGAACCACCTACCGTATCCAGTTTAAGGATGGCGCCCATATCCAGGAGGCCATAAAGGAAATCAAGGCTCAGTTTGGCCTTTCTGACGGCCAGATTTCAGAAAATACCGCTTTATTAGGCCTGATGGGACAAAGCGAGAGCAATATCATGCAGGCTCTCTATCTGATTGCGGCAATCCTTGTTTTCCTTGTCCTGATTGCGGGGACGGTGATGATCTCTGCAAGCTTTAACACCAATGTATTGGAGAGGACACAGTTTTATGGGCTGCTGCGCTGCCTTGGGGCATCCAGGAAACAGGTAAAGCATTTTGTAATCCTGCAGGGGCTAAGACAGAGCGCGAAGGGGGTCCCCATCGGTCTGCTGGCAGGCCAGATTGTGACATGGGCTGCCTGTCTGCTGCTGAGGTCCATCAGCGGGGACCGTTTTTCAGAGGTCCCGCTATTTGAATTCAGTATCGTCGGCATACTGGCAGGGGTCGTGGTGGGCTTTCTGATCGTCCTCCTTGCTTCCCTTTCCCCGGCGAAAAAGGCCTCCAGGGTTTCGCCTGTCACGGCAATCAGCGGAAGCTCCCAGCTGACAGAGAATAAACGTGCGGCGAATACGAAGCTGTTTCATGTGGAGACAGGCATGGGCGTGTTCCATGCTTTGTCCGGGAAAAAGAATTTATTCCTGATGACCTGTTCCTTTGCCATCAGCATCATGCTTTTCCTGTCTTTCCAGGTAATGGTTGTCTTTCTGGATCAGGGCATGCCTGCGTTAGCTCCCTGGGCAGGAGATGTATCTGTGACAGCTGCTGCAGGACTGGAGCCTTCTGTAATAAAAGAAATCGCGGGAATGGAAGGTGTGAAACGTGCTTTCGGGAGAATGGAATACAGCGGGCTATCCGTTTCTTCCGATACCGAGAGCGGAACGGCCACGCTGGTTTCTTATGAAGAAAACCAGTTCAAATGGGCAGAAGAGGAACTGAACGAGGGGAATACCGAGTCTGTGCAGGGAGGGGCCGGGGATATCTTAGTCACCTACCGGGACGGCATGCAATGGAAAGCCGGGGACACTGTGACGCTCCAAACACCTTTGGGGGAGAGACAGGTGAGGATTGCGGGAATCCTTTCGTCCACAAATGCGTCAAGTGAGGCCGGAAGCCTTGGATACATCATATGCTCAGAACAGCTGTTTACAGAGAGCATTGGTATGGCAGGCTATACAGCTGTGGATATACAGCTTGCAGGCAGCGGCAGTGACGAGACAGTATCAGCGATACGAAACCTCTTTCCACCAGATAGCTCCATTGCAGATAAACGTCTGTCAAATTCGGAATCCCAGAGTTCCTATTATACAGGAGCAGTGTTCATTTACGGGTTCCTGCTCATCATTGCGCTGATCACCGTGTTCAATATCTTTAACAGTATGAATGCCAGTGTGGCGGCAAGAACACGGCAGTATGGCGTGATGCGTTCTATTGGTATGGGAGCCGGGCAGCTCTATAAGATGATTGCTGCAGAAGCAGTCACCTATGCGGTATTGGGATGTGTCACCGGATGTGTCCTGGGGCTTCCATTAAATAAAATGATGTTCCAGTTCCTGATTGCCGGTAAATGGGGGACCAGCTGGCAGCTTCCGGCTGTATCCCTGCTGCTGATCGTCGTTTTATGTTTCGGCTCTGCGGCGCTGGCGATCAGACGGCCAATCAAAAAAATCGGAAAACTGTCCATTGTGGATACCATAAAACTACAGCAGTGACACATGGATACTGACTAAAAATTTGGAAATGTCCGAGCTTTGTAACAATTCAGGCCTTTTTTAAGCTGATAGGATGAAAGGCTCGGACATTTCTGTGACATTTGCGTTTTACAATGTCCTTACCATAAAGAATGGCATGAGGATTTGAGGCATAACCATCTGGCAATAGAGTGCTAAGAAAAGCCCTCATGTATAAGATGGAGGGATGCGTATAGAGGGAAATTAGAAATCTTCTTCTCCTTATTGCATATCTGGACATTCACCAATATGCAGTTCCCTACAACTGAATAATTGGCAGCCTGTTCAGAAAACATGAATAATCAACAACTCCGGCGCCCGGTATCATACTGAGCGTCGGAGTTGTTTTTATGATTCGGTTACAGAAAGGAATGCCAGCCACTTGGAACCATAAGTATCCATATAAAACCGGTTGCCATACTCATTTTCAACAAAGCGGCCTTTTACCTGGTACCATCCCTGCAATTCCTTTCTTAGAACTGAGTCTGGAGAGATTGGCTCCACCCAGATTTCTTTTTGCCTGTGAACTTCAGAGTGGGAGAGTGGCGGCTCTTTTGGCAGGTCAGATTCAGAAAACGGAGGGGAGGAGATGAATAACTCCCCGATAATATCTGAAAATGGCAGACTGTGGCCATCCGGGAAAGTCAGCAACCGGTCTGCAGCATTTACCAGCAGCCATCCGTATGCAGCGGACCATACCGGCCTGCCATGAAAAGCCGGCAAGGCCTTTGGTGAAATTGGCTGTTTGGGGTCCTGGTTCTGGGTTTCGGAGCGTCCCAACAGGAAATCGGTTGTGACACCGTAAAGGTCAGCCATATTCTCAAGCTTATCTATGGAGGGAGATTTCCGTTCGCCTTCCCAGGCACTAAGGGTCGGCTGGGAAATATTAAGCTTTTCAGCGGCCTCTGTGATTTTTAATTTGTTAATTTGTCTTGCTGTTTTAAATTGCTTTGGCATTCGTTTGCCTCCTATTCAGAAGTATGCAAATTGAGACAGCAGTTTTTGTTGATTGAGGACATTAGAAATGGCATGAGAAATTGCGGTTCGGTTCTCAGTCACCCTCTCAATCACTTTCTCAGCCACCCTGTCATGGTTTAAACATTCTCTGCTGTATACATATTTCTATAAATATCAAGGATTGAATCTTTGCTGCGGGAAATGCCGATGTCTTCTAAACGCATTTCCGTTTCACTCATTTGCTCAATAAATGATTGTATATCTTCGCCAACGGCAGCAGGAACAGTGATTTTAATATCTTCTCTCACAAGCGGGAATAACCGGAAGACATCCAGGCGATGCTTTCTGATGTCACGGGAATTGACATGCATTCCCTGCGCTTTTTTATCTTTGAGATCCAGCCAGGCTTTCATTTTCAGAGGAATGATATGCTCGGCATCCAGGATAGAAACGCCATTTGCCTCGGCTCTGCCGGCCAGCAGGAAATTATAATAATCATCATTAAGCAGGATAGCCGACAGGCTGGATACTTCATCATCTATATGTAACGGCATAAGATGGGTATCAGCATGCAGCTTCACATTGCTTTGCGGCCTGGAGAATAATTCGATCATCTTAGGATAAGATGGGTTGGCAGGCTCTACAAAGCGATAAAACTCAGGTATGCCGTTGCTGCGCTGTCTTGCCTGATATCCACCGGCATCAATGAATTCCCAGAATGCTTTTGCAAAATCGGTTGTAAGAGCCTCAACAATCAGTACCATATCAATATCTACGGTCTGTCTGAAGTCAAGACCTGCATCAGACATAAGCAGGTCGCAGGCAAAACCGCCGATTACTGTATACTGCTCTTTGTATTCGCTGAAATGATTTTTGAAAATGTCGATACCGTTTACCATATATCCCTTACTCCCTATTCTTCGTCTTTGATGGGTAATTGATGCTTTTCCCTTATTTCGTCAAGCCCCATCTGAATGCGCTCATTACTGCTGTTATTGAGACTCAGCAGTAGTGAAATATCATCTACACGGCCGCCATCGGCGAACAGTGTCGGATCATAGCTCCATACTTCGGTTACATATCCGCCAAAATCCTCAAACTCACGCTTGGAGATAATGGCATTGGTCGGAATGCCTGCGCTGTCCTTTTTGCATATTGCTGCCGCACCGTCGTGCTCGTCGGCGCCAACCATTGATATATCGGCCAGCGCCAACAAGCCGCTTTTGGGCCAGCCGGGTTCTGCAGGGGTTTTTATATAGATGTACCTCTCCACCGGAGATTTCAGGCGTGCAAATCCCTTTTTGAGATATTCGGGCTTTTCATAGGCGGGGGTAATCCATTTAATCCTGCCTTCCGCGTGCTGTTCTATCAGCCCACATGCTGCCAGATCATTGATGGCACGGTTACAGGTTGCTTTGGAAAGCTGAAGGTCATTTGCAATTTGCGTAAGGTTGACCTTCCCGGTGTTTTCCAAGTAATAAAGATATAGGAAAACCAGCTGGGTTCCCGGCGCCATTTTATCCGCAACGGGAGCATCTACTTTAAACTTTTCAAAGAAAGAGCATCCCCAAAACGGGAGATATACCTGCTGGGAGGAAGATACAAAGGGTATGTTGTTTTCTATGAGGTTGCGGCGCTGCGGTGCGGTCATTCCCTCAAGATAAAGGGCGCATGGAAACTCGCAGATCTCCTGAAAGTTCTTTAATTGTTTTTTTAAAGTCGGGAGACGCCAGGATGCAGTTCTGGGAGATAACAGGACGCATGGATTGTTGTTCCATATCAGCTGCTGCAGTTTGTACCCGTCCCTGATATATACCGGGGTTTTATCCGGGAAGGAATATTCGGAAACGCCAATGCAGTCTCCAAATACTGTTTTCAAAAAATCCAGCATATTTGTTCTCCTCTCTGAAGCGTTGGTCACGGATTGTTTCATTCGATTTTAAGTATATCACCATATATGAAACTTGTCAAGTATTGATGAAACAGTTAAGACAGACTTTACCAGTATTTCTTTCAAAGGCATCCTGCATAGTATGCACGGAAATGAGTAAAATTATCAGTTAAATATAATAGCAATTATGTTTAACTGAGCGTTTGTGGTTGGCCAAAAATCAGTTCTGAGTTCAACACAATCGGTGCCAAGTCTATGAAAATTAAGTTCAACACAATCAAATCGGGTTGTAATATAAGATTCTCATCCGTGTAATGTAAGTAGGAGGCGATGCTTATGTTGAATGGGTTCAAAGATTATTTATTGGATCTGGGAAAATCAGAAAATACAGCGACAGCATATTTGCGGGACGCAAAATTGTTCATGGCTTGGTGCAGGGACAGTTTTGGGGATGAGCCTAAGCTGCTGCACAGGGCTAATGTTTTGGAATATATTTCTTATATGCGTAATGTGAGAGGATATCATCCGAAGACCGTGAACCATCATCTGTCTTCCTTGCGGAGTTTGAATGAGTATTTGATTACGAACGGCAGGCAAACGGAAACTGCGGTACTGGACAGTGATTTTATGAAAATCCAGATTCAGTATGCCAGTCCCTGCACGGTGGAGAAAAAGGATGTGGAGGCATTCCGCCAGCGACTTCTGGAGAGTGGCAGTAAACGGGATTTTTGCATAGTCACGCTTTATGCTTACTCCGGAATCCGTCGCAGCGAATGTGTGAATCTGAAATTAAGCCAGATTGATCTGACGGCAAAGGAGATTTGTATCGTCGGCAAGGGCGATAAACATCGGTTAGTCTATCTCAATGATAAAACTGTTCACGCTATCCGGGAATACCTGAAGGTGCGGGACTCAGACAGTCCCTATCTGTTTGTCAGCCGCCAGAGCGGGAAACTGAATCCCTCACGGATCAACCAGATATTTAACCAGTATTCGGATGTGATTACGCCAAAGACGCTGCGGCATTATTTTTGTTCCAACGCGCTGGAGAGTGGTTATTCCATCCATGAGGTTGCCAACCAGGCAGGACATAGTAATGTCCAGACAACTTTAATTTACAGTAATCCTACCGCAAAGGAGATGAAAGATAAAGCCAACCGGCTGTGAAGGACTATGAAAAAGAAAAGATTATATGCCATACTCATTTTATTTTTTACAGGAATTTTTGCTTTAGGCGCCTTCCAGGTTTATCGGCAGCTTAGCGAGTATGAAGAGGGCGACTCTTCCTATACTGATATAGAGCAGTATGTTTCGATAGAGGAGGAACCTGAAGACGATAGCAATGGCCAGGAGAATGAAAGTCAGTCTGGAGAAAGTGAGTCTGATGTCAGCTGGCCGGCCGTAGATTTTACTGCTCTATCCGGAATCAATCCGGATATTGTTGCGTGGATTTATATTGAGGGCACAGAAATCAATTATCCGGTTGTGCAGGGATCGGATAACCAATATTACTTGAAGCATTTATTCAATGGAAAATGGAACAGCTCCGGATGTATCTTTCTGGACAGCCGGAATACATCGGATTTCTCAGACCGACACAGCATTATCTATGGGCATCATATGAAAAATGGTACCATGTTTTCTGGACTGACGGAATATAAGAAGCAGGAGTTTTATGATGCACACCCGATCGTATTGCTCCTGACGCCGGAAAAGAACATCCGGATTGAAATCTTTGCCGGTTATGTGGCGAGTGTCAGTGACAAAGCTTGGGAAATTGCTCTCGGCTCGGATAAAGAATTTGGAGACTGGCTGGAGGCAGCAGAAGAACGCTCGTATTTTGAAAGCGAAGTTACTTTCGCAGTCACAGACCGCATTGTGACGCTATCCACCTGCAGCTATGAATTCGATAATGCGAGGTTTGTATTGGTTGGAAGAATTACAGAATAGGAAATAGATAAAGCCCTGATATCCGCATTCAATTGTGGAGTATCAGGGCTTTCATTATTCATGCTTTCTGAATAGGATGCCAAATATTCAATTTTATGTTCAAATATTTTGTAAGGAGTTATTTCTTTTTTCTTGCTATCGCCTCTTTCCATTTAGAATCCTATTTGTCTGAATGAATCAGTCTGATTTCATACACAACAGGATAGTAAAATGGTTTTTCCTCATTAAATGCATCTTCCACTGTGACTTTGACAGAACTGCCAGAAGGAATATCTTTTGTGGAGATGCTTTTTCCGTCTGAATCAAGTAACTTTGTATCCTTGCCGATGCCAAGTGAATTGATGGGATCGCCGTAAATCTCCGTGGTACGTTCGACGATGAGGCGGATTTCACCGTTAGACTGTGTGACGGTTTCTTTTACAACCGCCTCAAAGGATCTTTGCGACCATTTTGGAGACTGCGTAAACAAACCAATTGCGCAGGCAGCGATTATAAGCAAAATGCCGCCGAAAATGATAGTCTTTTTTCTCTTCATATCTGCACCTCACGCAACCTGGTGCTTCTTGAAGCCCAGCTTTGCAAGTGGCAGCATAATTGCCGTCAGGACGGCATACAGGATGGCCCTCATGGAAAGGGCGTCAAGAACCAGCCCGCCAATCTGATAGGAAATATATTTACCAATTTCCGGCATGACGGAACGATAAGGCAGCAGGAACAAAGTCAGGTTGTATGCCCCGGTTGCCCCGCTTGGGGTGAGGAACAGCGGGATAAAAAGCACGGGCACGAGTACGACCAGCACAAGGTAAGGGCTTTTCATTTTGGCAGACAGCAGCAGCGTCAGTCCGATCATGGCAAGCAGTACCAGATAAATAACGCCCAAGTTGATCAGGGTCGCCTGCAGGAAGGTAAATGGGTATGGGATTGTGAGTCCTGCAACCTGTAAAGGCAGGTTCCATCCATCTGCCCCGAAAGCCGCAAGGGGCAGACCGAAAGCGACGATAACATGCAGCGTGAATGCAAGGACGCCAAACAGTATAGACGATATAATTTTTGCTGTTACCAGTTTGGTCTTGCCATATTTGCCGGACAGGATGACGGCATCTGTGCCAGCCTGATATTCACCGGAAAAGACAGGCGCTATCACAATGCAGACAGCCAGCAGGGCGAACATCAGCAGTTCAAAGCTGCTCATGATGATTTCCCAGCCTTCGTGATATCCATATTGCAGGGGCGTCTCCACCTTGCTGCTCATATTGCTCCAGTATTCTTTTTGCTCCGTTGAAAGATCCCTGGATGGTGTGTTCAGGAGCGATTCTACTTTTTCATCCCTTGCCTGATAAAAATTAGCCCCGTTTGCCAGATCCAGTTCGGGCAGTTTATTAAAACCGGAATTTTCACCGGGGGAATCATATGCAGAGGCGATTATGCTAAGCTGTTTTTCCCTGGGAGCCACAAAATTCCAGTATGCGTCGCCAATCAGGAATTTTTCGCTGCCGTCATAACCTACATTGTCGGGATTCTCAAAGAGCTTTTGATATTCTGTGATTGTTTTTTCTACATATTCGTCAGTAATCGGTACGGATATATCCTGATACTGGCTTTTTGTATAAGCAATGCCCTCAGACCCTTTGATTACACCATCCTGGTTATAGGTCTGGTACTGCAGGATGGGCAGCCCGAACAGGAATGCCGTTAATAACAGGCTGACCGCCATGACGATAATGGTGGATTTTTTTCGCAGGATTTTTAAGAATTCATATTTAATCAACATAATCATCGCTCCTTTCGCTCTGTGCGTCTTCTCCGAAATGATAAAGGAACAGATCCTCTAAGCTTGGCTCTACAGTAACTGCATCTGCCGCCGGTGCGGTATCGCTCACAATACGCAGCCGGACCATATTGTTTTCGTGGTGTAGGTTTACAACAGAAAAATTCCGGCTGTATTTTGGGACTTCCCGATTGTCAATCAAGATTTCCCAGACCTTCCCTTTGATATGGTCTGTAACTGTTTCCATGGGTTCTCCAAGCAAGAATTGTCCGCTTTTCATCATCAAAATGTAGTCGGCGATATAGGAAACATCCGATACGATGTGCGTGGACAGGATAACAATTTTCTCTTTTGCAAAATCGGATATGAGGTTGCGGAAACGTACCCGCTCCTTGGGATCAAGCCCGGCAGTGGGTTCATCCAGTATCAAAATCGAGGGATGGTTCAGCTCCGCCTGGGCGATGCCCAAACGCTGCTTCATTCCGCCGGAATAGGATTTGACTTTTTTGTTTGCCACATCCTGCAGGTTTACCATATGAAGCAGATGCTCTGTCCGTTGTTTTGCCGTTTTGGCGTCAAGCCCTTTTACCGCCGCCATATACAGCATAAATTCACGGGCTGTAAAATCGGGATAAAAGCCGAAATCCTGTGGCATGTACCCTAAATGGGAATAGTACCTTTCGCCTAATTCTTCAATGCTTTTGCCGTTTAGGCGGATGCTGCCGGAAGAGGGCTTTAAAACACCGCATATCATTCTCATAAGTGTTGTTTTACCGGCGCCGTTTGCTCCCAGCAGTCCGTATACTCCGGGTGAAAGGCTTGCATTTACATGATTCACAGCACACTTTGTTCCGTACTGCTTACATAAGTTTTTTAATTGTAACTGCATACAATAATCCTCCTGATATATTTTACATAGGCATAAAAATAAGGCGGCCTATGCTTAATAGCATAAACCACCCATCTTAGTCTGGACTTTTCCCTATCTTAATTTAATCTTAAGATACCTCTATGTCCAAAAAGCATGGACATGAATAAGGAAACCTTAATTTGCAGCTACTCTATTTTTACATGGAACATGGATGATAAATTCTGTTCCAATACCCAGCTGGCTTTTGACTGTAATCTCACCACCATGAAGTGTTACAATTTGCTCCGCTATGGCAAGCCCCAGTCCGCTTCCTTCTGGCTTTTCTTTTGTATTTGTCCCACGGTAATATCGCTCAAACAGCTTTGATTGTTCTGATTCGCTCAGCCCATTTCCGTTATCACGGACAGATAGCAGAATACTGCCGTTTTTATCCGTGTCAAGTGTAACGCTTACTTTTGTTTCAGCAGGGTTATGGGTGAGAGCGTTCAAAATCAGATTCGTAACGGCGCGCCGAAATAGGGCAGAATCAATATCGGCATACAATTCCGGTACATTACTTTCAAACGCAATATCCCGGTCTGAAAAAGCAGGATCATTGATAATATCAATTACCCATTCTTTGACACAGCGCGTAATACGAATTTTTTGAGGATTGTACGGTATATAGCCGGAATCCAACTGATAAGTCAGTTTTAAATCATTAATCAGGTTTTCGGTATGGTTGATGTTCTTTAGGATAACAGAGGCATATTCCTGTATTGCCTGTTTCTCCTTATCGGAATCGTTGGCCAGCAATTCTGCATAGCCTTTGATCGGGGACAGGGGTGTTTTCAGGTCATGGGTGATATTTGCAATCCATTCCCGGCGCGTTGTTTCTGTTTCTTCGCTTATTTGGTCGGCGCGGTGTATGTCCCTGTCCATTTTGTTCAGGGCACCGTAGATTTCGCTGAACATTCCGTTTTCTTTTAATGGCTGGTAGGTACGGAGGGAGATATTTTTGATGCCCTTTGTAATGCCTGACAATTTCCGTGAGAGCCAAAAACCGTAAACAAGCACGACAATAATAAGGGAGCTTAAAGCAGCAAGAATAATTATTCTTGCTATGGGGGAGAGCCTTGCAACTCTGCCGCCGTTGTAATGTAGCATATACTTTCCTATATCATAAGGAAATCCTATGATATAGCTACAGACTTCATCGGAGCCCTCCAGACTGTTTACAAATACCGTATATCCGTTTTGATAGTCGCTGGAGCTAAGAGCCAGCAGTTCGGAAGCAGAATATTTTAAAGGATACCCGGCAGGTTTGTTATGGGAGAAAATTTCCTGCCCGGATTCATCCACAAACTGGATCCATAAACCATATTCGTCCAGACGGTCAAGTCCGATCTGTTCTATGGAGAGTTCTCCGCCCTCATAGCTTGTCCAGGAAGAAAAATTGTCTGTAAAAGTCTGCGGCCAATGGGCGAGGCTCATCCCTTCCGGTTCCGGGATCGAGAACATATAATAGAACAGGCCGATTGCCGTGATAACACCAATCAATAATGTCATTGACAGGAGCAGGACCATCCGGAAGAACGGGTTGAAATTCTTTTTATTTTTCATAAGGATTTACCAGCTTATAGCCTAAGCCTTTCATTGTGATAAGATATTGCGGTGTGGTAGGGTCGCTTTCCATTTTCTCGCGCAGGTGCCGGATATGGACCATGACCGTATTATCGCAGCCGAAGCTGTCCTCGTTCCAGATCGCTTCATATAAACGCTCGCGGCTGATAACCCGTCCTTTATTTTCCGCTAAGTATTGCAGTATTTCAAATTCCCTGGCAGTCAGTTCCAGGTCCCTGCCGTCTTTGAGCGCCCTGCAGCCATCCGTATCAATCGTCAACGCACCGATTTCTATTGTCTGGTTGCCTGGAGGGTTTCTCTTATATTCCATGCGGCGCAGCTGCGCTTTCACCCTGTAAGCAATTTCTTTGGGGCTGAAAGGCTTGGTAACATAATCGTCGCCGCCCACAGCCAGGCCCAGGATTTTATCTAATTCATCATTTTTGGAGGAAAGGAACAGAATGGGGCAGTGGGAGAACTGCCGGATCTGTTTACATACCTCATAGCCGTCAATATCCGGCAGCATAACATCTAAAATAATGATATCCGGCTGTATTTCTTTGCAGGTGTTTACCGCTTTTATTCCTGTATCAACTTTTATGACGGCAGGAAATCCCTCCATATTCAAAGACTTTCCAAGCAGGTCCAGAATATCCGGCTCGTCGTCCACGACCATAATTTTATATTCATTCATTACAAGTATTCTCCTTGGGGCTGTTTTCTTTGTTTTTTCCGCTTTTTAATCTTCCGTCTGCAGGCTTTTTGGCACTTTTGGGAATCAGCCAGGTGTTTCCCATTTTAACAGCACCGCCGATCCGTCCGGCATTGCAATACTGTAATACCCGCCTGTCCGATATGCCCCATATATCGGCGGCTTCTTTGGTTGTCATGTAATCCATACCGTACCTCTGAAAAAAATATGATATGCTTATTATACTTCGTTTGTCCGAAGAATACAAGTGGAATATGTAAAAGCCCCGATATCCGCATTAAATTGTGGAGTTTCAGGGCTTGTTATGAAACGCAATTTGATTTTTTATCACCTTGCAGGCATCTGAAAGTCTGCAAGAGCCTTATTCAGATAATCGTTAAACGGTTTCATAATGTGAAAAAGATGGGCTGCCTTTGAGAGAAATGCTTCGGCATCCTGCAGCTCTTCATCTTTGAGCGGATATTCCAGATACCAGCTTTTATATTTCAAATATTCTGCCTGTGGATGTTCCTTATCATATCCGGCCGGGACATTTTTAAGTGCAGATCCCTGTACCGAGAAATATTTTTCAAATTCCGGATCATGGATGATGTTTTCAAATTCCCTGCCGTTCCCAACAATATAGTCCCGGACCATTGCCGTTGCATCTTTGAACATATCTGCAAACAGGCCGCCGCCTAAAAAGGACTGGCCGCCGGGCTTTATCATAAGATAATAGCCAACAGGAACCGGCAGCTTTCCCTGTGAGGAAATATGGGCACGGAACGCTGGATGATAAGGCGACTTATCGTGGCTGAACCGGGTATCCCTCACCAGCTTAAAGGTAAGATTTTTTGGTTCATTATGTAGTACGCTGCTGTCAAATTCACCAATCCGGAGGATCAGCGCCCCGACCAATGCTTCAAATTCTGTGTTTGCCGCCTTGTTTTCTGCTTTATGTTCATGGTACCATTCCCGGTTATTGTTTACACTTAAATCGGAAAGGTAATTCAAAATAAGCTGTGTATTCATTTTCCCGTTCCTCCTACGCATTCGTGACAACGGAAAAGGAAGTTCCGTCTAAGAATTTTTGGATAAACTCTTTCAGGCTTGCCGGGGACTGATAGATTTTGCAAAAGGCAAATTCCTGTGAAAGATCATCAATGTTTTCCATAGCCTGTTTTACTTCGAGCATGGTACTTTTGGGGACAGCAGAAGTGAAAGGAAGCTGTGCAGGGTGGATCCTGTGATTTTGGATGGCATAATTGACCCTGTCTGCACAGCGGCACTTTCCGTTTCCATACTCGCCACAGTATTCCTTTAAGAAATCTGCCATTTTTGCACGGATCCTGGAAAGCCGCTTCCGGTAAGCTTCCGGCGTGATCCCCAAAATGTCGCCCGCAATCCGGCTGTCCACTTTGAACATCGTCCCTAATATAAAGATGCACCGGCTTTCAGTATCGAGACACTGCAGCATGACATTCGTGCAGGACAGTTTCAATTCTTCTGCCAAAATAGATTTTTCCACATTCTGCGAAAGATCGGGTACGTCACTGATTTTTCCGTTTTTAATATCATCCCCATAGAATTCAAAGCTAAGGGGATATTTTGCGAACATATGCTTCTGGTAGTTTTTCAGATGGTTCGTGGCAATGCGGAATACCCATGTGGAAAATGTGCTTTCCCCCTTAAAAGAGGACAGGTGCGTCATAATCTTTAACAGAATATCCTGTGTGGCGTCCTCTGCGTCAGGGAAAGTGCCGAGCATTCGCAGGGACAGGTTAAACACCAGGTCCTGTACGCTGAGAATGACAGTTTCCAGAGATTCTTTGTCTCCGGCAGTGGCCTTTCCAATCAAAGTCAACAGTTCTTCGTTCGTTATATTTTTCATGGTTTTTTTACCTCCTATATTTTATTAGACAACGGAAAGGCTGCCGTGTGACAGGGAAAATAAAATTTTTTAAAAGCTTCAAGGGCAGACATTGCCCATGTGAGCGATATCTGCCCTGTTTGGGATGCTTTGTTCCCGACAGTTCTCTGATTGCCTGACAGCGGAAATGGCTGCATTTTAGGCGGCAGCGATTAGTTTCTCCAGCGTTTCAGTGTCGGAAACCATTCAAGCATGGCTTTTCTGGCTTCTTCCTCGCTCATATTGGGATTAGCCGCTGCCATATTCGGTACGCATGCCTCAATCATTTCTTCCATCGTGCCGTTAAAAGTAAACTTACCGTTTTCAAAACAATACTTGCAGTATTCTTCATTTTTACTGCCATCGGCATTTGTTCCGTACAGTTCATTCGTATCTCCCATCGGCATACCACAGCACTGACAAAATTTCTGGTTCATTTCATACATTTTCTTTACCTCTTTCTAATGTGTTTAAAGTTTATGTATAGCCCTATTGCTATGGAATTTAGTATATCACACATATCCTGACACCGTTTGTCAAGTTTTATTTTTGTTATAAATTTCCTGTGCCTGTGCAGCTAAAATACCTTTTAAGTATTGGGGTTCTATGATTTCTACCTGCGCCCCAAATGAAAGCAGATAACCAATCAGCCATGGATCAACAGGTATCCTGGCACAGACGGCCAGATCGCCGTTTCTTTTATATTCAATTTCTGTTTCGTCAAATTCATCATAGACACGGTATGCAATTTCTTTTGAAAACAGAAGGACGACCTGGGGGTATTCCTGCTGCGTGTTATTCCCTTCTTCCGGGTATGGCCTTGGAACAAATGTATTCTCTAATAATTCCAATTTTAATATGCGGTTTAGTTTGAATAGGCGAAAATCCTGCTTTTCCTTGCAGAACGCTTTCAAATACCATTCTTTTGATTTATAAGATATTTTTAATGGCTGGATAATTCGTGTGCTTCTTTTACTGTCTGTGCTTTCATAAACAATCCTGGCTTCTTTGCAATGGATGACTGCTGTTTTTAATAGTTCAAATTTCGAGTTATCATAAGCACGTTTTCCCCAACGTGAAAAATCCACTTCAAGCCAGTCTTTTGTATGAACATGGAAAAGCGCTGATAACTTTGACAGCATTTCTGTTCCGCCAGTATAACCTGTGGCAAATATACTTTGTATTGATGTCAAAACTTCCAGTTTTTCATTTTCAGATAATAACGCCCTGTCCAAAACGAAATCCTGCAATAAGAAGATACCGCCATTTCTTCCCGGCTCTGCATAGATTGGGATGCCTGCGCTGCTTAGGGCATCAATATCTCTGTAAATCGTCCTTACGGATACTTCAAACTTATCTGCTAATTCCGGAGCAGTTGCCCGTCCTTTATCGAGTAAATGATAGACAATCTTGAATAATCTGCTTTCCTGCATGGCCAATCCCTCCTTGCTTTGATCATAGAATACCATCAAAACCCTGACATGAAATGTCAATATTTATTATAATCATTTTTCTGCTTATTATCAACTGGGTCGATATAAAGATTGGTTACTGTTCACTCCCCCCTCTAAATCATTGTGAAAAGTGCTGAAAATTATTTTTTTATTTTGTGTATAATCTCACCCAGGAGGAAAAGTTCTGTGAATGACTTTTCTTCCTGGGCTAAAAAAAACACAATTATCCACATAAACAGTATCCCCAGGCTCTGTCCGGGCCCAAAAACATCCATTCCTAAGTCTTATGCTCTCAGCAAAAAAATAGTTATCCACCGTCAAAATGCCAGTCCCACCGTTTGAGCAGATTCGCTTTTTCCTTTTTTTTCTGCTATACTTTTAGCAGAAAGAGAGGATGAAGATATGAAGCCAGACAAAAACAGGGAGCCGGCCGCCATTTGTGGGGAGCTGGTTGCCGCCTTGGAAGCCCAGGTTGAGAAACAGGACCAGATCATCCGCATACAGGAGGAGACAATCCAGGCACTGACAGAACACAATGAGAAACTGATGGCATTCATTGACAGACTTTCCAGGCACTGAAGCAGGAGGGCAGCTTATGGACCGTTCCTTTTCCCGTATCACATTCCTGGAATACCGCCTTAAAGCAGCCGAAGCAGAAGTGTCGGCTTTTAAGTCTGGGAAAAAATATCAGAAGATCCATGAGGTGCACCGGAAGGAAGTAAAGGCTCTGGAGCAGGAGATCCGGCATCAGAAGGAGGAGACAGCCCAGGCCCGCCGGGACATGGCTGCCGCCCGCAACCACTGGTTTGAAGTCTTTGAGGATCTTCAAAAGGAGCACCGGAAGGAAAAAGCCGCCCTCCAAAAGCAGCTCGCGCAGATGGAAAAGCGGGCACTGAAGGCAGAACATGAGCGTGACGAAGCCCTGGACAAGGTAACACAGCAGCGCCATAAGCTCTATGAAGCAGAGACGCAGCTGGAAGAAGAAAAGGGAAAAAACCTCCGTCTGAAGGCCCAGCTGAACCATGGCCATGAGAATTCCTCCATCCCTTCTTCCAAAACCATCCGCCGCAAAAAGATCACAAACAGCAGGGAGAAGACCGGGAAGAAGCCGGGCGGCCAGCCAGGGCACAAAGGGCACTGCCGCAGGAAGCAGGAACCAACCGCAGTTGTATTCCTGGAACCGCCCCGGGAGATCCTGGATGACCCGGATTTCAGGAAGACATCAAAAACCCTGGTAAAACAGCAGGTTGAAGTCCGCCTGGTGCTGGAAGTCACAGAATACCATGCGGATGTCTACTATAATTCAAAAACAGGTGAAAGGTTCCATGCCCCCTTTCCGGAAGGAGTCACAGACGATGTCAATTATGGCGGGAGCATCAAGGCATTTCTCTTCCTTTTGAACAATGACTGCTGTACCTCCATCGATAAGAGCCGCCGTTTCCTGTCCGACCTGACAGACGGGAAACTAAATATTTCCAAAGGGATGGTAAATAAACTCAGCAGAGAGTTTGCTGCAAAGACAGAAGCGGAGCGGAAGAAAGTCTTTACGCAGCTGCTCCTTTCGCCAGTTCTGCACACAGACTGCACCAACGCGCTGCTAAATGGGAAGAGCGCCTACGTCTTTATCTGTGCGTCCCCAGATGGGAAAGCCCTTTATTTTGCCCGCCAGAAAAAGGGGCATAAAGGTGTGGAGGGGACACCAGTGCAGGATTATGACGGGATCATCGTGCAGGACCATGAGGCGACGTTTTACCAATACGGTTCTGACCACCAGGAATGCCTGGCCCATGTCCTGCGGGCACTCAAAGACAGCATGGAAAACGAACCAGACCGGTCCTGGAACAAGGAGATGCACTCCCATATGCAGGAGATGATCCACTACCGGAACAGCCTGGAAGAGGGGGAGGAATGCGATCCGGAGGTGGTCAGCGGATTTGAAGCGAGATACCGCCAGATCCTGCAGAAAGCAAAAGAAGAATATGAGTATCTCCCGCCAAATAAGTATTATAAAAAGGG
The DNA here is from genome assembly GCF_009936035.1 of Neglectibacter sp. X58. Taxonomy (GTDB): domain Bacteria; phylum Bacillota; class Clostridia; order Oscillospirales; family Acutalibacteraceae; genus Acutalibacter. The sequence goes on along the minus strand of NZ_QWEO01000011.1, from coordinate 27,541 downwards.
GCACAATTTATCTATACGGCTGGAGGAATACATGCACAACCACTTCCTGTTCCTATATGACCAGAGAGTGCCAGCCACCAACAATGAAGCCGAAAGGCTTTTGAGAGGCTATAAAAGAAAACAACAGCAGGCCGTGTCATTCCGGAGTTTTGAAAGCATCGAATCACTCTGTCAGTGCATGAGCATGCTTGTTATGATGCGCGAAGAAGAAAGCGTTAACTTATTTGGCAGAGTATCCCAGATCTTTGGATAAAGAAACCGATGGTTCCGACTAAATATAGTCTATACCATCGGTTTCTTTCGGTCAAGCCGACCTCTGAACTGTAACTAAAGATTGGTCTGGAAGAACAAGAAAATGATGTATATCTTGCATTTCGCTAAAAAATCTGCTATACTGTCCATATCAGTTTCAGTAATTGCTTCACAGCGATTATAGTTTACCGGGTTACACAGTGTCTGAGAGTTTACGCTTTCAGGCACTTTTTTTGTTTCTTATGCTTCTTTCTTTAAGAGGCACAGATTGAGAAAAACGGGGAGATATTCCCTGCCATTTCATTCTGAAAATTTCATATTGGCCCTTGGGCAACAAAAGCACTCAGAGAATAAATTCATTCTTTGGGTGCTTTTTTTATATAGATTTGGAGCCGAAAGGTTCCCCTTACTCTTTGTTCCGGGGGCCTTTGGCTTACCCGTATAGATAAATATTTTACGCAAATATGCAGAAAGGAAATGACAGTATGATTCTTTATTTGAGTGCCAGTACCGATTTGGAAGATCTCGTGATTGACTATATTGAGATTAAATTGGTCACTGGCGAAACAGTATCCCTGAATTGGGACGAGAGCGATATCGAACGGTTAGACAACGGTTTTAATGCCCGTTATAAAGGCGTTTATAGCTGTATAGAGGTTAATTACTCCTTTGATTGTGCTGGGGACATGGTATTTTTATTGTCTGTGTTTAGAAAGGCTGATAGCATTTCTTTCTTCACTGATATTTACGGATTTGATATTACAATCTCCCTCGATTATTATACCCATGCTGTGTATAACAAAGGGAGGCTTGTTCGTCCGATTGATTTGGAAGATTAAGACCAGCCCAAAGTAAGAAAAATTATTGCCTAAAAAGGGCGAAATACTGCCCGTAAGGTTGTTGATTCGACTGCAATGTGCTATAATAAAGCCATGTCGATAACTGAAGGAGAGACGAAAATGGCTGTTAGCTATAAGAAACTCTGGCATATCCTGTTGGATAGGGATATGAAGAAGAAAGACTTAGCGGAGCTTGCAGGGCTGACTTCCTACACGATAAAGAAGCTCAGCAGAGATGAAGCTGTTTCTACGGAGGTTGTTGGTAAGATTTGTACTGCGCTGGATTGCCGGGCAGATGATATTATGGAGTTTCATCAAGATTGATAGATGGTAGTAAGGCGATATAAAACCTAAGTGGAGGTATTGGACATGGCAAGGGCAGCAAAACCCAAAAAAGAAGTCAGTATGGAGGAAGCGCTCTGGAAGTCGGCTGATAAACTCCGAGGTTCTGTAGAACCTGCGGAGTATAAGCATGTCGTTCTGAGTTTGTTTTTCCTAAAGTTTGCGAGTGATAAATTTGAGACTCAGAGGGAAAAAATCAAAGCGGCAGGGCAGGAGAAGTTCATTGAAATGGTGGACTTCTATACAAAGGATAATGTGTTTTATCTCCCCCCTGAGTGCCGTTGGGATTATATCATGGAAAATGCTAAACAAGATGATATAGCCCTCAAAATTGACACTGCTCTCTATACTATAGAAAAGTCTAACCCTTCTCTTAAAGGAGCCTTGCCGGATAACTATTACTCACGCCTTCATTTGGACACAGCAAAGCTGGCGTCGCTCCTTGATGAGATTAACAGGATTAACACCAGCGATGAGGAAAACGACATCATTGGTCGTGTTTATGAATACTTCCTCGGAAAGTTTGCTCTTGCGGAGGGGAAAGGCAAGGGCGAGTTCTATACGCCTAAATGTATTGTCAATCTGATTGCTGAAATGATTGAGCCATACGAGGGGATTCTGTATGACCCTTGTTGTGGCTCTGGCGGAATGTTTGTGCAGTCCATTAAGTTCGTGGAAGCGCATCGGGGAAATAAGCGGAATGTTTCCATCTATGGACAGGAATACACCAGCACTACATTCAAGCTGGCAAAAATGAATCTTGCGATTCGTGGTATCTCAGCCAATTTAGGTGAGCAGGCAGCAAACACCTTTACAAATGACCAGCACAAGGATTTGAAAGCAGACTTCATTATGGCGAACCCACCTTTTAATCAGAAAGAATGGCGAGGCGAAGATGAGTTGACCGGCGATCCACGCTGGCGGGGATATGAGGTGCCACCAACAAGTAACGCCAACTATGGTTGGATTCTGAACATCGTTTCTAAGCTATCGCAAAATGGTGTGGCGGGTTTTCTGCTCGCTAACGGAGCGCTGTCTGATGATGGTACAGAGCTGAAAATCAGACAGCAACTTATCGAGAACAATCTTGTAGAAGCTATTGTCATTCTTCCTCGCAGCCTGTTTTATACCACTGACATTAGCGTTACCCTCTGGATTCTCAATAAAAATAAGAAGGCACGAGTGGTTGAGCAGAACGGGCAAGTCAAGCGTTATCGGAACCGAGAGCGTGAAATCCTCTTTATGGACTTGCGGCAGATGGGAAGCCCGTATGAAAAGAAGTATATTGAGCTGACAGAAGAGGATCGGGCAAAAGTAACAGCAACTTATCATAACTGGCAGCAAGTTGGGTACGAAGAGACCTATCAGGACATACCGGAATTTTGCTATTCTGCCTCCTTTGATGAGGTTAAGAAAAAGGGATTTACCCTTGTTCCAAGCCGGTACATAGAGTTCATAAACCGAGACGAGAACATTGATTTTGACACGAAGATGAAAGCTCTGCAAGGAGAACTGAAAGACTTGCTCATTCAGGAAGAGAAGTCAAAGGCAGATCTATTGGCGGTGTTTAAGGAGCTGGGGTATGAAATTGAATTATAAGCGACTTGGACAGTATATTCGAGCAGTCGATGTTAGAAATAGTGATGGGAAGGAAGATAACCTTCTTGGTGTTTCAGTTCAAAAGGTCTTTATGCCATCAATCGCAAATACCGTAGGTACTGATTTCACAAAGTACAAGGTAGTGAAGCGGGGGCAGTTTACTTACATTCCTGATACCTCTCGGAGAGGGGACAAAATAGGGATTGCTCTCCTTGAGGATTATGAAGAGGGGCTTGTAAGCAATGTATATACCGTTTTTGAGATTATAGATGAGAAGCAACTCATACCCCAATATCTCATGCTTTGGTTTTCCAGACCTGAGTTTGACCGTTATGCAAGGTTCAAGTCGCATGGAAGTGTAAGAGAGGTGTTTGACTGGGACGAATTGTGCAAGGTGGAGTTGCCTGTTCCTCCCTATGAGGAACAGCTTGAGATAGTTAATAGCTATCGTGCAATCACAGAGCGAATAGCTCTAAAGAAATGGATAAATGATAATTTAGAAGCTCAGATGAGAGCGTATGTAAGGGCATTTACTGCAAATAAGACTTCGACTACAGGCAAGTTAAAAGATTACTCTATTATGCAGTATGGCTATACCGAAACAGCCACAGCCGAACCTGTTGGCCCTAAGTTTTTACGCATTACAGACATCGCTCAAAACTATATTGACTGGACCAACGTACCATATTGTCCAATCAGCAAAGAGAATTATAGTAAATATGTTCTCTCAGAAGGTGATGTTGTAGTCGCCCGTACCGGTGCTACCGTCGGTTATTCCAAGATGATGGGTAAAAAAATACCTGATTCGGTATTCGCATCATTTCTTGTAAGAATAAGACCTCTGGATAATGAATACAAATACTACTTGGGCCTGACGATTACTTCTGCTGAGTTTCTCAAATTTGTCCAAACCAATGCTGGCGGCTCTGCTCAGCCCCAAGCTAATCCACCACTTTTAGGGGAATATGAGCTTTCTATCCCCGACAAGCATACCCTTGTAGCGTTTAACAACACGGTTATTCCTTTTCTTGCTGCCATTGAGTGTAACGAAGCAGAAATATCAAAGCTCAATGAGATTAGAGACACTATGGTTGCCATGCTCTCACGCCACTAAATTATCATTTATCGAAGGGAGGAACTCTCGTTGTTGGAAAAGGCAAAGCAGAAGTTTGACTCCATGAAGGAGGAAAGGACTAAGAAGAAGGCAGAGAAGAAACGAATGCGGCTTGAAGCTGAGGCAGAGGAGCTTCGCATTATGCAGGAACGGCTTGCTCAGGAGAGAGAAGCCCTTGAGATGGAGAAGAACCGCCTGCTTCAGCTTGACGATAAGGCTCTCATGGTGGAGTTGATATTTGCTGTTCGTGGGTTTCATGAAGAGTTTACCACAATAAAAGATAGGCAGAACGAATTAGAAAATGACCTTGCTGATCTGAACTCTCGTTTAGATTCGCTGGCAGATGATATAGAATCACTGGAATCAAAGGTCTACAGTAGTGGGGACTGATAGCCTTGCTGCGTATGTGTCCGGCATAAACTTCCACCAACGGCGGAAGAAAATCTGAGGGACTGCCGTTGCCTGTCGTTCTCTACAATAAAGGAGATACGACAATGAAAGAGGTTCTGATTACTGAGATAGAGCAGCGTATGTTGCCGTTTCTGAACAATGAGCAGTTAGCGCACCTACAAGATGCACTTGAGTATGTGCTTCATGGCTATGAGATATGTAAGGAGCAGGGGAACAAACAGAAACCGGTTGATGCTGTCAAAGCATTTCTTTCAGCAAAGCGAGTGGAGGGGTGTTCCGAAAAGACCCTGAAATACTACCAGAGTACGATAGAATCTATGATAGCGGGGATTGGAAAGCCGCCACAGCAGATTATGACGGACGAAATAAGGCGGTATCTCACAGACTATCAGACCGAAAGAAACTCAAGCAAAGTTACTATAGACAATATCCGGCGTATCCTTTCGAGCTTCTTTTCGTGGCTGGAGGACGAGGACTACATCGTGAAAAGTCCGGTCAGGCGTATTCATAAGGTCAAGACCGGAAAGGTCGTCAAAGAGGTTTACTCAGATGAGGCGCTGGAACTGATGCGGGATAGTTGCACAACAATTCGAGATCTGGCGCTGATAGATCTTCTGGCTTCATCTGGAATGCGTGTAGGTGAATTGGTAGCGCTAAACCGAGATGACATCAACTTCAACGAGCGGGAATGCGTTGTTTTCGGCAAGGGAGATAAGGAGCGTTTGGTCTACTTTGATGCCAGAACAAAGATACACCTGCAAAATTACCTTGATAGCCGATCTGACGACAATCCTGCGCTCTTTGTTTCACTGTCCATACCACATAAACGCTTGATGATTAGCGGGGTTGAAACGAGGCTTCGAGAGATGGGTAGGCGGCTGAATATATCAAAGGTTCATCCGCACAAGTTTCGGCGCACTTTGGCGACAACCGCTATTGATAAGGGAATGCCTATTGAGCAGGTGCAGCAGCTCTTGGGACACCAGAAGATTGACACCACCATGCACTATGCAATGGTGAAACAGCAGAATGTGAAATCAGCCCACAGGAAATACATTGGATGAGGTGAAATCGTGTACTCAAATTATGAACCGCTGGGAAGAAATATCCGCTTGGTTGATATTCGTAATAAGAATAACATTACCGAGCGGGTGCTTGGAATAAACATTGATAAGTTTTTTATGCCCTCTGTGGCAAATGTGATTGGGACAGATCTAAGCAAGTACAAGCTCTTGAAGAAGGGCTTATTTGCTTGTAATCCCATGCATGTGGGGCGTGATGAGAGACTCCCTGTTGCACTTTATGATGAGAACGAGCCGGGACTTGTCTCTCCAGCGTATTTCATGTTCGAGGTCATGGACGAGGAACATCTCATACCGGAATACCTGATGATGTGGTTTCGGCGTCCAGAGTTTGATAGGCAGTGCTGGCTTAGAACCGATGGCAGTGTGCGTGGTGGTATAACATGGGAGGATTTATGCCGCATGGAGCTTCCTGTGCCGGAGATCGGCATACAAAGGAAAGCTGTGAAAGCATTTCAAACGGTTACAGACCGGATAGAGTTGAAACGCAAGATAAATGATAATTTAGCGGCTTGAGAGCCGAGATAGCAAAAGTCTCTGCATATCAAGTAGTTGCCTGATTTCATTGATGTTTGTCGATATGTTTGTAAATAAAGTCTCAACTTTTCTGCCGAACTCATGGACGGCAGTTTCAAAAGGAACAGGGATAGTGAACTGCTCCATCTCTTGTTTATTGATAGCTTCACGAGTTGAACCAGACTGCGCTATGCCAAGCAATTTTGATTTGTTTTCTGAATGGCAGAGCGTAGCCATGATATAGTAACTCATATCTTTGCCCATTACGGGACGGATAATCATTACATGCTGGTTGACTCTTGCTGGAATCACATCATCGGGAACCATGCAACATCGTGCAACAGACACGCCAGTTATGTTGAATAAGACATCGCCAGAATTAACAACCACATTTGATAAAGCGTCCGCCTGTTCATTCGTTATGTGCGCCAGCCCATCATAAATAAAGCCATAGTCTACAACATTTGTACTACGAATAAGCGTTATTCCAGTATCACAGTAAGCCGTTTTTCCCCCTTTTGGTGTTGCTCCACTACCTATTTTACTGCACAATTCCGAAAGCGGCTTATGCTCGAACTGATATTTTGCGTCTAAAAACATTGACCTATATATTGCCTGAACTGTCTCAGTTAAATTATCATTTTCCATTGTGAAGGAGGGGAAAACGGAATGAGTTTGATACTATGCCCAGAGTGTGGGACAAAAATCTCAGATAAAGCTACGAGTTGCCCGCACTGTGGCTTTGTGAGTGCTGATCCCTCCCGTCCTATAAGTGAACAGGATACTTACGAAATGGTGCCTGCTTTCGGATATGACATAGAAGAATGGAAACCCAACAGAGGACAGCTTAGTATTATGTCTGTCGAGGACAATAAAACTCTTGTCCAATTCTTTGGCAGTTGGCAGAATATTCAACTTAGAGTACCTGCGATTGCAAAGGTAATAAAGTCGATGGCACACAAAGATAATATTCTTGTTGCGGATATGGATTCATATATCAAGGACTTGATAGATAAGGGCATTTACAGGTTTACAATAGACAAAAAGGGAAAGATCCTCCCTACAATTCGTGACTCTGGAGGAATTGTAAAGCAGGTTAGGTTAAAGGAAATGAGCTTCTCTCCAGAATTGGCAGGCTCGCTGAACAATCTAACTACCCATGCGGCGATGGCACAGATTCTTGACGAGATTGAGTATGTTGGAGACGCAATTCGTGGAATACATATCGAACTGCAAAATGATAGGATTGCATTGGCTGAAAGCACAAGGGACAAGCTCTTGCTGGCAGCAAAGATTCAGGACACAACGCTGCGTCAGGTCGCTGTTCTAAATGCTGTGGCATCGGCAACAGATGCAAAGCGTGTTTTAATGAGGAACTTTTCTGAGAATCTCCATTTTATTGAAGAGAACTCAGATAAGTCAGATTTGAAGCTACTAACAGAGGGGAAAAAGGGCAGAGATATACCACGAAAAGCCGAAGATGCTTTTCAGGCACTTGTGGCAATTATCAACTCGGTGCAGGCAGAATGTGAAGGGTACGCTATGCTTGGAGAATTTGAGTCAAGCAAGGAGAGCCTTTTGCAGTTTAAGTCCTTCATAATTGAAAATAAGCTGGACGATAAGGATACGCTTTTACTGCTAAATGAGAACACACCTCAAAGAAAAATGCCGGTGGTTGACGAGTTCATGCAGATATCCAAAAGGATTACCAGTTTTGACGCTGATACGCAGTTGAATGGTCGTAATATTCTTATGATAACGGAGGGCAGTGAAGATGAAGGTGATGAATAGAAAGTTTATCGAAAAAAATGAGAACACCTGCAAAAAGTGCGGAGAGCCTTTAAGGAGTACGAACAGGCGGGGAATCTGCGATAGCTGCCGGAGAAAACGGACAAAAGCGATAAGAGAAACATTAGGAGCGAGTTTCGTAATCGCTCTTGCCGTAATTCCAGGGGTAAAACACCTTGGTGGGAAAAAATAGTTTTTTCGGAGATGAACACAATGCCGAACTTCAATGAACACGCCTTAGAAATGTCCATCATGCAACTCTTTCAGGATGAGGGCTATACATATCTGAGCGGTGAAAAGCTCCACAGGGAACGGAGCGAGGTCTTGCTGACTGAGGACATTCGCAGCTTTCTCCTGAACCGGTATGTGGAAGAAGGGCTTACTCCGAGCGAGGTTGAGAACATCATTCTTATGCTGAAAAGTGTTTCAGGGACTCTCTATGAAGCCAACAAAACTTTTATGAAGATGCTATGTGATGGATTTATCTTTAACAGAGAGGACAGAACGCAAAAGGACATTTTTATTGAGCTGGTTGATTTCAACGAGCCAGACAAAAACACTTTCAAGATTATCAATCAGATGGAGATTGATGGTATCAACAATCAGAAGCGAATACCCGATGGTGTAGTCTACGTAAATGGGCTACCTTTGGTGGTTTTTGAGTTCAAAAGCGCTGTTAAGGAGAATACCACTATCTCAGATGCCTATACTCAGCTCACTGTCCGGTATCGCAGGGATATACCGGAGCTTTTCAAGTACAATGCCTTTGTTGTGATCAGTGATGGTGCTAATAATAAATACGGCTCCTTCTTCTCTCCCTATGATTTCTTCTATGCATGGAGAAAAGTCAACCCAGACGATAGGGAGTTGGACGGGATCGATTCTCTTGTCACGATGGTTCAGGGGCTTTTCCGAACAGATAGGCTTCTTGCGGTTATTAAGGACTTTATATACTTCCCTGATTCCTCTGACAAAGACTTGAAGATTGTTTGTCGTTATCCACAATATTTCGCAGCATCTAAGCTCTTTGACAATATCAAGCTCCATCAGCGTCCAGAAGGGGACGGAAAAGGAGGCACATACTTCGGCGCTACTGGTTGCGGAAAAAGCTATACCATGCTTTTCCTGACCCGTATGCTCATGAAGAGTACATACTTTCATAGTCCTACTATTCTTGTGATTACCGACCGAACCGACCTTGATGACCAGCTCTCTAAGTTGTTTGTTGGCTCCAAGAAGTACATTGGAGATGATACTGTTATAAGCATTGATTCTCGTGAGACGCTTCGCAGGGAGCTTCAGGGGAGAGAAAGCGGAGGCGTTTACCTCACAACAATTCAGAAGTTTACTGAGGATTTAGATCTTCTTACCGACAGGGAAAATGTTATCTGCATTTCTGATGAAGCACATCGGAGCCAGATTAACCTTGACCAGAAAGTGAGAGTGACTGAGGACGGAGTGAGCCGCACCTATGGGTTCGCAAAGTATCTCCACGATTCTCTTCCTAACGCTACCTATGTCGGATTTACCGGAACGCCAATAGATGCCACCATTGAAGTGTTTGGAGCGGTTGTGGACGCATATACCATGACTGAGGCTGTGCAGGACGGAATTACTGTAAATCTCGTTTATGATGGTCGTGCTGCAAGGGTGCTGCTCGATCAGGACAAGGTTCGGGAGATTGAGGAATACTACGACAAGTGCGAAGCGGAGGGCGCAAATGAATATCAGATCGAGGAAAGCCAAAAAGCGGTCGCACACCTTGATATGATTATCGGAGACCCAGATAGACTTCGTGCTGTTGCAGAGGACTTTATAACCCACTATGAAACAAGGGTGGCTGAGGGTGCGACTGTTGCCGGAAAAGCCATGTTCGTTTGTTCAAATCGCACGATTGCTTATCAATTCTACAAAATCGTTACTGAGCTGAGACCGGAATGGACGGAAAGAAAAGTCTGTCCCGATGGTGTAGCTCTGCCAGAAGAGGACAAAAGAGAGTTGAAACCTATCGAGAAGATAAAGATGGTAATGACTCGGAACAAGGACGATGAAGAAGCCCTATATAATATGTTGGGAACAAAGGACGATAGAAAGGAACTCGACCGGCAATTCAAGAATGAAAAGTCTAATTTCAAAATTGCTATCGTAGTGGATATGTGGCTGACGGGCTTCGATGTTCCGGCGCTGGATACGATTTACATTGACAAGCCGATCCAGCAACATACACTTATCCAGACAATCTCCAGAGTGAATAGGGTCTGTGAGGGCAAGGAGAAGGGATTGGTCGTTGATTATATCGGCATAAAGAAAAATATGAACCTTGCCTTGAAGAAGTACACAAACTTTGAGGCTGACGAGTTTGAGGGGATAGAACAATCTGTCACGATTGTAAAAGATCAACTTGAAGTCCTGAGCAGTATATTCTACAAGTTCAACAGTAGCCGATTCTTTGAGGGAACGCCAAAGGAACAGCTTGAGTGTTTGAACAAAGCGGTGGAGTTTGTTCAGCTTTCCGAAGAGATGGAGACTCGCTTTATGGCGGCTGTCAAGCGCATGAAACAAGCCTTCAACCTGTGCAGTTCCAGTGACGCTATATCAGATGAGGAGAGGAACTATATCCACTTCTATTGTGCTGTCCGATCTGTCCTATTTAAGCTGACGAAAGGAGAAGCACCGGATATTTCTCAGATGAACGCTCGTGTTCGTGAGCTACTGGAAGGAGCTATTCAGTCAGATGGGATTGAGGAACTCTTTGAAACAGGAAAGCATATCTCTGTTGACATTTTCAGTGATGAATATATGGACAAAATCAATGCGATTCAGCTTCCTAATACTAAGGTAAAGCTTTTACAGCGTTTGCTTTCTCAGGCGATTAACGAATACAAGAAGGTAAATAAGATAAAGGGTATTGAGTTTGGAGATCGGCTAAGAAGAGTGGTCGATGAGTACAATAATCGCAGGCGTGATGAAGCGTATGCAAACGAAGTTCTTGATGATGTTGCAGAGCAGCTCGCAAAGCTCCTTGAGGAACTAAAAGCCGATAAGAACTCTTTTGAGGAGATGGGGATTTCTTACGAGGAAAAGGCGTTCTATGATATTCTCAAGGCAGTAGCCAAAAAGTATGAGTTTGACAATGAGTACGATGATGAAAAGATGCGGGAGCTGGCAAGGCGAGTAAAGGCGGTTGTAGATGATAAGACCAAGTACACAGATTGCTTTGTGAAAGATGACATCAAAGCGAGCATGAAAGTGGATTTGATTCTACTGCTTGACGAGTTCGGATATCCACCTGTGACAATGGACGATGTATATAAAGAAGTTTTGGAGCAGGCAGAAAACTTCAAGAAATACGCAGAGTAAGGGATACTCAAGTAGACATTCTACAAGAAGAGCCAACATGGGGAGTTGACCCTCATGTTGGCTCTTTGTATTTCAACTTCTAAGTGTGCGGATAAGGTCTTTCAGAAAAGCCTGATCCAAACTCGATATGAGCTGTCTTGCGTTACCCTTGCGGGTGATTTAGGAGGGGTCTCCGTCCTGCAAATATCCGCACAGTTGACTGTATGGATCGTAGCCAGCCTCTTTGATGGATTCCACTATGGAATCGAAAACTTCCTTTGGATTTTCAATCATGGCTTACCGTCTCTCCCTCCGAAAAGTCAAGACTGCAAAAAAGTCTGCCGGATAAGTCAACTATATCGTCAAGAGGTATCTCAGCACCAGACTCCATGATGAGAATACGCTCATACGGTTGTATTTTTCTAATGACTCCTTTGGTCTCGATATAAGAGCCGCCAGCTTTTTTCCCGTCCTCTACAAAATGCAGAATTGTCACAACAGGGTGTTTGCTCAAATTGTTTTGCAACAGATTGAGTTTAGCGTTTAGCGCTTCAATCTCATCTTCTGTCAGGTCTTTTCTTGTGTCGGTTACTCTTGCCGATTCAGCAACAAGACTGTCATAACCGGTGAGGGCTGCAAAAGGTGAGAACTGTGCTGCTCGATTGAGTCGAGACATCTGAGGGCGCTTTTGTGACACATGATGCTCATGGTCTATGATGTCTCCATATTCCGTTCTACCATCACTCATAATGTATCACACCTTTCTTACGCCTTGTGACCGCCAATCTGCTTGTTGCGCTCCATAGCGGTTGCCCCTTCGTGCATATTCAGCCCTTTTATAATGGCGTTTTTCCCGAACTTGTCTCTGATGCCTATGAGTGCTTTTTGAATCTTCAACTCTCGTTCCTGTTCTTCTTTTTCAGCCGCTCTTTGCTGTTCCAAAGCGGCATAATCAGTAAACAAGTCGAGTTGCCTGATCGGGTTATTGCTTGGCTCTGTGTTCGGGATATTCTTTTCAGGCGAGGACAGCGGAACAGGTATGAGTATGCAGACGGTGGTACAGGAAATCAACACAGAGTATGATACCAAGCTGCAAGCTGAAAAAGACGCTGTGACCTATGATGTGCTTGAAATGAGCGGAAGCCGAGCCGTGTGGAAAGATGTGCTTGCTGAATTGCTGAGAGATGAGAATAATTCCCTTTGGTCACAGGTACTTTACGGAATTACGGGCGGAGATGGAGAGATTGTAACCGTTGCACTCTCTCAGGTCGGCAATGTCGGCGGTGAGCCTTATTGGTCGTGGTACGGCTTTAACTCCCGTGTAGAGTGGTGCGCTTGTTTCGTGAGCTGGTGTGCTAATGAGTGCGGATATATTGATACTGGGGTTATCCCGAAATTTGCAGGCTGTGTCAACGGCGTTCAATGGTTTAAGGACAGAGGACAATGGCTTGACGGATCTGCCGAACCTGTTCCCGGTATGATTATTTTCTTTGATTGGGACAGCGACGGAGAATCCGATCATGTGGGTATCGTTGAGAAAATCGAGAACGGTATCGTTTACACCGTGGAGGGTAATTCCGGCGATAGCTGTCGAATCAATCAGTATTCTGTGGGACATTATCAGATACTCGGCTATGGTGCGCCACAGTATTAGCCTAAAAAAGAGGAAACAAAGGACAATTTCTCTGTTTCCTCTTTTATTTTACATAGCCATCGGCAAACTTAGGTCAACTTCAAAGCCACCGTATTCACTATGCTTTATCAACATTTTTCCGCTGTGTGCAAATACGATTTGTTTGACAATGAGCAAGCCTAAGCCGTGCCGTTGTTCAGAGGTGTTTTCGTCGCAAACCATATAATGCGGAGAATGATTGAGTTTTCCAATTTGTTCATCCGTAGCACCGATACCGTCATCGGCAACAACGACAGTACAAATATTATCTTCAGCTATAACACGAACAAAGATACGACAGCCTTGCTCGTTATGATTTATGCTGTTTTGAATGAGATTGCTTACTGCTCGTTTAATTAAGTCTTTATCTATACATACAGGGCAGGAGGTTAAGGTTTCGTCCGTTTCCCATACGATCGTGTACTTTTCATCAATATTCATATTGATGAAATCGACCACTACCTGACGGATAACAGCAATTAGATTTTGCTTTTTAGGGTTAATTGGCTGCATATTATATTCCAATTTGGAGGCAAGATTCAAGTCGTTAATCAGGTTTCTCATTCTCTCACTTTGCCGTACAATAACCGTGGCTTTTTTGCGGTTATCTTCTGATAGCTGCATATCGCTTTCTAACTGTCCGGCATACCCCATTACCATTGATAGCGGTGTGCGTATATCGTGAGATACCCCTGCAATCCAATTTGCTCTTGCGGTTTCTTTTTTTCGGAGCTGTCTGCTTTGCGTTTGCAAAATATCTGAGGTCTTGTTAATGTTTACCGCAAGCTCGGATAAAAGTCCTTTTTCTCGGAGATGGACTTCTTCGTTCGTAGACAAAGCCTGTATTCCGCTGACTATCGGTTTCACGGATTTTAACAGCTTAGAATTGGCAATTACATAGATTATAAAAATTAAGGTTATATTGATTGCTAAAACAGAAAGAACTGTTTTAGGCAAGTTGGCGATTAAATTATAATCCCAACTCGGCCACATATGTTTCCAAAAACTGTCTTTCGGATAACCGAGAACCACAAGCCCGTTTTCTGCCTCTCCTGTAAATGTGGGATACCCGTCAATATAGCCACGGGTAAGGCTCGCTATATCTGAAACGGTATATGACATAGGTACAGTTTCGGGAAGATTATCCGTCTGCCATACAACTTTCATTGTTGCGTTATCAATAAAAATTGCCCATGCATTCGTATTTTGAAGTTCACTCGCTGCTTCTTCGGTCAAAACATATCCATTACTGTCCTGTGACAGATTATCTGCAACCTCTTGTGCAGTTGTCCATGGAGAACCGTTTGGCGATTGATTTAGCGTATATATCACCAATAGAGTGAAGTTTAGAATAATGAGCAGCACCGAGGACAAGAGCATAATACCGACAAAGCGCCGGATTAGTTTTGGCACGCTTTTCATACTATTTGCCCTCCACAATAAGTTTGTATCCAAGTCCCTTAACCGTCATTAAAGAAACAGGCTGGGAGGGATTTGCTTCAATTTTTTCCCGGATACGGCGGATATGTGCCATCAGAGAATTTTCATAGCCGAAAGGATTATCACCCCAAGCTGCTTCACACAGTGCGTCGATCGTAACAATTCTCCCGGCGTTCCGATATAAAGCTGCGAGTATGTCGTGTTCCTTTGCCGTAAGCGCAAGATGTTCTCCGTTCTTTATGACCTCTGCACGCTCAAAGTCGATTTCGCTGTCACGCAGTTTCACAAGGGGATTTTCAGCTTTGTAACTCCTGCGAAGAATGGCACTCACACGGAACAAAAGCTCTTTTGGCAAAAACGGCTTTACCATATAATCGTCTGCACCAAGTCCAAAGCCACGGAATTTATCGTCATCTTCGCCGCGGGCAGTTAAGAACAGCACCGGATAATCAGCCGTTTTTTTCAGCCGTTCCATCAGATTAAACCCATTTCCATCAGGGAGCATTACATCAAGAATCGCAAGTTCAGGCTGATAGGTTTCAGAAACCGTAACCGCTTCAACTACCGTTTTTGCCGTTTTGATATTTTGAAATCCGTCCTCGTTTAAGATAGACACGACCATATCCAAAAGCTCCTGCTCATCATCGACCAGCAAAATGCGTTTTTGTTTCAGGTAATCAAAATCCATAGGTCTGCCTCCTTTCAGGTCTGTTATATTGTTCCTTCATTCAAGTGTTTTCCCGTAATATTCTACATCAATTACCGTCCCATCCGGGTAATATTCCTTACCGGATTTAATATATTCGTTAAATCCATAGTGGATATATATATCTTTGTTCTTCTCGTCGGCAGGCTCTACGCCAAGGGTAGCTTTCGTAAATCCCTTATGCCGCAAATCGTCAATCATAAAATGAAATAATTTTGAAAAATACCCTTTTCCCTGAAATTTGTCAATCGTTCGGAATGCAGACAAGTATACTGTATGATCGCCAACTAAACCAGTGCTGTTTTGCACAACCTTGGGGTGAAGCATCGCAGTTGCTTCGCAAATAATGGTTTCCTCAAGTATCCCATAGTAAGGAATGATATAGCCCTGTTTATATTTTTCTATGTTCTGTTTCTTCCAAACAATCCAATTTTCTTTGTCTTTTCCGCTTTGGGCAATTTCATACTCCCATTTTATGTTCATTTCTTCGAGAGAAGCTATCTTACAAATAAGACATTCAATCATCTATTTTTCTCCATTTCAAATTATCGTTTATCGCTCTAAAAGCAGGAAAATTACAGTTTTAGGCTATATTGCAGGAGATTATAACGATGACCGTCTTTAACATCTATTTTAGCTTCCGAAGAAATGATTGAAAAGCCAAATGATTTTGCCAATCGATTAGAAGCTATGTTTTCATCTCTTGCCGAATAGATAAACTCTTTGGCATCAAATTGTTCTCTGCAATATTGAATCAAACCTTGAAGAATCTGTTTGCCAAATCCTCTTCCCACATAATCCCGTCCCAAACATATTCCGGCTTCCTGATATATGTAAGGTTCGATTTTCTCTACGCCGGCAAACCCAATCGCTTTACCGCTTGATTTTTCATAAATCAAATAGGTGTCATGCTCTTTTTGAAATGCAATCGTTTTTACGATTCTTATTTTAGCGGCTTCTTCGCTGGTGGTAATAGTCCACTCCATATATCTTGCACTTTCCGGCTGTGACCAGACATTGCGGTACATTTCTACCCAGTCAGAAAACTTTGCTTTATCTAAAATAAGGCTTTCTGTTTCAATCATGTTAAAGTGCCTCCGCATTTCTGTATATGTCCCTATTGTTTATTATACCATAGAAATGTGTCATTTTCTAATATGCGATGAAATGTAAGGTAAATGTAAGGACACGAGAAGGTTAGCACAAGGTCGAGCAGTTACAATGTACTTGCGATGATAAGAAAGGAGCAAACACAATGAATATCATTGAAACAAAAAATTTAACGAAATCATATGCAGATTTTACGGCGGTTTCGGGTATCGACCTGCATATTCCGAAAGGTGCTGTCTATGGCTTTCTCGGTCCGAACGGCGCCGGAAAGTCCACTACTATGAAAATGTTTTTGGGGCTTACCAAACCGACAAGCGGCTCGTTTACGATTGACGGAAAAAAGTATCCCGATAACAGGGTGCAAATTCTGAAAGAAATAGGCTCGTTTATTGAAGCTCCCGCTTTTTACGGAAACCTAAGCGGTGAAGAAAATCTCGAAATTATCCGTAAAATATTGGGACTTCCCAAATCCTCCGTAGCGGAAGCTCTTGAAATTGTGGGGCTGACGCAGTATAAGAAACGACTTGCCAAAAAATATTCGCTTGGAATGAAACAAAGGTTAGGTCTTGCAAGCGCTTTGATCGGAAAGCCGCCGATTCTGATTTTAGACGAGCCGACAAACGGACTTGATCCAGTCGGTATCCACGAAATCAGGACGCTGATTCGTTCTTTACCTGAGAAGTTTAATTGTACTGTTTTGGTATCGTCCCATTTGCTGTCCGAAATTGAACTGATGGCTGATACCATAGGTATATTGAATCACGGTCATTTGTTATTTGAGGGAACGCTCGACCAGCTTAAATTCAGCGCAGCGTCACAGGGCTATCCTACGGATAATCTGGAAGATACATTTCTTGCCCTGATAGACGCTGACAACGGACAAAGAGGTGGGGTACGATGAGCGTTTCTTTGGAATGTAAAAAAGCAAAACGAACTGGCTTTTTACCGGCGTTTTTCGGCGGTGGTATTTTAGCCGCAGTTGTTCCTGTTATCAATATGGCTGTCCGTTCGGAAATGTATCTTAATCTGCCGGGAAACCCAATACAAATTTTGCTTGACGCAAATTGGCAGATGATGACAATGCTGAATGTGCTGCTCGTTGTAGCCGGAGCTTGTCTTTTATATCATACTGAATACGCTGACAATGCCATGCAAAAAATGAACTCTTTGCCCATTAGAGAAAGTTCCATTTTCTTAGGCAAAACAGTTTTGACAATCTTTATGAGCCTTTTTGTGCTTGTAATAGAAGCAGGTGCAGTCACATTTTGTACCTATCATTGGTTTGAAATCGGAAATGGTTTTTTCGGTGAACTGTGCAAATACTTCGGGTATTCATTTTTGCTGATGTTACCCTGCATTATTCTGTCACTTCTTATTGCGGAAGCCTGCAAGAATATGTGGGTATCTCTTGGGATCGGCGTAGTATGCGTGTTTACCGCAACTATGTTACCGACAACGAACTTTGCCCTTTCGCTTTTCCCCTTTGCAATACCTTTTCAGGTATTTACGAGTAGCGATGTAACACAGTCCATGCATTATATCTATGCGGTAGCCGCAGAGCTTGTAGTTCTTGCCTTTGCAGAGCTTATATTTATAAAGGTGAGGAGGTCGTTTGAATGAGCTTTTTATCACTTGTTGGCGTGGAATTTAAGAAAATCAAACGCTCGAAGATACTACTGATTCTCTTTGTTGCGACAGTTATCTTATGGATACCGTCCATTTTGAATGCTCAAATGAATTTTGATATGCAGGCAGAGGGAATCTCGCCGGAAAACAATTTCTTTATTCAGGGCTTTATGGGAATGGCTTGGTTTATGTTCCCCGCAAGTATGGTAGTCGGGACAGTTCTTTTAAGCCAAACCGAACGGACGAATAAAGGGATTTTGAAAATGCTTGCCTTACCGATCAGCACAGCGAAACTCTGTATGGCAAAGTTCATTGTTCTACTTGCGCTGGCAGTTCTTCAAATCGGTATGGCAGTCGGTATGTATTATGTAGGCGCAGCAATAGCTTCCAGTACGCAGAACTATAATTTCATTTTGCAGCCGTTGTTTGTTTTTAAGGAGGCAGGCTTGATATTTGCTGCGGCAATTCCAATGCTTGCATTTTTCTGGCTTTTGTCGGTATGTATTCAGACGCCGATTTTTTCTATCGGTATCGGATTGGCTTCGATTGTGCCCTCTGTATTGATGATCAACACAAAAGCGTGGTTTGCTTATCCGATGTCGTATCCGTTCTTTGCGATAACGGCAGAATATGGAAAACTTGCAACAAATCTCGATACAGCACAAGTTGAACTAATACCGTGGATACCTGTTGCCATTGTTATAACAATCTTATGTTTAGGCATTTCCTGCACCCGGTTCGGGCAGGCTGAAAGGAGATAATTATTATGAAAAACAAGATTTTAACCGTTATCAGCACAATTATGCTTTTTGTACCGTGGACAATCTTACCGCTTCGGACTTTCGATTGGGCGTTAGAATCGCCCGTTGCTGAAATTATGATTTCCTGCTATGCAGCGTTTATGATTTTCAGCGGTGTGTTTACAATCATTTCTTATGTTAAGGCAAAAGCTCAAAATAATTTGATGAAAGTCTGCTTGGTTGTAAACAGCCTTTACGCCGTTGCGGGTGTCGCTGTATTTGGAATGATGGTTTTGCCGAAAATTATGTAAGGAGGTCGTGCGGACCATGAAAAGAGCAAAAGTATTTATTTCCCTGTTTTTAGTTTTATGCTTTACTGTTTCTTTTGTGGGTTGTAGTTCCAATCATGACAAAGGCAGCCTAAAAGATAATCTTATCGACGGTTGGGATAGTTGGATTCAGTCTTTCAGCAAATACGCATTGACAAAAGAAAAAGATTTGCAGGGTGAAAAGACAAAAGGCGTAGACGAATACACGGGGACTTATACTGCTACCTATGATGGGTTTAATGGAAAAGAATTTATCTTTGGCGGAACGGCTTTGGATCGTGAAAACGGTAATCATCTGCAAGTAACCTATAAGCTTACCATAGAGGATGGCAGTGCAGAATTGAATTGGATTGCAGGTAACGATGAATATTCGGTTGCGAATGTCAATTCAGAAGATACGAAAGAGTACACCATTTCATCCGGCGATAATTATATTGTTCTCAAAGGTGAAAATTTCAGCGGAAGCCTTGAACTGACGGTCAAAGATGCGGAAAACTAAGAAGTACAGAAAATTTGTAGCATATGCCGTAATGGGTATCGGCGGTATCCTTATAGGGATATTACTGATACCCACAGGCATTTTTGTAATACTTATTTATTGTATTTATAGAATTATGGATCGGATTGTTAGTTGGTGTGATAAATGCAAAAAAAAACTATGATTCAGTAGAAAGCGAGGTTTTATTCTGAAACGAATTTTACTTGTAGATGACGACGAAACAATCAGATATGCCTTATCGGAAACTTTGAAAAATGAATTTGAGGTTTTGGAAGCAGACGGCGTTAATGACGCATTGAAAAAGCTGGAAACGACTTCTGTTGATCTGATTTGTTCTGATTATAATATGCGGGATGGAACAGGCTTAGATTTACTGCATTCTTGCAAAGAAAGGAATATTTCTGTTCCATTTATGCTTATGTCTGCTTACGACTTCAATCAACTTTCAAAAAAAGCGGATTTGTACGGTATAACTTTTTGCGAAAAAACAGATTGTGAGTTTCTCGATAAAATCAGAGCTATGTTATAGGAAAGGAAAAGGAATGAGCTGTTTAGGAAACATAATATGGTTTTTATGCTGCGGTTTATGGCAAGGATTCTTTTGGAGCGTTGCGGGTATATTGTGGAGTATTACGATTATCGGAATTCCAATCGGACGCCAATGTTTCAAATTTGCCGCCCTTGCATTTTTTCCATTCGGAAAGGAAATCAAATATGGTGGAAGTCCCGTGTCTATGGTTGCTAATATATTTTGGATAATTTTGAGCGGTATTCCTTTGGCGTTGTCCTCTTTGCTCAATGGGGTATTGCTGTGTTGTACGATTATCGGTATTCCCTTCGGTCGTCAATGTTTTAAGTTTGTGAAGTTGGCTTTAGCACCGTTTGGTGCAACTGTTAATTGAACTGTCATATCCGGCTCAATCCTTCCGATGGCGTAATGGCGGAAATCAAGAAGAGCCACGCTTGGGAAAAGCCAAAACGCCACGCACTTACAGAACGGCAGCAGGAGTTATTTGTAAATTTTACGGCTCAGTCTCACCAATATAGCCATTGGCTTCCGCTAATAACGACAATGTTGGGAACGGGCTGTCGCATAGGTGAAATTCTTGGCTTGCGCTGGGAGGACTGCGATTTTGAGCAGAATATTATTAGCGTAAACCATACATTGATTTACCGCAAATTTACAGACGAGCCTTGCCATTATGCAGTTACTACGCCAAAGACGAAAGCGGGAGAACGGATTATCCCTATGCTTGCAGATGTAAAGGACGCATTGAAAACGGAATATAAGCAGCAGATTGAGGACGGTTTTAACGAGAGCGTAATCGACGGGTATTCCGGGTTTATATTCAAATCCCGATATAATACGGTCTTATCCCCACACGGCGTAAACAGGGTGCTTGACCGTATTATTAAAGCGTATAACACGCAGGAGGAACAGACGGCAAAAAGAGAGAGAAGAAAACCGGAATTGCTTCCGCACTTTAGCTGCCATAATCTCCGCCATACTTTTTGCACTCGCTTCTGTGAGAATGAGACGAATCTGAAAGTCATTCAGGAGATTATGGGACACGCCGATATTACAACGACGATGGACATATATAATGAAGCGACCAAGGAAAAGAAAATGGAATCCTTTGCTGGGCTTGAAGGAAAAATCAAGATAAGATAAACAGAAGGAGCTTGCCGCAGTAGGCAGGCTCCTTGATTTTTGTGAAAAAATATGCTATACTATACAAGAAATCAGACGGTACGGCGTGTGTGTTGCAGTCATAACCGAGATGTGCTTCATTGCTGGACAATGTAAACACCCCCGGATTTTTACGACAGATTTTACGACAAACCAAATCAGAATACGATGATTTATGAAAGGTTATGCAGAACAATGAAGCCGATTTGGATAAACAAAGTCAGGGAAAAGCAGGATAAATCAGGGGGTATCATTCCTCCCCCGGAAATCCCGACAATGAAGTCATTACCGAACAACAAGGATTAAAAACCCAGTGTTTATGCGGGTTTGCGGACACGAAAAATCGAGAAGCCCTACATCTTTACATCAAACTTACATCAAATGGTGCGTAGATTTGTGCAGAGATGAAAAAATCGCATAATTTTGTATTTAAGACCTTGAGAGGACAACACCTTTCAAGGTCTTTTTTGTGTTGTACGATGTATCCGGTCGCAAACTACAAGTTTTCTTTGATTCCCAATACAATGTAATTGCAAAGGAGGTCGAGGATTGATTATGAATGGTTACTCCGTTTGCGAATCGGAAAGTATGGTGGAAATGCAGCAAGGGACATGAATGGCACACGCTTATTTCCACCCGTTCCGGCGGCAGCAAATGTCCCTATTGCAGCGGAATAATCCTGCTGAAAGGCTTTAATGATTTTGCGACTACCCAGCCGCAGCTTGCAGAGGAATGGTCAGACCGCAATCTTCCGCTTACACCGGATATGATAAATGAAAAATCCCGTAAAAATCTATGGTGGAAATGTGAGACTTGCGGTCACGAATGGAAATCGGTTGTCTATGCCCGGATAAAAGGAACAGTCTGCCCGGTATGCGCTGATCGTGCTGTGCTTCCCGGCTATAATGATTTAGAGACAACAGACGCACATCTGCTTGATGAATGGGACTATGAGAAAAACAAAGACATTACTCCTGCTGCGGTTTCAAGAAATTCAATGAAAAGCGTATGGTGGAAATGCTCTCTCGGTCATTCGTGGAAAGCAAAGATTTATGAGCGTACCGTAGAAGAAAAGGGCTGTCCGATATGTGAGCAGGAATATCGCAGCGTATTTCCACAGTTAGCGGTAAGCTATTATGCCGGGAAAAAGGGATTGCAAGTGCGTCTTAATACGGATACGGAAATCGGACTCCCTCTTGAAACCTACATTGTAAATGAGGGACTGGCGATTGAATCGAAAAACTTATCAGAGGAAAAGGAACGGCTGAAAGCCTATATATGCCGTAAGCAGGGCATAAAACTTCTGAAGATTCCCTACAAGGCAAACGAGGGAGAAATTGAATATATCCGTAAAATAAAGAAAGCCTATCAGAGCGTACATATCTTTATAGCTTCCGATGATGAGAAGGACGCAGCTATTATCAGAAAGCGGTTTCAGGAATGGAGAAAGCAAATATATCAGTCTACGGAGGTGGAGTAAATGAAAGAAGCAAAATATCATCTGTATCTTAATGACAGCGAATACAGCAGGCGGGTGAAAGAATCCGTCAGGTCAGCCGGTAAGAAGTCTATCAAGACAACCCAGCGAGCTACCGCAAAAACGGCTAAGAAATCCGTCAAGACCGCAGAGCGGACAGCGAAAACAACGGTCAAGACTACGAAGGAAGCTGCGAAAGCAACGGAGCGGGAGGCTAAGGTAGCCGCCAAGTCTGCCCAGAAAGCGGCTCAGGCTGCAAAAGCTGCGGCAAAGGCTGCTGCCGAGGGGCTGAAAGCTGCTATCAAGGTGACGATTGCAGCGATAAAAGCAATCATTGCGGCGACGAAAGCGCTGATAACTGCCATTGCAGCCGGTGGATGGGTGGCTGTCATCGTGATTGTGATTATCTGTCTGGTGGGACTTGTGGCAAGCTCTATTTTCGGAATCTTCTTTTCGGGAGAGGACTCAGGCACAGGTATGACGATGCAGACTGCTGTGCAGGAAATCAATGCGGACTATGATGCCCGACTTGAAGCCGAGAAAAATGCTGTATTGTCTGCTTGGAGGGCGCTGTCATTGTTTTGGCGTGTATCATCTTTTCACTCTTTGCCGCTTCGCCGCCCGTTGTCAATCCTGATGCTGTGGCGGTAACACAGGTGTGGGCATATATCGGAGAGCTGCTCTTTAATATGCTTGTGCTTGTCGGCAGCGTGAAAATGAGCGACAGGATTATCCGTGAGATGATGGGGCTTTGATTGTGACATTTTTGCAAATTTTAGAGACGCTGTTGCATTTTACGATGAATTAGGGTATAATAATTACAGCAGATTTGAAAGGAGCGAATGTTATGCCAAATATAAAGCCTGTGTCTGATTTGAGAAACTATACGGAGGTACTGCGGGACATTGCGGTTGGAGAGCCTGTATTCCTGACAAAAAACGGCAGGGGCAGATATGCCATTGTCGATATGGAGGAATACGAAAAAACAAAGGCTGTGATTAAGCTGATGGGCGAGCTTTCCAAAGGAGAACAGTCCGCAAAGGAAAAAGGCTGGACGGATATTGCCGATGTTGAGAAAATGTTAGGTATTGCCAATGGCTGAGATAAAATTTTCACCGGAAGCAATCACAGACTTACAGCAGACAAAAGCATATATCACAGAGGAGCTTTGCAATGAGCAGGCGGCAGTAGCTACGCTTGCCAAGATTACAAAGAGAATCCGGCAGCTTTCTGACTTTCCTGAAATCGGCGCTCCACTTTCCTCTATCGTGGACTTTGAAACGGACTACCGATTTTTGGTCTGCGGCAATTATACGGCGTTCTACCGAATCGAAAATCAGACAGTAAATATTATCCGTGTGCTTTACGGACGGAGAAACTTTATGCAAATCCTGTTCGGAGAGCCGAGCGACAACTAAATACAACTCAAAAGAAACGAATCGTCATCTGAAAAGGGTGGCGATTTTTTTATGCCAATAGAAAGGAGCTTTTCATGGAAGTAAAAATTAACCGTGAAATCAGAAATTACACGGAAGCGATGTTTTTCGGACTGTCTCTCAGGCAGTTCATTTTTTCTGTCTGTGCCTGTGCGGTGGCAGTAGGATTATATTTCCTGCTGAAACCCTATGTCGGCACGGAAACCGTATCGTGGATGTGCATTTTGGGAGCCGCCCCGTTTGCGGCTCTCGGCTTTATCAAATACAACGGAATGACCGCAGAGAAATTCATCTCAGGTCGGTAATATGGGTGGAGAACCGTACTGGAGTTGGTACGGCTTTAACTCCCGTGTGGAATGGTGCGCTTGTTTTGTGTCGTGGTGCGCTAACGAGTGCGGGTATATTGATACTGGGGTTATACCCAAATTTGCAGGCTGCGTCAATGGCGCACAATGGTTTAAGGACAGAGGACAATGGCAGGACGGATCTGCCGAACCAGTTCCCGGCATGATTATTTTCTTTGATTGGGAAGGTGACGGTGAAACCGATCATGTGGGAATTGTGGAAAAAGTCGAAAACGGAACAGTCTATACCGTAGAAGGCAATTCCGGCGATAGCTGCCGTGTGAATCAATATTCTGTGGGACATTATCAGATTTACGGGTATGGTGTGCCGCAGTATTAAAAGTAGCCGCCTGAAAAGGCGGCTGGTACATAGAAATCACGAAAAATTCAAATTCGCACACTTGATATAGTTCGTTTAAACGTTCTATAATAAATACAGTACGATTTTAGGAGGTCAGTTATGTTTGAATATATGACGGCACAGGAAGTCGCTGAAAAGTGGAATGTATCACTTAGATGGGTGCAACGGTTATGCAAAGAAAATCGTATTGAGGGTGTTTTGAATATTAATCGAGTATGGCTGATTCCTAAAGATGCCAAAAAGCCTGCTGATAAGCGAAGAAAATCAGAAAAACTAATCAAAAACTAACCAAGCCTTAGTATAATCAGATTGGAGGTTTAAGATATGCCAAAGACAATACTGATTATTGAAGATGAAATCGCAATACAAAACATCTTAGCCGAGCCGCTTAGAACCTGCGGTTATGAAGTTGTAACCGCTTCGGATGGTCTGGAGGGTATCAATGCTTTTCATTCCCACCACATAGATCTTGTCCTTTTGGATATTATGCTGCCGAAAATCAATGGATATGCTGTTTGCGAAATGATACGACAAGAAGCCCAGACTCCTATTATCCTTTTGACTGCCCTTGATACAGAGGACGACCAGATAAAGGGGTTTGATTTGTTGGCAGATGACTATATTACGAAGCCATTTTCGATTAAATTGGTACTAAAGCGTGTGGAAGCATTATTTAGAAGAACGGAAACAGCGGATATGGATACAGACACCATTCGATACAAAGAACTTCAGATAAGTGCCAAGCAAAGGCAAGTTCTTGTAGCAGGTGCAGAGGTCATTCTTACGCAATCCGAGTTTGATATTTTACTCTTGTTCCTTAAAAATCAAGGACGAGTATTCACAAGAGATGAGCTGCTCAACCTTGTGTGGGGATATGAATTTATCGGCGAGGAAAAAAGTGTCAACTTCCACATTATGAATTTGCGAAAAAAGTTAGGCGTGGATTACATAGAAACTGTCAGAGGGGTGGGATACAAAATTGCGAAAGAAAATCAGTAACTCACTAAGTGCAAAAGTGTTCCTGTGGGTCTTTACCGCATTGACCTTGTGTAGCATTTTGATATACGGCATTGTCCTTATATTCGTGCCACAAAGTTATCAGCTCACAGGCAGCAAACAATTTGAAACCAATGCGGGAGCGTTGTTCTCTGCTCTGGAAAACAAAAGCTATGAGGAAGGGACGACGCTGATTACAAATTTCTGCATTGAGAACAACGCCGTGGCGATGTTAGGAAACGAAAAGAACAGCGTTACTTTCGGGGACTTTGAAACCATTGCTGATGACCTGTCAACGGCACAGACCTATACAACTGATGTGACCTTTGCAGAAGATAAAGCAAGCTATACGCTTTCTGTTATTTCTCTTTCCAAAACGGCAAGTGAACTGTTCAGTCTGCTGCTCCGCTTTATTCCGTTAGTATTGACGGTCATTCTGCTTCTATCTGCCCTAAGTGCTTTGATTTGCAGCCGAGTGATTGTTGTACCGATTGCAAAAATCAGTCAGATTTCCAAGCGAATGACCAAGCTTGATATGACTTGGAGATGTGATACAGACAGAGGGGACGAAATCGGCGTACTTTCTTCCAGTCTGAATACAATGGCGGCAAGGCTGCAAAGTACAATGGAAGAATTGGAAACGGCAAATCAGCAGCTAACCAAAGATGTTAAGAAATTTCAAAGGTTGGAGGAACAGCATAGGAATTTCTTTGCTGCTGTTTCCCACGAGCTGAAAACACCGTTGACTATTTTGAAAGGTCAGCTTGAGAATATGATATTAGGTTTTGGAGATTACCAGAACCACGACAAATATCTGCCGCAGGCACTAAAATCCGCCGAGGACATTGAATACTTAGTGAAAGAGATACTATCTATTACCAAAATGGAAACAATGAACATCGGCAGCTCTTTGGAAACACTTTCTTTAGCTGATATGGTAAGTAAAGTAGTTATAGAGTTGCAGCCTTTGGCGACTGAAAAAGACATTGCTATTTTTCAGAATATCTCCGAAGATATAAGTGTGTCAGTCAATCGCAATCTATTCGGTAAGGCGTTATCCAACATCATTGGCAACGCCATCCGTCACTCTAAAGCAGATGCTAAGGTTTATGCAGATTATGACACGGATACGCACATTTTGGTTGTAGAAAATACAGGCGTATTTTTAGACGAGGATAATTTGGAAAATATGTTTACGCCGTTTTATAGGGCGGACAAATCCCGCAGCAAAGCCACAGGCGGAAGCGGTCTGGGTTTATACATTGTAAAGACTATTCTTGACCTACACGGAATGGAATACAAAATCACGAATACCGACAAGGGTGTTGCGTTCTATCTGAAATTAAATTAAGCCATCTTCTAAAGAAGCCGTCAGTTATCTGGCGGCTCCTTTGCATCTCTAAAAACGAGTGAAACGCATACCAAATGCTAACCAAAAACTAATCAAAAACTAATCAAAAAAAGATATGATTGTCAGCAGAAAGGAGATGTTGCCTAAATGGATTATAAAAAGCGGGCAGGTCTGTATCTGCTCCGCAAAAAAGGAAATGCCATCAGTATCTTTCTGCTCATTATGGTCATTTCGACCTTTCTCATGTCCTGTTTTTCGCTCCTTACCGCATCCGAGAAGTTAGCGAGTGACATCCGAGGAGCTTTAGGAGCTGCTTTTTATCTAAGGGCGAGTACAGGCGTTGTATCAGACGAGAATGGCGAAATGACTGTTATGGAAAATCATATCCGTATTACTGACAATGAGATAAAGTACAGTTTACAAGGGACTACACAAGGTAACGGTCTGACGGGCGCTGATATGCCCGTCAGATTTTCCATGTG
>NZ_QWEO01000107.1 GCF_009936035.1 Neglectibacter sp. X58 | reverse complement strand
GCCCTTTCTCTCCAGGTGTGCAAGGTTATTGCAGGCCTCATACCCCCGGTCCGCCAAAAGGATAACCGGGCCGGAAAAATGGGGTCAACTGTGCTGGGTTGTACGGCTGTGTCAAGAGTGGAATGGGGTACTGTGAAAGTGATAGTGCGGGCCGCAGTGTCCACCACGCCGTTGCTTACATACTCGTCGTCCTTGCCCTTGTTCAGTACCAGCTTGGCAGCGGTGATGGTGGGCTGCAGTTCAGTCGCGTCAGCCTTGGTGACCGTCAGGGTGTAATACTTCTGGGTCTTGCCGTCAGCGGCGGTAACCAGCACCTTACGCAGTTTCCCTTACGCTCTGTGCGACAACGCTGCGACCGGCTTGAAAAAAATTCCGCAGAGGGCTTGACAAGGGGAGGAGAAGATGGTAATATGGCATCGTCACCACATGGTAACGATGCCATATAGAAAAACAAAAGGAGGAGGGTGTATGGCGGCAGCAGACGGGAATCCTAAAATGGCAGATGTGGCGCGGCTTGCCGGGGTTTCGCTGACCACAGTGGGCCGGGTGCTGCACAACAATGGGTACGTTTCTGGGGAAAACCGGAAGCGGGTGGAAGCGGCTGTGAAAAAGCTGGGCTATGTGCCCAACACCCTGGCCCAAAGCCTAAAAAGCGGGGTGCAGATGATAGGGCACATTTTGCAGTTCAGCCCCAACATGCTTTTTGCCCAAATCAGCCGGGCCGTGGACGAGGCCTGCACCCGGCAGGGGTATAGCGTTTTAAGCTTTACGAAATACGGCCTGCCGGGAGAGGATGAGCGAATTGTCACCGAGTTTATCGGCAGGCGCATGAGCGGGGTCATCCTTACGTCTATCGGGCAGTTTGACCCTGGGCTGGTGAAAAAGCTGGAGCGGGCGGGCATTCCCCTGGTGTGGATAGAGCGGGCGCCGGAGCGCAGCGATAGGGTGCTGCTGGACGACCAGGCCGGCACCTACAGCGCCACCCAGACCATGCTGCGGGCCGGGCACAAAAAAATCGCCTATATTGGGCTGGAGAACGGCCAAGCTGTGGAAGCCCTGCGGCTGGAAGGCTACAGGCAGGCACTGGCAGAAGCGGGCCTGCCTTTGGAGAAGGATTTTATAAAAATTGTCCCGGATTATCACCCTGCCAGCGGCTGCAAGGCTATGCAGGCATTGTGGGAGCAAGGCAGGCGGCCCACTGCTGTGTTTGGCGCGGCAGATACCCTTATTGCCGGGGCCATGCAGTATCTCTATCAGGCAGAGGTGAAAATCCCCACAGACATTTCCCTGATGGGCTATGACAACACCATTTCCGCCATGCTGTCCCCGCCTGTAGATTCGGTGGGCATATATGCCGGAGAAATGGGCCAAAAGGCGGTGGAGCTGCTTTTGAAGCGCCGGCAGGAGCTGGAAGGCCCGCCGGAGACAGTGTGGGTAGGCACAGAGCTGGTAGACAGAGGGACTGTAGTCCCCCCGATGGAATAAAACTTTTCAGGTAAAGGATGGTATGCAGTATGAAAAAAGTAAAGGTCGGCATTATCGGATGCGGCATGATTACAGCCCGCCGCCATGCGCCAGAGTACACAGACAATCCCAACTCGGAAGTGATAGCCCTTTATGACTTTGACCAGGAGCGGGCAAAAGAACTGGCGGTGGGCTATGGGGCAAAGGTGTATGCCACAGTAGAGGAACTCATTGCAGATCCGGAGATAGACGCTGTAAGCATCTGCTCCCCCAACAACACCCACGCACCGTATTCCATTATGGCCCTGGAAGCAGGCAAGCATGTGCTGTGCGAGAAACCCATGGCCCTGGAACTGGAAGATACACGGCGCATGATGGAAGCTGCAGAGAAGTCTGGGAAAATCCTGATGATCGGCCACAACCAGCGCTTGCTGCCTACCCACCGGAAGGCCCGGGAACTGCTCCAGTCTGGCATGATAGGCAACATTCTTTCCATCCAGAGCAACTTCCGCCACCGCGGCCCGGAATACTGGAGTGTAAACCGTTCCAACTCTACCTGGTTCTTTGACAAAGATAAGGCGCACTTTGGCGCGTTGGGAGATTTAGGCGCCCACAAGCTGGATATCATCCGCTTCCTCACAAATGACGAGGTGGAGGACATCTGCTGTGAAACTGTCACCCGGGACAAGCGGTATCCAGACGGCAGGCTGATTGATCTGGAGGACAACGCCTCCGCCATCTTCCGCATGAAAAACGGCACCTTTGGCACCATGAACGTTTCCTGGACCAACTATGGCGAAGAGGACAACAGCACCATTATCTATGGGGATAAGGGCGTTATGAAGATATTCGGGGACTTTGCCGATGACATCGTGGTGGAGCTGCGGGACGATACCCGGGTAAAATACCAGGTGGGGGCCATTTCCACCAACAAGAAGCAGCTAAAAAGCGGCATTATAGACGACTTTGTGGATTCCATTATCAACAACCGCCAGCCCACCGTTACAGGCAAGGACGGCCACAATACCCTGGCTGTCATTGTGGCGGGGAAGAAGTCTGCTGCTGAGAGGCGCTGGCTGCAGGTGGAGTATTAAAAGGGGCGTTCCCTTGGGGGAGGCTTAGAACGAAAAAACCGCACCCGAGGATTTTTCTATGGGTGCGGTTTTATGCGTATATATCAAAATGCAAAAAAGGCTTGCATCCTTTTGGATACAAGCCATTTTTGCGGCGTGCTAAAGAAATTGGATGGAATCACGTAGCTGAGGCTTTGATGGCTTCCGCAATGAAAGCACCCAGCCCCGGCGAGGTCTTATCAAAGGTGGCCTGGAAGCGGGGATCCGCCTCATACATCTGTCCCAGCCCCTGCAGGATTTCATCTGAACAGGGATAGAAATTTTTTGCGATAAAGTCCCGCCATTCCCGCACCATGGCTTGCGCCTCCGGGGAATCCGGGCCTTTTTCCATGCAGGCGGCAAAGCGGCGGAAAATACCGCCCATGCCCGCGTATATTTTATCCCACTCCTTTTTGCCATAGGAAGCCATGCGGCGCTGGGATTCCTCATAGGCCAGGGTTTCTCCCCAGCGCTCCTTCACCTCCTGGGCGTACTGTTCCATCTGCTGGTCGATCTCTTTTGTGTCAAATGCGGCAAAATCCATTATACATTCTCCTTTCAACAGGTTTTGTGTCAGTTCAATCAGCTTGTCCAGGCGCTTGCGTTTTAACATGAGAAGCCGCGTCTGCTTCTCTAACGCGTCCTGCAAGAAAATATGGTCAGCGCTTAACAAGGGGCGTATTTCCTCCAGAGAAAAACCAAGCTCTTTGTACAGCAGAATTTGCTGGAGCCGGGCAAGCTCCGCCTGTCCATATAGCCTGTATCCCGCTTCCGTTACCTGCGCCGGGACGAGCAGCCCGAGTTTGTGATAGTGGTGTAGCGTGCGCACGCTTACACCGCTGATAACGGCGGCTTCCTTTACAGTCAATAGGCAGTTCATCTTCATCGCCATGGGATACAGAGTTCGCACAAAAAGCCATAAAAAACGCGGCCCCTTGTGCCTGGTATCATTCCTTCCTTCATATTTTTCACCTGGATGGCCTCCTTTCCGGTACCGTGTTTACAGTATAGACTATAACGCAGGGGGAGAGTCAAGAGGAAAAGAAAATTTTCTTTTTGAAAATATGGGGGGCCCGCCGCTTCCCCTGAATATTTCGCCCTGAAAGTTTTTGCAGGCATATCCAGACGCTTCTTTTTCCATCCAATGCCCCGCCTGCGCACTCCTTATCCTGCCCCCCGTTCAACCCTCTCCCCGCCATTTCCCCCCTAAAACCTCCTTTTCCCGCCAAAACCCCTGCAAGTGTGAGTTTATAGATAACTTCCACTCGCCGGCGGAGCGGGGAGGAGGGG
>NZ_QWEO01000106.1 GCF_009936035.1 Neglectibacter sp. X58 | reverse complement strand
GTTTCTGAAGAAATCACTTGCGGCTGTCTTAGCTGTTCTTTTGATTGCCGCAATGATTCCGCTCAGCGCTGCTGCCGTTCCTGCCGTAGTTAGCGTCGTTACCATTAACGGCGAGAACGCGACCTTAAACGGGGATACGTATTCTGCTGCTATCAGCAGCCCGAGCACCAATCCCATTGTTAAGGTTACGCTGGCAAACGGCGAAGGCTATGTTGAGCATGATGACGAGACGGGCAGCAATGACGCAGACCGTGATACAACTGCTGACGGCACCTGGACATTCACAATGACTGATGAGGAATTTGAGAATGCCGCTGCCAGCTTCCGGGTGTATGACGATGCTGAAACCACCACTCCCACCGCCACTTACAAGGTGACCTACACCATTAAAAATGGCGCGGAGGACTGCGGCGTTAAGTCTGTTTCCACTCCCACACAGTATGGCAACACCGTTGTGGACGGCACTACTTACACCATTACACTTCCTTATGGCACCGCCAATGTTGCAGCTAATACAATCAAAGTTGTGCTGAACGACAAAAACGCTACTATAAAGACTGGAGCCACTCCGGTTCCGGGCGAGAAGGGCGCTTTTACACTGAATGCCGCTATTAATCTGTCAACTACCAAAGAAGCATCCTTTATAGTAGTTGCTGAGGATGGCGTCCATACCCAGAACTACACCATTAAAATGCAGATCGCCAGCGCTTTTAAGACCTTCTCTGTTGACGGCCAGCGCAAGGACGCAAAGATTGATGTTGATAACAAAACCATTGATATTTATATGCCTTTCGGCACGAAAGTGGATGCCAACAAGAAGTGGCAGTTTACGCCTAAGTTTGAAACCGTATATGCTTCTGCTGAAATCACCGCAACAAAAACTGTTGCAGCAGGTGGAAACACAGTTACCATTAAGAGCGGTGAAAAAATTGAGCTGAATGACTTCGTGGCAGCTACTAATATAAATGGGGATGTTGATGCCACAAACAATGGCTGCACATTCACCCTGAATGTTAAGTATACGGAAGGCGCCACTGAACCTTGGGTTCTGAATTTTCATACCCCTGCAAAGGATCCTGAGCCTGTTCTCAAGGGCCTGCGCGTGGCAAACTATGCTGGCGTGATTGACGAAGAAGCCCACACTGTGACGCTCACTCTGCCTGCTTCCAAGCGTGCTACAGGGACTACTGTGAGCCTTCTTGCTTCCAGCGGGGCAACTGTTCTGCCTGTTGAAGCCGGCATTACCACTCCTGTTACTATGGCAGGAAGCTATGTGGATCGAGCTCTTGACACCAGCAAAGATAAATATACTCTGCGTGTGACAGCCGCTGGTGACGAGGACGGCGGTACTACTGGCACGATAAAAGTTCAGGACTATATCCTCAACATCAAAACCGCTGTTGACACAGAGCCTGCCATTAAGGAGATGAAGCTGGAAGACCCCAATGGCACACAGTATACTGGCGCTATCGCGGCTGACGGTACCATTCTCTTTAAGCTGCCCTATTCCGTCACTGTAGATGGAACACCGACCGAGATAAATGCTGGTGCGAAACTGAAGGACTGGAAACTGTTCTACAGCCTTACGGAAGGCGCTAGCTCTTCCGCTAACCTGATTGCGGTGCCGTCCGGCACCAAGCTGACCGCTTCGGCGGCTAACTTCTGGCCGGCTGCATTTGACGGAAAAGTGGACACCACTACTCCTGCCGCTGCAATTACTGTTTCCATTGATGACAAAACCTATAAGAATTACTATATTGCTGTGGAGCAGGGCAAACCCAGCACTGCCGCCACTTTAACTGATTTCAAGGTCACTTCTTTGAATGGTACCGCTGGCCAGCAGTTTGCGGATATCAAGGTTGGGGACAATGCCTTTGCCGCTTCTGGCGCTAAGGATCTGACTGTCAATGTGCCTTTTAAGAAGTTTACGACCGATGGCTATGATGCTGGCGCTTATGTGAGTGCTACTCTGCCTGCAGGCGCTAAGCTGTGCTATGTGGATCCTAAAAATAGCACTGCGAATCTGCTCGTAGAACTGAAAGTCCTTACAGAGAACAACAATACGCTCGTTAAGCTGCCCCGCATTACAAAAAGTGCTGCTGGTGCTAATGACGGCTATCTGTACGACGGCGAGACTCTAACCAATGGCAAGCTCACTCCCTTGGAGCTGGTTGTTGTGAGCGAAGCTGGCATAAAGACAGCCGGGGATAAGAGCGCCACTCTGGGGACAGATGTGACAAAAGATAACATGGCTGAAAAGTTAGGCCGCGGCGGCTACTCTACCTACACCCTGACCGTGAAGCAGGATGACGCCAAAACTGCCGCCAAGCTTGATGCATTCAATGTATATGACGCCACAACCAAGACCACCATTAAGGGCGTTGTGAAGCAAAGCCCTGCTTCCGTTACCCTGACCCTGCCTTATGGCTATGACGATGTGATTGCGGACAAATCCCTCGTAGAAAAACTGTACTTGGATTGGTCCAGCAGCAACTATGAAAGCATTAAAGTTCAGAAGGATGACGGAGCCGGAAATGCAACAGATTTTACCACTGCTCTCAAAAAACTGACCCTTAAGAGTGATGGTACAGTTGACACTGCTAACAGTACAGAAATCACTGCTGACAGCACGCTCCCTGGTATCACAGACGGTACAGACACTGCTGCGTATGTGTTTGTAAAAAGCGAAGATGGCGCCAATACAATGACATACCCCTTGACTGTGAAATTTGAGAAGGAAAAGACCGAGGCCAAGCTGAACAGCGTGACCATCAACGGCGTGACCGCCAAGCCCGACGCCAACAACAAGGTGACTGTCACCCTGCCCATGGCTACGGAAATTACAGCGTTAAAGCCTGCTTTCAGTGTATCCACTGGTGCATTCCTGTCTAAAGTTGGCACTGCTTCTGGTACTTTCAATTCCAATGATGTAGTTACTTCCGGCACTCAGATGAACTTCACCGCTCCTAAGACTGTGTATGTTTACTCTGAGAATGCTAAGAACATGAACACCTATACCATTGAGGTGAAGATTGACGATGGCTTCAGCGACGTGAAGCCCGGCGACTGGTTCTACAGCTATGTGATGGACGCAGTGGACCGCGGCATCATCATCGGCAACGGCGACGGCACCTTCGGGCCTCACACCAATGTGACCCGGGCACAGTTCGCCACCATGATGGCCCGCGTAGACGGCTTTGACAAGAACGCCGAATACACGAACCCCTTCAGCGATATGCAGGGCATCACAGGCGAAACCCTGAAAGCCATTGCCTACTGCGCTGACAAGGGTTACATCACCGGAGACGGCGACACCACCTTCCGGCCCAACGATACCATCAGCCGCCAGGAGATGGCAGTTATCATCTCCCGCGTGATGAAGCTGGATGTTGAGAACGTGGAGATTGGCACCCGCTTTGCGGACGACGCGAAGATTGCAGGCTGGGCAAAGAATTACGTTTACGCCTGCGTGAACGCCAAGATGCTCATGGGCGAAGGCAATAACACCTTCAATCCTCTGGGCAGCACCATCCGCGCCGCAGCCGCAACTGCTGCTGTCCGGGTTGACAACGCGAAATAAGGTATTTCAACTCACCTAAATTTTACAAAGCCCGAAGCGAAAGGGGACGGAGCAATCCGTCCCCTTTTGCTTTTGCTGCCTCCGGCGGGATAAGAAACTTTTTTGAGGAAAAGAAGTTCAAAAGATTGCCTTCGGCAACTTTCTTATCAATCTTCAAAAACCTCTGTGAAAGTATAGGGAACCGAGTGGATTGCGCTGTGATTCTCTGCCGTTTGGTGCGTCTTGAAAGTTTTTGGGTTTCCAAAGGGGATTTTTTCAAAAATCCCCTTTGGCCCCCGGAGGCAAAGAGGCCAAAAAGAAAG
>NZ_QWEO01000105.1 GCF_009936035.1 Neglectibacter sp. X58 | reverse complement strand
TTCCAGTACCGCAACCCATGAACCCCGGCTTCCCCGACAACGGAAAGGGAAGGGTGGCCGTGTGTTAAATCGCCCACGCCCAGAAAGCTGTTGATCTCGTCAATCTGTTCCTGAAGCCGGTTGATATCGGCAATGGTAGCCAGGGCGGCGGGGTTTACCATTAGGGAAACATCCTCAGAATTACCCACAGTGGTTATCAGCTGGATATAAGCCCCGGTCACTGTCACCCCGTTATAGGGCGGCATCCAGTCATTTCCAGACAGTTCCACGGCGGCGGAATAGAGTATTTCCCCCTCATCGGGATCAAGGGCATAAAGGCCCAAAACCCGCATATGGTAGCCGGTTGTCAGGTCTTTGTTGCTGAAGGCCGTTTCCACCATCACGGCAACTTCATTGGTACGGGTAACACGGGAAACTTCCGCTTCCTGCACAATGTCCAGGGCGGTTAGTTCCTCCAAATCCTCCACTTTCAAGGTCTGCTGAGAAGCAACGATCTTGGTGAAGCTGGGCCGGTCAGCAGTCCCGGCCCAATTCTTGGCAATAAGCGCTTGGCCCTTTTTGGTAGTTACCAGCTTGGAAAATTCTGCCATTAACGTTCATCCTTTCAGTTTTTTTAGTTTATTTCAATGATTTCAGTTCTAACGATCCCGCCCCCAAGATTGGCGGTGCCGGTACTCCTGAAGGTTTCATTGAAATCATTTGTAAGGGTCATGAAGTCCACGTTCACCAAGCCGCCAGCGGCAAAGGTTTCACCGCTGATCAGGTTGTTTTCCTTATAGTCATTGGTGATTAAATAGTTGTGGACAAAACATACCCCGCCAGACAAAAGGGCGCTTCCCCTCGCAATGCACATCAACTTGTTTGCGGCGCTGATAGCTATATTGCAAGGTAAGATATTTTCGATCAGGTATTCCAAGCCTTCAACTTGGCCGCTTGCGCCCCATTCTGTTACAATTTCCAAAAGGTAACTTCCCGGCTCAATGGTCACGGTGAAAGGCTCCCCATTTGCTATGGCAGTCAACATTTGGATGAATACCCGGATAGGGTAAGGAACAAAATTATTGAGTTGGGTTTTGATCCTCGCCCTTCGGGTGTCGAAGGTGTCAGTTCCTTTAGGGGTTATTTTCAGCATGGCTTCCCACCTGGAAAGACCATAGTTGCCCATGGTGTCAATGAACTGGTTGGTGAATACTTCTTCATGGGCATCCCAAGCCAATTCAAATTCAGGTTGTTCCCCCTCGGTTATGCCTTGAAACTCTTTGAACTCCCGCACAACATACGGAAGATAGTTAATCAGTTTTCTTTCCATTGCCCCGCTCCTACTTTCCAACAATGGTGGCAGTTGTGGCGCTCAAAGTTCCCAAAATGGGGATCGTATCAGCAGGAAGGGTGTAGTTTGCCGCTTCCCCATTGATTTTGGTTTGGGCCACATCCAGAATACCGGTAATATCGATTAGGCGGCTTTCAATTTGGCTGATCCGAATGATCAGCGGTTCGGTACTATCCGCCCAACTCTTAGCCAACTCTTTGAAATAGCCGTTCACGGCTTCTTCCACATAGGGCTTGACATCCTCCCAACTCCATTCCCGTTGATAGTACAAGGCAAAACTCAAGTTGATTGTTTTCCCGGTCACAGGGAACACATTCACCACATGGCCGATAGGGGCAATACCCACGCCTTCCCCGGCGTTTTGCGTGGGGTCTATGGCCGTTTGAACTTGATCAACCAGGGTAGAGGAAGGGGGTAAAAAGGTACTGTCAATGATAACTAGCTTGACTGTCCCGCCCACGGTCAGCAGCTTGTTTTTGCCGGCCTGAAACACCGTTTGCAACCAAACTGCAATATTGGGCGGTAGCTGGGGCAAGCTGTCTATCCAGGATTCAGCTTCTTCCGGGGGAATCAGGGTAGCCGGTGCAATATCGCTGTTCCATGCCCGGTAAACCTTTACCCCGCCTACACCGGGGATAGCGTTCACCTTTTGCAGATAGTCAGCACGGTTGCCGCCAAACGCCTGAAGGTTTAAGCTGTCAAAGTACCTTTGGCGAAAAACCTCAGTATCTTCTTCGTCCTCACCGGGAATCAGGCGGGCGGTTATTTGGCACGTTTCCAACCCCTCCACATATTCAATGGGAATTACTGTTGGGCCATACTCATTCCCAATTTCCCCCAAAGTTTCACAGGTGATTTCATACACCCCGCCCCCATTGTTTTTGGAAACATAATAGTTTAACTCCCCAATGGAAAAGCGCTCTCCCATTTCTAGGATCAGATCATCCGGGGTGATGGTCATTTCCAGAACAGCGGCAGTAGCAGGTAAAGGGGAAAGCCCCCGTTCTCTTGCTCTTAGAATGAGATAATCCCGGCTGGCCGTGTCCGCAAAAGTTTCTTGCAGAATATTGTCAAGGGCAATATAAAGATTTTGTAATTCCACGGCGGCTGGGGCTTCTGCCAACCACAGAATTGAACCTTCCCGGCTATCCAAATTTTTATTGGACGCAAGCGCCCGATCCATCATCCTTTTGACTAATTCTTCATAGGTGATATTTTCATACATCAAATATCAACCTCCAATTCTGAATCAAATTCGCTGAAAATGCTGATCACATGGAAAGTTACATGGATTTGTTTCTTGTTCACTTCAAATTCAAACTGTTCAACGGCAGTTATCCTATCATCCTGAAGAAGCGCTTCCCTGATCCGCCGTTCAATTTCAGGAATACAGTATTCAACATCTTTGCCGATCAGGTTATGCAGTTCAACACCATAATCCCAAGAGTGAATCAGCCATTGATATCTTTCTGTATTCAAAATCAGGAAAACAGCTTGTTCAACAGCTTTCCTTTGATCAATCAGTCCTGCAATGGTCAAGGTGTTATGATTCATTTTGGGGGTCAGGCTGGGCAAGGTTTCAATCTCAAAATCCAGTTGCAGATCATCCCCAGTTTGCGGGATCATATCCATTCCCCTTTCAGTTCTTTTTCAGGTATGGGCTTTATCCGGTCAAGCACAACAAATCGTTTGCCGCCTTGAATCCGGGCCATCACAACCCAATCATCTTTCACCAAAGCATTGTGAATTTTTATCCTTTTTCTACCCTGATAGTTGTGATTATGAGAAGCGAAAGCCGGATCACCAGAACCGCCCGCACGGTTTTCAGTTAAATGGCTTACTGAAATATCAACGTCAAAATCAGTCACATTCCGGGACAGCACCAACATTTTTTGGGTGTATATGGATTTTTGATCCACCTGAATCTTCAACGGGGAAACAGAAATTACTTGACCAAATACCATATGAACCGGCTTGCTTGCATCAACCGCTTGCACAGCGGCTTGTTTTACTAAGTCCACAGCATTAGGCAATAAATTCACCCCCGATCAAATTCAAATCCATGAAATGTTCATCCCCTTTGAACGTATGCTTGACGGAATCCACCACCATGAAGTTATTGGTAATGATATCCCCCAAATCCAAAGCCACAGCTAATGAACTTCCCGCCCTGATCCGTACATCTCCAAAAGCGTTCTTTATAGACAGTTTGCGGGTCTTTTGATTATAAAGTTTCAAAAGAGCATCCGCTTTGGCGCTGGCCCCGGTCTTTGTTTTGGTGTCCTCAAAGTATTGCAAAACACCCCATTGGTTCATCTTTGCCCCGTCTTGGGCTATGAATAGTTCCCGTTTACCGGTTTCCTCATTATTATAGGATAGCTTGATTTTGTTATAGGTCTGAACATCAATGCTTGATTCATAATCAAATGTTTCACCGGTATCTTTATCTATCAGTAGTCCAACTTTCATGGAATTGATATTTTTTAGGGTCAGCTTTCCGGCATCGTCATAGAGAACGAAAAGTTTTTTTGTGTTGGTTAAGGTTTCATCCAGGGCATTTTGGATCATGTCAAACAGGGTTTGGTTTTCTTCCACCACTGCTTCAATGGTATACCCTGTATCTTCAATGGTGCCAAGGTTCAACCTGAAATCTGTACCTATCCTTTTTATCAGATCGGAAGCCTTTAGCCCTTCTTCCGTGATGGTGTCTTTGTTTTTTAGGTAACGTAATTGATCATAGACGGTAACATCAATAGTAGGCTGTTTGGGGGTTCTCTTTTTCGTGAATACGAATCCATAGAAGAATGGCTTCCCATCTACTGATAACCT
>NZ_QWEO01000104.1 GCF_009936035.1 Neglectibacter sp. X58 | reverse complement strand
TTTCTGAAGAAATCACTTGCGGCTGTCTTGGCTGTTCTTATGATTGCCGCAATGATTCCGCTCAGCGCTGCTGCTGCCGATACACCTCCTTCGATCTTCGTAGATCACGAAGAGGTATATGCGGAAGGCAACAGCTACTCCGTCAAGCGGGAAATTGACCCGTCTGCGGTGTATCTGGGCACAAACTACACACTGGACGAGAGCGTCATGGTGATGATTGCCCCTGGCAGTGGCGATGAAATGGAATTGCAGAACGAAGGCAGTTCAAGCACTGTCTTCGATCTGAATTACTGGGCCACCAAGAGCGGCAACATCTACACCATCAAGCTGGAGTGGCGCGGTGATGACAAAGATGGTGACGGCATCCGCCAGAAGTTGGGCGATTACACCCTGACCATCGACAACTCCCCCGACGCACCTAACACTGACACCGGCATTAACCGTGTGAACCTGACCGATGAAAACGATCCTACTACTAGTAGCAGTGATGAAAAAATTTATGATCCCAGTGCTTTCGATATCACTGCAGGCACTGTGCTGGTTACCCTGCCCTTTGGCACGGATATCCCCAATGAACTGCTAACTGATATGGACAATACGACCACACCGAAAGCTGCTGAGGTTTTCGAGCCTGCTAACAGCAGTGCAACCGTAACATTCACAGCGAAAACTGGATTCGCAGGCAACTACGCTGACGGCAAGTCTGTTACTGTGGGCGTTGCTACCGTTGAGGTTGCTGGGCAGATTCAGAATTATGATGTGAAGGTGAAGTGGCAGCCTGGTTTCTCCAGCTTTGAAATTGAGGGCCAGGAATCTGTTGAAATCGGCACGAACGTCACTGGAGGCGGCATTGCCAAGCCCTACATTACCGTTACCATGCCCTTTGGCACTGGCACCGGCAAGAGCACCCGCATTAAGCCCACCTTCACCCTGGGCGACACTATTTCCAAGGGTGTTGTGAAGATTAACTCTGAAAACCGTCCTCTGACAAGCGGCATGACTTTCCCTCAGTTGGATAACGATTCCGACCATGGCTATCTTGCAGACGGCTCTGGAACTATAACCGGCGGTCAATTGATAGATGCTGGTAGCGCGATTATCAGGCTGGTTCGGAAAAACTATGCCACTACAGATTACAATTCCGGCCTCTATACCAACGCTAAAAAGGTTCTTCTCACTGTGAAGGATGTTTCCAAGAACGCTGAAGCCAAGCTGACCAAAATTCAGGTGCAGGGACTTGACAAT
Organism: Neglectibacter sp. X58; assembly: GCF_009936035.1. Classification (GTDB taxonomy): domain Bacteria; phylum Bacillota; class Clostridia; order Oscillospirales; family Acutalibacteraceae; genus Acutalibacter. The sequence continues at coordinate 3,005 of NZ_QWEO01000104.1, read as the reverse complement.
TCTGCACAGTATAGCAACGAGTATGAGCTGGCCCAGAGCGGCACCACCACTGTGGAACTGCCCAAGAGCTTTGCCGCTACTACCTATAAAAATCAGGGCAAACTGTTGCTGGAAGGCTCTCTTGGCGCTACTGTAAGTGTTGTGGAAGACAAGCTGACCGTCCAGATTGGCACTACTGGCAAGCAGAAACTTTCTCCTGTTACCATTCTGGAAACCAACGTTGACAAGAACAAGACTGTACGTATTCGTGTTACCTCTGAAGATGGCCACACGATAAAGGAATATCCTGTTGCCTTTAAGAAGGCTGCAGAAGAAAAGGCTATCCTGCAGGAACTTGTCCTCAAGGGCAAAGACGCAGCCGGCAACACGGTAAGGGCCGCTATCACCAGCCAGTATAGGGCTGAAAATGACAATGCTACAGTGGTGGAAATTAAAGTTCCCTACACCTGGATGCTGGAGAACAATCTGAAGGATGTGGAAGTGTTCGCCCTTGCCAGCACTGGCGCTGCCATTAAAGTGTACGATACCCCTGCAAATCCTGCAACAGGTACAGTAGAATTTGACCTGTTTGCTAATCGTGGTGCAAAAATTGGTAAGGCAGACGGCTCAGAAGCCAATACGATTAATGCAACCACTACTGGTGTTTCCACTGTAAAGTGGACTAATGCCAACCTGTTCCAAATAGGAACGCAGGGTACAAATTGGAATCCCATCAAGATCACCGTTCGCAACGAAAACCTGCCTGCTGACAAGCAGAACAACACTTATATCGTCAAGCTGATTGCTGACAAGGCCACTGCCCGCACAGGCCGCGTGTTCAATGGCGCCAGCGAGGTGACAGATCAAAGCAAGTACAGCAGTGTAACGGCTGACAACACCTTTACCATGACTCCCGGCACTGCCAACGATCAGGGCAGGTTCTCTGTAAACACCCTGGAGCTGAAGGTTCCCCATTCCTACACCCCTGCATCCTCCCGTGTGCTTTATGGCCTGAACTTCAAGACCTATGACGGCGCTGTGGTTTTGATTAACCCGGTTCCCACCGCTGCCAATGACAGTAAGGCCTTCTTCAAGCTGGATCCTAAATACTATGGCGACCAGTCTGGTAATGTAGGCACAAACCTTACACTGCCTGTTGGCAGCACCACTGATGGTCTGAAAAAATGGCTGACTGCCTACAACGCTGACACCCGCACCATCGACACCACGAAGGCTGCCGAGATTTGGGTTGTAAGCGAAAAGGGCTGGGTCGACAGCACTTACAGTGACGGCGTTTTGCGGGACGCAGAAATGAAAACGCTGGTTGACGACAAGCTGGCTACAAAGTATTACCTGTATGCTACCCGCGCCGAAGCCGAAACCGGCCATGAACTGCTGAGCATGGAGTCCACCCTGGATTCCAATGTGGAAGTGAACTTTGACAAGACTGCCCGGATTATCGACATTGACGTGCCCAACAGCTATGCAAACGGGACAAAGACATTCTCCCTGAATTTCGCCACTTCCAAGCTGGCTTCTGTCACCTTTGAGGATGATGTGAACGATCCCAAGCTGCAAATGAAGTCTGACTTAGGCTCTAAGGAGACCGTGGATTGCACACAGTTCACTGTGACGGCTGTTGGTGTTCTGCAAGATTCTAACAATAATCCCCTTACTGCGGCACGTGTTGGCAGCATCAGCAAGGGCACTCTGCTGGTGACAAACGAGAAGGGCGACTTTACCAGCCGCTACACCGTAAGGGTTACGGTGTCCACTGTGCAGCAGGGCGCTGAGATCACCTCCCTGAAGGCTGCAGGCACTTCTGCCAGCATCACCGGCACAGACATCTCCCTCACCCTGCCTGTCGGCACTGACCTGAAATCTCAGAAGCTGGATATCAAGGCTTCCCGTATGGCTAAGATTCTTATTAACGGCGTGGCCTACAGCCCCGATAAGAACTACAACCTGAACAGCCCCCTGACCATCAAGGTCACTTCTGAGAGCGGCACAAACAACAACACCTATAAGCTGACCACCAAGACTGCCACTGGCTTTACTGATGTGAAGTCCACCGACTGGTTCTATAGCTATGTGAACAAGGCAGTCGAGGAAGGCATTGTATTGGGCATTGGCGACAACAAGTTCGGGCCTTACACCAACATCACCCGCCAGGACTTTGCTGTTATGACTGTGCGTATGCTGGGTGTGGCTGTGGACGACAAGCTGACTATCCCTTACACTGACAGCGACAAAATCTCTGAGTATGCTAAGAACGCTGTTGCCTACTGCGCAGCCAACAAGATTCTGAGCGGTTATGAGGACATGACTTTCCGTCCCCAGCAGAACATCACCCGCGAGGAAGCCGCTAAGATTCTGGCGGTTGCCCTCAAGCTGGAAGTGACCGGCACCACCACTTTCGCAGACAACGCCCGGATTCAGACTTGGGCAGTGCCCTACGTGGCAGCCTGCCAGAAGGCTGGCGTCTTCAATGGCGATGAGGCTAACCGCTTCAATCCCCAGCAGAAGATCACCCGCGCTGAGACAGCAAAGGTTATGGTGGACTCCTTGAAGATTAAGAAATAAGGTATTTCAACTCACCTAAATTTTACAAAGCCCGAAGCGAAAGGGAGCGCGGAAACGCACTCCCTTTTGCTGCCTCCGGCGGCCAAAGGGGATTTTTTCAAAAATCCCCTTTGGAAACCCAAAAACTTTTGAGACGCACCACATGGCAGAGAATCACAGCGCAATCCACCCGGTTCCCTGCCGTTTTTATTTTTCTCTTTTGGGGGAAATAGGACGGGAGCACCCTCAGCACGCGGGCACTCCCGTAAGCGCATGGCAAAACGCAAATGTAATATTTGCGTTTTCATGCGGCGAAAAAACAGCACTCTGTCCCTTGCGTCTTATGTGCAAACGCTATCGCATCGCGATTGCGTTTCATCACGTTGCAAAGAAAGGACGCAGGTTGCCCTGCGCCCTCTCTTTTTGGGAACTGTAAAATTTAGGTGAGTTGAAACCTTACTTGA
>NZ_QWEO01000103.1 GCF_009936035.1 Neglectibacter sp. X58 | reverse complement strand
TTTATCGCCGCGGTACACGTCCGTTGTATCGCTATTTGGGCTGCTATCCGTACTTAATTCGTGTAGACACTATCTAATATATATCCAATATTTCTAACTAATTTTTCCCTTTAATTCTACACCTTACGCCAAGACATTTCAACAAAAAAATTTCCGGAACGTCAAGTTGCTCCGGAAATTTTCTTTTACTTTATCCCAGCATTTGCCCCGCACTATCTATTGGCAAGAGGTTTTCTGGAATTGCTACTCCCAGCTTTTCCGCGAAGCTTTCTGCCATCTTTTTATGAGCGTCATTCTGTGGCTGTTTTCATCCCTGCCAGGTTCCTATTGAGATGCTATATCTTTTTTCATTCTTTACTGTGATTTTTGGAAGTTTGCCGTGATTCCCTCCCACTAGTCTGTGAAGAGGACAGAAAAATCCCCAGCATATCTTGTAATGCTGGGGTGGGGGTGGTAGAATAGAAGAAAATGGAAAAGTGGAACGGGAATATATAAGGGTTTTTCCATTTTTCCAGAAGTTCAGGGAACAATAGCGCCACCTTCTTGTTCCCATCCACCACTAGAAGAAGGGGACGCTATGCGTACATTTCCAACGACATTCGACTGGATAAAAACTAAAACTGGGCTACCGATTCAACCTATTCTAAAACCAGATAAATGGGTTTCTGATGGGTTGCAAAATGAATTACGTGAATGGTTCTGGCCGCCGCAGTTTTATCAAACCGACCTCGGCGTGCGCTTTAATTATGTTAATTATAATCAGGTTCCGCGCTATAACCCTCCTCCATATCCTAATCCTGTGCTCATCCATGCACCAACAGGCTCGGGTAAAAACTATTTTGTCGTTAACTCATTATCTGATGTCGTGAATACAGTTGGAGGACGAGTTCTTATCCTAACGAATAGAACAGCTCTTACCTTACAGCAACGCATAGAAGCCGACAGAAAAATGGATTTCCATGCTACAGTCAAAAAGTTTATGAGGACTGCTATCTGTCTGGTAATATGGATATCATAAGCTATCATCAGGCTATTTCCTATATTGCCGGCCCGAACAATTGGACGATACCATGCGTGAAGGCTGTAGTCTTTGATGAGGCTCATTTCTTTCTTGCAGACTCTTCGTTCAACTCTGATACTAGCTTTATTTTGCAGCAGCTTATCAAACGGTTTTATTATTGCAAAAGAATTTATATGAGTGCTACACCGGAAGAAGTAAAGCCTATTCTTTCATATGAGGAACTGAATGCTTTTTATAACTATATATACTTTGGAAACAGACTGATAAATGAGTATCATGACCTCAATCCTAAAGATAATCCCCTGTTCATGCTTCGACTTTCTGTGGGTTCCCCAACTCAAGCTAGCAAAGCCCAAGAATCTTCTCCAGATAGCAAAGATAGTAAGGGAAAAGAAGCGTCAAATGACAATCTTGATGATAAAACTCTATCTGATTCTCAAGAAAAAGCAGAGATTCAGCCTTTTCCTCTGCCTCCACCACCGTACCCCTGCTTTGCTGAATACGTATTTCAAGGCACTTTCAACCATGTAAATCTGCATTTTTTCCATAGCTGGTATAGCATAGAAACAACAGCTAGAGATGAAACCTTACCAGATAAATGGCTTATTTTTGTCCGTACAAAAAAGGATGGCGAAAAGTTAAAGGAAAAGATTGGAGATTGTGCAGAATTTATAGATGCAGATAGGAAAAAGGAGGATAATGAGAGATTCCAAGCTTTGATACGTGATGAAGAATTTGATTATAAAGTCCTTATTTCCACAACCGTTCTTTATAACGGAGTAAGCTTGAAAGATGATGCCTTAAAACATATCGTAGTCGATTCCGTTAACAAGACAGAGGTCATCCAAATGCTAGGCAGAAAGCGATGCAAAGAAGATGAAAGTGTCAATCTCTATGTCCACATTCCACCAATAGAAGAATTGGAAGAGCGCCAAGAGGAAGCCGACACGATGCTCGAATATATGAACCAGTATCTAAACGACCCTAACCACCTTTTTGAACACAAATGGGAGGCAGACTTCTTTGATTTAAGACTTACAAAACCATCCCGCTTTCTCTACGGCAAATTCTATGTAAGTGCTTATGCACCAATCCTATTTGCACAGGAAGCTGGCAACTATGCGCGTATAATCAAAACTTTAAAGAAATTCAGAGAGCCCTTCACTTTGGAAAAAGAAATCTGCGGCTGGTTTAACAAGACTTTCTGTAAAGAAATGCTGTATGGCGAAACAGCCCAGCAGGCAGAGGAAAGAATCAAAGGGGAGGTGATTGAATATCTTGAGTTGTTAAGGAAAAAAGAACCTATTGAGTTGTCTCAAGGTGAAACGATTTTATCTAACCTTATCGAAATTATAACTCCTATAAAAGGGAAAGTAGAAGCTACACCTCTTAAAAATGGAGCTACGAAAGGGAAACCTCGAAAATTAGGAGCTGACCCCCAAAAAGTAAAAGCCGACATAAACCGAATTATTAAATTTACATCATGGCCTTATGTCCTGTCCAAAGCTGATTCTGTTTATACATTTAAAGAGGACTGGAACGCCCTCACGGAGTACCGTGCCATGAAAGAGGAATTAGCCGGAAGCGAAGCCACAAAGGAAATGTTGCAGGAATACGGCGCAGCGGAGCAGACAGAAAATACATTCAGTATCTATCAGTTAAAAGATGATGTACCCGTAGATTTTCATTTCCGACCACTGGAAGAAGTACAGGGAAAAGGGCTTGCGGTAGACCCCGCCAACTATGAAAAAGTATATACCGCACCACTCACGCCGGGCATGGGCTTAGAGCGCATTTTTGAGAAATTCAACATTGACCGCCCGGAGGACTTCAAGGGACATTCCCTTTCCGTTTCTGACGTGGTAGTGCTTCATCAGAACGGCAAGGACACCGCCCACTATACGGACAGTATCGGTTTTGTGGATATTTCAAAAGATTTTCTGTTAGAGAACCCGCTAAAAGCCGCCGAGCTTTCCACGGAGCAAAACGCAAACATGATTGACGGCGTTATCAACAACACCCCCGCCGCTGACGCACTGGAAGCAAACGCCGGGGAGCAGATTTCCCTTGAACAGTACGCCGAAACGCTAAAGCAGGACGACTCCGCCGAGCCGGACATTGCCCGTATCACAGCCGCCGCCAAAAGCCGCTATGACGGCATGGTAGCCCTCTTTACTATGAACGACAAAATCTATATCGGGAAAAGCGAGAACTACGACAACAAAGGGCATTATGACAATAAAGACAATTCCCTGCTCTACGTTTCCGACTGCCAAGCCGCTTTTACATTCCTTTCAAGCGAGGGCTGCATATACCCGCAGGACGAAGCCTTAAACCGTGGCATTTACACCAAAGAGGACTACGAAGAATTTTCACGGATAACGGACTTTCTATCGCAGGCAGGCTTTACCCCGGAAAAGGAATTTTGCTTTGACAAAAAGCCCTTTTCCCTGCAAGCAGATACGCCGGAGCAGGCTGCCCCGGAAACGAAAACCATTTATTACACAATCAATGAGGGGGCTGCCCGCCGTGCCAATGACGCTAACAGCTACTACGATTACAAGCCCGGCAGCGCAACCGCAGGATACAGGCAAATGGTAGACAAAGCCGTGGAGATCGGGGAACAGCAGAAAAAGCGGATATGTCGTCACAGTGGCACATAGAGGATAAACCCTACCCCTCATGGGCTTTATCCAACAACAACGCAGAGATACGCCGGGTAAAAGGGCGCATTGCGGAACTGACAAAAAAGCAGGAAACCGCCTACGCCGGGTGGGAGTTTGACGGCGGCACGGTGGAAGCCAACCGGGAGGACAACCGCCTGCAAATCTATTTCGAGGAAAAGCCGGACGAAAAGACCCGTGAAACCTTAAAGGAAAATGGCTTCCGTTGGTCGCCCAAAGCCGGGGCGTGGCAAAGGCAGCTAAACGACAACGCTATTTACGTTGCTGACCGCTTATCCTGCATAAAACCTTTGTCCGGGAAAAGCCCCGTGGAGATACAGAAAGAAGCCCGCACAGCCGCCAAGACGGAGAAAAAGCCCTCTATCCGGGCGCAGCTTGCACAGGACAAGGAAGCGTTGAAAAACGCCCCGAAAAAGGCAGCGGAAAAGACAAAAAAGCAGGACTTAGAAAGGAGCTGAACCATGCAGAAATTTGAAAACGTGGATATATTAAAATCCCTCAAAGCAATCATGCAGACCCACACCGAGCATTTCCAGTCTGATTTTGACATAGACATAAAGACGTTGAAGCAGGCGGCGAAAAGCCAAAACCCGGAGGACAAAAAATATTTGTGGATATGCCGCCCCGCCGGGACGTGGTGCTTGCGGGAGCGTGACACATTCATCAAAGTGTGGTTGTTGCTGGAACCCCATTTGCCAGGACAACGAGGCCAGTGGGGAGGGATCGCCCAGGACAACCGTCGA
>NZ_QWEO01000102.1 GCF_009936035.1 Neglectibacter sp. X58 | reverse complement strand
CATGAAGGACGATGGCTACACTACTGAGTACATAAAACGTATTGAGTGGGAGATCAAATGGCTCCGGCGTACAAGAAACCGAACTGGACGACCGTACTTTCATCAAGCGGCTGTCTGTGGTTGACCCGGAGGAAATCATCCGGCGCGGCAAGATGGATTTTTCCACCAATAAAGCCGCTCTCCGTTTTGCCCGCGTCATTCTGGAAAAGTATAACAGCCAACAGCGTGGCGGGCATAAGCTGCCCTACCGCTTTAAGGGCTGATAGGAAATCGTACATAGGAGCCGCAGACACTTCCCGTCTGCGGCCCTTTTCATTGCAAGGGAGGTTTTATGGACACAGTAACGAAAGAGCCAAAATCCCCTGCTGTGGAGCCGTCCGAGCAGGGCTACCAGCTTACCATCGGGCGCGACACCATCCGGGTGGTCAGCGTTTTCAGCGGCACAAGGACGGCAAGCGAAGCCATCCACGAAGCCGCCGTGAAGAAAATCCTTTACGATACAAGCAGTTGAAACTTGTGTGTAATATCGTCAGAAGCAGCAGGCTGTCAGCTTGACTTTAACACTTTAATGTGGTACAGTATAGATGACAGACGAGCATAAACCCTGTTGTTTCTCGGACTGATAAGGAGGCAGTTTTATGAGAGAACAACAGAATTACAGAGCCGCTATCTATTGCCGGCTTTCTTCCGAAGATGGAGCCGACCACGAATCTATGAGCATTGGGAACCAGCGGGCATTGCTGACCGAGTATGTGCAGAAACAGGGCTTCCGGGGATTCCTCCCCCACTAAGACAAGGCCGGGGATATCCGCTACCGCCAGCAGGGGGTTGATGGTTTTCTGCCCGTGCTCTGCCAAAACCCGTCCCCCAGGCTGGGGCACAGTCTCAAAATCATACGCTGTGCCGGCAAAGGTGTTTGGGAAAAACTTCTGGAAATTCTGATTGACGAACCGGATTATGAATGGCTGATGATCGATGCCAGCCATATCAAAGTGCATCCTCAGGCGGCGGGAGCGAAGGGTGGCAATCAGGATATGACCAGGACAAAAGGGGGCTCAACACCAAAATACATCTGGCCGTGGATGCGAATGGTATGCCAGTCCGAATCCTTGTTACAGAAGGTACCCGAGCGGATTGTAAAGAAGCTGTCCACCTGATCGAGGGTATTTCTGCGGAAATCCTGCTGGCAGACCGGGGCTATGACACAAATGATATCCTGGCCTATGCGGTTTCGGCTGGAATGGAACCTGTGATCCCACCGAAAAAGAACCGTAAAGAACAGCGTGACTATGATAAATATCTCTATAAACTGCGTCATTTGGTAGAAAACTGCTTCCTAACCCTGAAACGTTGGAGAGGTATTGCCACTCGTTATGCCAAAACCTCGGATGCTTTTATCGCCGCGGTACACGTCCGTTGTATCGCTATTTGGGCTGCTATCCGTACTTAATTCGTGTAGACACTATCTAACGCTGATTGCAAAAGAGAATCTGGAAGGATCGTTTATAGGATAAGTAACTCTATACCCATTTTTACCTACAATCTTTTCAATCCACCTTGACATATAATTATGCACATTTAGATTCGGCTGTATTCTATTAATTTGCGCACAATACCAATCAGCAAACTCCTTCTTTTCTGTTTTTGATAATTGGATATTTTCAGGTAAGGCATAACTGGGAGTAACAGTTATGTAAGAGTAGCGATCATCAAAAATAAGCGATAACTTGACACCTTTAAATGCGGTAACAGCTTTGTCGTTGCTTGTATAGTGTATATAGTCGTTGTTATCCCAAATTCTGTCTTTTGAACACTTCATATTGCTTTTAGTAGCTAAAATAAAAGTTATAGTTTTTAATAGCAACTCCTTATATGCACCGATTTTTATAACAGAATCTCTGGTAAGTGGGCATAGTTCTATTGTTCCTTTGAGCCTATCGGAACAGATAGTACGTATTTTTTCTTTAGCACCCCAAGCATAGATCATTCCTTTATACGGAACAGCCATAATTCCAAAGTTATATAAATATTTACAGTACGCCCACATACTCTCTTTTTCATTAAAGCATAACTCAAATTGATAACATTGCTTTGGAAATATGATTGGGAAAGCATTTGTGTTGACAAGCTTATTTATTTTTGCGGGGGACAGCGAGAATCTGGTTTTTTGAAGTTGAATATTATCAGATAGTTGCTTCTTTATTGTATCTATTTGGGCGAGAAACTCCCGATTGTTGCTCATGCAATGGCGTGAAATACTATATAAAAGGCTGTCAAACCCCTCTGCTGCAATATAATAAGCCTCACGCCCATGTTTACAAGCAGAATCAAGTAGAGCCTGAACAGACTGAGAAGTATTTTTCCCATATCCGCACCAAAATAGTTTTCCAGCACCGGCCTGTTTGTAAACTTCATTTAAAGCGGCCATTAATGATTTGTCGCGACCGCTATATCCGATTACAATTAAATCGCGGTTTGTAAGTTCGTGCATAAGTGCAGAAATAAAAATATCGTTTTGTGTGTCTAATTCTTCTGCGGTATTTTTTAATGCTCCATATTTATAATCGCCATGAAGTTCGATACACAACAGTTCATTATCGACATCGCCACGATATACACGATCGGCAACATCAGTGGAAATCTCTATAGGAGTCAAGGGGGTGTATTTGTGAGCACATTTAACCATTAGACCGTCAAAATTTGTCGTCCAGACACTTTTGATAATACCTATTTGTGCTAACATTGAAATCAAGTGATATCCTAAGCTGGGTTCACAGCCAGACACCAAATGCTGAAAATATTTACGTCGATCATCTGCAATTGGAAAAGACTTTTCAGCATAAAAAGAGTATTCTTCTTCACTTCCTTTAGCTGGATATATGTTTTGATTATCTAACCACTTTTGAATAACAGTTCGGACGCTATCTGACTTTGTATTATTGTATACACCAACGAGAGCAGGGTTTTGGGACAAAAAAATCTCTTGCTTCCAGCCTCATATGCAATCAGAAGCAGATGGAACGCCCGATTCTACGGATGCACCTGCACCAATCAGAAGAGAATGAGGTGTATCAATATTCTGCTTTAGTGAACGTAAAAATTCATCAAAAGTTAATGAGTTCGTATAATTCTTACTCTTATTAAATCAATAATTACAGTTTAGTACTCATTATAGACTAAGTAGGACATACTTTCAATGTTTTTCCAAATCCTCCAACTGCACGATAAGACCGTCCGACAGCTTGTCGCTTGCCACCGCAAAGTGAAGCCGCCCGCTCGCTTCGTCCGTCAAACGGAACAGCCTGTCCTGGATTCGGCAGAAGGTGTCCTCAAGACAGAGGTAAAGCACGTCGCCCTCCTGTGTGGGCATATCCCACAAGGGGATTCCCTGCGACACGCATAGGCAGAGCTTTAGCATGAGCCAGCTCTTGCCGATTTTCTGTGAGCCGCAGAACAGGGTTAAGCCCGTGGGTATCAGACCGTCCACCACAAAAGACGGCTTCTCAAGCGGTTCATAAAGGAGCGTGTCGGCGTTGACCGTCTGAAGCTTCTGCATGGGATTCCTCCTTTCGGGCGGTATCTTTGGTTTTGTTGCACATAGGCGTGACCTCCTTAAAATAGATTTACTCCCACGGAAAAAGCGGGAGTATGTAATGCCGCCATCCCCACGCCGATAAAAAGCGGATTCCTTTTTCGGATGGTGGCGGTCACGGTTGGAGATACTTCCTCATTTCTGCTTTGACTTTCTCCCTTGCAACTGAAACAGACTTCTGGACAGCCGAAGCGGTGCAATGCTCCATCTCGCCGATTTGGTAAAAGTTGAAATCATACTCGTAATAGAGCAGGAAACGCCGCCTTTGTATCTCTGGCAGTCGGGCAACCGCCTTAGATAACAGTTCATTCCGTTCTTTCTCAATCATGCGTTCATCAAGCGTCTTAGGCACTCGCAACGCACGTCTGTAAAGGGTTTCGTCCCAAACCTCGTTAAACTCCCTGTGCCGCTGGTTCCATTGCTGAAGGTTTCTGTTCCTGCGTTCCATCTGCCGAAACTCAAAAAATAATTGCTCGGTTACTTCCAGTTCGTGATACTCCCCCTGCCCGTCCTTAAAGCTGATAAAATACCTTTTTCCACTTTCCGTGGATTCCTCTCGAAGCGTGTACACCTTTGCCCCGTATGCCATTTCCTTTCCTCCTGCTAGATAGCGTCGTCAATAAAAATGTGATATAATAGTCCTCAAAAAAGAAGGAGGGCAAAAAATGGCGATGGAACAGCATCGGCACGATATAAGCGACAAAGCATGGAAAAAGATCAGACCGCACACCATAGGCGAAAAGGGGACACGTGGAGGCAATGCCCGGGATACCAGGCAGTTTATCAACGGAGTATTCTGGATCCTGCGCACTGGGGCGCCATGGCGGGACTTGCCGGAAGCGTATGGGAACTGGAAGAATGTACACCGCCGTTTCTGCCGGTGGCGTGACAAGGGGATCTGGGAAAAGATTCTGGAA
>NZ_QWEO01000101.1 GCF_009936035.1 Neglectibacter sp. X58 | reverse complement strand
TAGAAAGCCCCCAAACTGCTGATAGAAAGAAAAAAGAAAAAGCCCGGAACCCGCATGATTCCTGGCTTTTTTGGCAGACCATCACAGAGCCTATACGATTGGCTCTCTCCGGCCACAGTCTCGGCATCCATGACCAGCTCTCGGGATATTGTGTTGTTTTTGCCGGAATAATTGAATGCAATCTTTATGCGGTCGTCCCACAGATAAACCGCATTCACAAAGGAGTCAATGACTTTCCGGCGGAAGTCCTGGCTCTTGCGGTCACCGTCCCGGAACCGTTCCATCCAGTAGATGATCTGTTCTCGTTCCAGGTGTGTGTGCGAGGCTATCTCCAAATCTATGGAGCGCTTCAGCTCCACAGCCTCATGCTCCAGTTCCAGCAGGCGGCGCTTGGTGTTCTCGGTGATGATTCCCATTTCTATGGCTTTCATCAGGTTCGCGGTGGCCTTTTCGTTTTCGGCTTTCTGCTCCTGCAGCATACTCAATTCAGCAGAGGCTCCCTCCCGTTCCTGATACGCTATCACCGCATCGGCGATCCACTGTATCACGTCCGGCTGGAGAACATAGCGCAGGGTGGAATCCACCACTACCCGCTCAATATAGTCCTGGCGGACGTGTTTCTTTTTGCAGTCCTTTTCAAGTCTGCGCCGCTGGCAGGAGTAGTAATAGTGCAGCTGCCCCAGGTGCCCGGTGCCAGAGATACCGACCATGTGTGAACCGCACGGCCCACAGAACAGCTTCCCGGTTAATAGGTATTCATTGCCCTCGCGCTTACGGCCCTGGGCGTTTTTCTTTGTTTTCAATCTGCGGTCCACCTCCCAAAATATTTCTGGCTTTACAATTGCAGGGACTCCGCCCTCAATGCGCACATCAGAGAAATGGTACACTCCAATATAGGATTCATTGTGCAGCATATTTTGAAAGCTGCTGCGGTTCCAGAGGCCCCCGCTCCGGGTCTTGATCCCCCGGCCATTCAGATCATTGATGATGTCCACAAAAGGGGTGCCGATAGAAACCTTATGAAAAATCTCACGGACAATTTCAGCCTGAGCTTCGTGTATTTCAAATTTGCCATCTGGGCCTTTGCGGTATCCATAGGGCAGGCTGCCGCTGTTCACTTTGCAGTCCAGGGCATTGAAGTGCATCCCCCGGCGGACATTCTGTGAGAGGTTCGCGGAATAATACTCCGCCGAGCCCTCAAGCACCGATTCCAGCAGAATTCCCTCCGGCCCATCAGGAATAGCCTCCTTTGCGTAAAGCACCTTGACGCCGTGCTTTTTCAACCTGTATTTATAGGTGGCGCTGTCGTATCGGTTCCGGGCGAAGCGGTCCACTTTCCAGGTGATGACATACTGCCAGTGGCCACGCTCCGCTTCCCGGAGCATTCGCTGAAACTCCGGGCGCTTATCGTTGGTGCCGGTCAGGTGGCGGTCGGCGTACACCTTGACGATCTCCAAATTGTTCATCCGGGCAAACGCCTCGCAGTCCGCGACCTGCTGTTCGATGGAGGCATCGTTCTGGGAGTGGGAGGAATACCGGGCATAGATCACGGCGAACTGCGTATCTGGTGCCTGTGTTTTTCGCGCCATACCCATGCCCCTCCTTTCTGGCCCTCGCCTTTGCGGCGGGGGATTTTTTGTAATCAGACAAGTTCCAGGCGGATGCGGCCGCCTTCTTTTGAGGTCTTTATTTTTCCGTTTTGGTAAAGTTCGTGAACAGCCTGGTCGAAATAGGGTGTCAAATCACCGGGGAGGGTTCTCTTGACGTCAACCTGCAGAGCCGTTCCGCCGCTTGAATTTCTAAGAAAATTTATGATATGTCCCTCGGCTTCGTGTAACAGCCTGCCCTGATTCTCGCTGACTGAGTTTGAAGATTTTCTTGACAAAAACCACTTAATTGGATAAACCCACCAGGCAAAGCAAAGATACCACCACCAACCGATGAGTATCCACCAGGCAGCGCCATGTTTCATAAACATCCTTCTTCCCGTCCCGACTATAAGCCGGGGCATTTTCTTTTTACGTTATCCCGCGTGTTTGGAGCCATGTAAAGCTGACGAATCTGCCATTGCTTTTTTCTGGCGCTCCAGTTCGGCACGGTACTTAGCAACCTCAGCATCAATATCAATATCCGCGGCCGCGTTATATTCATCAATTGGAATTTCAGGAACATATTCAACAGGAGCCGTGTGAGTGGCTTCAACAGTGCCGGAGATTGCTGCAGCAACATCAAGCAGATAATTCATGACAGCCTGACGGCTTTCTGGCTTGAGGTTGAGGAATTTCTCAATTAAGATCTGTTCCCCGCGGCTTATCCCTCGCTCTTTGACAAGGGCGTCAAGAGCATTGGTGGCTTCCGGCTCAAACATTTCCCCTGCACCCGTGCGGAGCCAATCTTCACTTATATCAAATTCCCGACAAATAGCTAAAACAACCTGATCAGAAGCGTTCCTGCCGCCAGATTCAATTAGAGAAACACTGTTAGATTTAATGCCAATGCGTTTCCCGAAATCCTGCTGGGTCAAATCCATCTGGCGGCGTATTTTCCTTACACGTTCGCCTAAAGTCATTAATCCGTTCACCTCCTGCTGACATATATCATAGCACACCAAGTTCGCTCTGTCAATAAAAAGTTTCTAAGTCAAAGAAAAATCGCTTGACAAATGTAGCTAAGCGAGATATAATAATCACACAGTCAAAGAAGGGGGGGTCGAGCACATGACTGAGCCGAAGTACACAGCCCAGCAGGCCGCAGAGGGTGTGCTGTTCTACGACACGCTGAAAAGCGTGCCCGAAGATAAGCAGGACATCGTAGCACGCTCAGTTTTGGGGAGTCCCCCAGCGTAGACGTAGAATCGCGCTTGTCGCGGATTTTGGAGGACAATCCGCACCAGAAATACTCTTTGTCCGCAAAAGCGTGTGCGGGGATATTGAACAGGGCCAGCCGGAGAGGGAAACCCCTGCCGCCGGAGCTGGAGGCGGCGCTGATACTGCAATCACGCTCAGAATGAGGGCCGGGTGTGAGGGCGGCGGCAAAGGGGCGCTCCTTCAGACAGAGAAGTCCGGGACGCTGGCCTGCCATAATGACCAGGCTCTTTTTACCGCCGCGCCCTCAGAGGGTGAAAGCTGCCTCTGCGTTTTAACCGACCACCTACCCCCGGCTATGCGGGAAAAGGTGTGGAGCCTCCAGGGCAACGCCGTGGATCGGGACGTAGGTATGAACGGCTCCGGGGTTTCAGATGGTCCCATGTACACCTTGAACACGGTAGACCGCCATGCGGTGCTGTGCCTGAATGACCAGGGCGGCAACTTGATGGACGTCAGCGCCGACAAAGCCGGTACCCTCCGGGCGGAGGCTCACGGCCACCAGCCGGTAGTATGTGCTGGATTCAAGCCCTTTGCAGGGGCAAAGGCCGGGAGCATCGGCTATCAGCCGGAACAGGCCCCTACCCTCACTGCAGAGCAGGAGTGCGCCGTATATGAGAACCACGGCCAGGACAGCCGCCTGACGGGGCCGCTGGACGTGGCTCCCACGGTAGTCCGGCAGTTTGGCACTGGCGGGAACAACACCCCGCTGGTGATGGCCACAGGGCAGGCCAATGCGGAAATCACAGTGGACGCCAGCCCAACCCTCAACTGCAACCATGAACAGCCCATCGTGGCCGCCGTGGACTGCCGCAACGGCAGAGAGAGGGCCGAGGTGAACGGTACCCTGCAGGCAAAGAGTACCGGCGGCCAGAGCCTCAACCTAAACAACGTGGTACGGCGGGCCCGCATTGTGCGCCGCCTGACGGAGCTGGAATGTGAAAGGCTCCAGGGCTTCCCGGATGGCTGGACGAATATCGGCCCCTGGGTGGACAGCAAGGGCAAACACCACAAGGAATGCACCGCCAGCGCCCGGTACACAGCCCTTGGCAACTCCATAGCCATACCGCCCTGGGCCTGGGTGCTGAAACGCCTGTGCGCCTGCTACGAGCGCCCTGCCACGATGGCCAGCCTCTTTGACGGCATCGGTGGCTTCCCGCTGATCTGGGAGCGGCTCAACGGCCCCGGCAGCTGCCTGTGGGCCAGTGAGATAGATGAGTTCGCTATGGCGGTGACGAAATATCATTTTGAGGAGGTACGGATTCAGTGAACAAATGGATAAGCGTGAAAGATGCGCTTCCACCCATTGGGAGGAAAGTACTAATAAGGGGGCTCTCATAATGAGGCGTATGACATACAAAGAGGACATGACTCCAATGGACAAATTGTGCATTGAAAAGGGTATCACCCGGCGGGAGCTGGCAAGGCAGAGCGGGGTGCCGATCCGCACCATAGAGGGCTGGGCCAAGAGAACGCGCACCAGCCCGAACGTCTACCAGCTATACAAGGTGGCACAGGTGCTGGGGTGCCATATTGAGGACCTGTTGGAGCTGGACAGGATAGCGCAGGAGGAAAGCGGCAGGGAATAGCAAGGGGGAGTCAAATTTGACTCCCCCTTTGTGCAATGTCATTAAGTTAAAGGTATAAAAGAGCAAAATAAGAAAAAAGCATAAAAAAGGCTTGACAAATGGGAA
>NZ_QWEO01000100.1 GCF_009936035.1 Neglectibacter sp. X58 | reverse complement strand
CGTATGGGAACTGGAAGAATGTACACCGCCGTTTCTGCCGGTGGCGTGACAAGGGGATCTGGGAAAAGATTCTGGAACTCTGCATTGTATGAACAGACAGATTACTATCCGAAAAAAAGACATAAAAAATCTCCAAACTTAAAACAGGTCTGGAGAGTGTCTGTTAAGTCTTTTCGGGCATAGCAATACCGCCCACCAAAACACCGTTTTTTTATTATGGTGGGCGTTTGCTTTACAAACTTATATCCTACTAAAAAAGAGCCAACAAACTGCGAGATAACGTACTCACTTGTTCATCGGCTCTGCGTCTTATGCGTCTGGCTCTTCACTTTATTCAAATCGTTTCTTGATAACTTTTATATGTAATTTTTTTACATCAACGAAATTTTCCTGTTTACATTTAGGGCAAAAAAGAGGAAAATTTTTTAATTCTGTGTCCACCCGTATTTGCAACCTCGTTTTATTTCCGCAGATTGGGCAAAGCAACCATTCTGTTTTCATAATGTCAAATCCTTTTCTTTCATAAAGCAGATGCTTATTCTCTTATTTCTTCCTAGATTTTACGCAAATAGCGTTTAAACAAAAAGCAAATCCACATAGCAGATAAAACAAATGCGGGCAGCATATAAAGCGGCATATTTTCTAAAATCGCTTTTCCAATCCAAAAAGAGGGTAGCGGAGATATTACATACTGTATATCTGATGTAATGAAAAACGGGATAACAGCGCCAAAAATAGTCAGCGTAGATAACTTCGTTACTGCCATACCCTCTAGCTTGTTTGATGAAACCGTCAGTACAAGCAATGCAACAATCATGCCCTGCAAGGTTCCTCCCGTCGCAAGCAATAAAATGGTAAGCGGAGAAAGAGGCGTCAGTTTAAAAACAGGCAACAGAATAATAGTCGCAAGAAATGCAATAGCAGAAGGCACGCCAAACCGTGCAACTATGTAACCTGTTTTTCTTAAAGGCGTAATGAATAAATAGACGGCTGTCTTTTCATCCCTTTCCTCTAAAGAAATCATTGCTGAAACAAAGCAGAACATAGTGGATGACAGCATTGCAAACAGGATGTCAACCAACTTGTAATAGGGAGAAATAATTGCCGCTATATGAAAGCTATCTGTCAAAGCAGATTCTATTAAAGGTATGGCAAACCGAAAGAAAAAGCCTGCAAGGATTGGCGAAAAACAAGATACAAACAACATCATGTCCCGCCGCATAGCTGCTGCCATTTGGAAAAAGCTCAATCTAATTGCTTTCATAGCCTTACACCTCCCATGCTATCCCACATTTTCAAGACATAAAATCTTGAAAGCACAAATAGAATTACCATCGTTTCCACCACGCCCAAAAAACCTATTGCGGACGAAGAATGCCCTGAAACCATATCCACACAAACATTGACAGGATAATACCCGCACCATGCAGGAGTAATCTTAAATAAATGCAAAATTGCAGGAACAAAGCAAACGGCTTCGATTGGCACAGTCCACAATATAAACTGATTAAGGCTTGTAATTTTTGTTGCAACAATTATTCCAAATAATGTAAATATCACACTGGATATAAACGTGCCAAAAAGCACAATGTGTAAATTATCCGCATCTGCGGCTAATGCTAAAATAGCTGCTACAACAAGTGAGATGGCTGACAATGAACTGACTTTAGCAATCACATACTCCGTCGCATGAACAGGAGAAACTGCCAATGCACAGGTTGTATGCTGGCTCTTTTCCAAAAGGACAATCGCTTCCATGAAGAACAGCCCCATTGATGCGGGGTCAGAAAAGATTAAAATTACGGCAGCTTTTTCTTTCCAATTTTCGGGAAGCGCAAAAAGCACTGCTATATAGATTACCGTCAACACTGCATATAAAAAATAAAAACCATATTTGGCTTGAAAGCGCATATCCAATAAAAACAGCTTTTTCAATCTCATAACAGCGTCCTCCCCGTAACATCCATAAAAATATCATTTAAGGTTGGCTCACTGCTGTGAATGGATTGCAGACGGTTTTTGGCTATCAGATTTTTCAGCCGCTCATCAGAAGATATTTGTTCCAAAGGGCAGCTTGCTCTATGCTCCCCATCCTCAACCCATGTATAAGTTACGGTTGCCGCTC
>NZ_QWEO01000099.1 GCF_009936035.1 Neglectibacter sp. X58 | reverse complement strand
CGGTCAGCAAGGCAAAGCGGGACGGCAGGCTCCCCAAGACCGCCCAGCAGACCATCCCCTACCAGGAAATGTGCCGGGACGGTATCTGCATCATTGGCGACCGCTATTTCACCAGGCAAATCCAGTTTTACGATGTGAACTACCAGCTTGCACAGAACGAGGACAAGAACCTGATTTTTGAGAACTACTGCGATTTCCTCAACTATTTTGACAGCTCCATCAAAGTCCAGCTTTCTTTCCTCAACCAGCGGGCCGATATGGAGGAATACCAGAAGTCCATCCATATCCCGGAGCAGGCCGACGATTTCAACGGCATCCGGCGGGAATATTCGGGGATGCTCAAAGGCCAGCTTGCCAGGGGGAACAACGGCCTGACAAAGACCAAGTACATCACCTTTGGCATTGAAGCGGACAGCCTGAAAGAAGCAAAGCCCCGCCTGGAACGCATTGAAGCGGATGTGCTGGCGAATTTCAAGGTGCTGGGCGTCCGCGCCCACTCGTTAGACGGCTATGAGCGTCTGGCAATCCTGCACCGGATGTTTCACCCGGCGGATAACCAGAAATTTAAGGTTGGCTCACTGCTGTGAATGGATTGCAGACGGTTTTTGGCTATCAGATTTTTCAGCCGCTCATCAGAAGATATTTGTTCCAAAGGGCAGCTTGCTCTATGCTCCCCATCCTCAACCCATGTATAAGTTACGGTTGCCGCTCCTTTTGACATAATCAGATTGTGTGGGCTGTCAAGAGCGCATATTTTGCCGTTTACGATAAATGCCACCTTGTCACAAAGTTCGGCTGCGTCCTGCATACTATGCGTCGTCAAAAGAATGGTTTTCCCTTTTGCCTTTTCCTCTAAAATCATATTTTTCATCATACGGCTGTTTGCGGGGTCAAGCCCGCTGGTCGGTTCGTCAAGGCAGAGCAGGACAGGGTCATGCAGCAATGCTTTTATAAAGTTTAAGCGGGATTTCATGCCCTTTGAATAATCGGCTACACGTTTATCTGCATCCTGCTCCAAACCTACCGTTTCCAAAAGTTCATCTATCGGGCGTGGCTTTTTTTCGTATAATGATGAGAAAAACTGCAAGTTCTCTCTTGCCGTCAGCTTTTCATACATTGTTGAAAATTCAAAATCAACCCCTATATTCTCATAAAAATTCTTTGTACGATTTTTACACTCAATGCCATTTACCAGACAGGAGCCTTGATATGTTCTCAACATTCCAATCAAGATTTTCTGCAATGTGCTTTTGCCTGCCCCAGATGGTCCTAAAAATCCAAAAATTTCACCCTCTGGAACAGAAAAACTCATACCAGAAATAAATGGGCTTTTCGTGTAACTAAACGAAAGATTTTCTACTATAATCATGTCTACCTCCATACTGTTTGACTTATTCAATCTATATAGTCAATTAAAAAGCTGTTTTAAGTCTGGCTGATTACCAGACTTTTTAAATAATTTGTGTTACCATACCATAAATCAAGGAATACAGAGCCTTATCATACTGTTCGCCAATCTCTGCTTTATGCAGCGTTGCAAAATAAATTGCGTGGAATGCGGCACTGAGAACCTTTACGTCTACTTCTTTTTTCACAGGAAATAGGGCAAGCATTTTTTCAATCGTATCTGTATCGTCCCGAAAATGCTCCTCCACAATTTCCCGTGGCAGCTTACGCACAAGCAATTCCACTTCATTAACATCAATCAATTTCAAAATCAGCATTTCCTCTGTCATTTTATAGAACTCAAATATCACATCGGTCAGCTTTTCCGCTGACAACTCTGTATTCGCAATGCCAGAAATGGTCTGATACAGCTTGCGGTTGACAGTTTCCTGCTGTTCTTGAATAACTTCAAACAAAAGTAATTCTTTTGATTTATAAAAGAGATAGAAAGTTCCTTTTGGAATATTAACCCGTTTCACGATTTCATCGACTGTCGTGCGGCGGACGCCATACCTCGCAAGGCATTTTGCCGCTTCTTCTTTCAGCCGCTTTCTGATATATTCCCGTTCCTGCTCTGAATAGCTCTTCGGCACTTTAACGCCTCCCATTTGACTAATTTCGCTTATACAGTCATTATATGCATTTTTTTAAACTCTGTCAATATTCTATTTCATAGAAGTTTAAATCGTTTATGAGAAATAACAGAAGTTTTTACCCTCCGAAAAGCAAAATATGCTGTTCCGTTGGTATTATCAATGCTTTCACAATTTGGGCAAACCAAAAACAAGAGGGTAAGAAATTTCATCCCTACCCTCTGATTTTAACTCTTTATGCGTATATGATTTCCTCGTTCACAATCTCCCTCGCACACGCCCTTATGTTACCTAGCCGCCCTGTCCATTCTAAGGCGTTTTCTTCCTTTAGCCGTTCCGTTATGCCCTGTGCCCGTTTCATGCCCTCTATAAGCCGTTCAAAGCGTTCCTGCGCCTGCCTGTCAATGTCGGCAAGATAGGAATTGAGCCTGCCGCTTGTGAGAAGATTGGTGTATGTAACCTTGCGGTAATGCTTCAGATATTCTAAGTGTCTCTGTCCCCATATGCCTATCGGCTGTTCTTCTTCGGTGGGTAATCTCAAATCGGGTATAAGATACCCATTTTCTTCGTGGTATGTGCCGCCTAACTGTTCAAATA
>NZ_QWEO01000098.1 GCF_009936035.1 Neglectibacter sp. X58 | reverse complement strand
AATGGACAAGCCAGGACAAATACCCCGCCAACCATCGTGATGGTTAGCTCGGGGTTCGCCTGGCTCTCTTTTGGTGGGGATAACTGGACTCGAACCAGTGACCTCCTACGTGTGAAGCAGGCGCTCTAACCAGCTGAGCTATACCCCCGACTGCAAGAGCTATTATACCAGACTTTTCCCGTGCCGTCAAGTCCTTAAAGAATTTTTTCTGCTTTTTTCTCCCGGGCTTGCGTGAAAAACGGAAAAGAACGGTGGCAGGCACAAAAGGCGGCTTTTCACAGCTTTTATGGGAAGGCTGTGTTCCATATCTGGGGGTGCTGTCAGGAGCGGCCTGCCTAGCCAATAGGCGCGGGGGCTGCTTGGCGCAGAAAAAAGCGGAAGCTGTCTTGCCCCGTACACATCCCCCATCTGGAAGGTGCGCCGGCCGTTGAAAGCAAAGGCGGCGGGGGCGATGAAGTCCTTCACGGACAGCCCGGACTCCACCAGCCATTTCCACTCAAAGGCGAACGGGTCGCGGTCGCCCATGTGGAACATGGAGTGCATCAGGCGCAGGCGCTCCTTCCCGTTCAGCACAGCGGCGGTCACGCCGATGCGCTTGAAGTTGTTGAGCAGGTCCGTCTCCACATGGTCCAGCCGGGGCTTCGCCTGCCGCATGGAGGCCGCCTCGATGCCGAAGGTCAGGTACTTGGCCTTGGTGAGGCCGTTGTTGCCCCTGGCGAGCTGGCTTTTCAGCATCTGGCTGTACTCCGCCCGAACGCTGTCAAAGACGTCCCCGGCGGGCGGGATGCGGACGGACTTCTCGAAGCTCTCCGCGTCGGTCGCCATGTTCATGAAGGACAGCTCGAAGTGGATAGAGCTGTCGAAGAAGTTGAGGAAGCTGCACCACTCCTCGAAGATGGCCGTCTTGTCCTCCTGCTGGGCGAGCTGGTAATTGATGTCGTTGAACTGCACCGTCTTGGTGTAGTAGTTGTCGGTGACACGGCAGATGCCGTCCGGGAACATCCGCTGGAACGGGATGGACTGCTGGGCGGTGCGGGGAGTGCCGTCATCCCTGCGGGCCTTCTCGATGATGGCCCTGATCTGCTTTTTCTCCGCCTTTGTCAGGCTTGCGGGGAGAGCGATGGGCTCCGCTTTCCCGCGCCCGCTTTTCTGCGTTTTGAACAATGGCCTGTACCTCCTTTTCCACTTGGTCCTGCCGCATGAGGGCAGAGTAATAGTTGTTGGTCGCATAGGGGCGGACCTTGGGGCGGATGAACTTCGCCTGGATGAAGTGCCTCGCCACCGTCTCCAGCGGCTGCCCGTCCTTCTCGTACATGGCGAGGAAGAACAGCGGGAGCATGAGGACGATCATCCCCATGACGGCGAGGCTGGTGTTGCCGGAACGCTTCATCAGGAAGAACGCCGGAACGCCGATGAGCGCCGCCGCCCCGAAGCAGACGAGCTGCCGTTTCGTCAGCCCAAAGAACACCTTGGACTTTACCCGCGTGAGGTCGCGGGGGATGGAAATATACGCTGCCATGATGACCTCCTTTCCCGGTCAGTGGGCGTTCAGTACGCTCCGGGCAAGGCCCCCGGTCTTGAACAGGGTGAACACCAGAAGGACGGTGTACCCTACCACGCCCCAGAGGGAGCCGACTATATCCGAAGTGAACGAGATGGACTGTATCAGCACAGCGTAGATGCCGACACAGATGATGATGAGGAAGCCCTGGAAGCCCAGGGCGAATAGGGACCGGAGGTAGTTCTGCCCGGTCTGGCTCTGCTCCCGGTTGCCGAAGGTGGACAGCGGGATGGGCGCGAGGCTCGTCATCAGGTATATCTCGATCATGCGCCCGTAGACGATGACGAAGATCACGATGGAGAGTATCCAGAGGGTGAGCTGGATGACGAAGCTCATCAGGTAGATGCCCAGGAGCGTACCCACGCCGTAGGTCGAGAGCGTCCCCTCCATCGCGGCGATGGCCGAGTCGCTGACCGCCGTGGAAGCGCCGATGATGCCGCCGCTCCGGGAGATCACATTCTGGCAGACATCAAAGACCGCCATCACGATATTGAAGCAGTTGGAGATGAGCGTGACGGCCACAAAGGTCTTGAAAATCCACTTGAAGATGATCCATGTCTCGAAGTTCGAGAGGTTGTTATGCTCAATGATGAGCTGGATCAGCTCGTAACAGGCAAGTGAAAGTGGATACTGTTCATAAGCGTAAAACTCCTTTTTTTCATAAAAAATGCGCCCCGCAAAAGGGGGCGTGTCACCGCTGCTGGTCCCGCTGCCGCCGCCTCTGCCACTGCTCCAGCAGGCGGAGGATGGTATCGCTCATCTGCCTGGGCGTGTAGGACTTGGGGAAGAACTTCTGGAGGTCGCTGGTCCTGAAAGCGATCTGCCCCAGGTCGTCCTTCTTCACCTCGTCCATGATGCTGCACATATCGTCCAGGGTGCAGCCGCTCTCCTGGCTCTTTTTCTTCATGCGCTGCGCCTGGGACAGGGACGGGGCGGCCTGGGCATAGTCCATAGCCTCCAGAAAGTTCCGCTGTTCCTCCGGCTTCAGGTAGGACAGCTCCACGGCGGGATTGAAGGCGATCTTCTTCTCATCCACCATATCCAGCACTTCGGGGATCAGGTTCGTCAGGCGGACGAACCTCCGGACGGTATCGCCGCTCACGCCCGCACCTTTTCCCACTTCATCATCGGCGCGGAACTTCGCCGCAACTTGCGGCGAAGTTAGGTCTGTGCGCTGTCCCTGATGCCGGAGGGCGTCCATTTTCATTTTGTAGGCTTTGGCCCTCTCGCTGGGCAGGATGTTCTCCCGCTGGAGGTTGGAGTCTACCATCATGATAACGGCGGCATCATCGTCCAGTTCTCGGACAATGACAGGGATGATGTCCAGCCCCGCAAGCTCTGCAGCATGGTGGCGGCGGTGGCCGGAGATGATCTCATACCCGCCGTCCGGGCCCGGGCGCACGATGAGGGGATTGGCTACACCCATCTGCCGGATGCTCTCCACCGTCTCCGTCATGGATTCATCGTCCAGCACTTTGAAGGGATGCCCCTCAAAGGGGTGCAGTTCGGAGAGGGGCATCCGCTGGACGGTCTCCGTTACGGCCCCAGCCGGTGCCTCAGTCTCTTTTTTCTTTGCTCTTGGCATTTGTGTTCACCTCGCTTTCTCAATGTGGGTTTATGGGAAAAAGAAAAAAGGCGTGTACCCAGCCCCCTCGATGGGGCAGGATACACGCCTATGTACCAGTCTGTGGACACAAAAAAAAAAGCGGATACCGACCGCCGGATTTCTCCGACAGCGATACCCGCTCTATGAAGCCTTGTTTTATTGTACCAGTGGGCGTCCTACCCTCCTTGCGCCGCCCTGCGCTTTTGTTATCCTCTGTTTTGGGTCAAAAAACAGAACTAACATCACAAAGTCCCGTGTTTTCAGGGCTTTCTGAGTTTAGTTCTAAAATAACACAATCATCCTTCACGATCACACAGTTGGCCTTGTGTGATCTTTCTTTGCCGGATGGTACTGGGCTTGAATTCTTACATACGATACGTGATGTTTCCGATAAATTTAAAGTAAAAAATCCACCGCTGAAGCTATTGCCGTTTTTTGTATTGACGGAAAACAATGACCTTATGACAGAATATCAATATCGGTATGAGGGGGTCAATGATTATTTTGTTTCTCCGATAAATATCCCGGAACTGATACGGCGTATCTTGTTTTTTATCGACTAGCAATGGAATTTAATACAGGAGGTGACGTGTTTGCATGGAAGATTAGTCGTACTTGATATAGCAGAATCCGGCAGACAGATGGGTGAAAAGCTGCTCATATTGCTTGCAACAGAACAGAGAAAAGAGTTAGCAAAAGTTTTACTTGAAGCAGAAAGCGGCAAGATTTTTTCAGCTAATAATACATACACCTCCCTTGAAGTAGAGAACCGGCAAAATATTTCGGAACAGTCATTGACGGAATTGCAGGTGGAGGATTTACATTTTTGCCTGGAGCAACGTCTTGTCACAGTCCGTGGACAAGAAATCGGTTTGACAGTCAAGGAATTTGATATTTTAGCCCTGCTCATTATGAATCCAAAGCGGGTGTTTACGTATGACATGCTTATGGATTTGGTCTGGAATGAAGAGTATTCGTACTACTCACGTAAAGCGGTCAATAACCATGTGAGCAATATCAATTCTATTTCCATATCTTCTAGCAACCTACTTTTTGCATCAGTCAGCGTTTCTACCACTATCACATGAAATCCCTTCTCAAGCAATCCAGCCCGTAAAATTTTGGCTTTAGCGTCATCTGCATGGACGAGTAACAGCTTGTGAAAAGTCGGAGCCTGCTCCCCGGATGACTGTCGGTAAGCATATTCGATTAGTTTGTCTTGCACAAGGGATGTTTTTATTTTATCCAAACAGAGGCTTGCACCACGCCGCAGTGCGCTTTTTCATATTCCTCTTTTTCATGGCAAGACACCACCAGAAACGGAATATCTGTACTGGTAGCACATACCATATCTAATAGTTCCAGACCAGAACCATCCGGCAGGTCAAGATCAGAACTAATAAAAAGTGGCACTTCTCTTTTGAGGATTTGTTTGGCATCGGCTACCGTAGCAGCTATATCTACCCCATAACCTCTCAATTTCAAAAATTTTGCCATACACCATGTATAGGTATCATCGTCATCCACTAAAAGTATTTTACTCAAAAAATCACCCCTTTTCTCTCTTGCTCTACAATATACATTTAATATGTTGCAGAAATGTCCCAGCATCTACAGAATTTGTCTTAAAACAGGCCAAATTGCTTCATTTTTAGGATATTTAACTATAAATGAGCAAATATAGAAATTTGCACAAAACTACCCTACCAATTTCAAAACAGCTTCAAGTGACGCACCATTT
>NZ_QWEO01000097.1 GCF_009936035.1 Neglectibacter sp. X58 | reverse complement strand
AAAGGATAATCTCGAATTATCGGTTGCTTCTATTAAGCTATAGCCAAATTTTACTGTAATGAGGATGAGTTATATGTGTAGAGGAAGAACTGCGTTAGTAAATGGACTTATTGTTTTACAAAAAGAGGTTATTCAAAACCACGCAATTATTATAAACGAGAAAAAAATTGAGGATATTGTTCCATTAGCTAGCATTTCCCGTGAAAAAGACACCTTCGAAATTATTGACTGTTCTGACAAATACATCATTCCAGGGTTAATAGATATTCATTCTGATATGATTGAAACAGTTATTGTTCCACGGAAAGGTCTTATTTTTGATAATAAAATAGCGTTATATGAGGCTGACAGACAATTGATTAGTCAGGGCATAACAACAATTTATCATTCCATATCAATAGCAAATTCTACTATTTGCAATCGCACTAGAACTTTAACCGTGCCAGAAATGGTTCGAATAGGAGATGCTATAAATCAGGAAGATGCACACTTACTGATTCATCATCGCTTTCACGCCAGATTAGAATTGAATACAATTGAGGCACTTGAACTTATCATTGATAGAATCAATTCTAAAAAAATCCATGAGTTATCAATCATGGATCATACCCCAGGCCAAGGGCAATATTCCAATTTAGAAACATTTAAAGTTGAAATACGTAAGCAGTATGGAGAGATTCCTGAGTACCAGATGAATGCGATTATCAAAGAGTGTCAGAAGAAACCAACCTTATCATCAGAACAAATTAACAGGTTATTGGAATGCGCTAACACAATGAGTATTCCAATTGCTTTCCACGACGTGGAAACAGATAAGCAACTCGAGTTTATGAAAAGACACAATATACAGATAAGTGAGTTCCCGCTTACAGCATACATCGCTGCCAAAGCAGCAGAGAATAATTTTTTTAATTTGGTGGGGGCACCCAATATATTAAGAGGAGGTTCTCACAATAAGAATGCATCTGCACTAGAATTGGTTGAAAGTGGATGTGCTAACATAATATGTTCAGACTATTACAGCCCATCTTTTCTTCCTTCTATATTTTTACTTCCACGTATCACGCAAGTGACTTTACCTGAAGCAGTAAGCTTTGCAACATATTACCCTGCAAAAGCAGTTCACCTTGATCATCTATACGGTTCAATTGCGCCAGGCAAAAATGCGGATATACTTATAGTAGATTTGAAGTCTGAAATACCAAAAGTTGTTATTGCTTTTGTGGATGGAAAGAAGAAGTATCAGATATTCTATGAGGATTGACAAAATGGCAAATAATTCGAAACTTGAAAAACTAAATTCTATGCTTGCTGAATGCACTCATTACTATAGTCAGTCAATTCCATTGTGTGCTGCTGAAAATCCGATTTCGCCTTTTTCGAAAATCCCGTTAAGTGGAGACTTTCAGGAAAGATATATAATGGGAAGTTCATATGAGTACAGATTAGAAGACAATTTTATTGGTAGCAATACACTTTTACCTTTCTATTCTATGATACATGAAGAATGCCAAGTCCTATTTGGAGCACATTATGCAGATGCACGTACTCTTTCAGGTATGAATTGTTTGACAACATTGTTGATGTCATTAACGTCACTTAATGAGAAGATTGCTATTCTTCCGCCAACATGGGGTGGTCATTCATCAATACAACCCGTATGCGAAAGATTAGGGCTTCAAGTTTATGAATTACCATATGATTATTCCAAGTGGGATATTAATTACGATAAAGCTAATAACTTAATTAAGCGCGAAAAAATCAACTATATCCTTTTAGCTCCTTCTGATATTATTCATCCTCCTTCTGTGGAATGTTTTGATTTAAGCAATTGCACTTTACTATATGATATAAGTCAACTTATGGGCCTAATAGCGGCTGGGCTAATTCCTTCTCCAATAAAGTTAAAAAATGCTGTCATTTTTGGAGGTACACATAAAACTCTCCCGGGCCCTGCCTCAGGATTGATACTAACAAATGATGAAGAAATCCATTTAAGAATTGAACAGAAAATTAATCCCATTTTTCTGCGGCATACACAAATGCATCAAGTGATTAGTTTACTTTTTGCTTTAATTGAATTCGAATACTATGGAAAAGAATATACCGAAGCTATTATTAAAACATCAAATCAATTAGGAAACACACTTGCACAAAAGGGGTTTCAAATGGGAGAAATATCAAATCATTTCAGCGAAACCCATCAATTATTTATTTTTTGTAACTATGAAGAAATGTTGAGAATAAATCAAAACGCAATTAGATTTGGAGTAACATTAAATAAAAAGGAGAAATCTCTTTTTAAGGGGAGTGGAATCCGTTTGGGAACCCAGGAGATTGCTCGATATGGTTGGAACGAGGAGGATTTAAGTATTATATGTGAAATTATGGCCTTGCTCAGAGATAGAAACCCCAACAAGGAGAAGATTGCCACCATGAAAGAAGGTCTTTCTCCTAAAGAGATTCACTATACATTTTCAAATTCCACACTAAGCAAACTAACATCCGCGCTACATCATAAACAGATAGAGATTTAACAAACTCTTATAGTCCATTTTGCGGCAAGCATTGATAGCACTAGTATAACGGAGCTGCATAAATCCATTTAATACAGATTTGTCGACGCGTTTTTTTTGTAGATATGCCAATAGCATTTCAGATAATAGTTTGTTCATATTTAAATTGTGTTGTTCACATGTGTCTATGCATTTCACAATCTCGTTTTCCGTATCCGATATATTAGAAGAGTTTGTACATATATTACAAATACTCAACGCAATCAGCGACATGGTTTCTAAATTAAAGTCTTGGTTCTTTTTTGAGAAGCTGTGTGCTCTTTCATAATTTTCTTTTGCACTTGCATATTTTTCTAAATGTCTATAGTATTCCCCTAATTGAAAATATACATTATATTGAAGGCGCTTTCTCTGCAATTTGTAATCATGAAGCACATTTAACAGGAGACTGCTTTCTAAATCCAAGTTGTTTTTTTTTGAAACTGATATATATTGAGCTCTTATTTTTTTATATGAAGCCTTCGTTTCTTTATAACCGTCTTCTGGGAGGAAGGTCATGTAGAATGATATTTTCCTGTAAAGCTTTTTGGCAGATTTCATCTGTTGTTGACATAAGAGAACAGTAAGTTTTTCTCTCATCCCTCTAAGAATTTCACTCTTTCTTCCGAGTTTCTTTGCACTAGAAATTGATTTGTCATAAAATTCAATCGCAGCATTGAAATCTCGGCCTTGGTGGCGATATGCGTGGGCTATTCCCCAAAGACATCTAGCCTCATATTTTTCAAACTCCTTATTCCTATAAATACCAGAGAGTAGAATCAAATACAGAGAAACTGACTCATCATAGTTATTTTGTAAATGATATAATTTTGCTGTCAACAATGAAAAACGAAATTGTAGGTCTGTCTCCGGCGAGCGTGCAGCTATCTTGCATCTATCAACTACTTCCCGAGCAGCAAGATAATTTCCAACCCCTATTAATCCTTCTACATATCCTAAAACAACAGCCAGAAATGTCCTTTCAGAAATATGCCCAGATACTGTATCCCAGTTATATAAGCGCTTGTAGTGTTCACCTACCATTAAAAGAAAGGAGAAATTCTCTTCTGAGATAGCTTTCTGAATTCCCCGCACAATAGTTCCGCTATTATCGTCGCTTTTTAGCATTATCAAATAATATATCTGCTCATATTGCATCCCAGTATGATAATAATGTTTGTAGATCTTCTTGATTATCTCTGTTGAGCGGGAAAACCTGGAGCATATATAATCTCTGAATAATTCATGCATATAGATGGTCTTAGTCTTTCTGTTAAATTCAATAAGAGAAAAGTTTTCAAGTCTTTCAAAACACATGGAAGGCAAGGCGATGTTAAACTCTTCAAATATTTCTACAGATAGAGTGGGGCTTGTTATACTGAGAAAGCCTATATACTGCGCCAATATGCATAATGGCTCGTCTAATTCATCAATTATTCTGCCTAAATAAGTATCCATCCGATTTTTATCATAAGTAATTGTAGATAAAACTGATGAGCCGCTATTTAGCAAAAGATTTACAAAAATTGGCAATCCATCCGAAAAGTCAATGATTTGGGCGAGAGTTTCCGGTTGCAACTTTTTAGAGTTTCTCTTTGCAAAATCAAAAATGTCCTTTTGGTCAAATGTAGGAAGTTCTATATATCCAAGCTGCCTTTCATTCATTATGTTTAAAAATGCTTGTTTCTCTATTGACCCCACAATGATGCGATATCTGTCCGAATATGCCAAAAAGGTATCAATTACTGATTCAATTTCTTTACCCAATCCTGCATTGTTTATATTATCTAGAACAATGAAAATCTTTTTTCGCCAGATCAACTGTACGAGATTTTCTGCAATTTCTATCAATGTTAAGCCCAAACCGGATACTTGCGAAATAATCTGATCATTGATGCTACGGGATCCATCTCCGGAAAGCTGAAAGTAAAGAGCTTTCGCTCGAAGTTTCTTGATCGAGTTAGTATATTCCTTACGATTACTATTTTCACGGCTGAGATTACAATTTATGCAATCGCAAAAAAAGCGGAGGAATGCACTTTTTCCAATGCCACGCTTACCATAAACATTTATTACTTTTGTTTCCGTTTGTATCATCGTTATCATGTTGTTAAGACTCTGATTTCTATCTGAAAAAACACTTTGAGAAACATAATAACTAGTTATATTTAACTTGCGCCTTGTTAATCTTTTGATAATATTCCAGATTATACTGCCAATTGCTGTGAAAATTGCTATGGCAGCAGAAACTGTTTGTATAATTGAGCTATACTCAATATTTTTGTACTCCACATACTTTCCTCCTGAAATAGTGATTTATCTAGTGCGTATCGGTAATAGGGAGGGCATAATTACAAAAGTCTTCAAACTAAAATAAACCAAGCAAGTGAGATAATTCGAGATTATCCTTT
>NZ_QWEO01000010.1 GCF_009936035.1 Neglectibacter sp. X58 | reverse complement strand
TTTTCCCATTTGTCAAGCCTTTTTTATGCTTTTTTCTTATTTTGCTCTTTTATACCTTTAACTTAATGACATTGGTGTAGGGAACTGGTCGCAGCTTGCCGCTGATTTTTACCAGCCGCCATATAATCATTATCCGGAGGTTTCGGAAATGTTGCGGCAGCAGGGCTTTTGGAGCGGAAATAAACAGATTGGGGAGGTTTGATTATGAGATGGAGTAAAAAAGTACCTTTGTTGTTGACGGCGTTGACGGTTGCGTTGTGCCTGATTGCCTGCGGCAGCGTGCATGGGGATGACAAGCAGCCGGAAACCTCCGGGGAATCAAAGACGCAGAGCATTAGGCAAGTCACGGAAACTAATACTGAGGAAGAAAAGGAACCTGAAAATGAGCCTGAAACGGAAAGGATTGCTACTTTTGATTTGGAAAAACAGGCTTGTTCGGTTAAACAGCGGATATGATATGCCGGTTGCAGGGCTTGGTACTTACGCATTATCCCATGACGAGTGTGTGGCTTCTGTAACAGCTTTGTTTGAAAATGGAGGGAGGCTGGTTGATACCGCTTCTTTACTATGGGACAGAAAAAAGTGTGGGTGAAGCGGTAAGGAATAGCAATGTGCCACGTGAAGAAATTTTCGTAACCACAAAACTTTATCCGAATCAGTTTTCCGATACGGAGGCAGCCATTGATGAAGCTCTTGAAATATTGGATATAGAGTATATTGATTTAATGCTGCTGCACCATCCGGGGACAGAAGATGTGGAAGCCTATAAAGTCTTGGAGCAGGCAGTCCGAGATGGGAAAATTCGTTCTATCGGATTGTCGAATTGGTATATTAAGGAGCTGGAAGAATTTCTTCCGCAGGTCACAATTACACCTGCTGTTATTCAGAATGAAATTCATCCCTACTATCAGGAAAAAGAAGTGGTTCCTTATATTCAGAATTTGGGGATTGTCGTGGAGGGTTGGTTCCCATTCGGCGGCAGGGGACATACTGTGGAACTATTTGGAGATGAAGTAATTGTGGCGATTGCAGAGGCACATAATGTAACATCTGCGCAGGTGATTCTTCGCTGGAATCTACAAATGCCGCAAGGCAGGAATGGAACAGGACAGCGGATATGGCGTTATTATCAGGTATCTCCGAAGCAAAGATTTTAGAAGTCAAACAGACAGAGATACACGAAAAGGCGAGCCAGTCTATCAAAAGCAAGGGCTGGCTTCCCAATCTGTTCCGCAGTATCGTGAACAAGGCAAAGGACTTCCTGCAAAACTTAATCCGTGAACACGATATGCCGCCGAAGCCTGTCCTTGAAATAGATATGGCAGAGTTCCGTACCATGCAAAGCTGGGCTGACATGATCATTGACAATTTTTTGTCTTTCTTCCCATGCGTTTGTGGCGGTATCAATGTTACCGACTTCCATCAATTTCGGAAGCATACTCATATCGCCGTTTGTAAACTCCATAATCAAGCCCCAATATTCTTTTACAACCTGTTGGCATTTTTCGCTTTCGGGCGGTACATTTT
Organism: Neglectibacter sp. X58; assembly: GCF_009936035.1. GTDB lineage: Bacteria > Bacillota > Clostridia > Oscillospirales > Acutalibacteraceae > Acutalibacter. Next base: position 92,666 of record NZ_QWEO01000010.1, on the reverse strand, counting down.
CTTTTTGAAGCTGTACGATTTCATCACTTAGACGGTTAAATCTCTCCATAAAATCTAAGCCGCTTTCTTTATCAAATTGACTGCGTATATGATCGAGCGTATCATCATCGAAGCGCTTAATAAGAGGATAAAACTCATTCTTCATTTGCAGATTGACAATAATATCGGCATACTTCTTAAAGCTGACCGTCTGCATTTGTAAAACTTCTGTTTTTAACTGTTCTATTGCTGACAAAGAAGCCTGAAGCTGTTCTATTTTTTGGCGTATATCATCTGCCTGCTCTGTAAGAGCATTTGCAATATCAGCCGGTGTTTCCAAAGAGATCAACCGCTTTTTTATATCGTCCAAAGAAAAGCCCAGTGATTTCAATGATATAATTTGATGAAGTGTAATCAAATCTTTGTCGGTATACCCTGGAGATTCCTATAAAAAAGCACTTCCCTTTATACAAAATCTATGGTATACTAAATATTTGAAACCGGCTGTTCAGGCCTTGGCGCGGCGCAAAGCCCCCGAAGGCAAGAACAGGCAGTTTTTTGCCGAGAATGCCCGCATTGTGGGGACGATGCCTGCGCCCCTGACGCGGATATTCCCGCTTTTATTCTGTCTTTTGACAAAAATATCAGGAAAAGGAGCGACAGGAACGTGACGGGAAAGCAAAGGGATCCCCTGGCCAGCCGGGGGATAAAACGGAGCCTGAATAAAAGGATATTGAGGAGCACCACGCTTAATATCCTGATTTTGGTGGTCATTAGCTGTGCTATTATGGCCGTTTCCATGCAGTCGCTTGCCAACAATATTTTGTTGGACAGCCTTCAGCCAATGGCCCGACAGTCGGCTAAAACGGTGGAGGCTAACATCCACATGCTGGCAGACCGCATGATGACCATTGCCGGCGACTCCCGGATGCACGAGGCAGCCGCTGCTGGCTCAGGTGAAACTGGGGAGCCGCAGCCGGACGCGGCGGCAACCGCGGAAAACCGCATGGCTGTGCTGGAAGAAGCCGCTGAAATTTATGAGCTTTACACCATCGCCCTGTATGATTTGGACGGGCGGCTGGTGCAAGGAATCGACGGCGCGCCGGAAAGCCTGGACAGCGGCTTTCTGGCCCTGCTGCAGGAAACCGACAACCTGACCACCAGCTCTTCCACCCTTTACCAGGGCAGGCTGGGCATTACCATGGGCATGCCTGTGAAGGAGGAAGGCGAAACTGTCCTCTACGTAATGGGCGTATATAAATATGACACCCTTAACGACGTTATCAGCAGCATCAATTTAGGAGAAAGCGGCATGGCCTATATGGTCGATGAAAACGGCGTTGTTACCGGCCACCCCGACCAGTCCCTGGCGCTGAACAAAAGCTCCCTGGCACAGCTTTGCGATGGCAACAGCGACGCGGTGGAGCGGGTAACCACAGGCGAAACAGGGGCAACAGAATTCCCTGTGGGCGGGGAAAAAATGCTGGTGGCCTTTTCTCCCATCCGCGGCACCCAGTGGTCCCTGGTTATCTGGATCCCCAAGGCGGATTATAACCACTTCATTAACGGGGCCATGCTGTTTGCCATCCTGACAACCCTGGCCGTGCTGGTGGTTTCCATCCTGCTGATTCTGCGCCTGGCACGTTCCATTTCCCGCCCTGTGCAGCAGGTGACAGACCGCATGGTGGCCCTTGCCGGCGGCGACCTGCACACAGAGGTGCTTCCTGTCCGCACAGGAGACGAGCTGGAGGTTATGACCCAGACCCTGGATGCCACGCGGGAAAGCATGAACCGGTACATATCCGATATCCAGCAGGTGCTGACGCAGGTTGCAACCGGCGACCTGCGCACCCAGCCCCAGGTGGACTATAAAGGTGACTTTGTGCTGATACGCAGCAGCCTGCACACCATTACAGAGTCTATGAACGAAACCCTCCTTGGCTTCCGCGACGCCGCAGACCGGCTTACCAACATGGCGGAGCAGTTAAGCGGGCAGTCCGCCCAGCTTCACCAGGCGTCTATGGATCAGAACCAGTCCACAGAAGACCTGGTGCATGAGGTGGACAATGTGAAAGACCGCCTGGCTGACGTGACGGAAAGCAGCGGGCAGACCCGTTCCCAGACAGAAGCGATTACCCAGAGGATCCAGAGCGCCAACGAACAGATGGCGGCCCTCTCCGCCGCCATGGACAACATCAGCGCCAATGCCCAGCAAATTACAAAGGTTGCAAAGGATATTGAGGACATTGCCTTCCAGACCAATATCCTGGCCCTCAACGCCTCTGTGGAGGCGGCCCGGGCAGGCGCTGCCGGGAAGGGCTTTGCCGTGGTGGCCAATGAGGTGAAGCAGTTGGCTGCCAAAAGCGCCGAGGCCGCGCAAAGCGCTACAGGCATGGTGGACAATACCAAAGCCATTATCCAGACCGGCGTGGTGATGACTGCGGATACGGCGGAGTCCCTCCGGGCCATTTCCGAGGTTTCCTCCCAGATCAACACCATTTCGGATCAACTGGCAGCGGCGGTACAGGGGCAGGAAGCCGCCCTCGCCGCTATGGAGACGCGGATTGCCGCTATCTCCTCCATTGCAGACCGCAACCTGCAAAACGCAGGGGAAACGGAGCAGTCCAGCGGCCTGCTGGCGAAAGAAGCCGAATCGCTCCAATCTCAGGTGCGGAAATTTGTTTTGAAGGAGAGGCAAGGCAGATGAAACGGTTTTTAGCTGTGTTTTTGGGCGTTCTGCTGGCAGTGTCCCTGCTGGCAGGCTGCGGTAGCCAGGCAGGGCTTCAGGACGGGTATTATACTGCCCAGATGTCTGAATTCAGCCATGGCTGGAAAGAGTATATCACCATCCTGGTAAAGGGCGGGAGCATCGTTTCCGTAGAATACAACGCGGAGAATGCCAGCGGCTTTATTAAAAGCTGGGATAACGCATATATGCAGACCATGCTGCACTCCAACGGCACTTACCCCAACGAGTATACCCGCGATTACGCCAGCCAGCTTCTGGAGGGCCAAGGGGAGCAAAGCATTGACGCTATTTCAGGGGCTTCCTCCTCCCATGGGACATTCCAACTGCTGGCGCAGGCGGTTCTGGAACAGGCCCGGAAGGGGGATTCCAGCCTTGTGTTCGTAGACCCGGCCCACTAAGGCTTGTTTGAAAACAGAGAGAATGAGCGCGTTTGCCATAACACAGGCAGCAGAACAAAGCCACCAGGAAACTGGTGGCTTTGCTTGTACCCGAAAGGGCGGGGCCGGGTGCGCCCTGATAAATCTTTAAGGATTCCTTATGAAAAAAGTATAGCCCCGAATCCCTATGCCTGATAAAATGAAAGAACACATGTTGGAAAGAAGCTGATACCCGTTAAATGCCCAGGGCCTGTTTTGCCAGACGGTCAGCTAAATCGTTATATGTATCTCCAGAATGGCCCTTCACCTTTACAAAGCCCAGCTTCAGCTTTTCCCGGGCCTTCCGGCAGGCTGCGGCATAGGCTATGGTGCCGGGCCTGTTGGCTTTCCACTGGCCTTGCGCCCACTTTGCCACCCCCTCGTAATCGTGGTGGATTTCCAGGGCGGGAATCCCCTTTTCCAGGCAGTATTCTATCACGGTCAAGGCCCCCATAATTTCCCCTGCCACATTGTGCATGGCAGCCATATCCCTGTCGTCAAACTTCCGGGAAAACTCCACCTGCTCCCCTTCATAGAACAGCACTGCCCCGCAGGAAAATTTGCCTTTATAATAGCTGCCGTCTACATAGGCCACAGCAAGGCCTTCCTGGGGCAGGGTTTGGGCGGCTGTGCCGCCGGACAGGAAAATTTCGGCTTCCTCCAGGGTGGGGAAGCCTTTATAGATAACGCCCTTTACCCCTATAACCTGGGCTTTGCAGGCGTCCCAACTACTGTATATAGTGGTTCCTTCCCTGCCGCCAATTACCGCGTAAAATTTTTTCTTTGCTTTGCTCTCTGCCATAGGCTTCTCCTTTGCTTTGGGTGGCGCGGAAAAATGCGACAAAATTCCGCAAAATTTTTATTGACCTTTTGGGGATTTCCAAGGTATAATCACAATATACTGGAAGTGTGTGCGGCTCTTCGGGCAAACCCGCCTGCATTTTTTCAGGGCCGCAGGAGGGAAAATGATTATTTTGCCTGTGAAGAATATGAACGAACTGTTAAAACCGGTAAATTCCGGTAAAAAAACGCGGTTTTGTAAACCCTTTGTGATTGCCGGGCATTGCCTAGGATTTTTCATTTTTTGTGCCGGGAGGGAAGCTGACTATGAAAAAGAAAGCCTGTTTGCTGGGGGTTTTGCTGGCTGTCCTCTCTATGGCCTTGGAAGGCTGCGGCTTCCCGCCCCCCCTGGACTTCATCCCCTTCCCCTGGGGGGAGGCCCCGGCAGAAGCGGAGGCAGATCTCCTGGGGGATTCCCTGCCTGGGGCGGAGTGGGGCATTTTCCAGGTGCTGTACCAGCCCGGCCCCAGCGTTCAGGCGGAAAAAGAGGCTGCCCAAAGCGCCCTGACGGTGTATGTCCCGGCGCGCACCCCGGTTTTTACCACTCCTGACGGGGAGGCGCTCAGCCATGAAACTGTTGCCGGGGGCACCTTTTTGCGGGTAGAGCCTGGCGGAGGGCCGCTGTGGTTTGCCTGCGAACAGGGCTGGCTGTATGGGGAGGATTTGTATCCCGCGGAGAGCGGCAAACCTGGGGAAATCAGCCTTACCAGCCTGATGCTGGAGGAGCGCTTTGCCCTGCTGGAGGAAAAGCTGCCCCAGGACGCATACTGGAACCACATGGGCCAGGAACTGCCGGAGGGGGTGGAAACGCCCTTTTCCGTAACCGGGGAGCCATGCGTCCACAGCCTGCATTGGCAGGACTACTGCAACCAGTATAACGGGAGCCTGCTGGCCTTTTTCCCGGAGTATACCCATCTGTGCCAGTGCTTAGGCTTTGCCTGCCTGCTTAGCGACCGGCTTTTTGGGAAGGAATCCCCTTACTACCTGCTCCCCTTTGGGGCCAGGGTGCGGCCGGGGGATCACCTGCGGCTGGGGGAATATGAGCATTCCGTCATTGTGCGGGAGGCAACCGACGAGGGCCTGCGGCTGGCGGAGGCCAACCCGGAATATGAGGACTGCCGCATCTCCTGGGATCGCTTTTTCACCTGGGAGGAGTGGGAATCCCTGTACGGCTGGGACGTGGAATACGCCATCACCCGCTATCCCCTGTACCAGGGGGAAAACGGCTGGACGGCCCTTCCCCCCCTTCCTGTGGCGGATTCTGCAGCGGAGGGGTGACGTTAGCTCCGCAGGCGCAGGCCCTTGGGATAATGGTTTTTCAGCGTCCCGCCGGAAGCCTTGCCAAAGCCTGCCACCACCCCGTTTACACACAGGGCCGTGTAACCCTTATGGGGACAGCCGATTTCCTCTCCCCGCAGGAAGGCCAGCAGGGCTGTGTCTGCCGGGGAAAAATCCATCACCTGGCGGCATTCCTCCATTTTCCTGCTGGCAAAAACCCCGTGGGCAGGCTCCAGCCGCCTGCCTTTTATCCGGGCCAGCTCCACCCCGGCCCGCAGCACCTGCAGGCCGGAAAGGGAGGGCAGGCCCTGGGGCAGCAGCAGCACCCTGTCCCCGGCTGTGCCAAGGGGGCTGGGGCAGGTTCCTGTAAACAATTCCCCATACAGTCCCTCCGCCAGCCGTCTTTCCCCGCCCTCCAGGGTTTGGGTGAAGGGGGCTGTTTTTGCGGGGTTTTCCCCTGTCCGCCGGAACCGGGCCACAAAGTGCCCTTCTCCCCCGTCCATGGGGAAAACCCGCCGGGCAGGGCAATCCAGGGCAGGCCTGCCGAAGGAGGCGGGAACCGGATCCCACATAAATTCCGGGTGGGCCTTTAAAAACCCGGCGCACACCTCCTCGTTTTCCGCCCGGGAAAAGGTGCAGGTGGAATATACCAGCACCCCGCCTTCCTTCACCGCCAGGGCGGCGGAATCTAAAATCAGCCCCTGGCGCTGGGCGCAGGCCCGCACATGCTCTGGCGACCAGGCCGCCAAGGCCCCGGGATCCCGGTGGAACATGCCTTCCCCAGAGCAGGGGGCGTCTACCAGCACCCGGTGAAACCATCCCTGGAGGGCTTCGCACAGCCGCTGGGGCTGGCAGCAGGACACCACGCTGTTGCGCACCCCCAGGCGCTCCAGGTTGGAGAGCAGGGCGTCTGCCCGGCCCCGCACCACCTCGTTAGACCACAAAAGGCCCTCCCCTACCAGCAGGGCGGCAATCTGGGTGGACTTTCCCCCTGGCGCGGCGCATAAATCCAGCACCCGCTCCCCTGGTTTGGGGGAAAGGGCGGTGACGGCGGAGGCGGCGGAAGGCTCCTGGGAATAGAACATGCCCGCGTGGTGGGCGGGCAGCGCCCCAAAGCGCTCTCCCTTCTCCGCGTAAAAGGAAAGGGGGGAAAAAGGGGTGGGGGAGAGGGCAAAGGGCAGGCTGCGCCGGAGGGTTTCCTCTGTGCATTTTAAGGGATTCAGCCGCACCCCCCGCCGAGGCTCCTTCTCCATTTCCAGCAGGAAGGCCTTTTGCTCCTCTCCCAGGAGGGCTTCCAGCTCCTCCAAAAATTTTTCAGGCAGAACCACAGCGCTTCCTCCTTTTTTCAAAAAATTGGTGCAGGAAAAATTTCCCTCTGCTTTTGTGCATAACAGCCGCTTTCCCGCTTACAATAACAAAAGGAAAAGGCATGAAGCGGGAGTGTCCAACCGCGCATTTTATGCCTCCGGCGGTTTAGGGGCTTTGCCCCTAAAAACCCCACCACCTTTGAAAAGGTGGACGAAACTTTTGTGTTTCTTCATTTTTTAAAATACTCGCTTTGGGCACTCCCCATGAAGCGGCCTTTTCCCTTTGCGAAAAAGCCAAACAAAAGAAAGAGGGTAAAATCCATGAGCAACAAGAATCAGAACCAGAATAAGCAGGGCCAGAACAACAAAAACCAGCAGAACCAGAACAGCCAGAACCGCACCCAGAACCAGAACCAGAATCAGAGCCAGAACAAGCGGCAGGACGACTGCGAGTAAAACACGGCTGGCAAAAAGGCCCGGTAAGCCCTTTGGTTTACCGGGCCTTTTTCTCTGCGCGCTCAGCTTTCCTTTTCGCCGCCCTTTGCCTTTTGCAGAAGCTCTTTTAAGGGCTTGTCGTCCCCATGCATGGGCCGGAAGCCTTCGCCGGTGATCTCTCCCGCGTCCCCCACAATGACAAAGGCGTGCTTATCCACCTCTTTGATGACGGACTGCACCTGGAACACCTCAAAGCGGCGCACCACGCACAGCAGGGTTTGGCCCGGCTCTTTTGTATAGCCGCCCTGGGAGTCCAGATACGTAACGCCCCGTTCGATTTCCCCCATAATGCGCGCCCCGATTTCCTGCACCTTAGGGGACATAACCAGGAACATTTTGCCTGTGCCCGCGTCGGCGCCATAGAGGATGGAGTCGATAAGGCTGGTGGACACGAAGATGACGATGCAGGCGTACATGGCGTTTTCAATGCTGCCATATACAAAGGCCGAAGCCGCTACCACCAGGCCGTCTATTACCAGCATCAGCTTGCCCATGGAAAACTGGGGCAGGCGGCGGCCGATAAGCCGGGCCGCCATGTCTGTGCCGCCGGTGGTGGCCCCCCGGATAAAGGTGAGGGAAAGGCCTACGCCCTCGCACACCCCGGCGAAAATGGCCACCAGGATGGGATCGCCCTGGTAGGCAGGGACGAACTTGGCGAACAGGTCTATCATCACCGAGGACAGGACAATGGCTGCCAGGGTTTTCATCACCAGCTTATAGCCGATTTCCACCATGCCCCACACCACAATGGGCACGTTGATCAGCAGCACCATCAGGCCAATAGGGGTGCCGAACACATATTGCAGCATGGTGGCAATGCCTGTCACGCCCCCGGCGGCAATGTTGTTGGGGGCTGTAAAGGCGTTGACGCACACAGCATAGGCCATAGCGCCCAGGGTCATAACCAGGGCGTCCATCAGAAATTTTCGGATAGCTTTCGTTTTCACAGCAACCACCATGGGATACACCATTCGCACAAAGAGCCATGGGCAAGCCGCCTTTTGTGCCCGGTATCGTTCCTTTCCTCAGTTTTTTACAGGATCTTCCTTCTTACTGGGGCAGATGGGACACCGCAAAGGACTCGTCCCCCTCCTGCCGCCCCGATTCCATTGCCAGGACAAAAAGCTGGCCCAGGCGCACGCTCTGGTCTGTTAAAAAGAGATAGCCGAAAAGGGACTCCAGGGCGGTGGCGGCGTGATAGTCGCCTATGGAAGCGTTTTTGGGCACGTGGCCCACGTGGGCGTTTCGCCCCCGCATGGCGATTTCCTTCTCCTCCTCTGACAGGGCGGGCCACATGAAGGTGAGGGCCTTTGCCTGGGATTGGCAGCGGACAAGCTCCACCTTCCGCTTGTTTAAAGACCGCACAGGGCAGTTGCCCTCGGAAACCAGATAGTTGCGCACCAGCAGCTCATATACAGAGTCCCCCATAAACGCCAGGGTGAGGGGGCTGTACTCCTTTGCGGGGACAGGCTTTACCAGATTCTCCACATTTTCACCCCTTATTCTACAAAGTCAAATTCCACGCCGTACAGGTCTACGGTGTCTCCCTCCTGCACTCCCGCTTCCCGCAGGGCGTCGATTACGCCGGACTGGATAAGAAGCCGCTGCATATACTGTAAAGACTCGCTGTCTGTCAGGTCGATGGTGGAGAGGGCCTTTTCCAGCCAGGGGGCTTTTGCAAAATATACCCCGTTTTCCTCTGTCACCTGGACAGGCTCCCGCCTGCCGGCGCTTTCCGGGGCAAGGGGTTCCGGCTCCGGCTCAAACCGGAGGATGGGGGGGAGCTTGGAGAGCCGCTCATTGACAGCGTTTAAGAGTTCGTCCACCCCGTGGCGGATGGGGGCCATGATGGGAAAAAAAGCGTAGCCCAGCTCCTCTATATAGGCGCGGAAAGCCTCCACCGTTCCATCGTCTGTCAGGTCGCATTTGTTCCCTGCCACCAGCATGGGGCGACCCGCAAGCCCTGGATTGAATTTTTCCAGCTCTTCGTTGATAATCCGGAAATCTTCCTTGGGATCCCGGCCCTCGCTGCCGGACACGTCCACCACGTGTACCAGCAGGCGGCAGCGCTCTACATGCCGCAGGAACTGGTGGCCCAGGCCCTGGCCCTCCCAGGCCCCTTCAATCAGCCCGGGGATGTCTGCCATGACAAAGGAACGGCCTTCCCCCATGCGCACCACCCCCAGCACAGGGGTGAGGGTGGTGAAATGGTAGTTGGCGATGTTAGGCTTTGCCTCGCTGACAACGGAAACCAGGGTGGATTTTCCCACGTTGGGGAAGCCCACCAGGCCCACGTCTGCCAAAAGCTTTAATTCCAGCAGCACCTCCAGCTCCTGGCCCGGGGCGCCGGGCTTTGCGAAGCGGGGGGCCTGCCGGGTGGGGGTGGCAAAGTGGGTGTTGCCCCACCCTCCCCGGCCTCCGGCGGCAATGACCTGGGGGCTGTCCCCGGACATGTCCGCAAGAAGCCTGCCTGTGGCGGCGTCCTTTACTAAGGTGCCCCGGGGGACTTTTACCAGCAGATCCGGCGCGCCTTTCCCCGCGCAGCGCCCGCCCCTGCCGTTTTCCCCCCGCTGGGCTGTATACTTGCGTTTATAGCGGAAGTCTGCCAGGGTGGAGAGGTTTTCATCCACCTGGAACACCACGCTGCCGCCCCGGCCGCCGTCGCCGCCGTCCGGCCCTCCGGCCGCCACATATTTTTCCCGGTGGAAGGCAACCGCGCCGTCGCCGCCGTCCCCGGCCTTTATCTTGATTTTCGCGCTGTCGATGAACATAACCTGCCTCCTTTGGCCTCCGGCGGCTTAAGGGGCTTTTTGAAAAAAGCCCCTTAAGAATCCTCAAAAACTGTGACGCGCCCGGCCTTGTAGAATTCTGTGGGTCTGCGTCCGCAGGACTGGGTTTTTGCTTCTTTAAAGAAAAGTGACCGGGAGTACCCCGGCCACGCAATGGTGCATGTTTAAAGTTCCAGGACGCGGCGAACGAAGCGGGCGTTCACGCGGCCTGGGTGCAAACGCATTGCGGAGCAAAGCGTTTCATTATGCTGTTACTCGGCGTATACGCTGACCTTCTTGCGGTCTGCGCCCAGGCGCTCGAACCGGACGCGCCCGTCTACCTTGGCAAACAGGGTGTCGTCAGAACCCCGGCCTACGTTCTCTCCGGGATGGATCTTGGTGCCCCGCTGCTTGACCAGGATGTTCCCAGCCAGCACAAACTGCCCGTCGGCGCGCTTGACGCCCAAGCGCTTGGATTCGGAATCGCGGCCGTTTTTAGTGGAGCCCATGCCCTTCTTATGGGCAAAAAGCTGGATGTCTATTCTCAGCATGACAGTTTCCTTCCTTTCAGGATAATTTCAGGATCGTGTTTCCGCATAGCTTACCGATATGGCCTCGGGATACTGCTCCTCCAGGCCTAAAAGGTGCAGCTTCAGCCCTAAAAGCACTGTCCGGCAGGCAGGCTCGTCCCGCCCCCCGATGCGCAGGGCCATTTCCCCTTCCTCCGCGTGCAGAGACAGGGGCGTGACAAAAAGGACATCTGTAATGGTGTTGGCCGCCATATATGCGGCGCTTGACACCGCTGCGCACACAATGTCCTCCCCCTTGCTTCCCATGCCGGCATGGCCTTCCAGACGGAAGCCCACCAGGCCGCCCTGGGGCAGGGTGTAAAAATCCACGGAGATCATTTAGCCGTTGACTGCCTCAATCTGCACCTTGGTGTAGGGCTGGCGATGGCCCATCTTCCGCTTGGAATTCTTCTTGGGCTTATAGGTAAACACGGTGATCTTCTTAGCCTTGCCGGTTTTCAGCACCTTGGCTGTAACGGAAGCGCCCTCCACCAGAGGAGCGCCCACCTTGGTTTCGCCCTCCCCGAACAGGGCCTGTACGGGGAACGTGACGGTTTCGCCCTCGGCGGCTGCAAGCTTCTCAATGTAAAGCTCGTCGCCGGGCTGCACCTTGTACTGCTTCCCGCCGGTTTCAATAACTGCAAACATGTTTATTCCTGCCTTTACTATAGTCTCGCTGCTGTCAGGCGGGCCTTATGGCCTCTTCGCCAGGGCATACTTCGCCCCTTAGCCCGCAGTATGCGGCTTTTATACTGTACCATATGCCGGGCGCAAAGTCAAGAGGGAAACTACCTGTTTTCCTCAAACACCACCGGAGAGGGGTACCGGCTTTCATTCATCCGGGACTTCACTTTTATCACCTGCTCCAGGTCGATGTCATAGAGGTTTGCTATGGCGATGGCGTAATAGATGACATCCCACAGTTCCTCGTCAACTGTCCCTTTTATCTCCTGGGGATTGGGCGCTTTCAGCCCCTTGCGCATGGCCCGGGAAAGCTCTCCCACCTCCTCGGTAAGCTTTAAGAAATAGTCTTTGAGAAGCTCAGGGTGGTAGTCTTTCTGCCTGATAAAATTTTGCAGGTATTTTATGGTGGTTTTGCCGTCCATGGGGATATCGCCTCACTTCTCCTTCTTTTTTGCCGTCTGGGTGGTGAGCAGCAGCTTTACGTCCTCATCCCCCTCAATGGCGTGGATGACTTCCACCCGGCGGAGTATGGACAAGGCCAGGGTCAGCATCAGGTTTACGCATGTCACCACTGCCAGGAAGATTTTTGCCCCTGTGCCGGGCCTGCGCCTAGCGCCTTGCTTTTTCATATGCCGCCCTCCTTAGCCGGCGCCGTCATTTCAATGTGGTTGCCCTCGCTGTCCACAATCTCCGCCACCCAGTTGGGGCCGATGCGCGTCAGGGGGAAACATATTTCCTGCCCCAGAAGCTTCCCCTTCAGGGCCTCCAGGGTTTCCCAACTGAAGCTGGGCAGGCAGTTGCTGCCAAAGGTGTGGGGCTCGTCCTTTTTCTCAAAGGCGAACAGCCCCATGCGGAAGCCGCCGATGTCGAACACGCTGTAGATTTCATCCCGCTGGGCGGCAGGACATCCTAACAGGGCTTCGTAAAAGGCGATGGCCCTTTCCATGTCCCTTACGCACAGGTACAGGGAACCCAGTTTGCACTTTTCCATAAGCTATGCCCTCACTTCTTGTATTCCTGCTCGCAATACCGGCAGCGGTAGCGGTGGGCTTTTTCGTCGCAGAGATAGAACACCTGGTTTACCTGCTCCACGCTGGTGATGCACCGGGGGTTTTTGCAGCTTACAATATTTACCAGCTTTTGGGGCAGGCGGGGCCGCTTTTTCTCTACCAGCTTCCCGTCCCGGATGATGCAGACCGTGGCGCGGTCGTCGATAAAGCCCAGCACGTCCAGGTCGATATCTGTGGCGCCTTCGATTTTGATGATGTCCTTCTTGCCGAATTTCTCGCTTTTGGCGTTTTTAATGATGGCCACGCAGGTGTCCAGCTTGTCCAGCTCCAGCAGGTCATACACCCGCATACTGCGGCCCGCGGTGATGTGATCGATGACGATGCCGTTTTCTATGCTGTCTATATTCAGCATGTTTTATGCCTCCTCCCCGTCTAAAATGCCTTTTTCCAGCCCCAGCAGCGTTAAAATCAGGGCCATGCGCACGTATACGCCGCCTTTAGCCTGCTCAAAATACACGGCCCGGGAATCGTTGTCCACCTCCGGGGCAATCTCGTTTACCCTGGGCAGAGGGTGCATGATGGACAAGTCCGGCTTTGCCGCCCGCAGCTTTTCCGGGGTGAGCACATAGGAATCCTTCAGGCGCACATAATCTTCCTCGTTGAAGAAGCGCTCCCGCTGAACCCGGGTCATGTAGAGGATGTCCAGCTCCGGCATAACCTCCTCCATGGCCCTGGCTTCCTCCCACCTGTGGCCTGAAGGCTCCACCACTTCCTTTACGATGTAGCCGGGCACCCGCAGCTCCTCCGGGGAGATGAAGATGAAGCGCACATTTTCATAGCGCACCAAGGACTTTATCAGGGAGTGTACTGTCCGCCCGAACTTCAAATCCCCGCACAGGCCGATGGTCATCCCGTCCACTTTCCCCCTGCGCCGGCGGATGGCGAACATGTCTGTAAGGGTCTGGGTGGGGTGCTGGTGGCCCCCGTCCCCGGCGTTTATCACAGGGATTTTCGCATATCGGGAGGCCACAAAGGGCGCGCCCTCCTTAAAGTGCCGCATGGCGGCAATGTCCGCGTAGGCGGACACCATGCGGATGGTATCCGCCACGCTTTCGCCCTTGGAGGCAGAACTGCTGCCCGCGTCTGAGAACCCCAACACCTGCCCTCCCAGCCGCAGCATAGCCGATTCAAAGCTTAGGCGCGTGCGGGTGCTTGGCTCGAAAAACAGGGCGCCCAGTATCTTCCCGCCGCACCTGTGGGCATATGCGCCGGGGCTTTGTATGATGTTTTCCGCCAGTTCCAGCAGCCTGTCCGTTTCCTGCCGGGTGAAATCCAGTGGGTCGATTAAATGCCGCATTGTTTTACCGCCTTTCTCAAAAAAGAAGCCTGCCGCCCGGGAAAGCGCCCAAGGCCTGCCGGGGCAGGCAGCGTTATGTATACGAGCCGCCTTGCGGCTATTATACTCCCCCGGCAGGGAGAAGTCAATGAAAAGCAGGCGCCGCTGTATCCAAGGAGCCGTCCGGGCAGGCCCGGGCCTGGAACCAGCTTATCGGCGTGTAAGGGGCGGGCGCGAAAACGCATATGGCGGGAAAAGGCTGTTGTGCTTTTGGCACAACAGCCTTTCTTGCTCTTTGGGAAAACCCGCCAATCTGTCCTGGCAGATTCCGTATTACTGGATGCAAAGGGCCTTTCTTATGCGTCCGGGGCCTGTCCGGTGTGGGCCTGCCATTGGCAGGGCAGCAGGGCCATGCGGGTGAACACCGCCTTAAAGGAGGAATCCTCCGGGCTGCACGCGTATACCCCGAAGCGCACAGGGCCGTTCCCCTTGTGCAGGTGGCATATGCGCATTTGGCGAAAGCGCGCCCCGTCCTGTGAGCACTCCAGGCAGAAATCGCCCTCCCGGCGGCTGAGACGGTACCACATGGATTTCACAGAAGCCGGAATCTCCGTGGTGGCCCAGTCGGAATAGCCGTTATTGGTCACCACGCTGCCCAGGTGCTGGAACTCCTCATTTTCATACTCCACAGAGGCCTTCAGCCAGTTTTCGCTGTCCAGGTACATCACCACCCCGCACTGGTCGAAGCGGTGATGGCTTTCTGTGAAATCTGTCCTCACCACAAAGGAGAAAAAGGGTTCTGCCGTCTCCATTTGCAGGACGGGGGCGTTATCATTTTGGAAGTGGTAATAGGTGCGCTGCCACAGGTCTGTGCGCGGTTTCGTGACGATTTCGATTTTATCCGGGGCTATGAGGAAGCTTTCCGGCTCCCGCGTCCAGCGCAGGCTGTCTGTTGAAAACTCCATAGCTTACCCCCGCAGCGCCACGCCCATTTGGGCAAGCTTTTCCACGATTCCGTCCACCCAGGGCTGCACTTCCTCCTTGGAAAGGGTTTTCTCCTGGGAGGAGAAGGCGAAGCGCAGGGTGAGGCTCTTCATGGCTCCCTGCTGGAAGGAGTCGATAAGGGATACGCCTGTGAGCAGGGCGGGATCTATCTGCGCCCAAGCGCTCGCCATCCCGCCAAAGGTGACGCCCTCGGGCAGTTGGAGGGAAAGGTCGATGTCAATCCCCGGGAACCGGGAAGGCTCCTGGTAAACAGCGTCCGGGGCGGGCAGGGCGGCAAAAGCGTCCATATCAAGCTGGGCGCACACCACTGCCGCCTTTTTGTCTATCTGGCCCTGCACAGCCGGGTGCAGGGCGCAGAGCCAGCCCAGCTCCTGGCTGCCGCAGGACACTGCCGCTGTGTTCCGGGGATGCTGCCAGGGGTGGAGGGGGGCGCGGTTTGCAAAGGCGAAATCCGCCCCTTTAATCTCCCGGCCCAGGGTGCGCAGGATGCCCAGCAGCTCAAAATACAGCTCCTTTTCGCTGCGTGCGCGGCTGTACAGGGCAAGCCCCAGCTTTTTCCGCTCCCTGCACAGGCCATCTTCGTTCAAACCTTCGCATACCCGGCCTATCTCGAAGAGGCCGAAGTCTGCCCCGAAGGACTTGTTCTCCAGCACAAAGGACAGCAGGGTTGGCCCCATGTTGGTGCGCAGCACCTCGTGATCCGGGGTCTGGGCGTTTATCAGCTTCACGTTCTCCTCTAAGGGGATGCCCAGGCCCTTGCACTTTTTCTGGTCGAACCAGATGTAGGAATGCACCTCGTGGAGGCCCCAGCGCTGCACCAGCAGATCCTTTGCGAAATTGTCCGCCTTGTTCCCCGCGCTCTTTTTCTGGGGATACAAGGGGCTTAAGGTGGTGGAAATCTGGAAGTTGTCATAGCCGTAAATGCGCGTGATTTCCTCAATGATGTCCGCCTTGATGGTCACGTCCTTGGTGGCCCGCCAGGAGGGCACCTGTACGGTGAAGGAGCCGCCTTCCTGCTGTGCCTGGAAGCCCAAGGCCCGCAGCGTCTCCAAAATGCGGCCGTCCTCTATGGCAATGCCGGTGTAGCGGTCTACATAGGCTTTGTCAAAGGTGAGGGAAACGGCGGGGTAGCGCTTTACATATACGTCTGTCAGCCGGGAAACCACCTGGGCGCCTGGATCGATATCCAAAAGCAGCTTCATGAAGCGCCCGATGGCAGGTACGGTCATTTCCGGATCCAGCGTCTTTTCATAGCGCATGGAGGCGTCTGTGCGCAGGCCCAGGCGGGTGGCGGAGCGCCGCACGCTGACCCCGTCAAAGTTGGCGGACTCCAGCAGGAGGCTGTCGGTGTCGTCTTCAATTTCCGATTCCAGCCCGCCCATAATGCCCGCCACAGCCACGGGCTTGCCGCCGGAGCAGATCATCAGGGTGTTTTCGTCCACCTTGCGCTCCACGCTGTCCAGGGTGGTGAAGGTGAAGGGGGCGGGGAAGCGCTTTACTTCAATCTTGTCCACCTTGGCGCAGTCAAAGGCGTGCATGGGCTGGCCCATTTCCAGCATCAGGTAGTTGGTGAGATCCGCCAGCAGGTTGATGGCCCTGCTGCCGCAGTAGAACAAACGGATGCGCATGTCCACAGGGCTTACCTTTTCTTTAATGCCCTGCACCTTCAGCCCGGTGTACCGGAAGCACAGCTCCTTGTCCTCCACCTGGATTTCAATGGGGGGAAGGGAGTCGAAGGCGGAGAGGGCCGCTGTCTCCAGGGGCTTCAGCTCCCGCCCGGCCAGGGCCGCGAACTCCCGGGCAATGCCGTAATGGCCCCAGAGGTCGGGGCGGTTTGTCAGGGATTTGTTGTCCACCTCGAACACCAGGTCTTTTATAGCGAAAAGCTCTGTCATGTCATGGCCGACGGGGGTGCCCTCGGGCAGCTCCATCAGGCCGGAGTGGTCGGCGGAAATGCCCAGCTCGTGCTCGGAGCAGCACATGCCATGGCTCTCGAAACCCGCCAAACGGGCGCAGCCGATTTCCTGGCCCATCACCATGCCGCCTTCTTTTACAAAGGGCACGATAATGCCTTCCCGGGCGTTGGGCGCGCCGCACACCACGTCATAAATGCCGTCCCCCCCGTCCACCTTCAAAAGGTGCAGCTTTTGGGAGTTGGGATGGTTTTCCATTGAGATGATTTTGCCTGCCACCACGTCCCGGAGGTTTTCCCCCATGCGGAAAACCTCCTCCACCTCCGCGGTGGAGAGGGTGAACCGCTGGATAAGGGCGTCTAAATCCAGGCCGCTTAAATCTACAAAATCTTGAATCCAGTTCATGGATATCAACATAACGTTCGCTTCCTCCTTTGTTGAGGCTGCCGCCTCAAACTCTGATTTAGGGCTTGTTTGAAAGTAGAGAAAGTGCCGAGTTTTTGAGACAAAACAGGGCGGTTTCAAGGCGGATGAACCGCAAACGCATATATGCGTTTAGACAGGCTGTCGCCTGTCGAGGATTTCCAACACAGAAAACGCATGTTTTGGACAAAAAGACGGTGTTTGCGATTTTTCAAACAAGCCCTAAGGAACTTTTTGTAAAAAGTTCCTTAAAAATCTTCAAAAACTTTTGTGTACCCCAGTCTCAGGTCAAGCGGTTCGTTTGCGGGAGCCGCGTTCAGCACGGGACAGCCTCAGTAAGCGCGGAAAAAAGTTCTGCGGCGAAAAATTCCCGCTCGCGTTTCCCGCGTCCCAGGTGCAGCAGTATGCTGCTATTCGTGGGTAAACTGGGACAGGGCTTTCAGGTTCCCGCTGTTTAAGTCGCGGATATCCTTCACGCCGTATTTCATCATCACCAGGCGGGTAAGCCCCAGGCCAAAGGCAAAGCCGGTGTACTCCTCCGGGTCAATGCCCCCGGCCTTCAGGACGTTGGGGTGGATCATGCCGCAGGGGCACAGCTCTATCCAGCCGGAGCCTTTGCAGGTGGAGCAGCCCTCCCCGCCGCAGATAAGGCAGGAGATATCCAGCTCAAAGCCAGGCTCCACAAAGGGGAAGAACCCGGGGCGCAGACGGACGCTGATATCCCGCTCGAACACCTGGGAGAGCATGGTTTTCATGAAATAGATAAGGTTTGAAATGGAGATGTCCTTATCAATCATCATGCCTTCCATCTGGAAGAAGGTGTTTTCGTGGCTGGCGTCCAGGGCCTCGTTGCGGAAGCACCTGCCCGGGAATATGGCCCGCAGGGGCGGGCCATATTTGCGCATAATGGCGTTCTGGGCAGCGGAGGTGTGGGTTTTTAAAAGCTGGCCGTTTTCCAGGTAATAGGTGTCCTGCATGTCCCGGGCCGGGTGATCCTTGGGGATGTTCACAGCCTCGAAGCACTCATAGTCCGTCACAATCTCCTTGTAGTCCTCAATGGTAAAGCCCATGGAGGCGAATATTTCCTCCAACTGCCGCTGGACAATGGTGATGGGATGGTAAGAGCCTGCCCCGCTTCCTACAGGCAGGGTTACGTCATACTGCTCGGCGGCTTCCACCAGCCGCTGCTCCTCTGCCCGGCGGATGGCCTCCACCTGCTGGGAAAGCTTGTCCTCCACCGTCTTTTTCAGCATATTGATGTGCTGCCCCAGCTCTTTCTTCTGCTGGGCCTCCACTTCTTTCAGGCCCTTGAGCAGTTGGGTGACAGAGCCTTTCCTGCCCAGATAGGCCACCCGCAGCTTTTCCACTGCGTCGCTGGTGCCCGCCCCTTCCAGCTCCTGCTGGAACTGCCGGGCCAGGGCCTCGATTTTTTCCTTCATGTCCATTCTTCCTTTCCGGCAGCGTGGCGGAGCGCCGCGCCCGCTGCTCTGTGTAAATTTTTCGCTGCTTGCACGGGCATGGCGTACCAGAGGCGCGCCCAGTAAGGCCGGCGCGAAGCTGCGCGGGGGTGGGAACAAAAAAGCCCCGCCCCAACATGGGGCGGGGCATAAAGCCACGCGGTACCACCCAAATTCGGCAGAAAACTGCCCTCATTGTGCCGGCCTGTAACGGGGCCGCGCCGTCGGGGCCTACCCACCGCGACCGGCTTCAGCCCCGCCGCTCCGAAAGGAACTTCCCCCTGCCTGCCCCGTGCCCGGGCTTGCAGCCGATGGCCCAGGCTCTCTGAACGGACGGTACAGGGGTACTTTCTTTCATCCCAGCGTTTCTCATCTGTTTACAAAACAGCCTTCCGGAAAAGCTTTCCCGGAAGCTGGCTTCTGTATCATACCATAAAGCGCAGAAACTTGCAACCCTTTTGTTTGAAAGGGAATGCTTCAAGCAGGACGCCCGGTTTTCCGGCGCCTCTTTTCCTGGGGCGCTTGCCACAAGGCGGGTTTCGTGCTATGATATAGGGGATAAAAAAGGGGGGATCCTATGCTTATAGCGGTGCTCAGCGACATACATGGAAACGCCCGGGCCTTAAAGGCCTGCCTGGGCCACGCCAGGGAGCGGGGCGCCCAGGGGTATGTGTTTTTGGGGGACTATATTTCCGACGGGGCTTATCCCCAAAGAACCATGGAGCAGGTTTATGACTGCGCCGCCCGGTACGACTGCCGCTTTATCCGGGGAAACCGGGAGGAGTATATGCTGGACTACAGGGCCGGGAAAATCTCCGGCTGGCAGGACGGCTCCTCCACAGGCTCCCTGCTGTATACCTATGAAAACCTGACAGCCCGGGATCTGGACTGGTTCCAGAGCCTGGAAATTGCCGGGCGGGAAAGCTTTCCCGGCTCGCCGCCTCTGTTTTACTGCCACGGCTCCCCCTGGGCTGTGGGGGGAAGGCTGGAGCAGGGGGATCCGGTGGCGAAGGAAAAGCTGGGGGAACTGCCGGAGAAATACATCCTGTGCGGCCACACCCACCGACTGGGTTCCTGGTTTTCCGGGCTTTTTGAGCGGGGCTGCCAGCAGGTGGTGCGGGCGGGATCTGTTGGAATCCCCCTTTCCACCCCCGGCAAGGCCCAGATGCTTTTTCTCCACAGCGTGGAGGGGGACATGCCCCGCTGGAGGCCGGAATACGCCCTGGTGCCCTATGACCTGGAGGGGGCTGTGCGGGATCTGGAAGAGTCCGGCCTGCTGGAACGGGGCCGGGTGTGGACAGCCATGGTGCGCCATGCCCTCATTACCGGGGAAAACATGGTAGGCCTCCTGCCGCCCTATGCCCAGGCTCTTTACGAGCGGGACTGCGGGCGCAAGGCTCCTTACCAGGAGATCCCGGAAGAATACTGGCAGCGGGCGGCCCTGGCATACCGCTGTGAAACCGCCTGCTGACTGCCCAATATGGCAAAGAAAGGATGGCCTGTATGAAAGTTACGTTTATACTGCATAGCTGCTACCATGTGGAGCTGGAGGGCTGCTGCCTGCTTTTCGACTATTACGAAGGGGAAGTGCCGGAATCGGACAAGCCCCTGTATGTGTTTGCCAGCCACAGCCATGAGGATCATTTCTCCCCTGCGGTTTTTAGCCTTGCAAAGGAGGGGCGGCAGGTACACTACCTGCTGTCTGACGACATTTTTTCCCGCCGGGTGCCGGAGCATCTCCGCGCCCAGACCACCTTTGTGTCCCCCCACAGCTTCTATGAGGTGGAGGGCCTGCGCATTGCCACCCTGCGCTCTACAGACGCGGGCGTGGCCTTCCTGGTGGAGTGCGAGGGAAAACTCCTCTACCATGCGGGGGATTTGAACTGCTGGGTGTGGGACGGCGCGCCCCGGATGCAGAACGACCAGATGGTGCGCCTTTATAAGGACGAGCTAAGCCCCCTGGGCTGCCGGAAGATAGACGCGGCCTTTGTGCCCCTTGACCCGCGGCAGGAGTCGGACTTCGACCTGGGCATGAAATACTTCTTCGAGGCCGCCAAAGCGGAGAAGGTGTTCCCCATGCACATGTGGGGGGATTACTCTGTGGTGCCCCTGTTCAAGTCCACCCCCACCTACCGGGAATATGCCCCCCATGTAATGGATGTCAGCGCACCGGGGCAGGTGTTTGAGATTTAAGGCAATATGTTTAGAAGTAAATTGCACAAACCTTTTCGGCAGAGGAAGGCCGGCGGAACATGTTCCGCCGGCCTTTTTTGTCCCTTTCAGGCGGCAAAAACCCGGAACCCGCCGGGCCTTCCTCTTTTCTTTACAGCACCTGGTTGTCTGCCAGCACCTCCGGCATATGTGCCATGCTGTCGGCCTCTGTGATTTCCCGTATCACCCGGCAGGGCACCCCGGCGGCAAAGCTGTTTGCCGGGATATCCCGGGTGACAACGCTGCCCGCGCCGATAACGCAGCCATCCCCGATGGTCACCCCGGGGCACACGGTGACATTGGCCCCAAACCAGCAGTCATTGCCGATATGCACAGGCTTTGCGTAGCATAAACGCTTTTCCTCCCCGGCGCCTGTGCGCATAAGCCTGCGCTCGCTGGCCACCATGGGATGCACCGGCGTGACAATGGTAACATTAGGGCCGAAGTTGCAGTCGTTGCCTATGGTCACTTCCCCGTCATCCTGGACGGTGAAATTAAAATTGGCAAAGAAATTTTTGCCGATTTTCGTGTGCTTCCCGTAGTGGAAGGCGATAGGCCCCTGGATACGCACGCCTTCCCCCATCTCCCCGATGATCTCGGAGAGGATGGCGGCCCGCTTTTCCACCTCGTCCTCGTGGGTCTGGTTGTAGTCTACATTCAAATTGTGGGTCTTGCGCTTAATCGCTACAAGCTCTGGTTCGCCAGGGCAGAACAGCACCCCAGCCCTGATTTTTTCTTCTGGGCTCATGGTTTTTCCCTCCTATACGGTAATTTCTATAGCGTTGCCTTCCTTATCCAGCACGCTGCTTTCATAATACCCGTCCTCTGTAACCCGGGGGCCGCTTTTCACAGTGCAGCCGTCCTCCCGCAGCCAGGCGGCGAGGGCGTCCACCTGCTCCCTGCTCCCCATCGCTTTCCTGCGGGGTTTTATAAAAATTGTACAGGATTACAGCAGCGTCACGTGGGCTTCCCGGCAGACCCGGCGGGTTTCCTCGTCCCACAGAGAGGCCTGCACCTCGCCGATGTGGGCCTTGCCCAGAAGCAGCATGCACAGCCGGCTTTGCCCAATGCCCCCGCCGATGGTGAGGGGCAGTTCCCCCCGCAGCAGCATCTGGTGGAAGGGCAGCTCCCGGCGCTCCTCGCAGCCCGCCTCCTGGAGCTGCCGGGCAAGGCTTTCCCCGTCCACGCGGATGCCCATGCTGCTGATTTCCATGGCCTGGCCCAGGGCCTCGTGCCAGAAGAACAGGTCGCCGTTAAGGCCCCAGTCGTCATAGTCCGGGGCGCGGCCGTCATGGCGCTGGCCGCTTTTCAGCTTCCCGCCAATCTGCCCGATAAACACGGTCTTGTGCTCCTTGACAATAGCGTTTTCCCGCTCCTTGGGGGAAAGCTGGGGCCAGCGATCCTCCAGCTCCTGGGCGGTGAAAAAGGCCACGTCCCGGCAAAGCTGGGTGTCCAAATCCGGGAACTGCCATTTCAGTTCGTCTAAGGTGCCGCAGATGGCGCTGACAATGCGCCCCACTGTCTCGCGGAGGTAAGCTTCGTTGCGCATCCCCCGGTCTATCACCTTTTCCCAGTCCCACTGATCCACATATACCGAGTGGAGATTGTCCAGCTCCTCGTCCCGGCGGATGGCGTTCATGTCTGTGATAAGCCCGTTGCCCACAAAGAATTCGTAATCGTGCAGGGCCAGCCGCTTCCACTTTGCCAGGGAATGCACCACCTGGGCCTCCTTCCCCACAGCGGGGATGTCAAAGGCCACCGGGCGCTCCACGCCGTTCAAGTCGTCGTTCAGGCCAGTGGCGGGATCCACAAACAGGGGGGCCGTCACCCGCTTTAAATGCAGGGCGGCGCAAAGCTTCACTTGGAACACATTTTTAATCAGGCCGATGGCCTTCTGGGTTTCATACAGCCGCAGGGCGGCCTTGTAGCGGGAGGGGATGACGGTCATAATCAATCACTTCTCTCTTCTGGTATACGCCTTCCTCAGGCGGTTTCCGGTTTCCTGGGGTTTGTTTGAAAATAGAGAAACTGCCAAATTTTTGAGACAAAACGAGGTGGTTTCAAGGAGGAAACCGCAAAAAACCTGCCGTGTTTCGAGGATTTCCAACACAGAGAACCGCAGACGCATACATGCGTCCCGTTTGGACAAAAAGATGGTATTTGCGATTTTTCGAACAAGCCCTAATTATTATAGCACACCCAAAACCGGGCGGGCAGAAATTTTTCCCGCCGTATCCCCCAGTTTTTTGTCTATTTTTCAGCTTACCGCCTGGAAAGCAGGAGGGCAGCTTGCCCTTTTCCATCATCCTGCCACCACCCGCACGCTCCCTATGCCGTAATATTGGTACACTGCCGCCACAGCCTCTGTGATAACCTCCCCCGGCACTGCCGGGGAAATGGCGGGAGGGCAGGAGGCCGCCGGGGAAGCCGCCGTCCGGCCCAGGGCCGCCTCCAGGGGGACTTCCTCCCAAGGGGAAAGCATGGCCTGCCGGAGGGACATGGCCTGCCGGGGCCTTTCCAGACAGGGAAGCGCTCTCCCGCGGGGAGGCCTTTTTTCTAAGGCCGAAAGGGCCTCATACAGCCGCGCAAAATCCTCCGGCGGGTTTTCCGGGGAGGGCATCAGCACCAGATAGTCCGGGTCGGCATATTCCCAGACAATCCCCTTCCCCGCAAGGCGCGCCCCCGCTTCCTGGCCGGTGTAGCCGTATTCTTTGGCCTTCAGGGTAAGCTTTACAGGCTCGTCCCCTCCAAAGCGCCATCCCCGCCGGGAAAGGCGCTGCCGCAGCTTCTGCACCCGCTCTGCCGTTTCCAGCAGCTTTTCCCTATAGCCCTCTGCCAGATACAGGTTTGCCCTGTCTAAAGACTGCAAAATAAGATAAGACGGGCTGGTGGAGCCGAACAGCCCCATGGCCTCCCTGGCCCGTTTAAAAAACGCCTGGGGCGCCGCGGGGGCAATGTGGAGATAGGCCCCGCCGGTGAGCACAGGCAGGGTTTTGTGGGCGCTGTCGCAGCAGATGTCGGCCCCCTGGTCCATGGGGTGGCGGGAGGGGGAGAGAAAGCGGCGGTATGCCCCGTGGGCGTTGTCCACCAAAAGGGGCACGCCCTTTTTCCGGGATACCCGGGAAAGGGCGTGAATGTCCGCGCAGTTTCCCAGATAGTCCGGGCTGGTAAGGTATACGGCGGCGGCGTTGGGGGTTTCCCCCAGCGCCTTTTCCAGCCGGGCCGGGCTGATATCGCACCGGCACAGGCTGTAGTCCTGGTTTTCCGGGAACAGCCACACAATGTCAAAGTCCAGCAGGGCACAGGCTGTGAGGAAGGACTTGTGGGCGTTGCGCCCGGCGATGATGGCGGGCCTTGCGCCAGGGGATTTTTCCCAAAAAGCCAGCAGGGCCAGGTATGCCATGGCCCGGATGCACTGGGAGGATCCTTCTGTAGAATACAGGGTCTGCCCAGCGCCGAAAAGCCCGGCGGCGTTTTCCTCGCTCTCCCGGATAATGCCCTCCGGGCCATACAGCCAGTCCGCCCCTTCGATTTCGGTGATGTCCAGCCCTTCCCAGCCCAGAAAGGATGCGCCTTTATGCCCAGGCATGTGCATGCGCACCGGGCTTTCCTGTCCATACCGTTTTACAAAGTCGCAGACAGGGGTGTTCATGCTTCCTCCAATGCCTGCTCGGCGGCCTTGAGCATAATGGCGCACTCCATCCGCTTTCTGAAGAGGTCGCAGCCGTACTGGTAGGTGCCGCTGATGGAGCCTGTGGCGTGGTAGGCGTTGGCGGCGCAGCCCCCGGCGCAATACAGCTTTGCCCAGCAGTCCGCGCAGTCCGGGCGGGCATACACGTTGCAGCGGCGGAATTCTTCCTGCACGCCGGGGTTTGCCACCCCCTCGAACACGCTGCCCAGCCGGAACTTCTCCTCCCCCACAAACTGGTGGCAGGGGTATAAATCCCCCCAGGGGGTGACCGCCATATACTCTGTGCCGGAGCCGCAGCCGGATATGCGCTTATAGATGCAGGGGCCGCTTTCCAGGTCTATCATATAGTGGTAGAAGGTGAAGGGCTTTCCCGCCTTTTTCCGCTCCAGCATCTTCTGGGCCAGCTTTTCATACTGCTCCATCACAATCCCCTTGTCCTCCTCCGTCAGGGCGGCGGGATCCTCCGGGGCGCACACCACCGGCTCCATGGAAAGCTCTGTAAAGCCCAGGTCCAGCATGGCCTCTATGTCCTGTAAAAAGTCCGGGTTCCAGTGGGTGAAGGTGCCCCGCATGTAATAATTCCTGTTCCCCCGGGCCTGCACCAGCTTTTGGAATTTGGGCACAATCTGGTCAAAGCTCCCCTGGCCCTGATAGTCCACCCGGAAGCGGTCGTGCACCTCCTGCCTGCCGTCCAGGCTCAGCACCACATTGTGCATCTCCCGGTTTGCAAACTGGATAACATCCTCGTCAATGAGCATCCCGTTGGTGGTGAGGGTGAAGCGGAAGTTTTTCCCCCTTTCCTTCTCCACCGACCGGGCATAGGCCACCAAGCGCTTTACCACATCCCAGTTCATCAAAGGCTCCCCGCCGAAAAAGTCCACCTCCAGGTTGCGGCGGCTGCCGGAATTTTCCATCAGGAAATCCAGCGCCCGCTTGCCCACCTCAAAGGGCATCAGCGCCCGCTCCCCGTGGAATTTCCCCTGGGAGGCAAAGCAGTAGGAGCAGTTCAAATTGCAGGTGTGGGCTACGTGCAGGCATAAGGCCTTCACCACATTGCCGCTGCGGGCCTTGAAATCTCCCGCCATAGGGGCGAAGGCGTCCGGCGTGAACAGTTTCCCGGCCTTCTCCAGCTCCCCCACGGCGTCCAGGCAGGCTTCCACCTCCTCCGGGGTGATTTCCGGCCTGTGGGCGTATTTTTCCAAAACAATCCGGGCAATTTCCTCCCGGCTCTTTTCTTTATATAAGGCGATAATGTCATAGGCTGCCTCGTCCACCACGTGGACTGACCCGGAGCAGGTGTCCAGCACGATGTTCCAGCCGCCCAGCTTATATTGATGCACCATGTTTTCCATTCCTCTTTTCTATAGGCCATACCGCTTAAGGCTCTGTACACAATAGCAGGAAATTGGGCGTATTCAGCGGCGCTGCCTGTATCCATATAACGAAAAAGTGCCGCCCATTACGGCGGCACCGAAACAAACGGCCGTTTTATTCCTCGCTGTCGTTTTCACAGGGCTGGTTTGCGATGCCGCAGCTTGTTTTGCAGGCGGACTGGCAGGAAGTCTGGCACTCGCCGCAGCCGCCGTTTTTGGCGCTTTCGCAAAGATCCCGGGTCTTGAGCGTTTTAATCATCTCCATGGCATATCCCTCCGTTAAAGCCCCTAAGGGCATATTATTTTATTATTTTAGCATATGCTGCCCGGGTTGTCAAGCATGACGGGCAGCGCCCGAATCGCCGCAAACGTTGACAAAGCTGGGCAAATTCGGTAAAATAAAGTGAAACGCCTTTTTCCGGCAAACCGGGGCAGGCGGGCAAATTCAGGACGGGAGAAAAAAGATGAGCTTTCAGATACTGGGCACCGGCAGCTTTGTGCCGGAGAGGGTTGTCACCAATGAGGAGCTTTCCCAGATGGTGGATACCTCCGACGAATGGATTGTAAAGCGGATAGGGGTGCGCAAGCGCCGCGTGTGTACCTCTGAGACAGTCACTGATTTAGGCGTGGAGGCCGCCCGCAGGGCCTTGGCAGACGCGGGCGTGCAGCCGGAGGAGCTGGATCTGATTATCGCCGCCACCATCAGCGCGGACACCATCTCCCCAGGGCTGGGGGGCATGGTGCAGAACCGGCTGGGCGCCCGCTGCCCGGCATTTGACATGAACGTGGCCTGCCCGGGCTTTTTGTTTGCCTTGGACGTGGCGGCGGGCTTCTTTGCGCGGAAGGCGGTTAAAAAGGTGCTGGTGGTAAGCGCTGAGCGCATGAGCGGCCTTATGGACTGGGAGGACAGGGCTACCTGCTGCATTTTCGGGGACGGCGCGGGGGCTGTCGTGCTGGGAGAAGGGGACGCGTACCTGGCTTCCGAGCTGCATACCCAGGGCGGGGACGATATTATCAGCATTCCTGTTAAATGGGACAACTCCCCCTTTTACCAGCGCGAGCTGCCGAAAAATAAGGTAAACATGGAGGGGCAGGCCACCTATAAATTTGCCGTGACTTCCATGGTGTCGGATATTAAATCCGTACTGGAGAAGGCCGGGATAACCGGGGAGCAGGTGAAGGCGGTTATCCCCCACCAGGCAAACTACCGGATTATTAACGAGGCAAGGCGGCGCCTGCCGGAAATAGCCCCGGAAAAGTTCCTTCTCAACATTGAGGAATATGGCAACACCTCCTCTGCCAGCGAACCCCTCCTGCTGGACGAGGCCCGCCGCAAGGGGATGTTCCAGCCCGGGGACTATATCCTGCTTTCCGCTTTTGGAGGCGGGCTTTCCAGCGCGTCCTGCGTGGTACGGTGGACTAAAGCAAAGTAAGAAGCCGTACCAATAGGGCCTAGCACAAATCTTTCCGGCAAGTTTTGCGGGCTTCTGTGTTGGAAATCCTCGACATGCGACAGCATGTCTTGCGGTTTCCGCCTTGAATCCCACAAAATTTTCTCGAAAATCTTTGCACCACTCCTATCGGTACAGCTTCTAAAAGTTTTTGAGGATCCTTAAGGAACTTTTTTCAAAAAGTTCCTTAAGCGGGGGGATGGGGGCGGCGCCCCAAATAGAGAAAGGATGGTTTCATCATGATAAAAACACCGCTGTGTGATTTGCTGGGAATTGAATATCCCATTTTCCAGGGGGGCATGGCCTGGATATCCGACGGGAAGCTGGCGGCCGCTGTTTCAAACGGCGGGGGATTAGGCATTATCTCCGCCATGAACGCCAACGCCCAGTATGTAAGGGAACAGATACAGCTTGCCAGAAGCCTGACAGACAAGCCCTTTGGGGTGAACATTATGCTTATGTCCCCCTTCGCGGAGGAAGTGGCCCAGGTGGCGGCGGAGGAAAAGGTGGCGGTTGTCACCACCGGCGCCGGGAACCCCTCTAAGTTCATGCCCCTGTGGCTGGAGGCAGGGGTGAAGGTTATCCCTGTGGTGGCAAGCGTGGGCATGGCAAAGCTTGTGACAAAGGCCGGGGCCTCCGCCATTATCGCGGAGGGAGGAGAGTCTGGCGGCCATGTGGGGGAACTGACCACCATGGTGCTGGTGCCCCAGGTATGCGACGCCACAAACCTGCCTGTTTTGGCGGCAGGGGGCATCGGGGACGGCAGGGGCATTGCGGCCTCCTTTATGCTGGGAGCCGTTGGCGTGCAGGTGGGCACCCGGTTCTTGGTGGCCCACGAATGCGGCGTACACCCCAACTACAAGAAAAAGGTTTTAAAGGCAAACGACATTGCCACTATGACCACCGGCAAGCGGCTGGGCCATCCGGTGCGGCAGATTAAGAACCAGTTCGCCAAGGATTTCCTCAAGGCTGAGTACAGCCAGATTTCCGACGAAGAGCTGGAGAAGCTGGGCAGCGGGGCGCTGTACCGGGCCGCTGTGGAGGGCGACGAAAAAACCGGGGACTTCCTGGCCGGGCAGATTGCCGGCATGGTGAATAAAGAGCAGCCCGCCGCCGAGATTATCAAAGAGATGTTCACAGAAGCGGAAGAAGTGCTGAAGGGGGCGGGGAAATGGGTAAAATAGCCTTTGTGTTTTCAGGCCAGGGGGCGCAGTATCCCGGCATGGGGGAATCCCTGTGCGGGATAAGCCCTGCCGCAAAAGAGGTTTTCGCCCTGGCGGACTCTTTGCGCCCGGGCACCTCTGCCCAGTGCTTCTCCGGCACAGCGGAGGAACTGGCTGTCACCAAAAACACCCAGCCCTGTGTCTACTGCGTGGATCTGGCGGCGGCAAAGGCCCTGGAGGAAGCGGGGATACGCCCGGACTTCGCTGCGGGTTTTTCCCTGGGAGAGGTTGCGGCCCTCACCTTTGGAGGCGTGTTCACCCCAGAAGCAGGCTTTGATTTCGTGTGCAGGCGGGCGCAGGCCATGCAGCAGGCGGCAGAGGACAATCCTGGCGCTATGGCGGCAGTGCTGAAGCTTTCAAACGAAAAGGTGGAGGCGCTGTGCGGGGAATTTTCCCGGGTGTGGCCTGTCAATTATAACTGCCCGGGCCAGCTTGTTGTGGCGGGGGTTCCGGAGCAGCTTGCGGCTTTCCAGGCAAAGGTGAAAGAGGCCGGAGGCCGGGCCGCGCCCCTGGCTGTAAGCGGGGGGTTCCACTCGCCGCTGATGGAAAGCGCCGCCGGGAAGCTTCTGGAAGCCTTGGGGGAAATTCCCCTGGGGAAGCCCTCTCTTCCCATTTACGCAAACGCCACCGCCCAGCCCTACGAAGGGGATATGGGCGCTTTGCTGGTGCGGCAGGTGAAAAGCCCGGTGCGCTGGCAGGAGACAATAGAAGCCCTGGCGGCAGAGGGTGTGGACACCTTCTTTGAGTGCGGCCCCGGCAAGACCCTCTGCGGGCTGGTTAAGAAAACCGTAAAAACCGCAAAGACATACCAGGTGCAGGACGCCGAGACGCTTCAGGCCGCTTTGGAGGCTTCCCGCGCTTAAGGCCGCGGGACTTCTCTCGCCTGCCACACTTAAGGCCGTGAGGGCGCTGCCCTCACACTCCCGCAGCTTTCTTTCGGAGAAAGCTGGCAAAGAACTCGCGTCCACGCCAAACCAAAGGAGGAAACACACATGAAGCTGGAAAACAAGATTGCCCTTGTGACAGGGGCTTCCCAGGGCCTGGGAAAGGCCATTGCCCTGAAGCTTGCTGAAAACGGAGCGGATATCGCTGTGATTTATGTAGGCC
Organism: Neglectibacter sp. X58; assembly: GCF_009936035.1. GTDB lineage: Bacteria > Bacillota > Clostridia > Oscillospirales > Acutalibacteraceae > Acutalibacter. Next base: position 63,381 of record NZ_QWEO01000010.1, on the reverse strand, counting down.
CGGAAGAGCCTGCCCTTGCCGTCTGCAGGGAAATAGAAGCCATGGGCCGCAGGGCCAGGGCCTATTTCTGCGACGTGCGGGAGGAAGAGGCTGTGAACGATACCGTTAAGGCGGTGACAGAGGATCTGGGGAAAATTCACATCCTGGTGAATAACGCCGGGGTTACCCGGGACGGCCTGCTGGTGAAGATGGACGAGAAGGATTACGACATGGTGCTGGACATCAACCTGAAGGGCGCTTTCCATATGACAAGGGCCTGCTGCCGGGGCTTTATGCGCCAGCGCTATGGAAAGATCATCAATATCAGCTCCATTGCGGGGCTGGTGGGCAATGCCGGGCAGGTAAACTATGCCGCCTCCAAGGCCGGGCTTATCGGCATGAGCAAGTCTGTTGCCAAGGAACTGGGAGGCCGGGGCATCTGCTGCAACTGCATTGCCCCCGGTTTCATTGAGACAGACATGACAAAGGACATCAAGGAGGACAACCCCCTTTTGCAGCAGGTGCCTATGAGGAAAATGGGCAAGCCGGAGGACGTGGCAAACGCGGCCCTGTTCCTGGCTTCCCCGGATTCCGACTATATCACAGGCGAAACCATACGGGTGGACGGGGGCCTGGCAACGTAAGAATCCCGGATACAGGGCGGGAAGCCCTGGAAACGCACGACCTTTGTGCGCCGCAAGGTTTTGAAGATTCTTCAAGGGGCCTGGCAAAGGCAGGTTCCTTCAGCCGCCGGAGGCGGAACAGGGAAAGGAGACGTTTACACATTGCGTAGAGTTGTGATAACAGGCATGGGCGCCGTAACACCCATAGGCAACGACGTGCCCAGCTTCTGGGAGGCTTTAAAGGCCGGGAAATGCGGCATAGGGCCGATTACGAAATTCGACGCGGCAGAATACAAGGTAAAGGTTTGCGCAGAGGTAAAGGATTTCGATCCTTTGCGGTACATGGACAAGGGAGACGCGCGCAAGTTTGACCTTTTCTGCCAGTATGCCATGGCAGCGGCCGGGCAGGCCGTGGAGGAAAGCGGCATTGTGGGCACTTTGGAGCCGGAGCGCATCGGCACCTATTTCGGCTCTGGCATTGGGGGCATTGAAACCTTTGCCGCGCAGCAGCAGGCGCTGATGGAAAAAGGCCCCCGGCGGGTGTCCCCCTTCTTCATCCCCGCGCTGATTATCAACATGGCAAGCGGCCTTATCGCCATTAAATACAAATTCCAGGGCGCTGCCATCCCGGCTGTGACAGCCTGCGCCACAGGCAACAACGCTATTGGCGAGGCCTACCGGGCCATTAAGCATGGCTATCTGGACGCGGTGCTGACAGGCGGCGCGGAAGCGGCTATTATCCCCCTGGGGGTGGCGGGGTTTGCCAGCATGAAGGCCCTTTCCACTACAGAGGATCCGGAAAAGGCCTGCGTGCCCTTTGACGCCAGGCGCAACGGCTTTGTTATGGGCGAGGGCGCGGGCGCTTTGATGCTGGAGGAATATGAGCACGCCAAGGCCCGGGGCGCAAAAATTTTCGGGGAGCTTTGCGGCTACGGGGTCACCTGCGACGCGCACCATATCACCGCGCCGGATCCGGAGGCTGCCGGCGGCGCCCGGGCCTTGAAAATGGCCTATGACGAGGCAGGGGGCTGCGGGGATCCCGCGAAGATATACGTAAATGCCCACGGCACCAGCACCCCCTTGAACGACTCCTGCGAAACCCTGGCCATTAAAAAGGGGCTGGGGGAAGAAGCGGCCCGCAAATGCATGGTCAGTTCCACCAAGTCCATGACAGGGCATATGCTGGGCGCCGCAGGGGCTGTGGAGGCCATTGCCTGCGTGAAGGCCCTGGAGGAGGGCGTTGTGCCCCCCACCATCGGATATGAAGAGCCTGACCCCAACTGCGATTTGGACTATGTGCCGAACACAGCCCGGCAGGCGGAGATAGAGCTGGCCCTGTCGGCTTCCCTGGGCTTTGGCGGGCACAACGCCTATCTGGCCTTTAAAAAAGCTTTATAAAAACTTCCAAACCGGGGACTGTCCCGAAAACCGCGGGCAGTCCCTGAACCAGAAAGGATGCAGGTATGGAAATAAAAGAGATTGAAGCCCTGGCAAGGCTGATGAAAGAAAACGGCCTGACCAGCCTTGCGTTTAAAGAAGGCGAGGTTTCCCTGAAGCTGGAGCGCCGGCAGGAGGCCGCGGCCTTCCCCCAGGCAGAGGGTTCCCCCTTTGTGCCGGCCCCTGTGGAGGCCCCGGCCCCGGAGCAGGCCCCTGCCCAGAAGGAAGGCACCCTGGTGGCGTCTCCCACAGTGGGGGTGTTTTACGCGGCGGCTTCCCCGGAGAGCCAGCCCTTTGTGGCTGTAGGGGATCAGGTGGAAAAAGGCGACACTTTATGCATTATCGAAGCCATGAAGCTGATGAACGAGATCCCGGCGGAGGTTTCCGGCAGGGTGGCGGAAATCTGCGTGAGCAACGGCCAGGTGGTGGAATACGGGCAACCACTATTTAGAATAATATAATACTTCTGTTTTGGAATAGTTTAGGCGCAAGCCCTTTTTAAAGGGCTTGCAGGGGATTGGGGGCGGACCATGAGCCGACCGAGTCGGCAGACGAGACAGTTCCCAAGGTCTTAGGAGGTACTGGTATGAACAAGGAAGAAATCAAAAAGCTGCTGCCCCACCGGGAGCCGATGCTGCTGGTGGACGAGGTGGAGCTGATAGACGGCAAGGCCCATGGCAAATGCCATATTAAAGGGGACGAATACTTTCTGCAGGGGCATTTTCCCGGGAACCCGGTGGTGCCGGGGGTTATCCAGTGCGAGATGATGGCCCAGTCGGCCTGCGTGCTGCTTATTGGAAGCGCGCAGGGAAAAACGCCCCTGTTTACAAGCCTGAACAATGTGAAGTTCCGGGGGCAGGTGAAGCCTGGGGACACCCTGGAAACAGAATGCGAGCTTACCCGGCAGCGGGGCAGCTTTTACTTTGCCAAGGGCGTGGGCCGCGTAAACGGCAAGGTGTGCGTAAGCGCGGAATTTTCCTTTGCCCTGGTAGACGGGGCGGAATAAGGGGCGGGCTTTTGGCTCCTCTTGAAAGGATGAAAACAAATTGTTCACGAAGATTTTAATTGCGAACCGGGGGGAAATCGCCATCCGCATTATCCGGGCCTGCAAGGAGATGGGCATCTCCACAGTGGCGGTGTATTCCCAGGCGGACAAGGAGTCCCTTCACGTGGCCCTGGCGGATCAGGCTGTGTGCATTGGAGGCGCACGGGCGGAGGAAAGCTATCTGGACGCAAAGCGCATTGTCAGCGCCGCCATCGCCACAGGCGCCCAGGCTATCCATCCCGGCTACGGCTTTTTGGCGGAAAACGCCGGGTTTGCCGGAATGTGCAAGCAGTATGGCCTGGTGTTTATCGGCCCTCCCGGAGAGGTTATCTCCCAAATGGGGGACAAGGACGCCGCGCGCCGTTTAATGCAGGCAAACGGCGTGCCTGTCACCCCCGGCACAGACATCCTGCAAGACGCCGGGGAGGCCTGCGAGGCAGCAAAAGCCATCGGATATCCTGTGCTGATTAAGGCCAGCGCCGGCGGCGGCGGCAAGGGCATCCGGCTGGTGAAAAGGCCGGAGGACATGGAAAAAGCCTTTGGCACAGCCAGCCAGGAAGCGGAAAAGGCTTTCGGTGACGGCAGGATGTATCTGGAAAAATATCTGGCCCCTGTCAAGCACATTGAGGTACAGCTATTGGCGGACAAGGCGGGGAACACTGTGTGCCTGGGAGAGCGGGAATGCTCTATCCAGAAGAATAACCAGAAGCTGATAGAGGAGTCTCCCTCCCCCGCCGTCACCCCGGAGCTGCGGGAAAAGCTGACGGAAACAGCCGCCCGGGCCGCCAAAGCGGCGGGCTATGAAAACGCGGGGACAGTGGAATTCCTCATGGACAAGGCGGGCCATTTCTATTTCATGGAGATGAACACCCGCCTGCAGGTGGAGCACCCTGTGTCAGAGCTTGTAACCGGGGTGGACATTGTGAAGTGGCAGATCCGCATAGCGGCGGGAGTGCCGCTTGACTTCACCCAGGAGGATATCCAGGTGCGGGGGGCTGCCATTGAGTGCCGCATCAACGCCTTGGGCGCAGGCAAGGTGGGCTTTTTCCACACGCCTGGCGGGCCTTGGGTGCGCTTTGACACCTTCCTTTACCAGGGCTATGACATCCCGCCTTATTATGACTCCATGCTTGGGAAGATGATTGTCTATTCCTCCACCCGGGGGGAAGCCATCCGCAAGATGCAGTCCGCTTTGTGCGAGCTGGTGGTGGGAGGCACCCGCAATAACATTGAGAGCCAGATTGAAATTGTCCGGGACGCCCGCTTCAAAGCCGGGGACTATTATACAGATTTTATGCAGCGCTTTGGGGGATAATCCCGCCCTGCTGTAAAGAATAAATGCAGGAATGAAATAAATGACCGTTCTCCAAGGTTTTTGGAGATGCATAAGAACCTTTTTCCTGAAAAAAGTTCTTATGCCGCCGGAGGCAGAAGCGTTTTGCCTCTGGCAGAGAGGAGCAGCGTAAAGATGGCAGGAAACAAGATAGCCCGGGTGACGGAGGACGTACACCGGGAACTGACGGCAATCCTGCGGGAGGTGAAGGATCCCCGGGTGAAGGACTGCCTGCTGAGCATCGTGCGGGTGGAGGTGACAAACGACCTCTCCTACTGCACCGTATACGCCAGCACCATGGAGGGCATGGAGCGCACAAAAACTGCTGTGCAGGGGCTGAAATCTGCCGGGGGATATATCCGGCGGGAGCTGGGCCGCAGGCTGAAGCTGCGGCACGTGCCGGAACTGATTTTCAAGGCCACAGATTCCATTGCTTATGGCGCGTCCATTTCCCGGATGCTTCAGGATCTGGACATTCCGGAGGAAGAAGAGCCAAAAGAGGAGGAAGAGGACTGATGGCAGACTGCATGAAGGCAGCCGCGCTGCTGCGGGGCTGGGACGACATCCTGGTGCTGTGCCACGCTTCTCCGGACGGGGATACCCTGGGTTCTGCCGGGGCCTTGGTGCGGGGGCTTGGCGCCTTGGGAAAGCGGGCTTTTTTTGCCTGCGGGGACAAAATTGACGAAAAATACAGCTATCTTTTTGAGGGGCTTGCGCCCCTTGACCGGGAGCCTGCCCATATCGTGTCGGTAGACGTGGCCACGCCCTCCCTGCTGGGGGGGCTGGAAAAGGAATATGCGGGCCGGATAGATCTGGCCATTGACCACCACAGCGGGCATGTCCCCTTTGCTTGGGAAAGCTGGGTGGAGCCGGATGCCGCCGCCAACAGCGAGCTTATTTACCTGCTGCTGGAGGAGCTGGGGGTCTCCGTTGACAAGGCCATGGCGGACTGCCTGTACACCGGCATTACCACAGACACCGGGTGCTTCCGTTATGCCAGCGTGACCCCCCGCACCCACCGTATCGCGGCGTCCCTGCTGGAGCGGGGGGCTGACGGGTTCGGAATAAACCGGAAGATGTTTGAAAATAAGTCCAGGGCCCAGGTAGAGGCCGAACGGCTGCTGATGGAGGGCATGGCCTTTTCCTGCGGCGGGAAGTGCGCCATGATGCAGGTGCCCCTTTCCATATATGAACGCACAGGCGTGCGGGACGGCGAACTGGAAGGGGTGGCATCCCTGCCACGGCAGATAAAGGGCGTGCTTTTAGGCGTCACCTTAAAGGAGAAGGAGGACGGCACGGTGAAAGGCTCTGTGCGCAGCAACCCCCCTGCCAACGCCCGGGAAATCGGGGAAAGCTTTGGCGGCGGCGGGCACCCGGGAGCCGCCGGGTTCACCCTGCCCGGGATGACCCTGTCCCAGGCGGCGGAGAAGGTGGAAGCGGCCTGCCGGGAACAGCTTCTGGGGCTGGGGCTGCTGTAGAGACTGCCCCTAAAAAGAAAAAGAATAAAACGCGGTTTTAGGGTCAACCCCTTTTTTCAAAAGGGGTTGCGGGGTGTGGGGCAGCGCCCCACGGCCTTCCCCGCCCGGAGAAAGGAGGCGCGCCGTGACAAGAGGGATTTCCCGCCGGTGGTTTATCAACACCATCGGGGTGGTGTTTCTAATTCTGCTGGTTTCCATCCTCACCCTTTCCATGATGGTGCAAAGCTCCACCTATAACGGCATGGAGCTGGCCCTCACCGGGCGGCTGGAGGAACTGCTCAACTGGCTTCCAGGAAGCTCTGGGGGATATGAAACCTCCGAGTTCACCGCCATTACCCGGGACTACATCGAAAACGTGTTCCAGGAAAAAAACCGGATGGAAATTATGGCTTTAAGCAAGGACGGCAAGGTGTTCATCACCTCCACAGGCTTTGAGCCTGACCAGCAGCAGGCCATGCCCGACTATGAAATGGCCTTGAGAAGCGGGGACAATGCCGGCAAATGGGTGGGGGAGCTGGACACAGGGGAAAAGGTGATGGCTGTCACCCGGGCTGTGCGGGACAGCAGCGGAAGCCTGATTGGGGCCATCCGCTATATGGTTTCCCTGGAGCGGGCCGACCGCCAGACAGCTTTGGTCATAAGCGCCCTGGTGCTGGCCGGAGCCTTTATCATGCTGCTGCTCACTTTAAGCGGCGCCTACTTTATCCGCTCCATCCTGGTGCCTGTGCGGCAGGTAAGCCAGAGCGCCCGGCAGATTGCCCAGGGGGACTTTGAGGTGCGCATTGAGAAGTCCAAGGATGACGAGATAGGCCAGCTTTGCGATGCTATCAACGACATGGCGGGAGAGTTGGGGGCGGCGGAGCGGATGAAAAACGACTTTATCTCCTCTGTCTCCCACGAGCTGCGCACCCCCCTTACAGCCATTAAGGGCTGGGCCGAAACCCTCCAGGGCGGGGCGGATCCCGGCACAGAGGAAAAGGGCATCGGGGTGATTATCCGGGAGTCGGAGAGGCTTTCCGGCCTGGTGGAAGAATTGCTGGATTTCTCCCGGCTGCAAAGCGGGCGCATGCGCCTGATTGCCGAGCGGCTGGATTTGATTGCGGAACTGGACGAAGCGGTGTACCTCTTTACCGACCGGGCCAGGACAGAGCGCAAGGAGCTGCGCTATGCGGAGACAGACCAGTTGGCCCCGGTTTACGGGGACAGGGACAGGCTGCGGCAGGTGTTTGTGAACATCCTGGACAACGCCCTGAAATATACAGGGGAAGGCGGAGCCGTCAGCGTGGCGGCCTCTGTAGAAGCGGGCTATGTGAAGGTGCTGGTGACAGACACAGGCTGCGGCATTCCGGCAGAGCACCTGCCTAATGTGAAGAAGAAGTTTTACAAGGCAAACCAGCTTGTGAGAGGTTCTGGCATTGGCTTGGCGCTGGCAGATGAAATCACCGCCATGCATGGCGGCGCCCTCGCTTTGGAGAGCCAGGAAGGGGCGGGTACCTGCGTTGCCATTTCCCTGCCCTTGTGCGCCACCCTGGAGGCGTCGCCCGGGCTTGTGGAGACGCCGGAGATACAAAAGCTGCTGGAAAGGAATCGGGAATAAATGGAAAAAACAAAGAAAATTACCACCATCGGGGGGCAGGCCCTGATTGAAGGCATTATGATGGTTGGCCCCAAGCGCACCACAGCCGCTTTCTGCGACGAAAAGGGCCGCATCACCACAGAGGACATTACAGCCCCCCGGCTGCGGGATAAATGGCCCATTCTGGGCAAGCCCTTCATCCGGGGCATTTTCTCCCTGGTGGACACCTTCCGCCTGGGCTACAAGGCCTTGTCCATCTCCGCGGACAAGCTGACGGAGGAGGACGGGGAAGAGGAGCTTTCCGGCCTGGACAAGTGGCTGTATGATCACCTGGGGGAAAAGCTTACCGGGGCGGTGATGGCAATTGGCGGCGTGCTGGGCGTGGCCCTTGCCATTTTGCTGTTCTTTTTCCTGCCCACAGTCCTCTTTAACCTGCTGCAAAAAGCCTTTCCCGCTGACATCGCCCCCTGGCGCTCTGTTTTTGAGGGCTTCCTGCGCATTGCCATCTTTGTGGGATACATCCTGCTGGTATCCCTGCTGCCAGACATGCGCCGCACCTTCCAGTATCATGGGGCGGAACATAAAACCATCTTCTGCTATGAAAACGATCTGCCCCTGACTGTGGAGAATGTGAAAAAGCAGAAGCGGTTCCATCCCCGGTGCGGCACCAGCTTCCTGATTCTCATGCTGCTTATCGGCATTATCGTGGGCTTTTTCATTCCCTTTGAAAACCCCTTCCTGCGCACAGTGACAAAGCTTTTGTGCATCCCTCTGATGGTAAACATCGGCTTTGAGCTGCAAAAGGCCTGCGCCAAACACACAGGGCTTCTCTCCCGGATTGTCACCGCCCCGGGGCTTTGGATGCAGCGCATCACGGTGAAGGAGCCGGATGATAAAATGATAGAGGCCGCCATTGCCGCCATGGAGGCGGTTATCCCGGAAAACGGGGAGGATTTGCTCTCGTGACGGAAAAGGCGGACACCTACCGGCAGCTATACCTGCACTGCCTTTCCCGGCTGCGGGCCGCTGGCATAGAAGATCCCGGCACAGACGCGGCACTGCTGTGCCGGCACTTTTTCTCCTTAGACCGCCCCGGCCTTGCGGTTCATGGGGAAGAGCATTGCCCGGAACCTGCCCGGCAGGCCTTTTTGCAGGCAGTCCGGGAGCGGGCAGGCCGCAGGCCCTTACAATATATCCTGGGGCGCTGGGACTTTATGGGCCTTACCCTGCAGGTGGGGGAAGGGGTGCTGGTGCCCCGGGAGGACACAGCCGTTCTGGTGGAGGCCCTTGCCCGGCAGCTTGCGGGAAGGGAGTGCCTTTCGGGGGTGGATCTCTGCGCGGGCACAGGGGCTGTGGCCTTGGGGCTTTGCTCCCTGTGCCCAGGGCTTCAAATGGACTGCCTGGAGCTTTCCTCCCAGGCGTTTTCCTATCTGGAAAAAAACCTCCAAGCATATCCCCAATACCCTGTCAGGGCTTTTCAGGGGGACATCCTTTCAGGGGAAACCGCAGCCCGGTTCCAGGGGCTGGACGTGATTGCCGCAAACCCTCCCTATGTTGCCAAAGACATTCTCCCCTCCCTCCAGCCGGAGGTGCAGAGGGAGCCTGCCATGGCCCTGGACGGCGGCCCGGACGGCCTGCTGTTTTACCGGGCCATTGCCAAGGAATGGGTTCCCCTTCTGAACCAGGGCGGCGTGCTGGGGGTGGAGATCGGGGAGGAGCAGGGAGAGGCTGTTATGGGGCTTTTCCAGGCCTCCGGCCTTTCGCAGATTGTCCTCCACAAAGACTGGGCCGGGCTTCCCCGGGCAGTCACCGCTTTGGCCCTGTGAGGATTCTGTAGAAAAAAAGCGGGGCTGGGAAATGGATTTCAGTGAAAACGTGGAAATTCTTCTGGCGGGGGAAAAACCAGCGGCAGGGGGATTGCGCTTTTCCTGATATTTGTGTAGACTGTACCTGACAAAAAAAGGAGGCAGTGAGATGGGGAAGCGGATAAAATACACAGGCCGGTATGCCGGGCAGCGGCTGCCCAGGCGCATCACCGCCATGCTGGCAGCGGTTATCATTATGGGTATAGGGGTATCCCTGTATGTACTGGGGGGCATGGGCGCGGATCCCTTTTCCACCCTGAACCTGGGCGTCTCCTCCAAGCTGGGGCTGACCTTTGGCACGTGGCAGATTATCTTTAACGGCATCCTGCTGGCAGCCATATTTTTTATTGACCGTTCCATGCTGGGGCTGGGCACCCTGGGCAACATGTTCCTCATCGGCATCACAGCAGACATCTGCAACTCCCTGCTGGCGGACATAGCCCCGCCCACAGAGGAACTGGGCATACCCCTGCGGGTGGCCCTCACCCTCCTGGGCGTGGTGTGCCAGATTTTAGGCTGTTCCTTTTACGTAACCGCCAACCTGGGCATGGCCCCTTATGACTGCGTGTCCTTTATCGTCCCCAACAGGACGAAAATCCCGTTCCGCTGGTGGCGCATTATCAGCGACTTTACCTGTGTGGCCATCGGTTTCCTCTGCGGGGCCACTGTGGGATTGGGCACCTTGATTATGGCCTTTGGCACAGGCCCCCTGCTGCCCCTTTGCAACAAATATATTGCCGCTCCGGCTTTAAAAATTGCGGACATCCCCAAAGGATAAGGCGGGAACCCAAAAGCCCCCCAGGCTCTCAAGGGAGCCTGGGGGGCTAGGCAAAATACCTAAGAAAGCTTTTTACAGTTTTCTTAGGTATTTTTATTTGAGAACCTGTATTCCACAACCTGTAACCACCATCTGAGCGGCCTTTTTTGAAGCCATTCTGTGTTAAATTTTTTGCCACGCGCCAGCATGCCCGCGAAAATCCGCCTTGACTGGCTCCAAAATTCTCGCTCAACTGGCAATTTCGATTATGAATACAGGTTCTGAGTTTGTTTTTTTCTTTTGCTTGATGGCTCAACAAAACATATATTTCCAAATGGCTCCCTTTTTCTATATCACTCCGGCCCGCAGGCGGGCAGCTCGAACCAGAAGACGCTGCCCTGGCCCAGGGTGCTTTCCACCCCATAGGCTCCGCCGTGAAGCTCCAGCACGTTTTTCACAATGGCAAGCCCCAGCCCGGTGCCTATCTGTGCCCGGCGGTGCTCTTTGTCCACTTTATAATAGCGCTCCCAGATGTCCTTGAGCTTGTCCGGCGGAATGCCTTCCCCTGTGTCGGAGACGCTGATGCGCACCCGGCCCTCCAGGACTGTCTGGGCAAGGGAGACGGTTTTATCCGCCCCGGCATAGTGGATGGCGTTATTCACCAGGTTATACACCACCTGGGAGATTTTCAGCTCGTCTGCCTCCACCCAGATTTCCTCCTCAAAGGCAAAGGGGAAGCTGTAATCTGCCAGCTTGTCATAGCGGGTGAGGATCCCCTTAATGCAGGCGGTGAGGTTGAACCTGGACTTCACCAGCCCCACAGCCCCGGCTTCCAGCTTAGAGAGATCCAGCAGGTCGTTGACAAGGTTTGTCAGACGCTCTGTTTCCTCCACAATCACCTGGACATTCTCCGGGGTGTTTTCCCCGGGCAGGTCGCGCATGACTTCGGCATAGCCCTTTATCATGGTAAGGGGCGTGCGCAGGTCGTGGGATACATTTGCCAGAAGCTCCCGGCGGAGCTTGTCCACCTTGGAAAGCTCCCCGGCGGCATAGTTGAGGGTTTGGGCCAGTTCGCTGACCTCCCTGGCCCCTTGGGACTGAAAGCGGATGGAATAATCCCCCTGCCCCAAAAGCTTGGCGGATTCGCTCATAGCGGTGAGAGGCCCAGCAATCCGCCGGGACAGGAAGGCTGCCAGAGCCGCCCCCAGCAGGAGCATCACCAGGGTGACGCAGAAAAGCTGCACCCGCAGCGTGTCCACTGTGGCGTCTACCGGGGTGATTTCCGATTCCACCAGCACCAGCCAGTATTCCTCCGAGGCAGTGGGGGCCATCACCCCTAAAAGCATGATCTGGGCGCCGCCGCTCCGGGAGGTGAAGGTTTCCATATAAGAGCCGCCTAGAAGGTTTACCTTGTCAAAGGCCGCAATGCGCTCCAGGCGGCCCATGCCCGCCACCAGGCTGTCCTTAAAGCTCTGGCGGTAAGCCACCAGGCTGCGCCCGATAGGGTCGGTGATAAAAATATTCACGCCTGTGTGCAGGCAGGTATCATAGGCCAGGGAATCCAGTTCCGGGCTGTCGATGTTTTTCGCAATAGAATCGGCAATGCGCCGTGCCTCCCCGGTTTTAATGGCCCGGTAGAAGGGGTTTAGCAGGACGGTTTGCAGCACCCACAGCAGCAGCAGGATGAGCAGGGCAAAGAGGCAGAACCCCGCCGTAATCTGCGCCCGCAGCCCCAGGGGCCTTGGGGGCAGGCCCTTGCCCCCTTTCTCCCGCCCTCTCATGCGTCAAAGCGGTAGCCCACGCCCCGCAGGGTTACGATAAAGCGGCTGTAAGGCCCTAAAGATTTGCGCAAAAGCTTGATGTGGGTATCCAGGGTGCGGTCGTCCCCGTAAAAGTCATAGCCCCACACATTTGTGATGAGCATCTCCCGGGTGAGGGCCAGGCCCTTGTTTTCCACCAGGTAGGTGAGCAGTTCGTACTCCTTGGGGGAAAGCTCTGCCCGCTGCCCGTCCACTGTCACCACCCGGGCGTCAAAGTCAATGCAGAGGCCCTCCAGCGCCACCTGCCTGCGCTTTGCGTTTTCTTCCTGGGGCCTGGCCCGGTTCATAATGGCGTTTACCCGCAGCATCAGTTCCTTGGGGGAAAAGGGCTTTACCACATAGTCGTCCACTCCCAGCTCAAAGCCATGGATGCGGTCGTATTCCTCCCCCCGGGCAGAAAGCATCAGCACCGGCATGGGGGAAGCCTTCCGGATTTCCCCTGCCGCGGAGAAGCCGTCCAGCTCTGGCATCATCACGTCCATAATCACCAGGTCAAAGCCCTCCGGGCTGCGGCGCACCAGTTCCACCGCTTCCATGCCGTTTTCCGCTTCCGTCACCTGGTGCCCCTCAAACTCTGCGTATTTCCGTATCAGCTTCCGGATTTTTTCTTCATCATCCACAACCAGCAAACGGTACATCCCGCTCCCTCCTTTTTGCTAAAGCGCGCCGGGATTCCGGCGCTTTGCCTCCGGCGGCTTAAGAACTTTTTTGAGGAAAAAGGTTCTTAAGAATCTCCAAAAACCTTTGTTTTTCATTTTTCTGCCCGGTGCCGCGTGGCCCGCTGCAAACTCTATAGTCACCACACTTGAAAAATGGAATTCTTCAAGTGTGCCGATTGTAGTATACCCCGGCAATGTGAAGGCTGTATGAAGGCCCGGTATAAAAATAAGGGCCATATGGCCCCTATTTATATAGCCGCACCCCGGTTTTGTCCACCGCTTGGTATGCTTCGGAAAAATCGAATTGAAAAGGCGGGGCAATGTGCCCGGGGAACAAATCGGACAGGGGCGCCAGCACGAAGGCCCGCTCCAGCATCCGGGGGTGGGGCAGGGTGAGGCGCTCTGTGTCCTTCCGGCAGCCCTCAAACAGCAGCAAATCAATGTCCACAGTGCGGGCGCCATGGTATTCTGTGTGCACCCGGCCGAGCCTGTCCTCAATGGCAAGGCACTGCTCTAAAAGCTCTTCCGGGGAAAGCTTTGTCTCCGCCAGCACGCAGCAGTTAAGATAGTCCGGCTGCTCTGACGCCACGTCAAAGGGAGCCGTCTCATAAAGGTTTGACATGGCAAGAAGCCGCGTGCGGGGCAGCTTTTCCAGTTCTTCCACAGCCATTGCCAGGTTTTCTTCCCGGTTCCCCAGGTTGCCGCCCAGGCCCAGTACGGTTTTCATGGATTTTCCTCCCTCTTTTGGGTGATTTCCACTGCCGCATAGTCAAACACGGCGTTCATGGGGGCCTCCGGCTTTTTAAGCCGGAGGGTGATTTCCTCCACCTGGGGGAAGCCTGCGAACACCGCGTCGCACACAGCCTGGGCCGCCCGCTCTATCAGGTTGTATTTCGTTTCGGTAAAGGCCCCTTGTACGGTTTTGCGCACAGCGGCATAGTTTACCGTATCTTCCAGGCTGTCGCTTTTCCGGGCTTGGGAGAGGTCGGCAAGCAGGGTGATGTCCAGCACAAAAAGCTGCCCATCCCGCTTTTCCTCCGGGTTCACCCCATGATAGGCAAAAATCTCCAGGCCCCTAAGGATTACCTTATCCATCTGCCTGCTCCTTTTCCGCCATGTGCTTGGCAATTTCCCCGTTCACTGTCTCCCGCCAGGCCAGAAGGCTTCCAGGGGATCGGGGATAGGTGGAGAAGGTCATGCCGCCAAAGCCGGGAAGGGCCTGCACGGCCTCCGGGCCTCGGAGGGATTCCAGCAGCTCTAAGGCCCGCATATCCTGGAGGGCGTGATGGAACACCTTCATGCGCAGGGATTTAATGGGGCCGTCGGGGCCGGGATACACAGAGAAGGGGTCGCCCCCGGGGAAGGCCCGGCCTGCGTCTGTTACAGTATAGGGGTCTATCCGGCTGCGGGAGTTCTGGCTGTTCCAGAAGTTCAAGCCCCAGTGGAGGAATCCCGCGATTTTGAATTTATAAAGCTGCCAGCCTAAAATGCGGTTCCGGTAGGAGGGCATAGCCAGGAAGCGGTTCGCCACGTCTACGTTCTGGGAACAGCAGGTGTAGGCCCACAGCCCCGGCGCCTCCCGCTGGAGGAAGCCCTCTATGTGATTGGTGGCGGCAATGGGGTTGCTGACCAAACCTTTGTCAAAGAAGGCTGTGTCGGAAAGTGCGTCATACAGAGGGAAGCCGTCTAAGTAAGGCAGAACCGATTCCCGGGCCTTTTTGTAAGCCTCCAAGTCTTTTTCCTCCGGTTCGTCGGAGATGTGGAAAACCACCTTGCCCTCTAAGCCTGTCCGGCGGAAATATCCTGTGAGGGCAGGAAGGAACTGGGCAAGGAATTCCCGGTAGGCCGGGGAAGAAGCCGGGGTATCCCAGCCGAACAGCCGGAGGGTGGACCCGTTTTCCACCACATAAATGGCGGGGGCAAAGCCCGCGCCCCACTGGGTGAACAGGTGGGAAACCTCAAAGTATTCCATGCCTGCCTCCTGGGCCACACGGATGAAACGGCCCAGATTGGAAAAATCAAAGGTATAGGTATTTTTCGTTTTCCGGATGTTTGCAAGCTGGGTGCGGGGCCGCTCGGCCCCTACCTCTGTGTCCAGGGCAGGGGTGAGCACAGGGGTGAGCACCATGTTCATGCCCTCCTCTGCCGCGGCCCGCAGATAGCGGCCAAGCAAAGACCAGTATTCCTCGCTATATACAGGCACCCCGTACCACTGGGCCAGGCAGTCCCCATGAAGCCATTGGGTATAGATCAGCTTTTGCTTGGGCAGGGAAGCCCCTATAACCTCCAGGGTAAAGGTACACTGGGCGCTTTCCTCCCCGCCTTCTGCCAGCAGGGTGACAGGGTATTCCCCTGGGGAGCAGTCCTCCGGCACCAGGACGTCCACCCACACCACAGTTTGGGTGAAGCCGTTTGCCTCCAGCGCCCCGGAAAGAGGGAACAGGGGATCCGGGAACAGGCCGGGCTTTACGGAAAGGTAGTCGCTGTCGTGGCGGGCGGGATAGGCAGGCAGCTCGCAGGGGACATTCCCCACCCGGTAGAGCCGGATATGCTCCTTTAAAGGGGAATCCACCTGGACGCGCAGGGGTTTTGTGCCCCAGCCGTCCCATTTGATGGCAGCCTGCCAGGCAAAGCTTTCCCCTCTGAGGCTGCTTCCCCTGCCATACTCCGTGCGGAAATCCTCCGCGTCCGGGAAGATTTTTTCCAAGGCCGATCTGCTGTGGATGTGTATCACGCCAAAACGCCTCCTTTTGGATTTTCGTTATAGAAGGGCTGGGCCTTCTGTTTCAAACTGGTGGAAGTCCGGGATGTATGCTTCCCCCTTGGCGCTTCGGGACTGCACAAAGCCTGGAAGATCCAGGCTGAACAGGCAGTCCTGCACCTTTTGCAGCTCCCGGCGGGTGATGGGCCGGGAAAGCTCCGGGCAGCCGGGCACGGGGCGCTGGGGGGTGTATTGGGCCATGAGGCTTACAGGGATGCCGGGGAAGTTTTCTTTGATAAGCTTTAATGCTTCCAGGGAATTTTTTGTGTGGCCCGGCAGAATCAGGTGGCGGATGAGCACGCCCTTCTGCATGATGCCTTTTTCGTCGCAGACAGGGGCGCCTGCCTGCTCCACCATCTCTTTGATGGCGGCAAGGGCGGCCTGCGGATAATCCTCTGCCTGGGAAAGGCCTTTGGCAAGGGCGCTTTCCGCGTATTTGAAATCTGGCAGGTAGATATCCACTAAGCCGGAAAGGCTGCGCAGGGTTTCCACCCGCTCATAACCGGAGGAGTTGTACACCACAGGCACCGGGGGCTTGTACAGCATGAGGGCCTCCCGGATTTGCGGGACAAAGTGGGTGGGGGTTACCAAGTTTATGTTGTGCGCCCCCTGCTCCACAAGGGCCTGCATGATGCCGCAAAGCGCCTTTGGGCTTATTTCCTTGCCGGGATTTTCCAGGCGGCTTATCTCCCCGTTCTGGCAATAAACGCAGCCCAAAGGGCATCCTGTGAAGAAGATGGCGCCGGAACCCCTTTCCCCGCTGAGAGGCGGCTCTTCCCAGTGGTGCAGGGCTGCCCGGGCAATGCGCATGGCGCTGCCGCTTTTGCAGCGGCCCGTTTGCCTGCCGCGATCTACCCCGCAGGCCCGGGGGCACAGGGTGCAGCCTGTTTCCATAGGTTTCCTCCCTTTTCTCCGCTGGATGCCAGCGGCAGGGCGCCCCGGCCAAGGGGAGCGGCGCTCCCCTTTTGCGCGGCCTTTCAGGCCGCGCCCGCCTCCCAAAGGGAGGCGGGGCCGGGGCCTGCCCTGCCCCTTGCTCCCAGCTTATTGCAGAGCCAGCATGGCGCAGTTTGATCCCCTGTGACCCCGGGTGCGGCGGTGGGAGAAGATGAGGTCGCTTTCGCACATGGTACAGACGCCGCCTACGGTGATGTTTTCCTCCCGCACCCCTGCCTGCAGCAGGAACTGGCGGTTGCATTCCCACAAGTCCACATGGTATTTTACGTCTGCCTCTGTGGGCAGGGAGACAAACTTCTCCGCATTCTCCAGCTTGAGAAATTCCGCTGCCACTGGTTCGTCCACCTCAAAGCAGGCCTTGCAGATAGATGGGCCGATGGCGGTTATCAGCTTCCGGGGATCCGTGCCAAAGGCCGCCTGCATCCGCTCCGCCATTACCTTTGCCATGCCTGCCGCCGTACCCCGCCACCCGGCGTGGGCCAGGCCGATGGCATGGTGCTCCGGATCCACAAAATAGAGGGGCACGCAGTCTGCTGTGTAAATCACCAGGGTAACCCCAGGCACGTCTGTACACAGGCCGTCTATGCTTTCCATATCCTTTTCCCGCCAGATGCCGATGCCCCGCTCGGGAAGCCCTACCTGCCGGATGTTCACATGGTGATCCTGCGCCCCGGCAACGAGGGACTCGGCCTCAAACCCGGCGGCGCGGCAGAAAAGCCGGAAGTTTTCCGCTACGTTTTCATTCGGGTCGCCCCGGTTGGTGCCCAGGTTCATAGAGGCAAACTCCCCCTTGCTCACCCCGCCCACCCGGGTGGAAAAACAGTGGTTTACCACGGGAAGGCTGTCAAAGGCGGGGAAGCGCAGAAGGCCCACGCCCTCCGGCATTTCCAGCCGCATATTGCCCAAAAGGCCGGGGACAGCCTTTCTAGGCTCCTGTATCTCTGGCAGGGGAAATGTTTTCTTATTCACAGATAAACCCTCATATTTCTGTTTGATAATCAGCCTGCCCCCAAAGGGATGCCCGCAGCTTTTGCAGGCAAACTCCGCCCGGAAGCTTTTGTTTTTCAGGTTCCAGCGGGTAACCCGCTTTGCCTCCCCGCCGCATTTGGGGCAGGAAAAGCGCAGGTGCCCGGCCTCAATCAGCGGGCTGCCCAGGTCGCAGACATAGCTGGTTTTAAAGGTCATGCGCCGGTAAAACTCCCGGTCGCATATGTCCACAAAAGGCGCTATGGCTTTTTCGTCATACACCTGCTTTAAAATTTCCAGGGTCATCAGGCTGTCGTCCTTTGCCCTGTGGTGCTCCATGCCGCTTACATCCAGCTCTAAAAGCTCTGCCGCCCTGGAAAGCCCCACCTGGGTGCTGGTGCCCCAGCCCATTTGCACCTGCGCATACCGCTGCAGATCCACATAGTGGGACAAAAAGGGCACTTCCTCCCTGCCGCTGAAATAGCGGCAGTTTTCAATGAGGGTGAGGATGTCCGAGGTACCCCAGGTCATCAGCACGCAGTCTCCAGCCCAGCGCTTAAAGCGGGCCGCTGCCTGCATGAAGGAAAGGCCCTCCTCCAGGTTTTCGTCTGTGATGCTGGTGAGGCTGGAAATGGTGCTGCTGATGTGTTTGCCCACCTGGGGCTTCACAAAGCAGGAAAACACAGACCGGGCCTTTAGATCCGGCCCGCATTTCACAGCGCCAAACTCAATAATTTCGTTGATATACCCCCGGAGCCTGCGGCTGTAGGCCGCGTTCCACTCTAAATCTAATATAACTATATCCATTGGCTGCCACCTCCTTTCCCGCAAAACCTGCCGGCCGGATCTCACCCCTTGCTCTTGCTGGCCTTCTTCATCCGCAGTTCTTTTGACAGGATGGTTTTGCGCATCCGGATGCTCTGGGGGGTCACTTCCACCAGCTCGTCAGGGGCAATAAACTCCAGGCACTGCTCCAGGCTTAAAACCGAATGGGGCGTCAGCTTCAGGGCCTCGTCTGCCCCAGAGGAACGGGTGTTGGTGGCGTGCTTTTTCTTGCACACGTTTACCACAATGTCCTCGTTTTTGGGGTTTGCCCCCACTACCATGCCCTCGTATACCTCTACCCCCGGGCCGATAAAGAGCCTGCCCCTGTCCTGGGCATAGAACAGGCCGTAGGCTGTGGAAGCCCCTGTCTCATGGGCAATGATGGATCCCTGCTGTCGCTGCTGGATGTCCCCTTTATAAGGCTCATAGCCGTCAAAAACATGGTTCATAATGCCATTGCCATTGGTGTCGGTTAAAAATTCCGAGCGGTAGCCCATAAGGCCCCGGGCAGGGATTTTAAACTCCATGTGGGTGGAGCCGGTTTCCCGGGAACCCATGTTGAGCAGCTCTGCCTTGCGGGCGCCGATTTTCTCCATCACCGCCCCCACATAGTTGTCCGGCACCTCGATCATCAAAAGCTCCATTGGCTCCAGGCGCTTGCCGTCCTTTTCCTTATATATTACGCTGGGGGGCGATACCTGGAACTCGTACCCCTGGCGGCGCATCTGTTCGATAAGGATGGACAGGTGCAGCTCCCCCCGCCCGGACACCTTGAAGGTGTCTGTGGAATCTGTCTCCTCCACCTTCATGGCCACATTTGTCTCCACTTCTTTAAAAAGCCTGTCCCGCAGGTTCCGGGAGGTGACATATTTGCCTTCCCGCCCGGCAAAGGGGGAATTGTTGGCCATGAACATCATGGACACAGTAGGCTCGTCGATTTTCACAAAGGGCAGAGGCTCCACATGCTCGGTATCGCAGGCGGTCTGGCCGATGTTCAGATCCGCAATGCCGGACACAGCGATAATGTCCCCCAACCCTGCCGATTCCGCCTCCACCCGCTTTAAGCCCTCGAACTGGTAGAGCTTTGTCACCCGGGCATTTTTCCGGGTTTCTTCCCCGCCGCCGCAGATGGTGACAGTCTGGCCCACCCGCAGGGAGCCTCGTTCCACCCGGCCTATGCCAATGCGGCCTACGTAGTCATCATAGTCGATGTTGGAAAACAGCACCTGGGTGGGGCCTTCCAAATCTCCCCTGGGCGCGGGCACTTCATTGATAATCATCTCGAACAGGGGGGTCATGTCTGTGCCGGGCGCCGAAGGATCCAGGCTGGCATAGCCGTCCCGAGCAGAGGCGTATACTACGGGGAAATCAAGCTGGTCGTCATTGGCCCCCAGTTCGATGAACAGATCCAGCACCTCGTCCACTACCTGGGCGGGCCGGGCGCCAGGGCGGTCTACCTTGTTCAGAACCACCACAGGCTTTTTCCCCAAAGCCAGCGCCTTTTTCAGCACAAAGCGGGTTTGGGGCATACAGCCCTCAAAGGCGTCTACCAAAAGCAGCACGCCGTCCACCATCAGCAGCACCCGCTCCACCTCCCCGCCGAAGTCCGCGTGGCCGGGGGTGTCTACAATATTGATTTTAACATCGTTATACAGCACCGCCGTGTTTTTGCTGAGAATGGTGATGCCCCGCTCCCGCTCCAGGTCGCCGGAGTCCATCACCCGCTCTGCCACCGCTTCATTTTGCCGGAAAATGCCGCTTTGCCGCAGAAGCTGATCCACCAAAGTGGTTTTGCCATGGTCTACGTGGGCGATAATCGCCACGTTCCGCAGATTTTCTCTCTCGCTGATGCTTCCCATTTTAATTCCTTCACATTCCTTTCCTTGTCTCTCAATTATTATGTGTACAGCTTGCGCTGGTATCGGCCTTAAAACCCGGCAACTATTATAGCAAATTTGCGTCCTGCCGTCAAATAGATATAGAGAACCGGAAAGGCTCTTTTTGTGAGGCCCTGTCTGCCTATGCACAAAGCAAAATCCCCGGCAGAACCAGGGATAAGTTTTCGTGCAATTTTTAGGGCTTGTTGGAAAATAGAGGAAATGACGAATTTGGGGTCAGAAGTGGACAGATTCCAGGAAAAACCGCAGGCCAACCTGCCGGTTGACGAGGGTTTTTGACGCAGAAGCCGCCCGTTTGGGGCAAAAAGACGGTGTTTGCAATTTTTCAAACAAGCCCTAGTAATGGAACTTTTTCCGCTTCCCCAGAAGGAACGCCCCTGTGGTGAGGGCTGCCATAACCTCCGCCGCCACAATGGACAGCCAGACGCCGTCTATACCCCAAATCAGGGGGAGCGCCAGCACAGCGCCCACCTGGAACACCAATGTGCGCAGGAAGGAGATGAGGGCGGAGGTCAGGCCGTCGTTGAGGGCGGTGAAAAAAGCGGAGCCGAAAATGGCCAGCCCGGAAAAAAGGAAGGAGAAGGAATAGATGGCAAAGGCATGTACAGTCATTTGGAAAAGGCCGGGATCATAGCTGACGAAAACAGCGGAAAAAGGCTGGGCCAGGGCTTCCGCCAGGGCCAGCATGACAGCGGAAGCCGTGAGGGTGATTGCCAGGCTCTTGCGGTACAGGCTGCGCAGCTCTGTATGGCTGCCTGCCCCATAGTGGAATCCCACCACAGGGGCCACGCCTGTAGAATAGCCTATAAATATAGCTGAAAACACGAAGCTCACATACATCAGCACGCCGTAGGCCGCTATGCCGTCTTCCCCGGCATAGCGGATAAGCTGGGCATTGTAGAGCATACTGACAATGGACATGGAAATATTGCTCATCAGCTCGGAAGATCCGTTGGCGCAGGCCTTTAAAAGGGCCTTGCCGTCAAACCCTGTCCCGCACAGCCGCAGGAGGCTTTTGTTTTTCCGCCCAAAGTAGAACGAAGGCACAATGCCGCCCACCAACTGGCTTACCGCCGTGGCCGCTGCCGCGCCTGCCAGCCCCCAGGGGAATATGGCGGTAAAAAGCGCGTCCAGCACCATGTTGGTGCAGCCTGCCGCCACCGTGACAGCCAGTCCCAGGCCGGGCTTTGCGGCTGTGATAAAGAAGCTTTGAAACTCATATTGCAGCATCAGGGCAGGCAGGGCCAGCAGGGTAATCCTGCCATACAGCACGCAGTCCTCCAGCATGGATCCTTCCGCGCCCAGCCAGGCCGCCACAGGCCGGACAAGCACAAACCCCAGCGCCCCGATAACCGCGCCTGCCGCCGCAGTGGCATACACAAAAAGGGAAAACATCCGCTGCGCCTTTTTTCCGTCCCCTTCCCCCATGGTTTTGGCGATGAGGGCGCTGCCTCCTGTGCCGAACATAAAGCCCACAGCCCCCAGGATCATCAGGAAGGGCATGATGAAGTTCACTGCCGCAAAGGGTGTTTTCCCTACAAAGTTGGACACGAAAAACCCGTCTACCACCCCGTATATAGAGGTGAACACCATCATCACCACAGAGGGCAGGGTAAACCGGAATAATTTTTTAAAGTCGAAATGGTCTGAAAGCTGAATTTGCATATTTCCTCCTATTTTAGAGCCTGTATCTCTTCCCGCAGCATGGCAAGATACCGCCGGGTCAGCCGGAGATAGGTTTCCCGCTCCTCCGGCGTCCAGGAGGCGAATATCTCGTTCTCTATTTCCATAATCCGCAGGGCTGTTTTTTCTGCCAGCCCCCTGCCCTTCTCTGTCAGGCACACCCGCTTTTTCCGGCCTTCTGCCTCCAGGTATACCACATCCTCCCCCTCCAGCTTGCGCAGAGCGGAGTTTACTGTCTGCTTGGGCAGGCCGGACAGCGCCACAATGTCCCCTAAGGGGCAGGCCCCCGCAAAAAGGCAGATGGTGTATAAAATAATCATGGCGCTGTCGGAAAGGCCCAGCTTTAAAGTGGCCTCGTGGTAGGCCGCGTCGATTTCTGTAGCCAGCAGGTTAAAGCGCCTTACCTGCTCCCGCATCCCGTCCATAGATTCCTGGCCTCCTTTGCAAAATCCGGCGTCCTGGATTCTCTGAGTATGAAATCGTACTATGCCAGTATAGTACGATTTCATACTAAAGTCAAGGGCTTTTTCCTAGGGCCTGTTCACACAAGCGCTTGCAAGCGTCTTTTTGGCGGTTTTTTGCCATCTTCTTTGCCAAAAATTCTTGAGGTACGCAAAGTACATCTGCGAATTTTTGACTTGATTCTGCCAAAAACCTGCTCAAAAATCCACATGCTCATCTTATGTGAACACGCCCTAAAAACCGCATCTGTTTCTGCGGCTTTTAGGAATGGGAAAGCCCTAATCTTCCCATCCAGAAAAAAGGATAACGCGCAAAATCCGGCAAATACTAAGACGGAAAAAGCCGGCAGGGCGGCGGGCATTTTGGAATGGGAAGCGCCGCCCTGCCAGGCCTGATAAATTTGCGCGAAAGGGAGCTATTGATATGAAAGCGACTGGCATTGTTAGAAGGATAGACGACCTGGGGCGGGTAGTTATCCCCAAGGAAATCCGGCGGACCCTGCGGATCCGGGAGGGGATGCCCATGGAAATTTTCACAGACGTATCCGGCGGGGTAATCCTGAAAAAGTATTCCCCTGTAGGGGAGATGTCCCAACTGGCTTCCGCCTATGCGGAAACCCTGGTACACCTGACCGGGCACGGGGCTGTGGTGTGCGATACCGAGCAGATTATCGCCGTAGCCGGCTCTGCCAAAAAGGATCTGCTCCACAAGCCCCTTTCCCCCCAGCTGGAGGAGCTGGTGCAGGGGAAGCGGAATTTCATTTCCAACGCGGAAAACACCGTGCTGGTGGCCCAGGGCCAGCCGGCCACAGCGCTGGCTGTGTTCCCGGTGGTGTCTGTGGGAGACGTGATGGGGGCTGTGATGCTTCTGAAAAGCGAGAAGTCTCCCGCCCGGGTCAGCGCGGAGGCCGCCGAAAGCGCCAAGGCCGCAGCCATGTTCCTCTCCCGGCAGTTAGAGGCCTGACAGCAGCCGGGAGAGAGGCCCGCAGGCCTCTTTGCCGGCAAAAAGGCCTGTAAACCTTGGAAAAACTGTAGGTTTGCCCTTGATTTTTGGGGAACCGGGTGGTATACTAGATATGGTAATAGGAAGGATGATGAAAGAGTGGGGCGACCCGCTCTTTCGTTTGCTTTGGCAGGAAAGGAAGGGGAGGCGCTTGGAAGCAGGGACAAAAAAGAAAGGCAGCGTGGCGGAACGGGTGCGGCAGATGGCAGAGCCGTTAGCCGCTGGGCTTCACCTGATGCTGTGGGACGTACAGTTTGTAAAGGAAGGCGCCCAGTGGTATCTGCGCATTTTCATCGACAAGGAAGACGGCGTGGGCATAGACGACTGCGTGGACATGACCCACGCCCTCAGCCCGGAGCTGGACAAGGAGGATCCCATCCCCCAGGAATATATGCTGGAGGTGTCCTCGCCGGGGCTGAACCGGAAGCTGACACGGCCCGAGCATTTTGAAGCGTATCTGGGCGCGCCGGTGAAGGTGAAGCTGATCCGGCCCCTGGAGGACGGCAGGCGGGAGCTTTCCGGGGAGCTGGTGGATTTCACGCCTCCCGGTTCCTTTGAAGTCCGGCTGGACGAGGAAACCTCCGCAAGCTTTGAAAAGAAGGAGTGCGTTTCTGTTACGGTAATGGACGACGATTTTTAGGAGCAGTAAAATGGAGTTCACCATACAGGCAGAAAGGCTTGCGGCAGCGGAATATATAGAGTTTTTAAAGCACACAGACCTGAGCAGCCAATATCCCCGGGAGCGCTTTGAGGCCCGCATAGAAAAGCTGGTGGGAAACGCTTCCATTTCCCTTACAGCCCGGGACAGCGCAGGCGCCCTTTCAGGGGTGTGCTTCGGCATTACAGACTTTGCCTACTGGCTGTTTATCACAGACCTGGGCGTGATACGCTCCTGCACTGGCCAGGGGATTGGGCGGGCGCTGGTGGAAAAGGCCCTGGAAACAGCCGGCGGCGAAAAGGACATTATACTGTACACCTGCCCCCATGAAAACGCCGTCCCCTTTTATGAAAAGCTGGGAATGGAAAAAACAGATGACATTATGATGCATAACAAAATAGAGTGGACGGGTTTTACCGTCACATGACTCTGGCACAACGGCAAGTATTTGATATAATAAGGAGTGGTTTGGAAAAATGGCGCGGAAGAAGAAGGAGCCGGAGCAGCAGGGCAACGAGGAATTGTTTGTGGCCTTGGGGCTTTTGGAAAAGGAAAAGGGCATCCCGGTAGATTTTATGCTGGACAAAATCAAGAAGGCGATTGCCACAGCCTGCAAAAACAACTATGGCAACGAAGAAGTGGACGTGCGGGTGGATGCAAACACCGGGCGGTTTGACGTATACCTGCTGAAAACCGTGGTGGAAGAGGTGGAGGATTCCAACCGGGAAATCCTCTATGATCTGGCAAGGGAGATAAACCCCCTGGCCCTTTTAGGGGAGCAGGTGGGCATTAAGCTGGACACCAAGCAGTTTGGGCGCGTGGCAGCCCAGACAGCCCGGAACATTATCCGCCAGGGCATCCGGGACAGCGAGCGGGGCCAGATGATGCAGGAATTCCAGAGCAAGCACCAGGAGCTGGTAAGCGGCCTGGTGGAGCGCATTGACCCGAAAACCGGGGCCATTTCCCTGCGCATCGGCAAGGCGGAAGCTGTGCTGCCCAAGAACGAGCAGATTGGCGGGGAAAGCGTAAACGAGGGAGACTACATAAAAGTATATGTAGTCGATGTAAGGGAAACGGAGAAAGGCCCCAAGGCCATTATCTCCCGCACCCACCCGGACTTGGTAAAGCGCATGTTTGAGACGGAGGTGCCGGAAATCTATGACGGCACAGTGGAGATAAAGGCTGTATCCAGGGAGGCCGGCTCCCGCACAAAGCTGGCCGTGCAGAGCCACAACCCGGACGTGGACGCTGTGGGCGCCTGCATTGGCACCCGGGGCGCCCGGGTGTCGGAGATTGTGGACGAACTGGGCGGGGAGAAAATCGACATTGTGGAATACAGCGACGATCCCCAGAAGTTCATTGCGGCAGCCCTGTCCCCGGCAAGCGTGCTGAAGGTGGAGGCCGCCGAGGACGGTTCCCGTTCCTGCAAGGTGACAGTGCCCGACAGCCAGCTTTCCCTGGCTATCGGCAACAAGGGCCAGAATGCCCGCCTTGCCGCCAAGCTGACCGGCTGGAAAATTGACATCAAGCCCGAAAGCGGCTTCTACGGCGAGGAAGCGTGACGCCAACGTAACGTTGGCTCTGAGACGCGGGGAACGCAGGCGGAAACCTTTCGCCGCGGAAGCGTGACGCTTCACCCGAGACGCGGGGAACGCAGGCGGAAACCTTCCGCCGCGGAAGCGTGACGCTTCACCCGAGACGCGGGGAGCGCAGGCGGAAACCTTTCGCCGCGGAATAAATTCCGCGCTTACAGAGGCCATCGCGTGTTCAGGGCGCTCCCGAAGCGCCCTTATATACAGAGACAGTAAGGATAGTAGGCCGATGCGCTGCGGCCTGTAGCTTGGTTTTTGGATCAAACCTTTTTACAAAAAGGTTTGCGGGGTGTGGGGCGAAGCCCCACGGCCTCAGGAGGGAGGGCAGGAAATGAAGCAGAAGAAGATCCCCCTGCGGATGTGTACGGGCTGCGGGGAAATGAAGCCCAAAAAAGAGCTGGTACGGGTGGTGCGGGGGCCTGAGAAGGAAGAAGGGGTCCCGCCGGAAATCTCCCTGGATTTGACCGGGAAGAAGCCCGGGCGGGGGGCCTATATCTGCCGGAGCCTTTCCTGCCTGCAAAAGGCCAGGAAGGCAAGAAGGCTGGAACGTGCGTTTTCCTGCAAGATCCCGGACGGGGTATATGAACAGATGGAAAAGGAGATGGGTGCCGATGGCGGATAAGGTGCTGTCGCTGCTGGGGCTGGCAAGGCGCGCCGGCAAGGTGCTGGGCGGCTTTGACCTGTGCGCCCAGGCCGCCCGGGACGGCAAGGCAAGGCTGCTGCTGGCGGCGGCTGATATTTCCGGCAAGACTTACAAAAATTTGCGTTTTGAAGCGGAGAGGGCGAAAATTCCCTGCGTGCGGGTGGAAGCGCCTATGGCAGAGCTGGGAAAAGCCTGCGGGGTCAGGGCCGGGGTGCTGGCTGTGACAGACGAGGGGTTTTCCAAAGCCCTGCTGGAGCTTAAAGAGGCTGTGAAGCGAGAAGGAGGAATTTGCTTATGATGGTGAAATACAGAGTGCGGGAGGTGGCGAAGGATCTGAACATCCCCAACAAGGAGGTTATAGATACTTTGGCCAAGTTCTTTCCCGAACCCAAGAAATATATGACCGCGCTGGAGGAAAACGAGCTGGACATTGTGCTGGAAAGCTTTACCCAGCAGCGGAACATGGAAAGCCTGGACAGTTATTTTGCCGAGCGCACCGCCGCTCCCGCGGCGCAGGCGGAAAAGCCCCAGGAAGAGGCCCCGGCCCAGAAAGCGGGGAACAGGCAGCAGCCGAATAAGGGCGCGAAGCCCCAGGAAAAGAAGGGGCAAAAGCCCCAGCAGGCCCAGGCAAAGCAGCCGGAGAAGCCCGCCGCGCCTGCTTCCGGAAAGCAGCAGGCCCCTGTGCAGGTGCGGGAGCCGAAGCAGCCTGTGCGCCGGGTGGTGGATACCCGCACGTCTAACGTGAACATTGACAAATACAGCGAGAAATACGACCGCCTTGCGGATCAGAAGGTGGGCGCCCGGAACGACAATGTTGTGACAAAGCAGAAGTTCACCAACCGGAACCAGCAGCGCCGGGGCCAGCAGCGCCGGGGCAAGCGGGAGACAGAGGCCGAGCGTTTGCGCCGCATTGCCCAGGAGCGCAAGGCAAAGCATATCACCATTGAGGTGCCGGAGGAAATCACGGTGGGCGAGTTTGCCCTGCGCTTAAAGGTTTCCGCCCCGGAGGTTATCAAAAAGCTGATGGGCCTGGGGGTGTTCGCCGCTATCAACGACGCCATCGACTTTGACACCGCGGTGTTAGTGGCAGACGAATTCCACGCCAAGGTGGAAAAAGAAGTGGTGGTCACCATTGAGGAGCGCATTATTGACGACAGCGAGGACGAAGAGGCAAACCTGGCGCCCCGCGCCCCTGTGGTGGTGGTTATGGGCCACGTGGATCATGGCAAAACCTCCATTCTGGACGCCATCCGCCACTCTAATGTGACAGAGGGCGAGGCAGGCGGCATTACCCAGCACATCGGCGCATACCGGGTAAAGGTGGGCGACAGGGACGTAACCTTCCTGGACACCCCCGGCCATGCTGCCTTTACCACCATGCGCGCCAGGGGCGCCCAGGTGACGGACATTGCTGTGCTGGTGGTGGCGGCGGACGACGGCATTATGCCCCAGACGGTGGAGGCCATCAACCACGCCAAGGCCGCCGGGGTTTCCATTATTGTGGCTATCAACAAGATGGATAAGGTGGGGGCAAACCCGGAGCGGGTTATGGAGCAGCTTACGGAATACGAGCTGGTGCCCGAGGCCTGGGGCGGCGACACCCCTTGCATCCCAGTGTCTGCCCACACCAAAGAGGGCATGAACGACCTTTTGGAGATGATCATCCTCACTGCCGATATGATGGAACTAAAGGCCAATCCCGACCGCGCCGCCAAGGGCACTGTGGTGGAGGCGCGCTTAGACAAGGGCATGGGCCCCATTGCCACTGTGCTGGTGCAAAACGGCACCCTCCACGCAGGGGATATTATTGTGGCCGGCACCACCGTGGGCCGGGTGCGCTCCATGATGGACGACAAGGGCAGAAGGGGCCAGGAGGCCGGGCCTTCTGTGCCTGTTGAGATTACGGGCCTGAACGACGTGCCTGTGGGCGGCGACATCTTCAACGCCGTATCGGACGAGCGCCTTGCCCGGGAACTGGTGGAGCAGCGCCTTACCGAGCAGAAGGAGGAAACCTTCCGGGCGCAGACCAAGGTTACCCTGGATAACCTCTTCGAGCAGATGAAGGAAGGCGAGATGAAGGAGCTGAAAATCATCGTCAAGGCAGACGTGCAAGGCTCTGTGGAGGCTGTGCGGCAGTCTTTGGAAAAGCTTTCCAACGAGGAAGTGCGGGTACACATTATCCACGGGGCTGTGGGCGCTGTGAACGAAAGCGATGTCATGCTGGCAAACGCTTCCAACGCCATTATCGTGGGCTTTAATGTCCGGCCGGATCCTGTTGCGGAGGAAAGCGCCAAGCGGGACGGGGTGGATATGCGGCTGTACCGCATTATCTATGACTGCATTGAGGAAATTGAGTCTGCCATGAAGGGTATGCTGGCGCCCAAGTACCGGGAGGTTTCCCTGGGCCGCGCCGAGTGCCGGGAGACTTACAAGATTTCCAACGTGGGCATGGTTATCGGCGGCCATGTGACAGCCGGAAAAATCACCCGCAACGCTCTTGTCCGGGTGGTGCGGGACGGCATCATCGTGGCAGACGACAAGATTGCCTCCCTGCGGCGCTTTAAGGACGATGTGAAGGAGGTTGCCGACGGCTATGACTGCGGCATCACCCTGGAGAAGTTCTCCGACATCAAGCAGGGCGACATCCTGGAAGCCTACGAAATGGAAGAGTACCGCGACTAGCCAACGTAACGTTGGATCTGTGACGCGGCAACGTAACGTTGCATCTGGGACGCGGGGGACGTGGCAGAAAGTCTTTCGCTGCGGAATAAATTCCGCGCTTACAGAGGCCATCGCGTTCCCGGGGCGGCTGTAAATTGGAAGTTTTTAAAGAGTCCAGGGAAGCTTTTTTCAAAGAGTTTCCCTGGCGGGGTTTGGGGCAGCGCCCCAACAGGGAGGAATTGCCATGAAGCATGACATTGTTATCATCGGCGGCGGCCCGGCGGGGCTGGCGGCTGCTATTGCGGCCCGGGAAAGCGGCGTGGAGGATGTTATTATCCTGGAGCGGGAAAAAGAGCTGGGAGGCATCCTCAACCAGTGCATCCACAACGGCTTTGGGCTGCATACCTTTAAAGAAGAACTTACCGGGCCGGAGTATGCCGCCCGGTACATAGAAAAGGCCCGGGAAATGGGCATCCCCCACCTTTTAAGCACTACGGTGGTGGATTTGCAGCGCCAGGGGGATTCGGTGGTTGTCACCTCCGTAAGCCGCCAGGACGGCCTTCTGCAAACAGAGGCCAAGGCCGCCGTGCTGTGCATGGGCTGCCGGGAGCGGCCCCGGGGCGCCTTGAACATCCCGGGCACCCGGCCTGCGGGCATTTTCTCTGCGGGCACGGCCCAGCGCTTAGTGAACATGGAGGGATACCTGCCCGGGCGCCGGGTGGTCATCCTGGGCAGCGGCGACATCGGCCTGATTATGGCCCGCCGCATGACCCTGGAGGGTGCTAAGGTGCTGTGCGTGGCGGAGCTGATGCCCTATTCCGGGGGCCTCAAGCGGAACATTGTCCAGTGCCTGGACGATTACGGCATCCCCCTGAAACTGAGCCACACAGTGGTGGACATTGAAGGCAAGGAGCGCGTCACTGGCGTAACCATTGCCCGGGTGGACGAAAAGCTCAAGCCCATTCCTGGCACAGAGGAGCACTTCGACTGCGACACCCTGCTGCTTTCCGTAGGGCTGATTCCGGAAAACGAGCTTTCCAAGGCTGTGGGCGTGTCCCTTTCCCCTGTCACCAGCGGGCCTGTGGTCAATGAACAGTTAGAAACCAGCATCCCCGGCGTATTCGCCTGCGGCAACGTGCTGCATGTCCACGACCTGGTGGATTACGTCTCTGAGGAGGCCCAGCAGGCAGGCCGCAGCGCCGCCCGGTTTGTCCGGGAGGGCCGGGAAGGGGGACAGCAGGAAATCCCCTTACAGCCCGCAGGGGCTGTGCGCTATACAGTGCCTGCCAGCATCTCTCCCCAGCGCATGGGGGATGCGGCTGTGGTGCGCTTCCGGGTGGGCCGCAACATGCGGAAGGCCGCAGTACGGGTGCTCATTGACGGCAAAGAGGTCTTGAAGCGCCCCAGGCCTGTGATGGCCCCCGGGGAAATGGAACAGGTGCTGCTGAAGAAAGAATGGTTTACAGGAACGGAACAGGAAATCGTGGTGGAAGCCACTGACGGGCAGGAGGGGAAATAAGGATGGTACGGGAACTTACATGTATTAGCTGCCCTCTGGGCTGTCCTTTAAAGGTAGAGCTGGACGAAAGTGGCAAGGTGGTGTCTGTCACCGGGAACACTTGCAAGCGTGGGGAGGAATACGGCAGAAAAGAAGTGACCGCCCCCACCCGCACGGTCACCTCCACAGTGAAGGTGGAGGGGGCAAGCGTGCCCGTTACCTCTGTGCGCACCAAAACCGACATTCCCAAGGAGAAGATTTTTGCCTGCATGGAGGAAATCCGCAGGGCCGTCATAAAGGCCCCTGTCCATATCGGGGACGTGGTCATTCACAATGTGGCCGGAACTGGGGTGGATGTGACGGCAACGAAAGCGGCAGTGTAGCAGGTCGCCCCAGAGCGGGGCCGCGGCCCAGCGAAGGCAGAAGAAAGGGAAATGTTTTGTTGGAAAAAAGCGTAACCACTATTCTATTTGATTTGGACGGCACCCTGCTGCCCATGGACGCAGAAGCCTTTGTCAGAACCTATTTCGGCCTGCTGGCGAAAAAGGCCGCTCCCTTTGGGTATGAGCCAAAGCCCCTGACAGACGCTGTGTGGAAGGGCACAGAGGCCATGGTACAGAACGATGGCGGCGCGCCCAACTGCGAGCGCTTCTGGCAGGTGTTCGGGGATATCCTGGGGGAAAAGGCCCGGCTGCTCCGCCCAGAGTTTGACGATTTTTATGCCCGGGAGTTCCACGAAGCCAGGGCTTCCACAGGGGAAAACCCTCTGGCGAAAAAAGCCGTGCAGGGCCTGCGGGAAAAGGGCTATGACGTGATACTGGCCACAAACCCCGTTTTCCCGGAGGTTGCTGTGAAAACCCGTTTAAGCTGGCTGGGGCTTGCCCCAGAGGACTTCTCCCTGGTGACTGCCTATGAAAATTCTTCTTACTGCAAGCCAAACCCAGCCTACTACCGGGAAATTTTGGAAAAAACAGGAAAGCGCCCGGAAGAATGCCTGATGGCAGGGAATGACTGCAGGGAGGATTTGGCGGCCATGCAGGCTGGCATTGCCGTATACCTGATAACAGACTGCCTGGAGCACAGGGAAGGCGCGGACATAACCGGCGCGGAAACAGGCAGCTTCCAGGATTTTATGGCATACACGCTGGGCGCATAAATAAAACTTGACGAAAGGGCGGTACCGGGTGCAGAGGCAGGCGTTTCTTCCTGCTTTGTCCACATGCCGATCCGCATGGCAATAAAGCATGAAGCTGTATTTTGACAAGCGCCCCTTTAGCTGGGAGGCTGACTACACCATTTACGAGGAGACAGGCCATCCGGCTTACCAGGTGGTGGCAGCGCCAGAGGAAAAAGAAAATGTAATCCGCCTTTTTAACCAAAACGGGGTGGAGCTGGGCCGGGTGCGCTGCCGGAAAACGATTTTCGGAAAATGGAAATTTTCCATCTGGCAGGATGAAAACCAGATTGGCACTGTGGAAAAGTACAGCAGCCATGGAGTTGCCCGGTATGAGCTGAAATGTTACCGCTGGCGGCTGTTTGGGAACATCATGGCCTATGAGTATGATATCTATGACGGCAAATATATGGTGATGCACGCCGGCAACGAGGACAACGCCTTTCCCGGCAAATTCGTTATCGACACCAGCTATTCCAACAACGAGCAGCCAGCGCTGCTGGTAGCCCTTGCCATGGAAGCCGCCAACAGCACCCTGCCTCCCAGAAAGTGATTTTTCTGGACGCCTTTCATGTCCCGCTGGTTTTGGGGCAGGATATTTGCAGGAAAACCTATATGACACAGAGAAAGGATGAGAGAAATGGCAGTAAAAACCTTTACGCAGGAAAACTTTGATCAGGAGGTGCTGGGCGCCCGGGGTCCCGTATTGGTGGATTTCTGGGCAAGCTGGTGCGGCCCCTGCAAGATGTTCTCCCCCATTGTAGACGATTTTGCCGCTTCCCACAGCGGGGACGTGCTGGTGGGCAAGGTAAACATTGACGAGGAGCCGGACTTAGCCGCCCGCTACGGGGTGATGAGCATTCCCACTGCCATCCTCTTTAAGGGCGGGGAAGTGGCAGGCACCCTGGTGGGGGTACAGCCCAAAGAAAACCTGGAAGCCCTGCTGAAATAACACAAAAGCGCACAGGCTTGCGGGAATGTTCCCGGCAGGCGTGTGCGCTTTTCCATTGGAAGGAGACGATGGTTCATGCTATACGATATGATTGTAATAGGCGGCGGCCCGGCGGGTTATACGGCGGCGCTGTATGCGGGCCGGGCAAACCTGTCTGTGCTGGTGCTGGAAAAGCTGGCGCCGGGAGGACAGATGGGCACTACGGATCAGATTGACAATTACCCCGGCTTTCCTGAGGGCATAAACGGCTTTCAGCTTGCCATGGAGATGAAAAAAGGGTCCGAGCGCTTTGGGGCCGAAACCAAGCTGGCAGCGGTTACAGCGGCGCGGCTGGCAGGGGATATCAAAGAGGTGGAGGCAGGCGGGGAGCGCTTCCAGGGGAAAACAGTTGTGCTGGCCTGCGGCGCGCATCCCCGGGAGCTGGGCCTCCCTGGGGAAAAGGAGCTGCGGGGCCGGGGCGTTTCCTACTGCGCCACCTGCGACGGCATGTTCTTCCGGGGCAAAACCGTGGCTGTGGCAGGCGGCGGCAACACAGCGGCGGCTGACGCGCTGTACCTTTCCCGGATTTGTGAAAAGGTGGTCATGATCCACCGGCGGGATAAGCTGCGGGCTTCGGCAGCTTATCTAAAGCCTCTGCTGGAAACCGGGAACGTGGAGTTTTGCTGGGACAGCCAGGTGGTTTCCCTTTCCCACGAGGCAGCCCTGACCGGGGTGGAGCTTCTGCATAAAAAGACCGGGGAGAAAAGCTTCCTTCCCTGCAGCGGCTTGTTCGTGGCCATCGGGCAGGTGCCGGACACAGGGCTTTTCGCCGGGCAGATCGATTTAGACAGCGCGGGCTATGTGCAGGCAGACGAAAGCACCCGCACCAGCCTTCCCGGCGTGTTTGCGGCGGGGGATCTGCGGGCAAAGCCCCTGCGCCAGGTGGTCACAGCCTGTGCCGACGGCGCCTGCGCAGCCCAGGCCGCAGAGGAATATCTCTCCATATGACAGCCAAACATTGGCTTGCCGGCTCTTTTGGGCCGCAAACAGGGCATCCTCCTGGGGGAGGATGCCCTTCGCGCTTTGCGCGGCAGCGGTTTTGCAAAAACCGCTGGTTTGCGGCCAGGGGCGCTGGGGAAAGCGCTGTCATCTGCCTGTCCGGGCAGTGCTTTTCCCCTCCTGGCTCCAGGTGAAAAAGAACTTGGGCATGGACAGCACGATGCCAATGCCCAGGGCAATGGCTATGGCTATTTTGATCGTCTCCAAGCCAGTGCTCAGGGCCAGGGAGTTGTCGCTCATAAAAAAGTGGTAGCCTGTGTAATAAATGCCTGCCCCGGGCACCAGGGGGAAAATGCCGCAAATCAAGAAAACGGTTACCGGGGCCTTGCGGGCAAAGGAAAACACCCGGGAAAACCAGGTGAGGGCTACAGTGGCGAAAAAGGAAGCCCCTACAGTGCCCGCGCCCAGTTCCATGCTGACAAGGTATACCAGCCAGCCCACAGCGCCGGTTGTGCCTGTGCAGAGCCACTCCCGGCGGGGCGTGTGGAAAATAATAGAAAAGGCCACTGTGGAGACAAAGGCTATGAGGGTCTGGAAAAGCCAGGTGAGAATGATAATGGGAGGAATCATAACAGGGCACCTCCTGTCAGCAGGGACAGCGCCCGCACCACCACGCCAACGCCAACGGCAATACAGCCGCCCACCAGCACAGCGTCCAGCATACGGATGGCGCCGCTCAAATAGTCGCCGTTAAAGAAATCCCGGATAGAGGTGGTGAGGGCCACGCCGGGCACCAGCCGGATAATGGATCCAATGATAATTTTATCCATGTTGTCCCCCAGGCCCAGCAACAGGAAAACCGCCCCGCAGAAGGTGACCAGGGCACTGGCGGAAAGGTTTGTGAGAAACTTGGAAAGGCCCTTCCTGCCTGTCCAGTACAGGTAAAGCTCCAGAGCAATGCCGCAGAAAAAGGCAATAAGAGCGTCCCGCCAGCTTCCGCCGAACAGGTAGCTGAAACAGGCGCTGCCTACAGCGCAGGCCAGCACAGCCAAGGGCAGGGTGGAATACGGCATGTCCCGCACCTGTTCTAAAACGGCAAAGGCCTCTTCTACAGTGTGCCTCCCCTGGACAATCTCCCGGGAAAGCTGGTTCACAGCAGAAATCCTGCCAAAATGGATAGCAGTGCTGGGTACATGCTTCAGGCGGGCAGCGTGCTCTATCCCCTGCTCAACGCCTGTGGCGAAGATGGCGTTTGTCAGCACGTACACGTTAAAGGTGTCGATTTCATAGGCTGTGGCCACCCGTTCCATGGTTTCCTGGACGCGGGAAATTTCCGCGCCGTTTTTTAAGAGAACCTCCCCCATCTGGAAGGAAAGCTCCAACGCGCTTGTCTTGTTCAAATTTGTCCCTCCTGCCGGGGGTGAAAGCCGCCCATGTTCCCCAAATCCCTCTAGCTGCATACTAGCCACAGGGTTTGGCGGCGATACCCCAGGTCTGAATCCTTACTCCTCCGGCCCCCGGGGCGTGCCGTCTTTGTTAAAATTCCTGTGCAGGGCAAGCTCTGTGGGCAGGATGGTGATGAGCATCACGATGCACTCCAGGATAATCAGGCCGCCGCCTATCCAGCCGGTGGTATCCTCGTCCAATTGCAGCACCAGCAGGACAATAAGAGTGATGAGGGTGACGGGCAGCGACACCAGCCCGATTATCCACCACAGCCTGCCTATGTACTGGTGGGCGAAAGCATTTGCCAGGTCGCTTTTGGAGGACATAGGGGTGCGGTAGCCAAAGGCGCTGTTTCTGCCCGGCGTGTGCCGGGTGAAATACCAGCCTGTCCCCAAAAACGTGGCGGGTATCAGCAGGCTGCAGAAAAAGAGGAAAAACCAGAACACCATATTGCGCGGCCTCCCTTTTTAGGTGTATAATATTTTTGTATTACTATAGTTGATATCATGTTGATATTATAAAGTGGGCAAAAGCCAAAGTCAAGGCCTGTGGAGGAAAAAATGAAAACCATTGCCATCGTAGACGACGACATTTATATAGGCGACATGCTGGAGGATCTGCTCCACCGGGAGGGCTATGCCACTTTGCGGGCCTATTCAGGCACAGAGGCCCTCTATCTGCTTTCCCAGCACAAGCCTGACCTGGTGCTGCTGGATCTCATGCTGCCCGGCCTTTCCGGCGAGGAGGTGCTGCCCCGGATAGAGGGGGTTCCTGTGCTGGTGTTAAGCGCCAAGGCGGCAGTGGCAGACAAAGTGAGCCTGCTGATGGGGGGCGCCGCAGACTATATCACCAAACCTTTTGACACAAAGGAACTGCTGGCCCGCATTGTGGCGGCCCTGCGCAAAAGCCAGGGGGCAGACAGCGGCGTGCTGGCCTTTGAGGGCCTGCGGCTGGATGTTAAGTCCCATGAGCTGACAGCGGACGGCGTGCCTGTAAAGCTTACCCGGACGGAGTTTGCCATCCTCCGCATGCTGCTGCAGAACCCAGAAAAAGCCATTGCCAAAAGCGCGGTTTTAGAGAGCATTGCCCTGGACACCCCGGACTGCACCGAGTCCAGCCTCAAGCAGCATGTAAGCAACCTGCGCAAAAAGCTGCGGGACGCCTGCGGGAAAAATTATATCGAAGCTGTGTGGGGCATTGGCTTCCGGCTGGGCTGACAGCTTGCCGCAGAAGCCTTCTTTCCGGAAATATGGCTTGCAAAGGGCATCTGCGGGGTGTATACTGGAAACATATAAAACCGCGCGCAAAGGCTTTTACAAGGCTGCCACACAATCATCAGTAAAAGGAGTTGTGTCAAATGGATTTCTGCTTTTCCAAAACCGCGCCTATTGTGGAAACCGCCAAAGGCAAGCTGCGGGGCTTCCGCTTTAAGGGCGTAGATCATTTCTATGGCGTGCGCTATGCCAAAGCCAGGCGTTTCCAAATGCCCAAACCTGTTGAGCCTTGGGAGGGTGTGAAGGACGCGGGCAGCTATGGCATGATCTGCCCGGTGCTGGGCGAGCCGCAGCCCTCCGGCGAGGTGCTGATTCCCCACCGCTTCTGGCCCAGCAGCGAGCACTGCCAGTATCTGAACGTGTGGACCAGCAGCTGCGACCGGCTGGCAAAAAAGCCTGTGATGTTCTGGATTCACGGCGGCGGGTATGCGGCTGGTTCTTCCATTGAGCAGGTGTGCTATGACGGCTTCAACCTGGCAAAGCTGGACGACGTGGTGGTGGTCAGCGTGAACCACCGGCTCAATGCCTTTGGCTATCTGGACATGTCCGCCTTTGGGGAGAAATATAAAAATTCTGTCAATGTGGGCATGGCTGACCTGGTGGAGGCCCTGCGCTGGGTGCGGGAGAATATTGCGGGATTCGGGGGCGATCCGGATAACGTGACCATCTTTGGCCAGTCCGGCGGCGGCGCCAAGGTGACAGTGCTGGGGCAGATTCCTGAAGCGGAGGGGCTGTTCCACAAGGCCATTGTGATGTCCGGCGTAATCCCCTCTGACATGAACCAAAACCTTGTAAGCGGCAAGGAGCTGGTGCTGGAAATCCTCAAGCCGCTGCATATTCCCGAAAACCAGGCAGAGCGCCTGGAAAAAGTGCCTGTGCCTCAGTTTATCTGGGCTGTGAACAAGGCTGTGCGGGCCATTTACAAGCAGGGCAAGCGGGTAAGCTGGGGTCCTGCTCCCAACGGCTACTATGTTTGCGATCCCCTGGAGGGCAGCTTTACAGCCCACTCCCTGACCGTACCCACGATGGTAGGCTCTGTGCTGGCGGAGTTTGCCTTTGGCCCGGGCCGGGACATAAAAAACATGACGGAAGCGGACAGCGAAAAGCTGGTAAAAGATTTCTACGGGCCTGAGGGCGGCGGGAAAATCCTGGCAGAGTTCCGCAAGGCCTATCCCAACACCCCAGTGGCTTTCGCCGCGGATATGGACGACATGTTCCTGCCCGCCACTGTGGAATATGTGAAGAAAAAGGCAAAAGACGCCAGCGCGCCGGTGTATAACTACCTGTTTGCAAAGGTGTTCGATTATGACGGCGGCAAGGCTGCCTGGCACTGCTCGGATATCCCCTATTTCTTCCACAACGCCGGGATGATCCCTGTCTGCCACCAGGAAAACTGGGAGGTGCTGGACAGAGTAATGTCCAGCGCGTTTGTAAGCTTTGCCCGTACAGGCGATCCCAACACCCAGGGGCTGCCCCAGTGGGACAGGTGCCAGGATGGCAGGATGGTGACCATGGTGCTGGACGACCAGTGCTATACCCGGGCCAATATGCAGGATGAGCTGCTGCCCCTGCTGGCTGCCTACAAGCCCCATGCATCCTTTGACTTTGGCGCGCCTGCCGAGGAAGAGGAAGAGGAAGGCGGAAACGCCTGGGTGTTCTAAGGGTATTTTTCACGATAAAAGATGGCAAAGGCCATGGGAATATGGCCGCACAGCCAGAAAACAGTTTCTGTTTGGAAAGGAGCGATCTGCATGAAACAATGCCCTGTCTGCGGCGCTTTGCATGGTGATGAGCAGGCCCAGTGTGCCTGCGGCGCCGATCTCACCCGGCAGCAGCCGCTGCCCCCGCCTGCCCAGGCCGCCCCTCCCGTGCAGATGGGCAGCCTGCCTCCAGTCCCGCCTTTTGCGGGGCGGCCCTTTGTCCCCAGCCCTCCGCGCCCTGCGTTTGTCCCCAAAACCTACACCTGGGCGGACGTGCTCACGGTGCTGGGCTTCACCGCCGCGCTGACCGGCTATTTCCGGGCCGGCATCCTGCTGCTGCCCTTAGGGCTTGTTGCATCCCTTGCCGGCTTTTGGGGGAACAAGCAAAGGGGGCTGGCTGTGGCAGGCGTTGTCATCTCTGCTGTGGGCCTGCTGCTGGAAATTATGTCCATTCTGGAGAAAAACTGCCTGCTGCCTTATTGGCTGACTGACGGCGTTTTTTTCCTGTAGTCCCTGCCCGGTATTTTTGAAAATCCACAAAAGGAAGGATGTTATTTATGAACGTACTGGAAACAAGCAAGGCCCCTGCCGCCATAGGGCCTTATTCCCAGGGGTATGAAGTAAACGGCCTGGTGTATACCTCCGGGCAAATCCCTGTAGACCCTGCCACCGGCGATGTGCCAGAGGGCATTTCCGCCCAAGCCCGGCAGAGCTGTGAAAATGTGGGAGCTGTGCTGGCTGCGGCAGGCTCAGATTTCTCCAAGGTGTTCAAAACCACCTGCTTCCTGGCTGATATGGGGGATTTTGCCGCTTTCAACGAGGTGTATGCCGGATATTTCACCTCAAAACCCGCCCGGAGCTGCGTGGCGGTTAAGGCGCTGCCCAAAGGCGTACTCTGTGAAATCGAGGCCATTGCTGTGAAATAAGGAAAGGCGGCGCGCCGGGGCTGATGGTTCTGGCGTCCGCAAAAAAGCACTCTCTTTCCATACCGTACATGATGAGGATTCAGAGATTTGTAAAAAACGGAATGGATATTTCGCCGCTGTTGATGGGCTTGACTCTGATGGCTGAAATTGGAAAAACCATGTATGGAGATGCTATCCGGCCAGGGCTTACGGCAGATCAACTGAAGAAGAGGTACGATAAACGTGCCCAGACGTATAACCAGCAGTGGGAGGAGCCGGACAAAAAACCTGGGATTTCAGGAAGCCCTTCACGAAACAAATGAAGCGGAGCAACGGGAAAAAGAGCATATAGAGATTTAACAATGAAAACAAAAAGCAGGAAAGCCCGGATTTTCCCGGCTCTCCTGCTTTTTTGCGGTTTTAGGGCGTGTTCACATAAGAGGAGTATGTGGATTTTTGAGCAGGTTTTTGGCAGAATCAAGTCAAAAATTCGCAGATGTACTTGCGTACCTCAAGAATTTTTGGCGAAGAAGATGGCAAAAAACCGCCCAAAAGACGCTTGCAAACGCTTATGTGAACACGCCCTAAGGGGTTATGCCTTCTGCCCGATGGCAATGGCCTTGCGGTTAAAATCCAGCATATTGGCCTTCTTGGGCGGGATGCACTTCTGGATGGCATGGTCCAGGGTTTCCTCTGTGCAGAAATGGTATTCGCCCCCGGCACAGCACACCTCCTGGAACAGCTTCCCGATGAGGATCATGTTGGAAAGGCCTTTCAGGCCGTTTTCCTCTGCCAGGGCGGAGGAGGGCACGTAGTATACGGTTACGTCGGTGCGCTCCACCTTCTTGTCAATGAGGGAGCTGTCAATGAGCACCGTGCCCCCCGGCTCCACTGTGTCGATAAACTTGTCCAGGGAGGGCAGGTTCATGGCCACCAGCACATTGGGGGCTGTCACCAGGGGAGAGCCGATAGGCTCGTCGGAAATGCAGACGCTGCAGTTTGCAGTGCCCCCCCGCATTTCCGGGCCATAGGAGGGCAGCCAGGAGATTTCCTTGTTCTCCAGCAGGCCGGCGTAAGCTGCTACTTTCCCAGCGAACAGCACACCCTGGCCGCCGAAGCCAGCAAAAACGATATTTAAATCTTTCATTTCTTTACGCCCCCCTCTATGTCCTTGTACACGCCCAGGGGATAGTAAGGCAGCATGTTGTCCTCCAGCCACTTTAAGGCTTCAATGGGGGACAGGCCCCAGTTGGTGGGGCAGGTGGAGAGCACTTCCACAATAGAATACCCCTTGCCCTCAAGCTGGTTCTGGAAGGCTTTCTTAATGGCTTTCCGGGCAATGTTCACGTTCTTCACGTTGTTCACTGTCACCCGCTGGGCCAGGGCCACGCCGTCCAGGGTGGACAGCATTTCGCACACCTTCACAGGATACCCGGCGGTGTTGGTGTCGCGGCCGTAAGGGGTGGTCTGGGTAACC
Source organism: Neglectibacter sp. X58 (assembly GCF_009936035.1). GTDB lineage: Bacteria > Bacillota > Clostridia > Oscillospirales > Acutalibacteraceae > Acutalibacter. Next base: position 23,300 of record NZ_QWEO01000010.1, on the reverse strand, counting down.
TGCCCGGGCAGGGAGGTGGGGGCCATCTGCCCGCCGGTCATGCCGTAAATGGCGTTGTTGATAAAGATAACGGTGATGTTTTCTCCCCGGGTGGCGGCGTGTACTGTTTCGGCAGTGCCGATGGCGGCAAGGTCACCGTCGCCCTGGTAGGTGAAGATGACATTTTCAGGCTTGGCCCGTTTCAAGCCTGTGGCAACGGCCTGTGCCCTGCCGTGGGGAGCCTGCACCATGTCGCAGCTAAAATAATCGTAGCACATAACAGAGCAGCCCACAGAGGCCACGCCTACGGCTTTTCCCTCTGCGCCCAGCTCCTCCAAAGCCTGGGCCACCAGCCGGTGGACGATGCCATGGGTGCAGCCGGGGCAGTAGTGCATAGGCACGTCTGTCAGGACAGACGGCTTTTGGAATACGGTTTGCATATATTCAAAGCATCCTTTCTTGTTTTGTTTTAGGTTTCCGGCTGAAGCAGCGAACCACGCCAGCCGAAAGCAGCTCACTTAGAACCTGTATTCACAACCTGTAACCACCGTCTAAGCGGCCTTTTTGAAGCCACTCTATGTTAAATTTTCTTGCAAGGCGACAGCCTTGCTGCGAACATTTGCCTTGATTGGCTTCAAAAATCCCCGCTCATCCGGCAATTTCGATTATGAATACAGGTTCTTACAAAGTCAGCCAAAAATTCAAATAGGAATTCAAACATCTGGCAAGCCTCCAAAGCAGGTGCCTTGACAAAACAGGGGATTCTGCTATAATATATTACAGAAGGGCGCTGCTGCACGGCGGCTAGTCCCTTAACTGGCTAATGAATTGCTGGCCGTCCGGGGGCTATCCGGGCGGCTAGCACGCTTTTGGAGCAAAATACAAGATGATTGCGAAAGCAACCAGCAGGCATACTGCAAAACGCAGCAGCTTTACTCCCATAGCGCGCCACCTCCCTTCACGTTAAAATGAGAGAGATGCATCACCCCCTTCCGGGGTGACTAACCGCCTTTAATAGTATGTAGCAACGCCCGCCCCGCAAAGGGGGGGCGTTTTTATTATAGCATACTCTGTTTTTTTGTCAAATTTGTGTTACACCAGGGCTTTTATCTGCTCCAGCACCTCGGCGGGGGTGGGGATCATGCCGCCGGTGCGGCCATAGAAGCAGACGGGCTTCTGGCAGCCTATGGCAAGCTTCACATCGTCTACCATCTGGCCCATGCTCATCTCCACCACCAGGAAGTTCTTCACATGGGCCGCGGCGCGGTTTAAAGCGTCTGTGGGGAAGGGCCACAGGGTGACGGGCCGGATAAGCCCGGCCTTCAGGCCCATTTCCCGGGCCTTGTTCACAGCGCCCCGGGCCACGCGGGAGGAGGCGCCGTAAGCTACCACCACCACGTCCGCGTCATCAACCATGTATTCCTCCGCCCGCTGCTCGTTCTGCTTGATGGTTTCATACCGGGCAAAGCGCTCCTTTACCAGCTCCTCCAGCTTGTCGGGGGTCAGGTACAGGGAGTTTACAATGTTATGGGCACGCTTGCCCTCATGGCCGCAGGCGGCCCAGGGCTTCTCCGCCAGGGCCTTTTCCCCCTCTTCCGGCAGGGAGACAGGCTCCATCATCTGGCCCAGCATGCCGTCTGCCAGAATCATGGCGGGCATACGGTATTTGTCGGCTAAGTCAAAGGCGTCGGACACCAAGTCCACCATTTCCTGCACGGTGGAGGGGGCCAGCACCAGGATTTGGAAATCCCCATGGCCTGTGGCCTTGGTAGCCTGCCAGTAGTCCGCCTGGCTGGGCTGGATGCCTCCCAGGCCCGGGCCGCCACGCTGGACATTGATAATCAGGGCGGGCAGGTCGGAACCCGCCATATAGGAGATGCCCTCGCCCTTCAGGCTCACGCCAGGGGAGGAGGAGGAGGTCATGGCCCGCACGCCGGCGGCAGCAGCCCCCAGCACCATGTTCACAGCGGCAATTTCCGATTCAGCCTGTAAATATGTACCGCCTATTTTCGGCATACGCTTGGACATATAGGCCGCAAGCTCTGTCTGGGGGGTGATGGGGTAGCCGAAAAAGTGGCGGCACCCCGCCCGGATGGCGGCTTCAGCCAAGGCCTCGTTGCCTTTCATCAAAACCTTCATAGAGTATTCTTCCTTTCCCAATATGCTTTACTTTTCTACGGTGATAGCCGTGTCCGGGCACATGGTTGCGCAGGCGGCGCAGCCCACGCACTTTTCCGGCTCCATCAGCCTGGCGGGGTGGTAGCCCTTGCTGTTGAGCACATCTGTACACAGCGCGATGAGGTGCAGCGGGCAGGCGTTTACGCACATGGAACAGCCCTTGCACACCTTCTCGTCTACAAGTATCCTAGCCATATTCTTCCCTCCTTCTGTCTAAGACATTGGGACTCTGTCCCAAACCCTGCAACCCCTTTTAAAAAAGGGGTTGATCCTAAAATCACTTTTACATATTGTGTATTTGTTATATGGGTATAGTGCAGCGCTTATTCCCACGCGAAGGTCACGAGCCTTTTTATGGACTTGAAACCTTCCGGCACGCTGCCGCCCATGGCGGCGAAATCCGGCACAGTGGAAAAAAGCAGGGGCAGATGGGTCAGCGCCGCTGTTTTCTCTCCAAAGGGCAGGGCTTCCAGCACATCCTGCATCTGCGTTTCCGCCCCCAGGTGGGAGTTGTTCACAATCCCTCCGGCCTTCAGCCGGCAGGCACCTTCAATCTCTTTCAGCAGCGCTGCCGCTTCCTCCGGGGTCTGGGATAAGGCCCTGTAGCGGTTTATCACATACAGCATGGCATAGCCTGCCGCGGTAAGCCGCTGGTGCAGCCCGCCCAGGGCGGTAACCCCCGCGTCATCCCCGCCGGCGTCGATAAACACTTTTCCAGCATCCTCCTCAAAAATGGAGGAGATTTCCGGGGGCAGGGTAGGCGTATCCAGGGTGGTTCCGGCAAACACCGGGGCGATAAGCCGGACGCCGGAGCTGCTTAGCAGCCCTCTGTATTCAGAAGATCGGAAGTAGGGATTTACAATATCCAAATCCACCACGGTGACAGGCCCCCCCTGCTCCGCCGCCTCCAGGGCCAGGTTCAGGGCCAGATTGGTTTTGCCGCAGCCATAATGGCCGCAGATAATGGTGATGCGGTGCGTCAGGATGTCCATAGCGTCTCCTCCTTCTGCCTTGGGCGTATTATAGTAAACGCACTTGAAAACCGGTACATCCCGCTTTTCAAGCCAGGCGGCTCAGCCGCCTGGTTCAAAAGAGGCATTCTGCCTCTTTTGAACTGTGTTAACTATAAAATCATACCACAAAAAGCCCGGCGGTTCAACAGAAAATGCCGCTTTAAACGGCTAAATCACAGGGTTTTTCTGGAAATTCGGCAAACTGTATAATTCATTCAAAGAGCGTTCACAATTTACTTACGAAAACTTCAAATAATCGTGAATCCCCCTTCATAATTATGGGGTACAATACTGTCAGCATCAAGAAAGGAAGTGATACATGAAGGGAAGTCAAACAAAACGGTGAACCGGAAACATAAAATATCATCTCACTCTTTTTCAAATTTTTTCTAACTTACTGTCCCTTCTATCGGGCAAAGGCTTGGCAGCAGCCAGCCTGGCGCCAACGCCCGATAGATGCGGCAGACCAAAAATTCTCGCTCCTGCATTCTGTGTGCAGGGGCGTTTTTAATTGCCAAAATAAAAAGGGCTGTTTTTGCAAAAGGTAAATGCGGGGCGAAAACAAGCGGCTTGTTTTTGTTTTCAATTTTACCCCGGAAAGGAGCTTTGAAACCATGAAACCAATGAAAAAAGGGCTGGGAACCTTTTGCAGGGCGGTGCGGTTCTTTTCCCTCAGCGTAGGGCTTACAGCGGTGTGCATGCTGGGCACCCTGGGGCTTATGGGCCCGGGAGCGGCCCAAGCCCTGGAGGCCTCGGCTTTTAACGGGGAGCAAAGCTATGACAAGCCTGCGGCCCCGGCTGCGGCTGCGGCGGACAGCGGGGAGCTTTCCGTCATTCCCCTTGGCTCTGCCTTTGGCATTAAGCTTTTTACAGACGGGGTAATTGTGGCCTCCCTGTCAGACATCTACACGGAAAACGGAGTGTGCTGCCCGGCTGCTGAAGCGGGGCTGCTGCCTGGGGACTATCTGGTAGAGGCAGACGGTATGGAAATCCAGAGCAACGCCGCCCTGGCAAAGTATATCGGGGTAAGCGGCGGCAAGCCCATCCGCTTTCTGGTGAAGCGGGGGGAAGAACAGTTTGAAGCCACTGTGAACCCTGTATACGGCGAAGGGGCCTTTAAAACCGGCATCTGGGTGCGGGACAGCGCCGCCGGCGTGGGCACCCTCACCTTTTACGATCCCCAAAGCGGCATGTTCGCGGGCCTGGGCCACGGCATATGCGATATGGACGCGGGAGGCGTGATGGCCCTGAAAAGCGGCGAACCAGCCCCCATCACCCTCTGCGGGGTGACAAAAGGCCAGCCCCAAAGCCCGGGCCAGCTCCGGGGATATTTTTCTTCCGATGAGTCCTTAGGCAGGCTTCTTGCCAATAACGAAACCGGCGTATACGGCACTCTGGACACCCCGCCTGCAGGGACGGCCCTGGCTGTGCTGCCCCGGGAAGAGGTACAGGAGGGGGCGGTAAAGCTTCTCCTGAGCATCGACGAAAACGGCCCCAGGCTCTACGAGGCAAAAATTGAGGGGATCGCCAGCCGCGACCAGCCCACCAAAAACCTTGTGCTCCGGGTGACAGATCCCCGGCTCCTGGAAGCTACGGGAGGCATTGTGCAGGGAATGAGCGGCGCGCCTATCCTGCAGAACGGGAAACTTGCAGGGGCTGTAACACATGTGTTTACAGAGGATCCGGCTATGGGGTATGGGATTTTTGCCCAGACCATGGTGGAACAGGGCAGGGCCATTGCCAGCCAGTCTGTCCAGGAGCATGACGCAGCGTAAAAATACGGACAGGATATCCGGGCATTCGGAGGAGTGCCCGGATATCCTGCTGTTTTTAGCAAACTGGAAGAACTTTTTGTTTTTTGCAGGCTAATCTCTTGAATTTTGTCGAAAAAAGTAGTAAAGTATTTAAAAAGAAATGGTTTGATCCTTAAAAAAGACCTCAAAAGCTAATAAGCGCTTTATAAACATGAAAACATCTGGGAGGAATTACTGTGGAATACCGCTATGACATAGCCTTATCCTATGCTACAGAAAATAAAGATATCGCAGATATGGTATATCACTATTTGAAGGCCGAAAATATACATGCTTTTTTTGCCGAATCCCCAGAGGCGCAAACCGTGCTTAGCGGGCAAAACCAGCGCGAAATTTTCTATCGGATATTTGGGGTAGAGGCCGAGTATGCCGCCTTGTTTGTCACCAAAGATTACGTGGCGAAGAAGGTTCCTATGGAAGAGGCATCCATTGCTTTTAGCAAGCATCATGGAGACGGAAAGGTTATTCCTATTTATTTAGACGGCACGCCTCTGCCAGAAAAATTGTTCGATCCAAACAGCACGAATTATTTCTGTTCTAGCAATGGGGCTGAAATTGCTTCTCTTATAGCAAACCGCATAAAACTAGACAGGCAGTCTGTTCCAGTGCCTAAAACTGCAGCACCTCCCGCTTATTCAAAGAATACCATGAATATCCATGACAATACGGCTGGGGTTATATTATCTATTAACGAGCTTAATCTTGGAAAGAAGGATGATTAATGGATACGAGTATTCCCAACACAGGCGGCGGTACACAAGAAAGCGGGGCAGACCGTCCCCAGCAGCCTCCTGAGGCTTCAGCCAATGCACGCGAACCAAAAGCCGATGGCCAGCCCCCCGGTTTTCCTGACAGCCCGGAAAAACTGCAAGAAGCGAAACGTGCTTTCCAGAACTTAGACGCGTCAGGGAATGTTGCCGAAAGGCAAATTTTTATCAACACGCTTAATATGGGCAGCACCCCGCAATATAAAGAGAACCCGGATGTTCCCCAGGCAAAAAAAGCCGTGTCCTTTGCTTTGGAAACGCCAGAAGGCTGCGCAAGGTTTATAGAAGAATACCGCAATGGGGAATACTTGGCTTTAGCGGTTACGCTGGCTGTATTTGATGTAGTCACAATAAACGATCTGCCCAATATTGAGAATAACCTGATCCGTTTCCTGCCAGATGTGGAAGAAACGGATGACGAGGGCAAGAAAACAAATGAACACCGAAACAACCCATACCTTTCCCTGCAGTCCAAACTGACAGTGATAGGCGCCAAATCCTTTACCCGCGATGACGGCCAGAGCTGTGTGGGCTTTGGCGGGAGATCAAAACAGATATTGTCTAATATCTGGACGCAATTCCCTGCCTTGCGAAGCCCCATTATTTCCTGGCTGGTAGAGGTAAACCACATCCATAAATACCGGACAACCTTTGACCTCCAGCAAATTATAGGCGCTTTTTCCAAAATTATTTCATTAGATTTTGACGATGCAAAAAGAGAGGTGTTTCCCAAATTAGAATCCAATCCAGACAATATGTTCTTTTTGGGTATGCTAGTGTGCTTTTTGGTCAAAGACCCATACATGAAAGATAATGCCCATAGTTTATTGCTCAGGTGGGCATGGTCGAATAGCGGGTGGCTGTGGAAGTCGGCTTTGTTTTCCTATGCTGGGCTGGACATGCCGGAAAAATATACGGATTTGAAAACCCAATTGCAGGAAAGGCTGAGAGAGAAGATATATTTCTGTGACCATAAGGAAGCTTCCCTATTAGTTAAAATTTTCTCTTATTCCGCCCATGCCCGGCAGATGCTTTGTGAACTGTTACATACCCAGATGACTGCCAGGAATCTTCACAAAAGGGAGAAGGAATTGACAGCACAATTCTACCTGATGATGGTGACGAACAGTTATTACAGTGTGGAAAAGCTGTCGCCGGAGTTATATTTCGTCGCATGTGATACCCCCGCACAGCAGGGTTCTCTCTCCTCTGTAATTGCCCAGGTGTTGGCAAACTATCTCACTCGACAATGGCTTTTCACTGTTTTAAAACTATATCTGGAAGAAATTTCTGGCTATAAGGTTTCTGACCAGCTAATAAAGCATATAGCTGCCTATTTCATTAATTTAATACAGTCCGCTCCCCTGTACCGGAATGATGTGCTGGATATCTTAAAAGAATGTTCATGCAGCGCTTCAGCCCGCATCTTGAAACTGCTGCATAGATAACGGTTGCATACATGATTGGAGGAAATATTCTCATGACTGAATTTGAAAACGCCTTGATTTTAAAAGACGAACCCTATCAGACCGGTTTTTTCCCAAAGATTCCAAACTTCCGTAAAGAGGGTTCTGCGTTTATTCTGACTGGAGGGGTTAATGGTGACCTGCTGGTAACAGACCGGACAACTACAAAGGAATTGCGGCAGGGGCGGTACACCCGCCTGGTGGAGATATCCACCAGGCCTTACCTGCAGGAAGTTCATTTTCCCTCCCCAGGCAAGGAAGCGGCGTATTCTTTCTCTGTGTATATAAAGGCGGTTATCCAGGTAGAAAGGCCTCTCACATTCTACACAAACCGGAACCTGGATATAAGCGCTTATTTTGAAAACCTTTTCTCCATGGACGTCCGAAAGATTACGCGCAAATACAGTATTCTGGACTATGAAGGCATGGATGAGGAATTGACTGCCAAGCTTTCTGTTTACAACAATTTTGATGACTCTACGGGCTTTTCCTACAACATATCCATTGTGCTGGCAGAGCCGGACAAAAAGGCGGAAGTATACGTAGAAAGGAGCAGCAAACAGCAGTTAGATATGCAGCTAAAACGGAACGCACGGGATCTCACTGCGTCCCTGCCAACAGACCTGCCAGAGGCATTGAGAGTAGCTGTGGTCGAAGGGCGGATGACAGAAGAGGAAGCATACCAGAAGATCAAAGAATACAAAGATGACCAGTTCCGGACAGATCTCCAGCAGGCACAAGCTTTGCGCGACAGCGATATCCTGACAGATGCGGAAACCAAGGCGTATGCCCGGAGACGTATTGTTGGTACAAATCTTTTGACGGAGCAGACACCTGAAAATACATCTGAAAATGATGAGGATGGCAACCTGATAGATGCAATGTATAAAGAGGATGAATAAATGAATTTAAATGTATACATAGAAACCTTTTTATCCTGGTCTCTGGCAGGGCGTACAGCATGTGTCCTTTTTTTAATAGTCTTCCTGTTGGGACTCTTGGTGGAAAAGTATCTTTTGCGGTTACTGTCCTTTATTCCTTTTTTGTTAGACAAGCTCCTGCGGGGACTCTATATCCTCATAGAATTCCCTATCAATGTGCTCCACAAAAAACACGGCGGCATTTTTTACGACATGGAAAACGGGATCGTGCATGCGACTGAAAAAATAGACGCTGGCCTGACCCGTTGGCACACACGCTGGCTCCACGCAAAGACCTCCGTGCTTCTGGTTTCGGCCCTGTATCTGGCCGCTGTGCTTTTTGTTGGTGTCATACCTTCTTTGGCGGGATCTATGGACGCTCCTATTGCAAAAGGCGGAAAGCTGTACCTTCAATTAGAATCTAAGCTCGTGGAGCAGGCTGAGGCGCATGGCTGGTACACCGCCCCAGAGAGAATCATCCAGAACAGTGTTTTCATGAAAACCAACCGTACTTATATTTTGAAAAAGGGTCAGTTGGAAAAGCTGGATTCCGCCCCTTTATTTCAGGATGGGCGTCCGTACTTGCCTGTTCGGGATACTTTTTCTGCCTTTGGCGGGACTTTGGACTGGGACTCTGAAAGCCAGCAGGCAGTAATCTATTTGGGCGGGAATGAGATAAGGCTGTCCGAAGAATCCGCCGAAGTATCTATCAACGGTGAGAAAGCAACGCTGCTAAGCGGCCTTCCCACCATCACAGCAGATACCAAAATGTACATAGACGCCCAGGCATTCTCGGCGCTGCTGGGACTCCATTTCTATTGGCGTCCTGCACACAATATCCTGTTGATTAGCTCCAGCATCGACCATAACTTCGGCCCCCTTACCATCCAGGCGGTAGACGAAAGGCTGTCCCCCTATTCTAAAGGTACAGAAATTGTTCCTGGCCTGTGATAGACGTATGCCTCGCAAAGGCTCCCGGCTTTGGGGAGCCTTCCCTTTTTGTTAAATAATAATCCTGTTCCTTTCCGGACACGCCCCACGTCATATTGTTGCTTGACTTTCCAAGTGCAAAAGCCTATAATAACAGTGAGTACATTATAAGGAGGTTTTGGCTATGGACATGATGAACAGCATCGCTTCTGCCAGCATGAGCATGAGCGCTGCGATGTTTCAGCAGAATTATGCCATTGCTGTCACCAAAAAGATGATGGATACCGAAGAGCTGGCTCTGCAGGAGCTGCAGGAAATGTTGCCCCCTCCCAGCCCCTATAATTTCGATATCCGCGTCTGAGTTTGTACTGTACAAAAGCCCGCCGCCTTTTTCTTAAGGCTGGCGGGCTTTTCTATAGCAGATCCAATGCACGTCCGCTAGAGATAGAGAATAATGTCTGGATTGGCGGCTATATTCTTCTGCTGGGGGTTACCATAGGAGAAAACGGCCTGAAAGGCCTTTCCAACATGATCCTTATCGGGAAGCTGTTCCAGGAGGTGTGCTGTGCCGGGGGCGACTACCATTTCTGCACAGAGGAAACCCTGAACCATGCCATCCAGAAGTGCATCCCGCCCAAGAAGGCCAATATGCTGGACTTTAACCGCAAGGCTATTGCTATCGGGCAGAAGGCATAACCCCTTAGGGCGTGTTCACATAAGCGCTTGCAAGCGTCTTTTTGGCGGTTTTTTGCCATCTTCTTCGCCAAAAATTCTTGAGGTACGCAAGTACATCTGCGAATTTTTGACTTGATTCTGCCAAAAACCTGCTCAAAAATCCACATACTCATCTTATGTGAACACGCCCTAAAACCGCAAAAAAGCAGGAGAGCCGGGAAAATCCGGGCTTTCCTGCTTTCTGTTTTCACTGTTAATTAGGTTAAACCCCCAGCACGTCCCGCAGGTAGATGCGGGAAACCTCTGCGGAGTGGAAGTTGCACACCTCGGGCCTGTCCAGCTCCACGCAGAGCACCCCGTCAAAGCCGGCTTCCTCCAGGGCAGCCTTTACAGCGGGGAAATCCACTGTGCCATGGCCCAGCGCCCGGAAAGAGGCCATCTTCTCCCGGCCCTCCGCTTTGCTGAGGGCATAGGTGTCCACGTCCTTCAAGTGCATAAAGGCAATCCTGTCCCCATACTGCCGGATAAGCGCCGCCGGGTTTATGCCCGCCAGTGTGGTGTGGGCGGTATCCAGGCAGAAGGACACATACTCCGGCTTTGTGTGGGCGGCAAAATAGTCGATGTCGCTTTGAGAGAACACGCAGGTGCCAAAATGGGGATGGAAGCACACGGTCACGCCTTTTCCTTTGGCATATTCTCCCAGGCGGTTGGCAATTTCACAAATTTTGTCCAGCATTTCCGGGTTGGTGGGCCGCTCATATGGCTCCTCCCCAAAGCCGCCATGCTGGCAGTTATACCACTTGCCGCCAATGGCGGAAAGGAAATCCACCTGCTCCATGGCAATGCGCAGGGATTCCTCCACGTCCAGGGTGAAGTGCCCGTACAGGTTCACCAGCTCCACCCCGCAGCGCTTTGCCATGTCCACCAGCTCCTGGGGATTCTCCGCGAAAAAGTCCCGGATAAAGGCGAAATTCTCCACGGTGTCGTATCCTAAAAATTTACATTCCTTAAAGCTTTGCTCCAACTGCTTTTTGGCTTCCTCCGGCTCCCTGGAGGCAATCCAGGTCCAGCCTGTATATGCTGCTTTCATACTTTATAACTCCTTTTTATTCAATTCGTTTTTTCGCCCGCCTTTTTTGAAAAAAGGCGGCAAGTCCTTCGAGAGGTTTCCGTTCAGCATCTCACTGCCGCTGCGGCACAATCTCAATCCAATAGCCGTCCGGATCCTGGATGAAATAAATGCCCATCTCTGTGTTGTCAAAGCAGATGCAGCCCATCTCCTGATGGCGGGCGTAGAACGCCTCATACTCGTCGGTGACAAAGGCCAGATGATACTCCAAATCCCCCAAATCATAAGGGGTTTCCCTGTCCCGCAGCCAGGTCAGCTCCAGCTTGAAATCATTTTCCTCGTTCTTTAAAAACATAATTTTGAAAGCGCCGTCCGGGGCTTCGATTTCCCGCACAGGGTTCAGGCCCAGGGCTTTTTTGTAAAAAGCCAGGCTCCGCTCCAGATCAAGCACATTGAAATTAAAATGGTCAAAGCGAATCATGCCGCCTCCTCCTTCCGAGATAATTTCCAAGGTGTGTTCGCACAAGCAGAACATACAGATTTTCGAGGGGGCTTCGCATGGTTCCCAATACGGAAAGCCCCGGATTTCGGCAAAAACAGTGTTTGCGGTTTTTCAAACAACCCCTAGTCCAAAATGCCGTGCATGGGGTTTAACTCCATAGGCGCTGTGCGGGTATATTTTGTCTCCATGGGCAGATAGGCCCGGTTCTCGCAGGACTTGCTGAAGCTGGTCATCACCTCCAGCACATGGCGCTGCTGCTGGTAGTTTGCCCGGTGATCCCGCCCGGTGCGCAGGGCCTTGCACATATCCGCAAGCCCCAGGCCCCGGCTGTTTTCCGGATAGTCATAGAGCAGGGGCATTTCCTTCCAGCCAGCATAGAAATCCGGCACCCCATGGCGCATCAGGCCCGGATCGGTTTTGGGGGCCGCCGCCGCGTCCTCGGGCCGCAGCAGGAGCACAGGCCCGCCAAAGGTGTTGGGATCCGGCACCATCAGGCTGCCCTTGGTGCCATACACCTCAAACCGGGCCTGGGCGGTGTAATGCACGTCAAAGGTGGTGAACACCTGGGCAATGGCCCCGCTTGAAAACTCCAGGTTCCCGGAAAGCCATGTGTCCACGTCCACCTGGATGGTTTCTCCCCGGTGAGGCTCTGAGGTGATAAGCCGCTGGGGGAAGGTTTTCTTCGTCATCCCCATTACGCCCTTCACTTCCCCCAGAAGCTGTACCAGGGCAGTGATGTAATACGGCCCCATGTCCAGCATAGGCCCGCCGCCCCGCTTGTAGTAAAATTCCGGATCCGGGTGCCAGGTTTCGTGCCCATGGCACACCATGGCGCAGGAGGCCCCCACCACATCGCCTATCATGCCGCTGTCAATGAGATGCCGGGCGGTTTGGATGCCCGCGCCCATGAAGGTGTCCGGCGCGCCGCCGATTTGCAGCCCCTTCTCCTCTGCCAGGGAGATAAGCTGGTTTGCCTCCTCCATGTCCACCCCCAGGGGCTTCTCGCTGTACACATGCTTGCCGTGGAGGAGGGCCTGCTTTGTCACCTCAAAGTGCTCATAGGGCCGGGTGAGGTTTAAAACCACCTCCACCTCCGGATCGTTAAAGGCCTCGAACATGTCCTTGTAGATTTTCGGATCCCGCACCTGCGCGCCCTTCTCTATCTCCTCCCTCACATAGGCCGCGCCCTTCTCAGCCCTTTCAGGGATTAAGTCGCACACACCCACCAGGTCTACCTCCCGGAAGGTGCGGGTGATATTCTGCAGATAGATGCCGCTGATAGCGCCCACGCCTATCATGGCAACTCTTACTAGCTTTTGTTCCATGGAAACCATCCTTTCTTTAGGAAATGCCCGCCCCGGGAAGCTTTGTACAGCCTCCAGAATGGAGACATTTCCCCTTTGCGGTTGTATGTAAAACCGGGAAACCACACGCCAGCCTTACATGCTTGTCTCTATTATAGCGCCTTTTGCCTGAAATTTCCAGCCGTAGGAACGGCTTTGTGTAAATTTTCTCTGAATAGGTTCTGCTGTATAAGTTGATTTTCCAGTTAGGGCTTTAAAGTGAAAGGGCCAGCGGCCTTTTCGCAAGGTCAACCGCATGGTTGGATATGGAATAAATATTTGTTCCATATGTAAGCGTAAAATAGATTTGAACCTACGCAAGAAAGGAAGAAGGCGGTATAATGAAGGAGGAATGAAGAAAATCAGAGGATATAAGGAATGGAAACAGAGCACAAATGCCAGTGGTGCAGACAAGAGTTTGAGCCAACGTGCCACAAAAACCGCCAGAAGTTCTGCAGCGCAGAGTGCCGGATACTAGCCACGTGTCACGTCACGTTGGTGCGGCCTGACACCTGCGTATTGTCCTTAACCTGCTGCCCGTAAGCGGGCTATTCTTTAGAAGTTTCCCATCGTCTGCTGTTCTCCGGCCCTATCCTCGTCCATCTGGTGCTGGATATACTCCTGTATCTTTTTCGCATTTTTCCCCGCCATGTCTACGTAATAGCCACGGCACTAGAACTCCCGGTACTTGTACTTTAGCTCCAGATACTTCTCATAGATCATTAAGCTGCTCTTCCCCTTCAAGTACCCCATAAAGCCCGATACCGATACCTTCGGCGGTATCTCCAACAGCATATGTACGTGATCCGGGCACACCTCCGCTTCTACAATCTTTATCTTCTTCCACTCGCAGAGCGTTCTCAATATTCTTCCTACCTCTGCCCTCTTTTCCTTGTAGAATACTTTCCTGCGGTACTTTGGAGCAAATACTATATGATTGTTTCCTATTAGGAACGCTGTAAATACAAGGCTTTTCGGAGCCTACGAACCACAAAAAATAATATTTGATCTATCACATTACACAAAAAGCCGTCCGGCGTTCAAATCGGGCGGCTTTTTTGCGTGGATAGACCGGAAGGAGGCAGAAAAATAATCACAGAAATTTAACCCGCAAAATTGTGCAACTTTCACGAAAAGGAGGATAGTGAATGGCAGATGAAAAATTGAACACAGGCCCCGGTGAGGAGAAGCTCCCGGAGGCTCCGGCACCCGAACAGACCGCCGCTCCCACACCCCAGCAGGAGGGGCCTGCCCAGCCCGAGCCCGGTGATGTGGTGGTGTCCTTTGACAAAATCAATGAGCTGATGAACGAAAAGCGGCAGACAGCCCAGGCCGAGGTAGAAAAAGAGGAGGCGGCAAAAGAGCCGGAGGAGAAAACGCAGGAGGAACCTCCTGCCGCTGGGGATGGCGAACCGAAAAAGGCCCGTCGGGGCCGTCCTCCAAAAGAGGAAAAAGCGGAGCCTGCTGGCAAGGAGGCGGCGAAGCCCCGCAAGGGCCGCCCACCCAAGGCGGATAAGGCGGCCCCCGGCGAGGCCACGCCGACTAAGCGAGACAAATTGTCCCGAAGTGGGAAAAAGGCTGCGGAGGTTAAAGCTGCCCCGGAACCCGAAAAGGCCCCACCCGAAAATGCGGCTCCGGCCCCGGAACAGTCTCCGCCTGAGCCAGCCGCTCCGCCCCGTCCTGTGGAGGAAGGAAAGCTGGTCTATCTGAAGCTTTCCGAAATGCATCCATTCCACACATTCCGCCCCCATCCGTTTAAGGTGCGGGACGACGCCAAAATGCAGGAAACGGTAGCGTCCATCAAGGCAAACGGCGTAATGGTTCCTGGTCTTGCCCGCCCGGAAAAGGATGGCAACGGTTATGAGATCGTGGCGGGCCATCGCCGCCATCATGGTTGTGAGCTGGCCGGGCTGGAGGAAATGCCCTTTATCGTCCGGGAAATGACTGACCACGAGGCGGTACAGGCCATGAAGGACAGCAACAAGCAGAGGGATCAGACGCTCCCCAGCGAACTTGCCGCCCTGCTGGAGCTGGAAGTGGAGGACATCAAGCACCAGGGCGGGCGGCTGAAAAATGTGGCCGAGGGCGATATTGGAAAACGCTCCGTTGAGATCGTGGGCGAGGCGCACGATATGAACTATAAAAAGGTCATGCGTTATCTGCGTCTGAACTCCCTTGTGCCGGAACTGCTGGACAAGGTGGACGATAAAAAAATGGGCTTTATGCCCGCTGTGGAGATTTCCTATATCCGCCCCAAAAACCAGCGGCTGATCGCTGTTTCCATTGACGGAGAACAGGCGTCCCCCTCTCTGGCCCAGGCGAAAAAGCTCCGGGAGCTGGACAAGGATGGAAAACTCAACGGTGATGTCATTGATGGCATCTTATCAGAAAAGAAAAAGGAGGATCGAGGTGTGATTATTTCTACCGCTGAACTGGAAAAGTATTTTGGCAAGGAGGCCACTCCCGCCAAAATGAAGGAGCAGATCATGACTTTGCTGGACGAGTGGAAAGAGAAACAGCCGCCCGAACTGGCGAAGGCTCCGAAAAAGATGGAGCAGGACAAGTAACCACTTCGAGACATTTTGTCCCGAGGGCCCTGCCCTCCGCATCATGGCTCTGGTGGTATATATCCCCCATATCGAACATTGTAACCAACTGATAAAAAGTATTAAAACTCGGGTGCTGGCCGTCATTCTCGTGGTACATAATGGTACGGGGAGCCCGGTCAACAATATAGGCCAGTTGCTCCTGTGTCATCCCGCTGGCCTCCCGAGCCCGCTTGATGGCAAGCCCTATATCGTGAAAATCAAATCGTCGTTCATCTCGTTCTATCTTCATAACATCACCTAATGTAATTTTACATTTCAGGTGTTATTATTTGAACGATTGTATATTTCATACTACCGACTATTTAATTTCGTGTGTATGGTTGAGATGACTGTTGACCACCATCTTCTCAAAAACGGTCAACGGGCTTATAATAAATAACAAATTACTATGAGAATTATGTTCTTAGCCAAAATATCACTTTCGATAAAATTGATTATTCTATCTTTAGGGATGACATTGACTTAAAAATGATGTATACGGAGATATTTTATGCCATAGACGGGTATATGCTAAGTAAGTTTCGAGTTGGACAGATGATATGGGATGAAATGGAAAACGAAATAGGCATACTAATTAACTTTTGGAAAAAGGCATATACAGAGAGGTAAATTATGCAACATAAAACCTTAACGGTTCAGGATGGAACTGTCCACTACTGGATCGAGAAAAAAGAAAACCCCTTACATTGTATTGTATTTACACACGGTGTAACAGCAGACCATACCATGTTCGAGCGACAAGTTAATTTTTTTGAGAAAAACTACACTGTTATTCTTTGGGATGTTCCTTTACATGGCTTATCAAGACCTTTTAGAAACTTTTCTTATAGTAATACTGCAGAAGTGTTACACAATATTTTGCAAGAAGAAAAAATTGAAAAAGCTGTTTTAATAGGAATGTCTATGGGAGGTTATCCAAGTCAACACTTTGCTGCTTTGTATCCAGAAATGGTAGATGGCTTTGTTGCATTAGACACTACGCCTCTTGGAATCAAATATTATTCTAAATCTGATATATGGTGGCTAAAGCGTGTTGCTACAATCGCAAAACTTTTTCCGGAAAAAGCGCTTAAACAGAGTATGGCATGGTCAGTTTCAGAAACACGGTATTCATATCAAAAGATGATTGATATGCTAACTCCTCTTACAAAAAATGAAATCGCTGAACAGATGAGAGTGGCATATGAATATTTTCTTTATGAGAACAAAGATGTGACTTTTTCTTTTCCTGTCCTAATACTTGTTGGGGATAAGGATCAAACAGGAAAGGTGAAAAACTATTGTAAAAAATGGTCTAAGGACACGGGCTATCCTCTTCATTATATAAAAAAAGCAAAACATTTATCAAATTGCGACAACCCTGAACAAGTAAATGCTGAAATAGAAATGTTTATTACACGTAATATTTATAAAATGGACTTTTAATAGCAGACTTTACATTTAATGAATTGCTTGATGTATATTTTCGACATATGTTCATAAATGCCCGCCCAACGGCATATAAAAAACCGTTGTTTCGGCGGCTGGGTATTCATGCGCCAAAACAAAATACAGTAGCCTTGCGGCGGTTTTGAAATAATAAATTTCAAGCCGCCGTTTTCTTTTCAAAAAATGAGAATACGGGGGGGTGTTAAAGTCGCCCTTTTTTAAGGATACGGCGGTGTCCGGGAGGTATCGCCGTGTCCTTTTTCTTTTTCTGCCCCCCTAACCTGTCAAAAAAAGCCCACCCGCTCAGCAGGAGCAGTCCGGCGGTAAACGCGAAATTTGGCAGTACATAAACGAATATATAATTTCATGCGCTTGCGTGGCCTTGTGTCGCGCAGGCGCATTTTGTTTGTCCGACTTCTGGACACTTTGTCCAGAGGTACGGGGCGGCTCTCCAGGGTGCCGTTCCCCACCAGCCCCCGTTTCGGTCACTCGTTCACCCAACACCGAAACGGAGGTTTATAATGACTACCATCAATCTGAAAGATTTTTATTACTGGTACATCCAGGATCAGTTTATCGAGGTTTCCGAGGAAGTGGCCGAGGTGCTCCGGGCCAGCGTCCGCTATGAAGCGGCCTACCAGCGGCGGCTCACCCGGCACAAGGCGCAATATTCCCTGGACTGTGAGGACGGGATCGAATACTCCGCCTGCCTGCACGAGCCCACTCCCCAGGAAGTCCTGGAGCTCAAGGAGCGGTTTGTCCAGCTCTGGAACGCACTCAACTCCCTGCCGGAGATCCAGGGCCGCCGGATCGATGCTCACATCATTCTTGGCAAAAGCATCAAAGAAATTGCCGAGGCCGAGGGTGTGCATGAGGAGTCTGTCCGCCAGTCTATCAAGCGGGGCTTGGAACGCATGAAAAAAACTTTTTGATTTTTGCTGTTCCCTCACTTGGAATTGATGCAAAAATGTCTTGGTTAGTAGAGAGGGAAATATAAACCTCTCCGCAACGGAACGGCGGCGGCCCTGAGCATAGCGCGGGGAGCCGGGCGGCGGGTGCGCGGTGACTTCTCTCCACGGAAAACGAGCGACAAACACCAGCACCGCAGGTGGGCCGGGCCACAACCCACGGCCACGATCCGCCATTGGACAGGCTGGCCGCCTGTCCCTCCGGGTCGCCGTTCCTCTGTTGCGTGGGGATGCCGCGCTGAGTATGGTTGTCTTTGGACAGGTCAAGGAAACGGGCGCGGCACTCCCTAAATTATCAAGAAAGAGGGGAACGCTCTATGAATTACGATACATGACACTTTACTGGTGGTATGCGTTTTTGCTTCCGGGAGCAATCGCAATTTTGTGTTCTTTGTCACACAGAAAAGAAGAAAGCGCCGGGAAATACTATTCGGTATTTTCTATGCCCGTGAACCTTTCAAAATTTGAATTTGCTAAGGGCATTATCTTAGTCGAAAAACTGCTTGTTTCAGCGATATTTTTAGCATTGCTTATTTCTATCAGTAATATCATTGCTCCGGCAACGGCAGTATATTCTCTTTTACACAGCATTGCAGGAAGTATCGGGATTATCCTTGCGTCTGTCTGGCAAATCCCTTTGTGCCTGTACTTAGCGCGCAAAACGGGAATGTTTGTGCCGATTGTGTTAAATACAATACTTGGAATTGTTCTATCTACTGCTACCGCATTGGGAAATACAATAGCATGGTGGTTTGTACCGTATTGTTGGGCGGCAAAACTTGCAAAGTCACTTATGGGAATTGAAATAAACGGAACTTATGCGGGAAATTGTGGATTTTCTATAGCCATTATGATTTCCATTGCGTTGTCAATACTCTTGTTCCTTATTTTGTCCTATGCCGACGCAAAGGATTTTTCCAAAGGGAGGTAGGTGGAAATGGGTTTTATTTATGCGGTTCGTTCTGAACAGGTAAAAACGAAGCATACACCGTTTTGGGCTATCCATTTTTGTATACCTGCTATCGGGGCATTGTTATTTCTTGCTTACTATTCCCAGTATGGCAGCACAGCAGATAGTAAAAAGCTCAAAATGATATTAGAAATTACGACAACGTTTTTTCCACTGTTGATAAGCGTTATTGTCGGTCTGAATGTTGCACTGGAAGAAAAGGCTTCACACTTCCAAACGCTGCTTGCTGTGCCGAACCGACACAAAAATATGCTTGCAAAATTAACTTATCTTTATGGTTCTGGGGTATTTGCATTGTTCTTTCTGTGCCTGCTATTTGTGGTAGGCATACATCTTTTGGGAATGGCTGATACAGTGCAGCTTGGAATGCTAATCGGAGCCGCCGCCGGGATGGCATTTTGTAATTTGATAATATATATCTTGCACCTGTTCCTTAGCTTCAAATTTGGATTAGGGTTATCCCTGTTTTGGGGCGTATTTGAAAGTCTGCAATGTATCTTGTATAGCAATATCGAACTGAAAGGCATAGCAAGGTATATTCCCTTTTCATGGTCTATGAATTGGGTAAAGGATATTTTGGGCCGACAAATTTTCAACTATGGAACGGAAAAAATATGGATTGCAGCATTAACAACAGGCGGCTTGTTGCTGACCTTATTATGGTTTTCTCATTGGGAAGGACGGAAAAATTATGAATAAAAACGAAAAAATGTTTATCGTCGTGCTGTTTGTTTTTGTTGTATGCTTTTCTCTTGCGGGCTGCTCTTTACAGGAAAAAATCAAAGAATATTCCAGTGATAAAGAGCAATGCTATTTGAACGCAGAGAATGTGACGCAATTTTCCTTTAAGGGAAACGACTACACGATTTTGGAGGATACCGTTTCTAATGGTGGGCTTGGGGAATGGACTGGATATATCCGGCAGCTTGTAGCGGTAGACGAAACAGGAAAAGTATTGCTTCAAGAAAACATAGAAACCACTACCTTTCGGACGTTGGCAGATTTAGCGGATAAAGCCCCGGAAGCTGCTTATATTATCCCATTCTTGAATGTGTACGCAGCCCCCAACGCTGACGATTGTCTGATTGTAGATGTAAACGGAGGGTATCACAAAGCTGTTGGAAAAGAAAATATCAAAGACACAGATACGGTCTTTGACTTCAAGGACACAGAGCAGTCTATGAGTGGAAAGTTTGAAATCAATCCCGAAAATGCAACGCAGCTCCTTTGTGACGGGATTATTTATCAAGTAACCTCTGATACCGTATCAAATGATGAATTAGGAAACTGGATTGATATTCTTGCGGAAAGCGTTACATTCGATACAGAAACGAAACGCCCTTTGTCCAAAGAAGATTTGAACAAGATTGACTGGGACGGAAAAAACGCCGGACAGGGGCGGGAACAATGGTTTTACGCAGATGTTTACGAGATTTACGGTACGGATAAGACAGAAGCGGTTGCGGTAAAAATAAATAACCGCTACTATATTGCAGAGCAGAAATGACCGCTTTTCTGCCCTTGCGGATTGTGCTATAATACGAAAAGAGCAACGAAAGGAGGCGACACTATGGCAGCAATCCTTATGGTTGATGATGAACGGACTATTTTAGAGCTTGTGAAAAATGGGCTGCAAAAAGACGGACATTTCATTACTGCCTATACGTCTGCCGCACAGGTTCCGCTTGATAAGCTGAACAGATACGATTTGATTATACTGGATATCATGATGCCGGATATGGACGGATTTTCTTATTGCAATAAAATCCGTTCATTGGTGGACTGCCCTATTCTCTTTTTGACAGCTAAGACAATGGAAAATGATATTACATTCGGGCTTGGCCTGGGAGCAGACGACTATTTGACAAAACCATTCCGCATTGCGGAGCTACGGGCAAGGGTAAGTGCCCACTTGCGCCGAGAACACAGGGAACGACATACAGCCCTTACCTTTGAACGGATAAAAATTGATTTGTCCGCAAAGGAGCTACGGGTAGATAATATACCTGTTCCCCTAACCAAAAGTGAATATCTGATTTGTGAATACCTTGCAAGAAATAAAGGACAGGTATTTTCAAAAGAACAGATTTATGAAG
Source organism: Neglectibacter sp. X58 (assembly GCF_009936035.1). Classification (GTDB taxonomy): domain Bacteria; phylum Bacillota; class Clostridia; order Oscillospirales; family Acutalibacteraceae; genus Acutalibacter. Next base: position 2,573 of record NZ_QWEO01000010.1, on the reverse strand, counting down.
CTGTTTTCAGCTTGGAGGGCGACAGCGATAATTCTACTATTTCCACTCATATCAAAAATATCCGGGCGAAATTAAGCAAATTGGATATTCAGCCGATAGCGACAGTTTGGGGGATAGGGTACAAATGGGAATAAAAAAGCCAACATCATTGAAAGCGTCTTTTTGGAAATTTTTATGTATGCTGCTGATTGGGCTAATGGTTTCGCTAACTATTCCATTTAGTCTTATCCTTGCCGGAACCAGAATGGGCTTTATTACTTATGCGGATTATTCAGAACGCAGCGCAAAAAATCTTGTTCCCATTATTGCCGCAACGCCGGATTTAACAGATGTACAGCTTCCTATGGGGTGCAAATACCTCGTACTGGATAAGAATTATCAAATGCGGGAAACGTCTTTAGAGGGCGAAGATTTAGACAGGGCTATGGAGTATGCCCTATCTGGAAAGATAAACGAAAACCTCAACAAGCAGTATCTATTCGTTACCCGCGAAAATGAATATGTGGTGCTTCAATATTACATTGGCTCCCAGTTTATAAATGAATGGTTCTATAATCATTTTCCCTCACCGGAAATTCTGCTATATATCCTCATGGGGATAAACTGTATCGCGGTCTGCGTGATATTAACAGCGGAGTTTGCAAAAAATATGAGGGCGCAGCTCTCCCCCCTTTTTGAAGCAACAGAAAAAGTGGCAGAACAAAATCTTGATTTTGAGGTGGGACACTCAAAAATCAAAGAATTTGAAGATGTGTTATGTTCTTTCTCTGATATGAAAAATAATTTGAAATCATCTTTAGAGAAACAATGGAGTGCGGAATAATTACAAAAGGAGCAGATAGCGGCACTTGCCCACGATTTGAAAACGCCTTTAACTGTCATTCAAGGAAATATCGACTTGATAAGCGAAACAGAGCTTGACGACGAACAGCGGTTATATGCCGGGTATATTATAGAAAGTTCCGAGCAGATGGGCGTTTATATTAGGACGCTGATTGATATATCCCGGACAGTAGCCGGGTATCATCTCAATTTGGAAGAATTTGATATAGCTGATTATATGGAACAGATTGAAGCGCAGGCAAATTCATTATGCCTTACAAAAGAAATTTGTTTACACATAGAAATAGGGGAAAATTTAAGAACTTTCAAAGCGGATAAATTACTACTGGAACGGGCAATTATGAATGTGATAGGCAATGCGTTAGATTATTCTCCACCAAAAGGGACAGTCTATGTAGAGGTGCAAAAGCCGGACGACTTTTTACAAATCTCTATAATAGATGAGGGAAGCGGCTTCACGCCGGAAGCCCTACATCATGCACAGGAACAATTCTTCATGGGGAATAAGAGCCGAACCTCAAATATGCACTTCGGTATGGGACTATATATTACAAGCAGCATTATTAAGCAGCATAACGGACAGCTCATATTAAAAAATTCTGATAAGACAAAGGGCGCACAGGTCATTATAAAAATTCCATATTAGAAATTTGGTGGGCGGTACTGTGGTATCGCTCATTATTTTTCAAATCTTTATGAAATCCACAAAATTAGCGTTTAGCATATAGGCAAAGAATAGAAATACAATCTGCCGCACGACGGCAAAAGAAAAAAAGCCGTCGTACAGCAGAGGTATTTTCACACGCCATTTTTGACGCGGCGGCTTTTTGAGAAATCAAAGCCGCCGTTTCTTTTTATCTTCTCAAGAAATGACGCGGTTTCACTATTAATAGCGGCGGCTAAAGGAGGTAGCCGCCATGAAGCACATACCGTATCGACAAAATCCGACGGTCATTGACACATCAAAAAAAGCCCGACCACCGCCGGGGAAAACTACGTCTATCAATATGAACTATCTAATCATCTAAATACTGCTTACAATACCTATGCGCCTGTCCGGGCTTTTCGGACAGGCGCATTTTGCTGCTCAAAAAATTTTTTGAAGAAATTTCAAAAAATCTTCGGCGTTTTTGAAAAACGCCGTATTGCCCCGCGAAAAGGGGGAAGCACCACCAACTTTCCAACGAGAAAGGAGGTGAGAACATGGAACCTAATCGCAGAGAATTTCAAAAGCAATGTGCCTTTCAAAGTTTCTGTAAACGGGTGCTGCACAATGAAGCGTGCAACGCCCACGACGAAATCCGGCGACGCAGGAAACGGGAAGTATCTTTTTGTGACCTTGCCTTGCATGAGGAACGGCAGCTTTACACCGTTGACAAGTATTTTCAAGACGAAGAAGCCGAGCCGCGTTATCAAATGGCAGGAAAAGAGATAACCCCGAAACTGCTGCTTGAAGCAATCCGCACTTTGCCGGAAGAAAAGCGCAAAGCCATATTGCTGTATTACTTCGAGGGAATGAACGATACCGAGATTGCGGAGCTGTTCAATACGTCGAGAAGCACGATACAGTACAGGCGGACAAAGCAGGCAAGAAACCTGCAAGCGGCAAAAAAGGAACTGAAAAAAGAAAAGTCTGACTTAAAGGCCACCCTACGCCTGACCCCGGACGCGAAACTGAGCAGCCGGGACAAACGGCGGCTTGCGGCATCGGTCAGCAAGGCAAAGCGGGA
>NZ_QWEO01000096.1 GCF_009936035.1 Neglectibacter sp. X58 | reverse complement strand
GCCGTGCGCATGTCCGCCATGGTGATGAGGATGCCGGAAATTTCCAGGCGGGGGTTAATCTGCCGTTTCACCTTGCCGATGGTATGGATAAGCTGCTCCAGCCCCTTAATGGAGAGATAGTGGGCCTGCATGGGGATGAGCACCTCGTCAGCCGCCGCCAGTGCGTTGATGGTGAGCATTCCAAGGGACGGGCAGCAGTCCAGCAGAATTACGTCGTATTGATTACGGACGGTTTTCAGGTACTCCCGCAGCACGGTTTCCCGGCTCATGGTGTTCACCAGCGTCACCTCCAGCCCGGAAAGCTCGATGTTGGCGGGCAGCAGGTCAACCCCCTCGGCATGGCGCAGGATGCCCTCGCCGGGCGTCAGAGGCACATCCTGAATGATTTTCCCCAGGATGGTGGAGACAGTTTCCTCCATCTGGTCAGGCTGCTGGTATCCCAGGCTGGCTGTTAAAGATCCCTGTGCGTCCATGTCGATTAGTAGGACGCGCCTGCCCTTTTTTGCCAGCCCGATACCCAGATTTACAGTGGTGACGGTTTTTCCCACCCCGCCCTTTTGATTGCAGACCGCGATTACCTTACTCATGCTCTTTTCCCTCCAGTGTCAATTGATGGGGCAGTTCTGTCCGGGGCTTCCTTTTCCGGGCGTACAGTTCTGGGTTGGCCCGATAGTATGCCCTGCGGTACGCCGCCCGCTGCTCCTGGTTGGCGGCGTTATAGGCCTTGTCATACTCGGCCCGGGCGGCTTTTGCCTCCGGCGTGTTCGCCGGGTGCGCCCGGTTCCACTCCCGCGCCCTGGCCCTGATGCGTTCCTGGTTTTTCTGATAGTAGTCCCGCAGGTACGTTTTGCGCCGCTCCTTTCGGGCCTGCTCCCGCTCCGCCTTTTGCCGCGCCAGCTCCTCCGGAGAGGGAGGAGGGGAAGCGGGATTGTGAAAAAAATCCTTAAAATCCATGCCCGAAAGCGCCAGAAGGGGCTGTACAGTCTCTGGTTTCGGGAAGGTGTTCCCCCGCAGGACGCTCCGCAGGGTGTTGTCCGGAATCCCTGTCTCCCGGGCCAGCTCCGCAATGGAAGTGTAGCCGCTCCCTAATACCCAGTTTGCGGCGTTGGGATAGGGCCACCTCCGCACAAGCTGGGCAAAGCCTGGGGTGACTGGCCCGTCCTCCATCCGACGCAGGATGTCATGAACAGCCTGACGGGTCAGGCCGAACCGCTCCCCGATGGCCCGGCAGCTTTCCCCTTCTGCCCAAAGCCGGGCGATCTCCTGGCGGCGCTGCTGTCTCTGCCGTTCTTCCTCCGTCAGTTCTTTAAATGATTTTGCCATGGAGCCTCCTTTCGTCACGCTTCACGGTACACGCAGGGGACATGTTCTCCCTCCGGGCAGTCCGCCCGGGCGTCATAAACACGAAAATTCCGGGGATTGTGCCCCGCCTCCCGCTTTCTGCACCTGGCGATATACCCTTTCGCAGTTTTAATGCTGCTGGCGAAACCCCAGACGTGGGAATACCCGCCGCATACCTTCCTGTCGCTCTCGTACTCCATGAAATACTGCTTCATACCCTCCCTCTCCCTTTCCAGAAAGTGTCTAAAACAATCCTGCGATTCCCTCCGCAAACTTAGTCCCTGCCCCAAATTTCGAAAGTTTTACCCCTGTGTGGGATGTTCACCTGCCAGCCTGAAACAGATCTTTCTGTGCAATCCGTTTTCTGTTGGTTTTGTCTGCCTCTCACACTGCCTGTAAATAAAAAATTGTTTTAGATGCCTTTCTCAAAGTGTCTAAAACAATTATGACATCCGCCGCTTGAGGTTTTTTCAAAAATCCCTCTTGCAATTAGAGGAAATTTCGTGTATAGTATAAGTAGTAAAATTATGGCGTTATGCCGCTAGAAATGGGGATGTAAAGGTTTCGACGGGGAAGGAAAGCCCTGGTAAGCGAGCAGCGGCGCGGACCGCTATAAAACCGCAAACCTTAAAATTAAACGACAACAATTCTGTTGCTGTTGCTGCTTAAATAAGCAGCCGTTCTTACCTGGAGTACCGCGGCCGGGCTAAGAGCGCCGATGAGCGGTGAACGTGAACGAGGGCGCCGCCTTTCGCCCTTGTCATGACCCAAAAGGCTACTAAAACCCGGAGCCTGCTTTTGGGCGCCGGGCAGAGGGAATGTTAAAACAAAAGCTACGCTCGTAGAAAGCCTTGGTAATCTTTTTTCGGACGCGGGTTCGATTCCCGCCATCTCCACCAAAAGAGCGCCAGGCGAACCCAGCGCCGACAATTACGATGGTCGGCGGGGTGTTTGTCATGGCTTGTCCATTGGAATTGCTGATGGGCAAATAAGGAAAAAACCGCCACGAGATGTCCATGTGGCGGTTTTTCTATGCATTTTTATATCGAAATGCGATATAATTTAACAATTTCATGAAATACGTGACAGTCTCTGGTAGAATCTATCGTAAAGGAGACTGGCTATGATTAGGATTTTACTGTCTACCCGGCTTGGTGAACTGAGGTGGACGCAGGCAGACCTCGCGCGTAAAACCGGCATACGTCCCAACACGATTAGCGACCTGTATCACGAGATCACGGATCGTGTCAGCCTTGAACAGTTGGACAAGATATGTGAGGTGCTTAACTGCGACTTGACGGATCTTCTGGTGCGTATGCCCAATGAACCGGGAACAAAAAACCTCCTGCCACAGAAAATGAATACGCTGGAGGCCTCTCTCCTAAAGCCCTGAGCGGTAAATGCTTGGGGCTTTTTCTATTCTCAAAAATATTTATGAATCACCCTTGACTATGTGGCCTAACGGGTATACAGGGAGAAGGAGAGCGGCATAGAATACAAGGAGAAAACAAAATGACAACGTATGAGAAGATAGCAAAAATTTGCGAGAACGAAAAGGCTTCCGAGATGGCGACTAAAATGCTCCAGAACGCGATTAAGCGCGGCCAGAGGAATTGCTACAATGAAATAGTCGAGGCCGTGTATAGCATCTACTTTGAGAAATAGGCCCGGAAAATAAAAAAGCCCCCGGCCCTCCCCGCCGAAATATCGGCCCGGGAAAGCCGGGGGCTTTCGTATGTCCTTATGCGCTCAGCGTCAAAGTGCCCACACCCATTTTCTGATTTCGCACCTCCGCCTCAATACGGCTCTTGAGGTACTCATTCAAATCACCGTAGGCGCTCTCAAGGAAGGCCGCAGCCTCGGCGGTCAACAGGTTCTTGGCCTGGGCCACCGCAATTCCCAGGGCCTCCCGCTGGTTCTCTTTGGTGAACTGGCCGGCCTCCTTGAGCTTGTCCACATACACCTGGCTGGTGTATGTCACGGCGGTGGCTACTGCGTCGGCGGCAGCGGCCAGATACTTTTTTGCCGTCTCGTTTTCAGATTTCTGCCCCAGGTAAGCACCCAGGGCTTTAAGCCCTTTGCCGATGAACGCCGCGCACACGGGCACGGCGGCGACTAAGACAGCCTGTAAAAGAGTTGCGATAAAATCATTCATGCTGCTAACCTCCTAAATTGCGGGGCTGTCCCCGCTGTTATTCTCAAAATTCGTGTTTTTTGCAGCTTCAAAGGTGATGCCACCCTCCTTGTGGTTAGATTTGGCCATGTTCAGATAGAACGAACACACCACGCCGTGGGCCGACCAGGGCAGCCCTACCATAGCGGAAAGCCAGGGCAGGAAGGGTTTTCCAGACGTTGGCGTTGATGGCGTAAGGGTAGAATGCATCGCTGGCGCACTCGATGGTGACGGCCCGGTGGTCGTTTGCGGGGCTGGAGGAGCACCACGACCTGTCCCCTTCCTTTACAATCTCCGCCACCCTGCCATCAAAGCCGATGGCCCAGTTGCAGCTACAGTTTGCCGTCTGGAAGTGGCTGCACAGGCTCTCTGCCGACATCTGCCCCACCACGCAGTGGATGGTGATGGTATCAATCACATGATTTCTGGGGCTGTTGCGGAATGGGCTGATTTTGGTTATCCAGTTCTTGATACGGTTCGCCATACTCATCCCTCCACTTCCGGCAGGCCCGCGATGCTGGTCAGGAGCGACAGCACCCCGGAGAGAAGGGCTGTGCTGCCCACCACCAGCCAGTCCACCTCTGAGAGCATGGCCGTGGTGCCGATGGCCGCCACTGCCGCCTGGGCCACAGTCTTAACGGCCCGAATCCCCGCTGCTTTCCACCATTTTTTTGTCATAACAGCTTCCTCCTTTGATTATAAAAAATCGTGTTTTTTCAGCCGGTCATCATAGACCCGGCCTATGTTCGCTATGGCATGGACAGCCCGCCCGTTCTGGTAGTCCGGGTGCTCCCGGCAATAGCGTTCATAGCAGTTGATGTTGTAGAAGATTTCATTGAAATCTTCCTCTGTGTGCTTTTTCTCCCGGAGCAGCTCTGTGTTAAACTGCAAAATCCTGGCCCGGTGCATGTCCGCGTCCCGCTCGTCGTCAGCCTGGATGTGCTTTTCCAGCCGGGTTTCTACTTTGCCCAGCTTGTCCAGCACGTCCCCATTGATAGCCCTGCCCACCAGTCGGGCCAGCGCAGACCAGGGATTGATTTTGACGGGCGCTACCTGCACCAGGGTCAGCAGCAGGAATATCCCTCCGCCGCCCCAGGCGAAAATCTGGCTTAACTGCATGGCCTCACCTCCTTTCCCGCAAAATAAATGCCCGACCTTGTTCTTGACAAAGCCGGGGCGTGTGGTATAATAATGATAAAGAGGGCGCTGCTACATGGCGGTTAGCCCTCAAGAATCGTCTAACAATTTGTTAGCCGTCTGGATGGCAGCCAGGCGGCTAACACGCTTTTATGGGTGCTATGTAAGCAAGCAGTATTGCTACCGCCAGCAGTGTCAGCACAAACCGCAGGATTTTCATCCAGCGTTCTTTTCCCATATCGCACCACCTCCCTTCGTGTAAAACTCCGGGAAATGTACGTCTCGCCTGCCGGCTCGGTCGGTTCGCACATGTGTGCCACTGGCACACGCTC
>NZ_QWEO01000095.1 GCF_009936035.1 Neglectibacter sp. X58 | reverse complement strand
CCATCTTTTTCTCTCCTGCCTTTTATATGATGCTTCCATTCTATCACGATCCTCTCACCTTGTGTAGACACTATCTAGGGAATTGCCAATTATCCAAAACTTGAGCCTGTATTTTATAGAGTAGTCAGTGGAATGTGCTAATTATCCGAACAGGGAGCTGAGAAGCTTGTATAGTAATATTAACTATGACTTGATTGCAAAAATTAAAAAGATGTCAGGTGTAGAGTATGAGCCAGAAATCAGGAAAGATGAACTTTGGGTTACAGATGCACTTGACGAGGAAGCAAAAAAATGGATTCCAGGAATGTTTGATTTTCATCCAACACCTCCCCAACCTGTTCTGATAAATGCTCCAACAGGTTCAGGAAAAACAACTTTTGTCTTAAAGTATCTCGCACGGCTTGCAAAAGAGAACCATAAGAAAATTTTAATCCTTAGCAATCGCGATGCCCTTTGTTTGCAAATGCGAAGAGATGCTGACGAAGCCAGCGAGGTTATTCTGTTAGGGATGAATATTCAGTCGGACTATCCTGTTTCAGAAAATAGAGTTATTCTGAAATATCAAGATATAAATTCAGATGGAAGCAATTACTTCCTTCCTAACCCATATGAAACTGCGTTTGTTGTATTTGACGAAGTACATTTTTTTAGTTCAGATTCAACATTTAATGCAACAACCAGCCAAGTATTGAGAAACCTAATTCACAAATATTATGGATGTAAGCGGATATATCTGAGCGCCACTGTAGGAGAAGCCAAGTCCATTATTTCTCAAGAAGAGTTTATTATTCAAAATGAGGTCAGACTTGAAAGAACAAGTAAAAAACTCTTTTTTTCTCCCTCATAAAATGCTCCATAGACAGGCGCTTGCTGGCAGGTTTCCATCCAGCCCCGCTTTCGCCTGCAATTAAAACAGGAGGGCCTGCCCGGATCCAAAGCATACGGGCCTCCCCCACAGGAGACAAACCTATGGAAAAAAATTCCACTCAGTATACTACAGACGCCGCCGCTCTCGCAAGGCTGCATAAGATAAAAATGTTTGTGCTGGATATGGACGGCACCATCTATCTGGGAGACAGGCTCTTCCCTTTTACAAAAGGCTTTTTAGAAAGAGTGCGGCAAAAAGGCGGAGATTTCTGCTTTTTCACCAACAACAGCTCCAAAAACCGGGAGGCCTATTTGCAAAAGCTTTCCAGCATGGGCATCCATATCCCCCCGGAAAAAATGCTCATTTCCAATGATGTAATCCTCCGCTGGCTGCAAAAGCATCACCCTGGGGAAAGCTGCTATGTAGTAGGTACGCCGGCTTTGCGGGAGGATTTTGCTCAGGCAGGCATTCCCCAGCAGAAGGAGGCAGATTATGTGGTGCTGGGCTTTGACACCACGCTGACCTATGCAAAGCTGTGCATTGCCTGCGATTTGGTGCGGGCAGGCAAACCTATATATGGGGTGAATCCAGATTTAAACTGCCCGGTGGAAGGAGGCTTTATCCCAGACTGCGGCTCTATGGCAGCACTTATCAAGGCCTCCACCGGGGTGCAGTGCGAGTTTTTCGGAAAACCCTCCCCCCACACCCTGGACTATATGCTCTCCCAAACAGGCTGCAAGCCGGAGGAAATGGCCGTAGTGGGCGACAGGCTGTACACAGACATTGCTGTGGCAGCAGGGACAGCGGTTTCCTCCATTCTGGTGATGAGCGGGGAAACCACCCCGGAAATGCTCTCCCAAAGCGAAGTGCAGCCTGACTTTGTGTTTGCCGATTTGGGGCAGCTTGCCCAGTGCCTGTAAGCAGAAGCCTTGTCCCCTGCCCTTTGGACGCAGTCCTACCCGCCTTCTGGAAAAAATTTGCGACTAAGGATTGACATTGCCGCCTGCATGAGGTATAATATTTACGTTGTGAAAAATGCGGGCGTAGTTCAGTGGTAGAACATCAGCTTCCCAAGCTGAATATGAGGGTTCGATTCCCTTCGCCCGCTCCATCCTAGGAAAACCAAAAAGATATTTGGGCAAAAACCGCGTAACCATGCGGTTTTTGCATCTCAAAGGGCTGGAATTCAAAAGTCTCGAAACGTTGGATGTAAAATGGGCGTTTTGGCTTTCCGGCAGGAAGAGAACCCTCGCAACAACAGAATAGCACAGAGTGAGATGACCAGTGGAAAAAATCTGCTGGCCTTTTTTCGCAAAAAGACGTTAATCTTTTGCGTGCATAAGGGCGATAGCCCGTTGCATACATAGCCGGTCGCTGGAGAACCTTCTCCAGCGACCGGCTTTTTTATTTTACGAAAGAAGGTGCGTTAAGTGATTAAAGCAAAAATCACCAGTAAGACCGGAGCATCTCTTGAATGGGAGCTGCCCACCAACATCCACGAGCTCCACCATGCTCTGGCGGAGATGGGTATCCGAAAAACGCCTCGGAGCATCTTGCTCATGGATGACAATGCCGCTAACGTGGAGTTCACAGCGGACAGCGAAATTGGTAGCCGTCTGCTACGGGTGTTCAGCAAAGGTGACACCCTAGCCAACGCCAACACCGTGGCCTTCGCCGTCAGCACCGCCAGGGAAGAAATACTGCCGGAACTTGAGCAGAACATCGTCCACAACCAGTACCTGACGAAAGAAATGCTATTCGATGATATCAAGGCCATGACCCAGGCCGCCGGGCCTGTCAAGCTGACGTTTTACTGCCCCCTGGTGGGTCAGCTTGACGATGGCGAGTGTGAGGAGTATATCGACGTGGGCAGCGGTTTTCTGACCGCTTACCAAGACCAGATCGAGCAGGGCATTGCCGACGAGCAGGCCCCCGAGATGGGCAAAGATGGCGAGGACACAACACGAACCTTGATGAATAACATGGGTTTCTGGTTGTGTCCCGGAGTTTGGCGCAAGGCCAAACTCCCCAAGGTTTGTGCATGCTGGCGTGACCGCCAAGCTCATGTCCGCAGTCTGGACGGTGGAAGAAATGGATGGCAGGCTCCTGGGACGGATCGACTGCCACCTCAAGGAGCCGCTCACGCCGGAAGAAATGGCAGATTTGCAGGATGAAATCCTTGGGCAATATTCAGATTGGTGTCAATTTCAAGCATTACTTATATTCTTTTGCTAAACCTATAAGAAGTTTTTCTATAGCCTAGATGTTCATAGAACTCATGTGCATTCGTCCGTTTAAAACCGGAAGTGACTTCAATAAGCGAAACGTTTCGCTCAACTGCCAATTTTTCAACACGTCTCATCAGCATTTTCCCCACACCGCAACACTGAAATTCTGGTAAAACGGCAAGACCATTTACTTTAATATATCCATTTGGCAAATTGATGGCCAGAGATTCAACAATTGTAACAAAACCGATGACCTTGCCGTTCATGTCTGCAACAAATATCTGGTAACGATCATCATTTTTTATCTTCTCACATGTTTTGACAACAGATTCATCTGTTATAGATCCAAGATCGAAGACCTTACGCCAGATTGAATCTATAGATATGTAATCTTTACTTTCAATTTCCCTTATAAGGATTATGTCAGTATTTTCATCCATATTTGTATCGTCCCTCTCTTCAGACTTACTGCATAGATTCATTTAAATTATATCATCTGGTGCTAAATATTTGAATGAAACATCAGTGTACAAAGGGCTACAAACGATATAAAGAAATGTTTCAGATATGCAGAGTGGAAAAGTCAAATTTTCCATTCTATTCTATTTTACAAGTATATTATACCATATCAAGGAACAAACTTCAACAGAAAAATAGCCTCTAAATTTGAAGGGCTGTTTGGGTACTTATCCCCGGAAATGCCGCCATTTTAGGCACTTTCGGGGATTTTGCTTATTATATGAACTTGACTATGACAGACGCAAAGCGGCGTTTCCCTGCCTGCTGTCTGGCGGCTGGTATGATGGACTTTGAATTTGAACACCGTTGTATATGAGCGGAAGCCTTGCGGCCTCCGCCTTTGTGTTTTTATGCCTGCTCGAAAGGCTCTCCGCAATCCCCACAGATTACATTGACCTCCCGCGTTGCCCGGATAATGGTTCCACAGCAGGGGCAGACATATTTGATACTGCGATTTTTAGATTTTTTGCTTCCGCCTTTGGTGGTTCCCAGCTCCTGCAGGCGGCTTGCATTGATACCGGCCTCGCCTATGGTTTCTCTGATCCATGCCCCCGTCTCCGGGGCCAGTGTCGTTACCGTCCAGCCGTATTTCTGGTGTTTTTCAATATGCAGGCCGTGGGCCTCGGCGGTGGCCTTAAATTTCATATTGTGATAATATCCGTTGTTGCTTACGTCCTGAATGTCATGCACCAGATTGTAAAGGTGGGCCATTTCATGTATGAGGGTGGCCGCCAGCTCGAAGATAGGGCGGTCAAGGTATTCGGCGCAAAGGTTGATCTCCCGGTACTTCTCGCCGCTGGCGTTCCAGATTTCATTGATACTGCACCAGCCGTATGCGCCGCACCCGCCGTCCGGGGATACGGTGATGGCCGGGCGGGTTAATTCGTTATCATAGAAATGTTCGTTAATTTTGCTGTGATTTTTCCTGTCTTCATAATGTTTTCCACCTTTCGTTTTGTATGTGCTTTGTACTGGCTGCACTGATAATCCGTGGAGCCAAGTATCTACGGATAGCCGGAATTTCTTATGTGCCGTTGGGATTGTCGCAGATGTATCTCTGCATTATGAAAAATAGCGGGAAAACAGCAAAAAGTACGGTCATTGGTTCTTTGTCCATGATATTAAATTTATGTTTTAATGCGGTATTTATTTTTGGATTTTTGGGCTTTCCGGCTATGGGGATTCAAGGGGCAGCAGTGGCTACTGTTCTTGCTACAACGATTCAGTTTGTTTGGATGCTGGCAGAGGCAAAGAAAGGGGACAGCATAAAGATCAGGTTCTCTTATATTGTATCAGTGGATCAGAAAATCAGGCAGGATTTTAACCGTTATACGTTACCCGTGGTGGGAAATTACTTTTTCTGGGGAGGAGGCGTGACTATATTTTCCGTCATTATCGGGCATTTGGGAAATGATGCGGTGGCGGCAAATTCCCTCGCTAATATTGTGAGAAATATCTTAGATAGTGTCTACACAAGGTAGAGGAATTGTGATAGAATGGAAGCATCAAAAAAAGACAGGAGAGGAAAAGATGG
>NZ_QWEO01000094.1 GCF_009936035.1 Neglectibacter sp. X58 | reverse complement strand
CTTCAATGATACATCATTCAGCAGCGGGTGTCTTTATTTTGTGCAATATTTGGTATTTACTCATTTATAGTTATGAATCTAATAGAAATAGTAAATAGGGAAAGTATTTCACTTACAGCAAGGCGGGCCAGTTTCCTGTCAACATGAGCCAGTCTGCCTTGTGTGGATTGATCCGTTATGAAAGGCTTGCTTTTTCCCATTAAGTTCAGTACACTGTCAATCTGACACAAAGCATTTCATACTGTTTCCATATTGCTTTGGTATAATAATGTGAGGAGGTGTAAAAATGGCTGTTTTATTGATTGTGGAAGATGATACTGCCACCAACGAGGCAATCTGTGAATATATGAGATCCGCAGGGCATATTACCTTGTCGGCCCTTGATGGTGAACAGGGTTTGCAGATTGCAAGGGAGAAATCGGTTGATTTAGTGGTTCTGGATATTATGCTGCCGAAGCGAACCGGTTTGGAGGTATTAAAAGAATTGCGCCAAACAAGCAACATTCCTATCTTAATGCTTACCGCCCTTGACGATGAGCCTACTCAGGCGGCCAGCTTTGATGAACAGGCGGACGACTATATCACAAAGCCCTTTTCCATGCTTTTGCTGGGAAAACGGGTGACGGCCCTGCTGCGGCGGTGTGGGAAAAGTCCGGAACTGAAACAAATTCAGATGGGCGATATTACGGTGGATTTTGGCGGCTATACTGCTTCCGGGCCGGGCGGCTCTATTGACCTGACACCAAAGGAGATCGACCTGCTGAAATTGCTGATAGAGCATAAAGGTCTGGTGCTTACACGGTCGCAGATCTTGGACGAGTTGTGGGGATATGATTACCCCATCATTGACCGCACGATTGATACCTACATTAAAAATTTACGGAAAAAGCTGAGTCTTAACCGGATTGTAACGGTAAAAGGCGTTGGCTACAAGTATGAGGAACACCCATGAGAAATTTAAAGCTCTTTACTAAAATCTTCTTATACACCTTTCTGGTAATGCTGTTTGTCACCGTGATGGCTCATGTTTTTCTCTATGTGCTTGCGCCGCAAATGACCGTAAGCACCAACCGTTTTGTGGAAGGAGCCATTATTGAGAGTGATGTGAATACTGGTATTTTGATAAAATCCGCTATCGGAAAAGCACTGCCGGTATCCCTGCTTTGCTGCGCCATCATTTCCGCTGGGTGTTCCCTGTTGTTTTCCAGAGCCATGACGAGGCCGATCAAGCAGATTGCGGTTACAACGGAAAAGATGGAAAAGCTGGATAAGGCTGCAGCCTGCGTGGTGCATACGAAGGACGAGATTGGCGAGCTGGCCGCCCGCGTCAATAAGCTGTATGCCAGCCTGCTTTCCACCATTGAAAATCTGGAGGAAGAAAAGCAAAACGTCCGTGAGGCGGAACGGTTGAAAATTGATTTCCTGCGGGCCGCCTCCCATGAGCTGAAAACGCCGGTGACTGCCCTGAACGCGATTTTGGAAAACATGATCTTAGGCATTGGAAAATACAAAGACCGGGATCGCTGTCTGTTGGAATGTAAGGAGATTACCGGGCAGCTATCCTTTATGATTAAAGAAATTTTGGATACCTCCCGGCTGGATTTTACACAGGAGAAACAGGACGCGGAAACCTTTGACCTGTCTGAGCGTCTTCCGGCAATCTGCGAGCCCTATCAGTTGATTGCGAAGGCAAAGGGACTCGACTTTTCTTTCAGCATACAGGGAAAGTGCCCTGTCCACACGTCAAAGAAAAGCCTTGAAAAGATCCTGTCTAACCTGCTCTCTAATGCGGTCGCTTACACAAAGCCGGGATGCAAGATCACCGTTATATTGAACGCCCGACAGATAAAAATAGAAAATGAGTGTACGCCCATCCCGCCGGATAAGCTGGCCCATGTATTTGAGCCGTTCTACCGCCCAGACTTTGCCAGAGATCGCAAAGATGGAGGGAATGGGCTGGGATTATATATTGTAGATACGCTTTCAAAGGCCCTTGGGATGCCCTATCAATTTGAGGCGACCAAAAACCCGCCGGGAATGTGCTTTACCCTTTATCTCCCATAAAGCGATGGCTTTTTTTATCCGTTTCATACTGGTTCCATATTGGGGTGCTATGCTGTCAGCGTTGCAACACTTATCCTATATGAAACGGAGGTCATTCTATGAACTTTATGAATCGAGCGTGGCTGTATATCGTCCGCAAGAGGGGCAAGAGTATCCTTCTTTTTGTCATCTTGCTGGTGATGGCAACCTTTGTATTGACCGCTCTGGCACTGGGGAACGCTTCGAAAGCCGCCCAGCAGGAGCTGCGGCAAAGCCTTGGCGGGAGTTTTCTCATTGGCTTTGACTACACGGAAAACAACCCCTATTTGAAGGTGGAAAGCGTGGAGGGCGGAACCCTGATGTATTCCACCCAGCAGATCAGCCCGGAGCTGGTAGAGCAAATCCGGGAAATTGAGGGGATCAAGGAGTGCAGCGCCACCGTGGAGGGGCTGGCGGCGTTCCCCTCTCTGGAACTATTTACCGGCAATATCCCCATTGAGGAAGAATTTCGCGCATCCTCAAAGATTTTAAGCACATGGAAAAGCGAGGAGCTTACCCGGTTTACTTCCGGGCAGCTTACGCTGACGCAGGGGCGGCATATCCTGCCGGACGACAAAAACAAGGGGCTGATCAGCAAGGATTTGGCTGAGAAAAACGGCCTGAAAATTGGTGACAAAATCCAGACGGACAAAGGCGTGGAGATTGAGATTGTGGGCCTGTTCTCTCCAAAAGAAATCGAAGGCATCAACGATCAGGTGACAACCTACGATAAAATACAAAACCTTATCATCACCGACCTTGCCACTTTGGTGGCTTACGAAAACGGCCCCGCAATACAGGGCTTTAACGAGCTGACGGTATCGGTGAACGACCCGCAGAACATGGAGGAAATCATTTCTAAAGTAAAGGAAATCAGCGGCGTGGACTGGAAAGGCTTTTCTTTTCTGGTTGACAACGAGGACTATGAAAACGCCGCGTCCTCTTTGGAACAGTTATCGGAGCTGGTATCCACCATTTTGATGATCGCGCTGATTGTAAGCATCGCCTTCCTCTCGCTCATTCTAACCATGTGGGCCAGAACCCGCATCCATGAAACCGGCGTCCTGCTCTCGGTTGGGATCAGCAAGCTGTCCATCTTAGGGCAGTATATTGCCGAGGTTTTGCTGATTGCGATATTAGCATTTTCCCTCTCTTATTTCTCCGCCAGCGCCATTGCGGGCCAGATGGGAAACGTATTGCAATCCGGGCAGGCGGTAACGGAGGCGCAGCAGGAAGACGGCTTATCTGCCGGAACCCGTGGGGAGGCCGGAACAGATACCGGTGAGCCGGAAATCGAAACCCCGGAATTACAGGTTCGTGTACAGCTTGAGGAAATGGGCCTCCTATTCCTGCTGGGGATCGGGATTGTAACGGTATCCGCTGGAATATCCTCAATTTCCGTCATGCGGCTGAAACCGCGGGAAATTCTATCGAAAATGAGCTGAGAAAGGCGGTAACGATATGAAAAAAGTATGGAAAATGTTTTCTGTCCTCCTTTTTGTGGGATTGCTGTTCACAGGGTGTACCCCCAAGGAGAATAAATCAGACGAAACGCAGGAGCAATCCGGCTCGCCCATCATAGATTACGAGGTGCCGGATAAAGTAAAGGACTATGATTTTGACTATGAATTTGTGCCCGAAGGTGAATAGGAGGTGCCTCTATGGGAATTTTGGAACTGCAAAATCTAACATACTCTTATGACAAAAAGAGGAAGGTGCTGAGAGGGATCAATGCGCAGATGGAGGCGGGAAAAATGTATGCCATTCTCGGCCCGTCCGGGTGCGGCAAGACAACCCTTCTATCCCTGCTGGGCGGTCTGGACAGCCCCACAAGCGGGAATATCCTGTTTGAAGGGAAAGACATTGCACAGGCCGGATTGGCAGGCCATCGGAAAAAGAATGTTTCTTTTGTCTTTCAGAGCTACAACCTGATTGACTATATGACCCCGCAGGAGAATGTCCGGCTGACTTCAAAGAAACCGGCACTCCCGTTTCTGGAACGGCTGGGGCTGACGAGGGAGGAATCCAAACGGAACGTGCTGAAACTCTCCGGCGGCCAGCAGCAGCGGGTAGCCATTGCAAGGGCGCTCGCAAGCGAAGCTCCGGTGATTCTGGCGGACGAGCCTACCGGCAATCTGGACGAGGATACGGCTGGGGATATTACGGAAATCTTGAAAGAAAGCGCCCATCAGATGAAGAAATGCGTGATAGTTGTTACCCACTCAGGTGAGCTGGCAAAACAGGCGGATGTGGTGTTCCGGCTGAAAAAGGGTGAATTACAGATAGAGCAAAGCGAGAAATCTTCATAACTATAAATGAGTAAATACCAAATATTGCACAAAATAAAGACACCCGCTGCTGAATGATGTATCATTGAAGTACCAACAAACAACATACTCAAACAACAAGGGAGTGTCCGTTGCAAACAGTATACATCATTCCAACAGTATTTACAATTACTTTAAAACCTTAAAACTCGGATTATTTTTATCCGATGTGTACCTAAACCATCTGATGACTATCATTGTTTCCGTTTTCCTCCGTGGTTACAGGGGGAAAACTGTAGATTTCGCCGAAGTAAGTAACCAGCACAGAACCACAACCGCCTATTTCCTGAACCACGGCAAGTGGAATGATTCCGCTCTCCAGGATACTTTGAAAAATGCCGTCATACAGGTTATTTATCAGGAAGCGCAACGCTCAGGACAGCCTGTTTTCTGTATTGTAGATGATACGATTGCTTCGCATACCAGGCCTTCGTCACAGGCCGGGCATCCAATTGAAGCAGCGTACTTCCATCAATCCCATTTAAAGGGCTGTCAGGATTATGGGCATCAGATTGTTTCCGTCATGCTTTCCTGTAATGGACTCATACTGAATTATGCCAATATCCTGTATGACAAATCAAGATCAAAGATACAGAGTGTCCAGGAGATTGCAGATGAGCTTCCCGTGGCACCGGTGATTTCCTATTTCCTTTGCGACAGCTGGTATACCTCCGTAAAGGTAATGGACAGTTTTATCCGGAAAGGGTTTTATACGATCGGAGCGCTGAAGACCAACCGGGTCATCTATCCATGCGGGATCCGTCAGAAAGTCAGTGAGTTTGCCC
>NZ_QWEO01000093.1 GCF_009936035.1 Neglectibacter sp. X58 | reverse complement strand
CGGAAAATCCAACGCAAATAAATATAGAGAAATTAAATACCCAAAAATCAATTACTGACGGATCAATTACCGATTCCCTTCCCTTCCGGGGAACGGCGGCAAAGCCACCGGAACCGAAGCGAAGGGAAACGATGTCACTGACAGAGATGGAAAGTTATCGGGAGCTGATTTTGGAGAATATCGAGTATGACTGCCTCAAACAGCGGTTTGGGACCTACCGGGAGGACTTGGACGAGATTGTGGAGCTGCTGGTGGAAACCGTCTGCGCGAAGCGTAAGACCACCCGGATTGCCGGGGCGGACTTCCCCCATGAGGTGGTGCGTTCCCGCTTCCTGAAGCTGGACAGCTCCCACATCGAGTTTGTCATGGACTGCCTGCAAAAGAACACCACCGAGGTACGGAACATGAAACAGTACCTCCTGACGGTGCTGTTCAATGCGCCCACCACCATGAGCAACCATTACACCTCACAGGTCAACCACGATATGTACGGCGGCTTTTGAAAGCTGGCCGTTTTTGTCTGCCCGGAACTGCCGGGAGAAAGGAATCTGTTATGAAACGACCGCTTGCGTATATCACCGCTCCCTGGAGCAAGAACCCCCATGAAAACGCGGCAAACGCCGCCAGCTACTGCCGCCAGGTGTATGACGCCGGATATTCCCCGGTCTGCCCTGTTTTGTTCCTGCCGCTGTTTTTGAAGGATGAAATCCCCCAGGAACACAAGGACGGAATCGACATCGCCAGAGATTACTTGCGCCGCTCCCATGTGCTGGTGGTCTGCGGACACTCGACCGATGAAACGGTCAAAAACGATATTGCCACCGCTGAACGCCTGCGGATCACCGCCACCACGCTGGACGGGATTCTGACGGTGAAAGGCCAGGGCCGGGAGAAAGGGGGCGCACACCATGCCTGAGCAAAAGACCATCGGCCAGCTGATGGAGGAAATGCGGCTTAAAGCCGGGGCGCGGGAGTATTCCGGCCATAGTTACATGGACTTAAACCGGTTCGCGGAGGACACCCGGCACATGATTATTTTTGATACCCTGACCGCTGATTCCCCTATCGGCTGGAAAGGGGAACGCAGCCGCGCCTTTCTCACCGAGGAGGGATATAAAAAGTCCCTGGAACGCCAGGAACAAGGGCATATCAAAATTGTGAGCCACGCGAAGGTCCGAAACGGACATCTGCACTATGACCGGCAAGTCTTGCCTGCAAAGAAGCCATTGAGCAGGCCATTAACGCCCACTATGGGGATAACCGTCTGAATACCGAGGCCGCTGTCAAAGAGGTGCTGGAACAGTTCGGGCCGGAGCGTATGCAGTACATCCTTGCCAATACGGTGCTGAAAAAGGAGCATGACGGGCGCATCTCCCGCGATAACAAAGCCTGGGCGAAAACAATCCCCATGCCGGAGGATGGCGGCGATCCCCGCCACAGTTATGCCTTGGTGGTGGATAAGGTCAACCCCGGCCTGACCGACCTGTTTTTGAAGCAGGCGCGGAAAGTCCTTCAAGCCCCGGAGAAAGGCTCCGTCCTGGAAAAACTCAAACAGGAGCCGCCGGAACGCAGACCCGCCGCCCCTAAGAAACGGGAACCGGAACGATGAGCGCGGCAAAGCGGAAACGGGAGGTACAGGTGAATTTCCGGGTTTCCCCGGAGGAGCTGGCCCTGATTGAGCAGAAAATGTCCCAGCTTGGAACCGTCAACCGGGAAGCCTACCTGCGGAAAATGGCGCTGGACGGGTATGTGGTAAAGCTGGATTTGCCGGAGCTGAAGGAGCTGGTGTCCCTGATGCGCTATTCCAGCAACAACCTGAACCAGCTGACCCGTAAAGTGCATGAAACCGGGCGGGTTTATGACGCTGACCTGGAGGATATATCCCAGCGGCAGGAACAGCTTTGGGACGGTGTGCAGAAGATACTGGCCCAGCTTTCTAAGCTCTCCTGACCGGAGAGTTTACCCCATCTGCGGAGGGAGGAACGGCGTTCTTCGCCGCGCCTTCCTCCGCTTTTTCTTTTTGACGGTAAACTTGCCGGATGTGCCGGAATCATGGATAATAGCGGCAGAACAGGGTTTTACGAAAGGAGTGGACTGCTATGATGTCATTTGAACAGGTGATAGACATTTTTGGGGACTATCTGGCATTGGATACAGAAATGGAAGTCTGCAAAAGCCGGTATGGGTATATCCGGGTGGAGTTTCATGGGACAGAGGAATTACCCGGCTATTGCAGCGGCATGGTCTGCCGTACCCCAAAGGAGCTTTTTGACCTTCTGCTTTCCGATTATGAAAGCTATCTGGAAATCCAGCGGACAAAGGGACGCAGGAATGTGACGGAGGAAGATAAAAACGAAATTACCGCACTGTGTCAATCCCGTTTGGAGAAGTGGGAAAAAGGAAACGCCAGATAGCTTTGGGTGATTTACTTTTGGCATGAAACAGGATAATCCGATATAAAAATGTTGAATAAAAAGAAACAAGCGGTCTGCGTATGCAGACCGTTTTGTTATGGAGGGAGGATTCCATCATGGCAACCACACGCATCATGCCGCTGCACACCGGCAAAGGCCGCACCGAAAGCCAGGCGGTCAGTGACATTATCGACTATGTAGCCAACCCACAAAAGACAGACAACGGCAGGCTCGTCACCGGCTTTGCGTGTGACAGCCGAGTAGCCGACGCCGAGTTTCTGCTGGCAAAACGTGAGTACATTTCCACCACTGGACGGGTACGGGGCGCGGACGATGTGCTGGCCTACCATGTCCGGCAGTCCTTTGTCCCCGGTGAGATCACCCCGGAAGAAGCCAACCGGCTGGGCGTGGAGTTTGCAAAGCGGTTCACCAAGGGAAATCACGCCTTTGTGGTCTGCACCCATATCGACAAATCCCATATCCATAACCACATCATCTGGAACGCAGTCAATGTGAACTGTGACCGGAAATTCCGAAACTTCTGGGGCAGCACCCGCGCGGTCCGGCGGCTGAATGATACCATCTGCGTTGAGAATGGCTATTCCATTGTAGAGGACCCAAAACCGCATGGAAAAAGCTACAACAAATGGCTGGGGGATCAGGCAAAGCCCTCCCACCGGGAACAGCTCCGCATGATGATCGACCAGGCGCTGGAACAGAAACCGGCTGACTTTGACGCTCTGTTAAAGCTGCTTGCGGAAATGGGTTGTGAGGTGTCACGCCGGGGACAGGCAATCCGGCTCAAAGCCCCCGGCTGGAAGAATGTTGCCCGCATGGATGAAAAGCTGGGACAAGGGTACAGCGAAGATGAAATACGGGCGGTCCTTGCCGGAGAAAAGCAGCATACGCCCCGCAGAAAAGACGCGGTTTCAACTCCCACTCCCAAGGTCAATCTTCTGGTGGATATTCAGGCAAAATTGCAGGCCGGAAAAGGCGCTGGCTATGCGCGCTGGGCAAAGGTATTCAATCTGAAACAGATGGCGCAGACGATGAACTACCTCACCGAGCATGGCCTGCTGGAATATGCAGTCTTGGAAGAAAAAGCGGCTGCTGCTACCACCCGCCACAATGAGCTGTCGGCGCAGATCAAGGCGGCGGAAACCCGCATGGCGGAGATTGCCACACTGCGGACCCACATCATCAATTACGCCAAGACCCGCGAGGTCTATGCGGCCTACCGCAAGGCGGGATATTCCAAGAAATTTTTAGCGGAACATGAAGCGGATATTCTGCTCCACAAGGCGGCAAAACAGGCATTTGACGATTTGGGTATCAAGAAGCTGCCCACCGTCAAGAGCTTGCAGGCCGAGTACGCAACATTGTTGGAAGGAAAGAAAAAAGACTATGCCGAGTACCGGCGTTCCCGCGAGGAAATGCGGGAACTGCTGGCCGCAAAAGCCAACGTGGACCGGCTGATGGGATATGGGGAGGAACGCCAGAATGACCGGGAAAAGGAACAGGGGCAGGATCGCTGACGCGCCTGTTTTTTCGCATTTTCTCACCGCCGCAGGCCGGTAAAAAGCGTTCCGCAGGAACGCGCAGCCACAGAATGAAATTCTGTGTTCAAAAGGGGCTTGGGGAATCCCCAACAAGCAGCGCCAGGAGCCGGATGGCTATCCTGGGGCATTGCTTGCCAAGTTTATTGCTTATGACAAGCTTGTCATAACTTCTATGCTCATGCGGATACTGAACATAGGCGCAGAGCTGTTGAGGCCGCTATGCGTAACCCCTACTATGAGCAAATTTTTATCAGAACTTTTTGCCGCTGCATTCCTGCATTTTCAAGGATTCTGCCTTCTCGTTCTGATAAAAATTTTGTTCCGATAACCATCTCCACGCCCCCCGCTTTTGCTCCGTATAGATTGTCTAATAACCGCTACAATAATGGTATCTCAAACCAAGGAGGATTACCGTTATGAGCAACACATTATATCGTATCACGTCCGAATGCATCTGCCGCTACGCCGTTTATCTTCGTGAACAGGAACGGGCAGCGCATACCGTTCAGAAGTACGTCCACGACCTGGGGGAGCTGGCGGCATATCTGGACGGCCAGACCGTCACCAAAGCTGCCCTGATTGAGTGGAAAGAGCAGCTTACCGCCGCCTATGCCCCGGCCACTGTCAACTCCATGCTTACTGCCGCCAACGGCTTTTTTGCGTTCATGGGTTGGCGGGATTTGTCCCTGCGACTGCTGAAAATCCAGAAAACCATCTTCTGTGATGAGAGCCGGGAGCTGACCCGCGCCGAATACATCCGGCTAGTGGAAGCCGCAGAACGGGAGGGCAACCAGCGTCTTTCCCTGGTGCTGCAAACCATCTGCGCAACGGGCATACGGGTGTCCGAGCTGCGCTTCATCACCGCCGAGGCCGTGAGCGTTGGCAGAGCGGAGATTTTCAATAAGGGCAAACGCCGGGTGGTGTTCCTTCCGGACAAGCTGCAAAGGCTGCTGAAAAAATATCTCCGGGAACAAAAAAAGACCGCCGGGGCGGTGTTCACCACCCGGACGGGAAAGCCCCTGGATCGCTCCAACATTTGGCGGGATATGAAAAAGCTGTGCGAGAGCGCAAACGTGGAGCCGGGGAAAGTCTTTCCCCACAACCTCCGGCACCTGTTCGCCCGGACGTACTACTCTCTGGAAAAGGATTTGTCCCGGCTGGCGGACATTCTGGGCCATTCCAGCGTCAACACCACCCGCATTTACACCGTGGAGAGCGGAACCGTCCACGCCCAGCAGGTTGCCCGATTGGGCCTTGTCCTGACAACATAGTTTCACTTCTGTTGTAGAGGGCGCAAAAAACACAACAGACTTTCACTTCTGTTGTAA
>NZ_QWEO01000092.1 GCF_009936035.1 Neglectibacter sp. X58 | reverse complement strand
CCGGCCCAAATTTCCTTTTTATGTTCATTATAGAAGTGTTCCAGTTTGGCTTTATCATTGACAATTACAGTTTCTTTTTGCCGATCAATATCAATCATCACCACAAGCCAATCAAGCAATAGCGTTCAAGGTGGCAAGCTGGGTGTTCTGGAAGGCCACAAGGCCGCTTGCTTCATCAAAGGTGGCTTCCCCACATGAACCCGGTTCATGTTCACAGGCTTCCGGGCAATCCTTGTTTTCCGGGCAACACTGGCAACACCCTTCAAACTTTTCCAAAGGGCATTTGTTTTCACACTTGATCATTTTCTTTCACTCCATTCTTTCTTCATATCTTCCACAAAATCCCGGATCACCCTTGAAAACATCCAATAGAACACCGGGATAAACAGGGCGAATACTTCACCCCCAATGGCCTGATACCCACGATCCGCCAAGGCTCTTGCGGCCCCCGCCCGGAATAGCAGAATCCCAAACAGGGTTAAAGCGGCGTATTTGGCAATAGGCCAAGGGTTGATTGGACAACGGATTTTAACCCGCCGTTTCGTATTTCTGGAACAGTTCATCGTTGTAATCCTTTCGCATTTGCAAGGTTTCCAAGATATTTTCTTCAACCGTTCCGGGACAGATCAACAGGTAATAGAAGCAGGGGTGTTCCTGCCCCATACGGTGGATTCTCTTTTGGGACTGTTCCCACAGTTCCCAACTTTCCGGCAAGCTGAAATAAATGATCTTGTTTGCCTTCTGATAGTTTCCGCCCCTCGCCCCGGCCTGATACTGAATGAAGGTCACAGAATCGGCCTTGTAGTTGTAGGCGGTCAGGTCTTTGGTTTCCCCATTCTGGATGGAAACAGGCCGGTTCATGGCTTCCACCATGCGTTTCATGCGCTCCATTTCCTCTGTGAAGTTATAGAACACAATCAACCGATCATCCGTGCTGTTTACCAAATCCCTGAAGGCTTCATACCGGGCCGGGTTATACAGGCCGCAAAGTTGCCGTTGATAAAGGCGGTTGGTCAAGCTGGTATCACCAATCAATTCCCTTTCAGCGTGTTCATTGGAACCCCAAAAATCTGAATCAAGTTCAAATTCTCCAAGGTTCACGGTGTCCACACTTACCACCCGTTCCCGCTTGAATTTCCAGTAAAGCGGGGAAGGTGCCGTTTTCACCTGAATCATGGTCTTTTCCGGTAAGGACAGGCCAGCTTCTTCAGTGGTCATGAATACCGCCCCATGATCTGCCAGCTTTTTCTTCAGGCGGTCAACATTCTTATAACCAATAACCCTTTGCCGCCAAAACCCATCATTTTCAACCCATTCAGTATCAACATACTGTTTCCAGAACAGGTCTTTTGAGATATTCCAGCCCAACAGTTGGCATTGGCTCCACAGCTTTTCATATTTCCCACCCGTGGGGGTGCCGGAAAGAAGAACCACGTTGGCCGGGTTCAGCCCAAGAATGAACTTTGACCGCTTGGCGGTTTCATTCTGGATCAGGGAACTTTCATCCAACATCAGGGTAAACCCGGATAGAGATTTCAAAATCTTCCGCCTGAAGGTCAGTTCATAGTTGATCACCCCGGCAAACTTCCCAACCGTTCCCATAAATTCTTCAAGCTGTTTCTTTTGGGTCAGGTCAAAGACGGTATAGGGGTAATACGTTCTGAAGTGATCCAGCCAATCAGAAATTTTGGAATGTTGGCACACCAACAGAACTTTTTCAGGAAATTCAAAGGCTTTTTCAGAACCCACAAAGGTTTTTCCCAATCCCATGTCAAGGTAATAAGCGCATCGGTTGTGGGCGGCAGTCAGTTCAAGGGCTTTTTGTTGGTGGGGATAAAGGTTCATTTGCTTTTCCCTTCCCGGATAATGTAGATTGCCGCCCCCACTCGGTATGCGGCGTAACCCTTGCCGGGGTTTTTCGCCATCCAGCGTTTACGGTGGGAAGCGATCGTGGAAGTTTTGCTTTTGGCTTCCTTGGGGCTGTCATACTGGAAACATATATTTTTGGCGTTTCCGCTGGTCAGGAAATCTTCAATGGCTTGGACTTCCTCACACTTGGCCCCGCCAAAGGGGGCTTTCTTGGGTGGGGGCTGAACATTGTATTGAATTTTCATCGTGTCACACTCCTATAAAAATGCGGGTTCCGGGGCCGCTATGGTGTCAATGTACTGAAGATCATCTGTACCGGGGATAACATCATAAAGGCTCACAGAACGGGGTTCTTTGGCCCGTTTTTCCCGTTCATGCCCAATGGCAGAACGCATAGCGGAACAGGCCACGGTTACAAATTTCACCTGTTGCAGATCGGGCAAGGCCAACCAGCGTTTCACGGTCAAAAGATACCGGAAAATCACCACGTCAAACCATTCCGCCCGGTCAAGGCCCTGTTGATCCAGATACCACCAAACTATGTTTATATGGTCTGTTGCAAATTGGGCTTCTTCAGGGGTCAAGGGGCGTTCATAAAAAGACTTTGGCAAGCGCAAGGCCCCGCCATCTATCCCTTTCAGTTTCACTCATTCCCCCCCCCTAATCTGTCAGGCGGTCAGGCCGAAAAACTCATTGAACCGGTCAGCGCCCACATAATCCCGGAACTTCACAGGGTTAATGTAATAGTTCCAGTTGTTCCCGGTGCCGGGAACAGCGTTCCCAAAGGGGAGAAGGCCACGCTGAAGGCCGATTCTCACGAACTGTTCAGACTTACCCAAGCACCGGGCCGCTTGCCGGGTGCCGATCCGGGTAATGGATGGGGCCGGTTCTTTGACCGGGGAAACGTCAAAACCCATCAGGTATTCCACCGAAACCCCAAGGGCATCCGCCAGCGCCTTGACCTTGGCGGGGCCGGGGGTGTTCTTCCCGGACAGGTATTGACTGATAGCGGCCTTGGAACAGCCGCTTTTCTCCGACAGGGCCGATTGGCTCATATCGGCTTGGGCCATAGCATACTTCAGGCCCTCACTAAAATTTTTCAAGGTTGTTCACACTCCTATCTGTCAAAATATTCCGGGGCCACACCCAAAGCCGCACACAGCTTTTTCCGATAAGGCCCACCGGGATAATACTTACCGCTTCTCCAATCGCTCACTGTTCCTTGGGCGCATCCAACCCGATCAGCGACTTCATAAGTAGTCAAGCACTTTTCCGCCATCAAGCGGCGCAACTTTTCACAGTTGAAATAGGGAAATGTCCGCTTTTTCTTGGTCTTGGCGGTTGTCACCACAGCAGTTTCCGGGGCTGGAAGTTTGGGGATTTCCACCGGCTTTTCACCGATCATAGCGGTGACGGTTTCCGGCTGGTCAATGTCTGGGATAATGTGCCGCAAGCAATTCAGCACATACCGGGTGGAATTGGGACAGCTTGCCATAATGCTTGCGGCCCTCAAAATGGTTTCATGGTTCACCACAGCCAAGGTGGTTTCCTCCACCGGGGCGGCTTCCTCTTTCACCCGGAAATAGCAGTTCACCAAAAGCCGCTGAACTTCCCAAGCCAGATCATCATGCAGGGATTTCACGATCATCAAGTAACCGCTTTCTGTCAGAACAGTCACATTGTCACGGGTCATGTTGGAAATCTCCATAACATTGCGGCGACGAATTTCGTCGGCGCAAATTTTGAAGAAATCCGTTCCTTCAATGAACTTGTCCCGGTTTTCCCGGAAGTTCCGGCTTGCGGTGCCACGGGGCCGCTGGTGTACCGTGTCAATGTCTTGGAACGTGATCACACGTTGACCGGCCCATTCTTTCACCTGAAGCTGGTTGGAAAGCACCTGAATACTGTTTTCGTTCATGGTTTTCACTCCTTCCCCCCCCCCGCCCCATTATGGGGGGGGGGAGTTATTTTGCGGCGGTGTGTCTTTTAGGACACTTTAGCATCAAAAAAAATGCCCACCGGGGTTTTGAGGTTCAGGCAGTCCACGATTTTCTGAATCTCACCTTGGGTAAACTCCGAAATCCCGTTACACTTACGGTAAAAAGCGGAACGAGAAATCCCAAGGACTTTGCAAAGATCAGATCGGGACACCCCACGAAGGTTCATTTCATATTCCAGTTTTGCCTTGTTCATGCGCTCACTTCCTTTCGTGTCTTTTAGGGGTTTGATTTTTTTGCGTGTGTCATTTAGGACACTTAAAGAATACCATATCCCTTGGGGCTTGTCAACCCCATTTGTGTATTTTAAGAAACTTTTTTATTTTTTCTGCTTTTGGGGTTGCAAAAAAGACACACGCCTGTTATAATAACTTTGTTACTTATCCAAATGAAAGGAGCGATAAAACATGGCTGAACTCAACATGGGGCAAAAGATCAAAGCCTTACGGGAAGAAAACAATCTCACCCTTGAACAAGTCGGGGAAGCCGTTGGTGTTGGAAAAAGCACAGTCCGAAAATGGGAAACCGGTATGATTGCCAATATGCGTCGAGATAAAATAGCGGCATTGGCCCAAGTGTTACATACCACACCGGCCTATTTAATGGGGTGGAAAGAAGAAATTCAAGTGGATAATCTGTTTCGGATCGAAACCAAGAAATTTCCTTTGCTTGGAAATATTGCTTGTGGAACTTCAATTTTTGCAGATGAACAGTTTGAAGCCTATGTGGAAGCTGGGGCCAACATCCGGGCCGATTTCTGTTTAAGGGCGCAAGGGGATTCTATGATCGGGGCCAGAATCTATGATGGTGATATAGTTTTCATCAGAAAGCAAGAAATGGTGGAAGATGGAGAAATTGCCGCCGTTCTAATTGAAGATGAAGCCACTTTGAAACGGGTTCAATATAATCCTGAAGAAAATGAACTTTTGCTATTTCCTGAAAATCCAAAATATAAAACTATGCGTTATTCCGGGGAAGAACTTTCCCACATCAGAATTATTGGAAAAGCAGTTGCCTTCCAAAGTGATTTGAAATAATCTATTCCAATGGGTTCCATACCCAAACCCTTGAAAACACTGGTATTTCAATGGGTTGGAACACACGGAACAGAAAAATAGCCCATTTTCTTTTATATACATATCTATATATTTTTTATATTTTTTAATAAAAGAAATATGAAATCTGTTCCGTGTGTTCCAACTATAAAATTCATTGAAATTACTGCTTTTTCCACGGAACAGATCAGGAAGGATGTAACATGATGAAAAAACTTGCCAAAGGGCTTGGTATATTCTTTTTTGGTGGCGGAATTATAGCTTATGCCAGTATGTTTTCCACGGCTCCATTAGAACAGCGCCCAATATTCATTGTGTTGATTGCCTTGTTCGTTATTTTCTTATTTCTTCTGTTACGGAAATCAAGGAAAAGGAAACAACAAGATTTTTCCACCACGGCCCAAAGGGATATTCCAGAATTAGGTGTAACTATCAAAACCACAGTAACCCATGATATTCCACCAAAGG
Source organism: Neglectibacter sp. X58 (assembly GCF_009936035.1). GTDB lineage: Bacteria > Bacillota > Clostridia > Oscillospirales > Acutalibacteraceae > Acutalibacter. The sequence continues at coordinate 518 of NZ_QWEO01000092.1, read as the reverse complement.
AAATTTTGCGAGATATGCGAAAATCATATACTTTGGTTCAGGCCCAAAATGATTTTCGTATTTTAGATGATTGTATCAGACTAATACAAACCACCACAAATTTTGAAACTTTCTTTATGCGGTCAGAACTTGGAAAACAAAAGGCTTTGACTTTACGGCAAGCAGAACAGGCCCGAATCAAGGGAATCCGTGGAACCCAAGAAGTCGTAACCACAATGTTTTCACTTGCAGAATCACAGAAAGAACGGCTTTTGAAGGCATCTTTTGAACAGGTCAAGCAAAAAGTTTCTTCCCTGTCTACACCAAGGGGAAAGAAAAATAACTGGAATAAATATTTGGAACAGCTTCAGAAATATCAAGATGAATTTGATATAGATTGTCTTGATTTATACACTGAAATTGTTCGTTACATTGAACAAGAACTTGAATTATTAGAAAAGTAAAAAAGCCGCCCCCGGTGTTGGCGCACCGGAAGCGGCAAGGGAAATCATGGGACAGGCCCACAATAGCCCCACAGA
>NZ_QWEO01000091.1 GCF_009936035.1 Neglectibacter sp. X58 | reverse complement strand
CGTATGGGAACTGGAAGAATGTACACCGCCGTTTCTGCCGGTGGCGTGACAAGGGGATCTGGGAAAAGATTCTGGAAGCTTTGGTGGATGATACAGATTTTGAGTGGCTGATGATCGATGCCAGCCATGTCAAAGTACATCCCGACGCTGCTGGCGCACGGGGCGGGAATCAGGCCATGGGCCGCACAAAAGGGGGCTCAACACCAAGATACATCTGGCCGTGGATGCGCATGGTATGCCGGTGCGATTCTTTATCACTTCTGGTACCACAGCGGATTGCAGACTTGCAGCACAGCTAATCAAGGGGTTCCAAGCGGAATATCTTCTGGCAGACCGGGGCTACGATACAGACGCAATCATTCTCAAGACTGTCGATGCGGGAATGACACCGGTCATTCCGCCAAGGAAGAACCGAAAACATCTGCGGGAATATGACGAATATCTTTACAAACTCCGCCATCTTGTTGAGAATGCTTTTCTGCTTCTTAAAAGGTGGCGCGGTATTGCTACGCGCTACGCAAAAAACGCTGCTTCTTTCGCTGCCGCTGTCCAAATTCGCTGTATTGCCATCTGGCTCCTTGTTTATTGACGATAGTATCTAGGGAGCATAGAGGAAAAAAGTCCTCTGCTGTTGTAGCAGCGAACATGTGGGAAAAGAAAGGCAAGATCAACTGTGACATTTCCTACAGCGCATATGAGAGAAGCAGCAACAGGAACCCCGATGGCATGATACGTAGTTTTTTAGGGAGACGGGCTTTTTCTCCAAAAGTGAATAGATCGGGAAAGCTGAAAGGGCAAAATCTTTTTTGGTTTGTTTGCAATATACTGAACCAGCAAAGCGCCGACATCGCGCCAGGCTTTCCCGTCTATTCCTATCCCCCACCATTTTTACAGCTTTTTTCTAAATCCATCTTTTCATTTAAGAAAAATTCCTGAAACCCCTCTTTACTTTTTTCCCATTCTGTGATATACTAAATTTAAATTGGTAGTAAGCGTCCTGCTAAGATGAAAAATGCTTTTTATCATAGTTTTATACGGGCGATTAGCTCAGTTGGGAGAGCGCAGCGTTCGCAACGCTGAGGTCGTGGGTTCGAATCCCATATCGTCCACCAAAAGAGAGCCAGGCGAACCCCGAGCTAACCATCACGATGGTTGGCGGGGTATTTGTCCTGGCTTGTCCATTAGAGTTTCTGATGGAAAGATAAGAGAAAAGCCGCTTGGGAAACCAGGTGGCTTTTCTCTTTGTAAAAAAACTTATCGGAAACCGATATTATCTAACAAAACGCTGAAATCCGTTACAATATATGGTAGACTCTACCATAAAGGAGACTGGTTATGATACGGATTTTACTGTCCACCCGGCTTGGTGAACTGAAGTGGACACAAGCGGACCTAGCGCGTAAGACAGGCATACGAGCCAACACAATCAGCGAGCTGTACCACGAGGTTGCGGCTCGTGTCAGCCTTGAGCAGCTGGACAAAATCTGCGAGGTGCTGGACTGCGACCTAACGGATCTGATTGTCCGTGTGCCCAATGAGTCGGGACCGAAGACACCTCCCGGCCATAGAAAATGAATATGCAGCAGGTCCTCTCCTCTGCCCCGAGCGGTAACGCTTGGGGCTTTTTATATGCCATGAAAATTTTTATAAGTCACCCTTGACTATACAAAATGACTATGGTATAATATGATTGTAGCAACAAAGAAATCGAGGTGAACATACTGGGAATCCGAAAGGGAACGAAACTGACCGACACACCCAAAAACAAAATGCTCCGCATCCGCATTGATGAAGAGATAACCAGAAAGCTCAATGCTGTGTGCGAAGCGCAAGGGAAGAGTATGTCGGAAATCGTTCGGGCAGGAATCGAAAGGCAATACGCCGAAATGAAAAAATGAGAGCAGCCCGTCACCCTGGAAAGTATCGGACTGCTCCAACAAACCACAACCGCGAGGCTCTGGCACAGCTATTATACCAGACCTCCGGGGAAAATTCAAGGAGGACAGGAAAATGGCTTATGAATCTATGAAAAAGCAAAACTTTGGGATTGAAATTGAACTGACCGGCATCACCCGCAGGAAGGCCGCCGATGTAATTGCCAAATACTTCGGCACCAACAGCCGCCACGCCGGCGGGGCCTACGACCCCTACACCGCCACCGACCGCAAGGGGCGCATCTGGAGGGCTATGACGGACGGCAGCATCCGCACCAAAAGGCGTGAGAATGGTGCGCTGATAAACGCAAATCGGGATTATTCCTGCGAGGTTGTCAGCCCCATTCTCCAGTATGAGGATATGGACGACCTACAGGAAATCATCCGGCTGCTCCGCAAGGCCGGGGCTATTGCCAATGAATCCTGCGGAATTCATGTCCATGTGGACGGCAAAGACCACACTCCCGAAAGCCTTACCCGCCTGATGGGCTTTGCCATCGGCCGGCAGGATTTGTTCTATGAGGCGCTGGGGATTGGTGACAGGGCGAACCACTGGTGTAAGAAAATAAACCGCCAGCTTTTGCAGGCCATGAGGAAGGACGCCATTCGGACCAGGGAAAGCCTGGAGCGCATTTGGTACAGCGCCGTAAATGATGGGTATACGGGCGGTATTGACCACCAGCATTACAATTCCAGCCGATACCATGGAATCAATCTCCACGCTTTCTTTACCAAAGGCACGGTAGAGTTCCGGCTGTTTAACGGCACCACCCACGCCGGAAAGATAAAATCCTACATTCAATTCTGCCTTTCCATAAGCGCATGGGCGCTGGATTGCCCTAATGAGCGGCTGTTCTTCAAGGGCTGCCAGGACTACACCGCCGAGCAAAAATACACCCTCATGGCCAGCGTCCTGAAGAACCGGCTGGGCCTTCGGGGCAAAGAGTTCAAGACTTGCCGCCAGCACCTAACCGCTGTGTTCCATCCCCAGGCGGAAGCCGCTGCGGCATAACATACACACTGAACACCTGGCCTAACGGGTTGACGGGGAGAAGGAGAGCCGCATGGAGTATAAAGAATTTTGTGATAATGTAGAAGCGACAACCTCTGCCAAAAAGGCGGTAGATGAATTCGCCGCGATACAGGCAGACGGGACGCATTTTTGCCCCCGATGCGGGCGTATGTCCGTCAAAGATAAACTCAGCACCAACGCACTAAGCCGCCACGTCCATGTGTATATCTGCGACGAATGCGGGATGGACGAAGCCTTCCGCGAACTCTACGGCGATGACTTACCACTGCGGGAGTGGGCGGTGGCGAAACTGCACCCAGTGAGTACATATAGACTCACAATGAAACAGTAAAGGGGCATACAAAATGACAATCAGTGAATTAAGAAACGTTCTCACTGAGATTGAAAATCAGAATATGACCATCAAAGAACTCCGTGCAATCTTGTTTGTGCAAGAAGATCAGGACAAAAAGCTGGCAGACACTGACCTGCTGAAAATCACTTACGGAAAGTAATATGCAGAAACGTCCTAGCTGGGGCGTCCACCGTGGAACGGCCTCTCGGTGCTAAAGATGGCAGGCCAAGTGTTTGGCTGGAGAAATCATGGTACCCCCGCCCACTTGGTCGCAAATATGGATGCTTTTGATGCAGCGCAATCATGCGGTGTCTCTCTTTCAGCCGCTGAATACCAACTTAGCAAAATAAAAAGCAGAAAACGATAGTGTTGCAGCACTATCGTCTTCATAGAGGGGATCTCAGACGGAGCAACACCCCGCCCTCGAATTGTTTAACCTTTACATTTATATTTTACCACACTTTGTGAAACACTTCAAGAGGATTTTTCTCCGTCGGAAAGGAGGGCAGATAAGGACAGAAGATTCTTACCTAAAAATGTTCGGTGGAGCTGTGCAAGCTCTTAAATAAAAAAAGCCCCTGGCCCTCCCTCATTTGGGAAAGCCGGGGACTTCACTATGTTTTCTCTTACTTGCTGCTATCCGATGTGGGCACAGCCCCCATCATCTTCGCAAACCGGTACAGCACTGTCACCAGCTGCTCCCGGGTCATGAGATCCTCCCACATCCCGTTAAACTCTTCCGCGCTGCCGCCTACGACTAAGCCGCTGTCCACAGCCCACTGTCGGGCCTCCTTGCTGTACTTGCTGGCGTCGTTATCGTGCCACTGCTGGCGCATCTCGTCAAAAAGCTTCTTGAACTGCTTTCCTTCCATGATAGATTCCTCCTTTTCCGCCGGGTCTTTTGCCGACGCGATTTTGTTGATGTAGTCCAGGCACACCCAGCCCTCGCCGGTGTATCCCCAGCCGCCGTTCTCCTGGGTAATAGTCAGCACCGTGCCGTCCGGGTAAGCCTTGAGCACTGTGCCGTTTGCCGGGCTTGTCCGGCAGTTCAGGCCGTCCGTAGCGTTCACTTGGCCCTGGTAGGCCTTGAAGGGTACAGCGGGAGCGCCGCCCAGCTTCTGGTTTACTTCTTTAGCAATCTGCCCCAGCCGGTTATAGATGTAATCCCCGGGGCAGGACTTGTTGGCAAACCAGCGGTGCGCCGTCATATTCTGCAAGCCAACCTGCCCGATGAGGCCCTTGTCCCCCATCCATTTCAGCTCTTTTATGTTGTGGCGCTGGCAGATGTCGGCGCACAGGCCAATGAGGGTGTTCCACACGTTGGCGTTGATGGCGTAGGGGTAAAATGCGTCGCTGGCGCACTCGATGGTGACGGCCCGGTGGTCGTTTGCGGGGCTGGAGGAGCACCAGCTCCTGTCCCCCTCCGGCACAATCTCCGCCACCCTGCCGTCAAAGCCAATGGCCCAGTTGCAGCTACAGTTTGCAACCTGGAAGTGGCTGCACAGGGATTCCACGCCCATCTGCCCCACCACGCAATGAATGGTGATGGTGTCAACCGCATGATTTCTGGGGCTGTTGCGGAAGGAGCTGATTTTGGTTATCCAGTTTTTGATGCGATTCGCCATACTCACCCCTCCACTTCCGGCAGGCCCGCGATGCTGGTCAGGAGCGACAGCACCCCGGAGAGCAGGGCTGTGCTGCCCACCACAAGCCAGTCCACCTCTGAGAGCATGGCGGTGGTGCCGATGGCTGCCACTGCTGCCTGGGCCACAGTCTTAACGGCCCTTACCCCCGCCGCTTTCCACCATTTTTTTGTCATAACAGCTTCCTCCTTTGATTATAAAAAATCGTGTTTTTTCAGCCGGTCATCATAGACCCGGCCTATGTTCGCTATGGCATGGACAGCCCGCCCGTTCTGGTAGTCTGGGTGCTCCCGGCAATAGCGTTCATAGCAGTTGATGTTGTAGAAGATTTCGTTGAAATCTTCCTCGGTGTGCTTTTTCTCCCGGAGCAGCTCTGTGTTAAACTGCAAAATCCTGGCCCGGTGCATGTCCGCATCCCGCTCGTCGTCGGCCTGGATGTGCTTTTCCAGCCGGGTTTCTACCTTGCCCAGCTTGTCCAGCACGTCTCCGTTGACCGCCCTGCCCACCCACCGGGCAGCAGCCGACCAGGGATTTATTTTCACAGGGGCAATCTGCACCAGGGTCAGCAGCAGGAATACGCACCCGCCGCCCCAGGCAAAAATCTGGCTTAACTGCATGGCACCACCTCCTTTCCCGCAAAATAAATACCCGGCCTTGTTCTTGACAAAGCCGGGGTATATGGTATAATAATGATAAAGAGGGCGCTGCTACATGGCGGTTAGCCCTTACCTTAAACTAACAAAAATGTTAGCCGTTCGGGTACCAGCCGAGCGGCTAACACGCTTTTGGGGCTAAGTAAACCAGCAGCAAAGCTGCCAACACTAGGCACACTGCGAAACGCAGCAGCTTTTGTCCCATATCGTGCCACCTCCCTTCGTGTAAAACTCCGGGAAATGTATCACCCCCTCTCATACGGGGATGAACTAACCGCCTTTTATGTATACAGCGTCCTCCGGCGCAAATGTGCGCCTGCCCCTC
>NZ_QWEO01000090.1 GCF_009936035.1 Neglectibacter sp. X58 | reverse complement strand
ACATAGAGACGGGGACTGCCTCTTTTCTGTCGCCTGCATTCCTGGAGTTTTTGAACACAACAGGCAGCATTGAGGAAAAAGATCGGCTAGATTTAGAGCGCATCTCCAGAAGAGGAGGACAGCTTCCAGCCTATGTCAACGAACTGATTCGTGTTCATAAAGAAAAAGACACTCCTAATGTTACACGAATTGCAGTCTTAGATGAATACCTGGAGAAGGGAAATCTGTCTATGATGAGTTGGGCTGTCATTGATCCCTGCTCTATGGCGTACATCAGCCAGCCTTTCGAGTATCTGGCTGGTCCATATCCGCTGGTGGATACGAAAGGCCAGTTAAGCGTCGATTCTTATACAGACTTCGCTTTCCCAGCCAGCATGAAAAACCCGGAACTTGCGTGGAGGTTTATGTCTTACTGCCTGCAAGAACGGGAAAACGTGCGCATAAAAGGGAACTGGGTGTTCACATCAGGTATCCCATTAAATAAAAAGAATATCACTCCACTGACTAAATCCCTCAAAGGTGATGCATATTATTACGTTTATGAAAGAGCGTTGGGTCTTCTCATGAATCAATATGATCCGGACATCACTATACAGAAAATAAACGAATATTTAGGTATGCCTCTTATTTGTACAAAACTCTATAGCCTTAATACAGAAACAATATTAGAAAACTTTTATTCAGAGAAGAGTCTGCCTGCTGAACGGTGCGCGGAGGAACTCCAAAAAGCTGCAGAAGTATCTTTCAACGAACAAGCACCAAAAGAGTAAGTTGCTGTATTGCATAACTCAGAAAAAATGCGGTGTTGCGTATAGTTTAGACTTCGGTCTTTTCTATAAAATATTTGTGAAAGGAGTTGGCAGAAATGAAAGGGACGCTTAAAAAAGCGCGTATGAAAGGAACAGTGAACTCTTTCTATGAACTAATGAGTGCATGCAACTGTTCCTGCACATGTGTGTACTGCTCTTGTTCCAGCAACAATATAGCGGATTACAACATTTCCTATATTGGCGGTACACGGGTTTTCAATTTGGATAAACCAAATGCCTAGCCTCATATAAGCCAGGCACAATTAGCAGGTTGATCTGAATTGGGGAAACCGTCAGAGTGGTCTCTCTGCTACGGCAGAAAATCTCTTTGGCGGTTTCTTAACTTTAATATATTCCAGTTAACAGATCAATGAAAAGGTGGTTTAACATGACCTATATTGTCTTCCAAGTCCCTGGAAAACTAAACTATTTATATGACCGTGAAAACGGAAGCCTTACAAAAATTGAAGAAACAGATGCTTCCGCTCTAAAAGGCTTATTAGGAGAGGAGGCTCAGCAGGAGTGTATCAGCAGATTCCAGGCCCAAGGGCTATGCCTGCCAACTAAGCTTAAAGAAATTGAACATCCTGACGTACATATTTTATCACAGCTAACAGCCTATCGAGTAAGTGAGATGGTTCTTCAGGTGACACAAAACTGCAACTTGAGATGTGATTATTGCGTCTATTCAGGAAGTTATTATAACCGAACACACAGCGCAAAACGCATGTCAAAAGAGACTGCTTTTAAAGCGGTGGATTTTCTTATGGAACATTCTACTGACTGCGATTCCATCCATATAGGGTTTTACGGCGGCGAACCCTTATTGGAAATCGAGCTGATTAAAAAAGTGGTAGAATATATTGAAAACGAATATGAAGGGAAGCATGTGTCATACGGGCTTACAACTAACGCGACGCGTCTTACAGAGGAAACTGCCGATTTTATGGCTAATAAAGGTTTTAACCTTCTGGTCAGCCTTGACGGGCCAAAGGAATACCAAAATACACAGCGCTGCTATGTGGATGGGAAAGGCTCTTATGATGATGTTTTAGAAAATTTGCGCAGTTTGAAAATGCGGCATCCGGATTATTTCGACCTGATGAGAATTAACACTGTTGTCCCACCAAATCGCGATTTGAAAAGGATTTTAAACTTTTTTGCTGAAAACGAGACTCTTGCACGGACAGAATGTCTTGTTACTCCTGTGACTGACGTGGGGAACAAAAATGAAATTGAATATGGTGAATCCTTTCTCCAAACCATGCTCATAGAACGCACAAAAGCTTTGTTATATGGCTTAGGATATTTGGAAATCGATTCTGTTACTCCGTCCTTCTTCACATATCTGGGGGAACTTGCTTATATACAAAAAATTATAACGACGTATGGTCTGCTACCTGAAAAATCCCACCCAGGCGGCCCCTGCACGCCAGGTGTCCGGCGTATGTTTGTAAATGTAGAGGGTAAAATTTTCCCGTGTGAACGTATCGGGGAAAGCTCACAAATGGAAATCGGCAGTTTGGATGACGGGTTCAATGAGCAGAGAATCTGTTCTATGCTGAACATAGGGAAGCTGACAGAAAAGAACTGTAAAGAGTGCTGGGCATTTTCTCTGTGTGGACAATGCATCGCCCTCTCCATTGACGGAGAAACAATTTCCGCATTGAAACGATTATCCCGGTGCAAAGAGGTACAGGGTAATAATTTCACAAAACTGCGTGACCTAGTCTTTCTCAAAGAAAACGGTTTTGATTTTGAACGCTTTGAGGGAGTGCGAAGATAGTCTACGTCAGGGTTTCCCTGTTTTGAAGCTTACAGTTTCGCTGGACTTTCATCGACATTGTTTATAATAGGAGAAATGCCTGTGAGTAAGTTATTGGTTTATCCGTATGAAGAAGAATTAAGTGTATTTTGTAGATTCCCGCAATTGGTACAAGGATATGATTCTGTCTTGCCAATATCACCAAAGGGGTTGGGACTTGTTGGACAGGATGCGGCCAAATGTGACGGTGGCCCTCCTACAGGACAGATTGTGTCTTCCGACTTAGAGTCTGCGCTTTTACAATGCGAGGGTATATTCATAAATTATGCGCCCCAATCAGCACTAAAGGCAGAAAGCTATTGGAAAGCACTGGACTTAGCCTTAAAAAATGATAAGCCTGTTACAATTACAGAAAGCCTGCGTGCTTTCCTGGAGGAAAAAGGATACATGGCTTTTCCTGACAGCGTAAAAGTCACTGGGTATTCTGTTGAGGACACATTAGCGACCGTGCCTGAAAAACTTTATGAGATACCAGTTCCAATTATCACAGTTTTAGGAGTGGGTGATAAAAGCAACAAATTCGATCTCCAATTGGGTCTTGCGGATTTTTTCAAAAAGGCTGGATATAATGTTTCTCTTTTAGGAACCAAAGAGTATACTTCTTTATTTGGATTTATGCCTTTACCCCAATTCTTATTTGAAGGAGGGTGCCAAAAAGAAAAAATTCTTCAATTTAATCATTTTGTCTATAAATTAAGCATGGAAACCCATCCAGATATTATTATTGTTGGCTGCCCTGGCGCCATTATGCCCAATAATCCTTTCAAATTTGATGATTATGGAGAGTTAGCCTTTGTTATAGGGAATGCGCTGAATGCAGACATATCTGTTTTAAGCTTATATGCGATGTCTTACAATAATCAGGCATTGGAACATTTGCATAGTCTATGTAAATATAGGCACAATGCCAATGTAAAGAGGCTAAACTTAGCTTGCAAAAGAATGGTGATGGATCAGGCTACACTAAATTATCGGTATGTTACATTAAATCAGGAGTTTATCAAAAAAGAAATAATTCCTCCCATTCCTGCCGGAGAGATGGAGTTATATGTTGGGCTGTCAGAAGGCGAAATGGATAGACTGGGTGCTTCCATAGAAGCAGAGCTGCTCCAGAATATTTAGGAGGTGGGCTTATGGATAGGCAGGCAATACAGGAAACAGTTCTTTTTTTTGTACAGGAATGTGGGAATATCAGATCAGATAATTATGATGTCTCCCTGTTTTCTGCTGACTTTGGATTTCAAGCCTGTGACATGGCACATGTTTTAATTGGCATATATAATACATACAGCATTCCTATGGAAAGGCTGATGAAAGAATTACAAACATATAGCGTTAATGAGATTGTCCACTGCGTTGCAGAAGCACAAAAAGCGGGTAATCCATGAAAATCGTCCTTATTGATGATTATATTTCCCGTACAGCCGTACAGGAGCTAAGCGGTGAAACAGTCAATACTCTTTTCTCTGTAAAAGGTAAAACTGATCATCAAGCGAATGGTGCTTACGCTCTGCGATCCCACGGCACCATCTGCGCTTCCATTCTTGCCTCTGTGATGCCCAGGCATGTGGAATTGCATACAATCTCTACCCATAACAAAGACAGTACCATTACCCTTGAAAATGTCTGTACAGCTCTGGGCTGGTGCTTGAAAGGCCCTCCGGATTATATCTGCATGAGTTTAGGCAGTTCAAACTGGCTGGAAGTAAAGAAACTTGGTCAGATAACAAAGCAGCTTGCCGATGCCGGAAGCCGTATTTTTGCGGCCTGTGCGAACAATGGGCATGTTGTGTTTCCCGCAGCGTATTCTTGGGTTACAGGTATTCGCTATGAATCTGGTATTATAGGTTTATACCAGGAAAGAGATTCGCCTATTGGGAATAACATTATAGTGGGAGATTTCACCACTCCAGTGTTGGAAAAACTTGAGAGAGAAAATGTGTTTTTTATGTCTCGCACGAATAGTATGGCAGCGCCATATGCGCTTGGAAAGATGTTGTCAGAAGGATTGATTTTGACAGATTTGCCAGCGTACACAGACCGTACACCGAAACTGATTCACAAAGAACTATCTATGCCTGCTACCGCCCTTCACGGGCCGTTAAACCAAATGAGAGAATTGTTGGCGCTGTTCCAAAAAGAAGGCTATCAAGCCGCTCTGTTGACCAGTCGTCAAGAATCTGAATGGGAAAGCATGGTACTACGTGCCACATCTGCAAATTTTTTTGACTGGGTACATTCATTAGAAGAAGCAGGGATTTTGTTGTTGGATATGGAAGGAGATTTGCTTTCTTTTCAAAAATATGCTGATCATTCTATCCATTTAGCTGGACAAGATGTGCGAACAACCTACAATGAAATCCTTCAGTTTTTTGGTACAGCGTAGGCTAAAAATGAAAGCAAAAATATTGCAAAGGACAGAAGCACATTTTGCATAATCTTACCTGCTGTATTCTATAGCATTCAATTTATATGAATATACTTTCATTATTTAGCATAACTGACAACAGGCGGCTGTAGTTTTCTTTTGCTAAATCAGACCAAATTTATAGTTTAGAACCCATGCAGATATTTTCTAACCATAAGAAAGCCCTGGCAGCAAAGCTGCCAGGGCTTTCTTGCAAAAAACAGGATGGTTTTATTTGAGATTCTATTTAGGCAACACCAGATGAAGACGCCGAAGCAGTTGTCTATCACATCACTATAAATTCTTCTATCAGTTTTTCCAGCAAACGTGCAGAAGATTCGCGTTTTGTACTCAGGTTTTAAGGGCGAGAAGTGCCTGAAATTCAGACTTTAAGCCGTTTTCCGGTATAGCGCGGTACAAGATAGAGGTATCTAAAACTGTCTAAAATTTGCACTGTCGCTCTCCAAAACCGCGTGCCGAGGGTTCGAGCCCTTCTGCCCCTGCCACAGACTTGGCCCGGAATTCCTTGGAATTCCGGGCTTTTTCGTGTCTTTGGGTGGTGGTATGCGGTCTGGATTGCCGCTCCCCTGGGCGTGTATTTTGCGCTTTTTTCGTTTCTGTTCGTATCCGTTTCTAGCTTTTCCGTATGGTACATCATCAATAAATCATCAAAAATCCGGGGCGCTCTCCCTTGTGCCAGCTTGCTCCTGCTAAAAATTAAATCCGTCTGTGATTCCTTGCAGGCGGGTTGTGTCTTTTTTGACGTAGTACATCTCGGTTATCTGTGAGGTGCTGTGGCCCAGGAGATCGGCCACCTGCCGGGGCGAGAGTGCTTTGATGGTGCCGTCGGGCTGTTTCACGCCGTTTATCAGTTGGGTCGCAAAATGATGTCTTAAACTGTGCAATCCTTTCTGATCTATGCCCGCTGCTTTCAAAATCCGGTAGTACCTCTTGCGGAAGTTCACCGGCCTGGTGTAGCCGCCCTTCTCGTCGCTCACGAGGGGCGCTGTGGGGCCGAAGTTGCGTTCCTG
>NZ_QWEO01000089.1 GCF_009936035.1 Neglectibacter sp. X58 | reverse complement strand
GGGCATTGCTGGCCGAGTATGTGCAGAAACAGGGCTGGGAGGTTGTCGATACCTATATCGACGACGGATTCTCAGGTGCGAATTTTTGTTGAGGTAAGATAACGTAACCTTTTTTGCAGAGGGTGTTATCTTACCTCTTTTAGCGGTTTCTCTATCGCCGCGTCCTAACAGCCTTGAAAGATAGGAAGCTGCTCCGTTACCAAACATTAACCCTAACTCGACAACTACCTGCCCTAATGGAAATACAATCGAGATTGCCCCCATAGGGCTTTCCCCTAAACCTCCTACAAAGTAAGCGTCCACCAGATTATAAAGGGCATTTATCAACATACCAATCATAATCGGAACGCCGAGAGCCATAAGAGCTTTGGGGATAGGCGCACTCCCTAAAAGCTCCATTTTGTTGTTACGTTCACTCATTGTGAATACTCCTTTCTCTTGATAGATAATATAGTTTACAGTAGTGTAAAGTATAACATACCGCCGCAATAGAAATACTACTATAAATTATAGCGGTTGTCAAGGTGGCGTAAAAAATTTCTTTGATTTCTTGACAGGAACTATAAAATCGAATACTATAAATTACAGTGTGGGGATAGTTTCCGCACAAAAACTCAAGAAAGGCGGGGCAGCATGGCAACGATTGATTTGATTGTACTGGGAATGTTGAAGAAAGAGCCTATGGGAGCTTATGATATTCAAAAGTTGGTGGAATACCGGAACATATCTAAATGGGTGAAAATCAGCACTCCCTCTATTTATAAAAAAGCAATCCAGTTAGAGGAAAAAGGATTAATTAAAGCAGATATTGTCAAAGAGGGAAAAATGCCGGAAAAGGCGGTTTATTCTTTGACAAGTGCGGGAGAAAAAGAATTTGAAAGACTTATGTTTGAAATTGCAACCAAACCCATTCATCTCTTTTTGGATTTTAACGCTGTAATTGTGAATTTAGATAGCCTAAATTCGGACAGTCAAAAATTGTGTATTGAAAGTATTGAAAAAAATGTAACTTCGTTAAAATCCTATCTGGAACAAAATCTCCGCGAAAAAGAAAACGTACCAGAAATTCCAGAAACAGGCATGGCTGTTTTGCATCAACAATTTGTTCTTGTAGGAGCTATCGAAAAATGGATTGCTTCGCTTAAAGAAAAATTCTAAATAACTAATCGACAAAATGAAAGAGGGTGAGCGTTTAGATTTATTAAACGCTTGCCCTTTTTCATATTTTCGTCAAAAGTAAATCCCTTAAATTATATGAATTATTTTGGCTAATAGTAGGTATTATGTAGACATATCCAAAAGGAAAGGTGAACAGTAAAATGTAATAAGGTGAATAACAATGGCAAAAAGACCAGTACCGAAATACGACTTCAAGGCTTTTGGGGCAGCGATAAAGGCGGCGCGGACAGGGCGCAAGGAGAGCCGCAAGAAAGTAAGCGACGAAATGTTTATCTCGCCGCGCTACCTTGCGAACATTGAGAACAAGGGGCAGCACCCAAGTTTACAGATTTTCTTTGAGCTTATGCTCCGCTACAATATATCCGTAGACCAGTTCCTTTTGGAAACGCCGCCGGAGAAGAACACGCAGCGGCGGCAGCTTGACGCGCTCCTTGACGGTATGAGCGATACAGGCATACGGATTGTGACCGCAACGGCAAAAGAGATTTCCGAAGTCGAAAAAGAGGGCGAATAGGAATTATTTTCTGCGCCGTAAACTTCGTAGACCACCGTAAATACAATTCCAACAAAAGGAGCTATTACGGCATACGGAACATGAGCGACAAGCTGTGCCGGGACAACGGGCTTTCCGTGGTCGTCCCCGGCAAGGGAAGCAAGAGAAAGAGCTATGCGGAATATCAAAGCGGCGGGCATTGCAAAGCTCCCGAACCTTGCCGCACTGCAATCGGAATATGAAGCCCTCCAAGCGCAGAAAGAAGCCCTTTACGCCGACTATGGGAAACTGAAAAAGAAAGTCCGGGAATATGATATTATCAAGCAGAACATTGACAGCATTTTACAGGCAGACAGACAGCCGGAACGGGAAAAAGAAACAGAGCGTGGATAAGGATAGCAAAATCCCCGCCGCTGTGCTATGATAGGGCTATCAAAAAGCAGAGGAGCGTTGAACATGGAAAACCAGAAAATGCCGGAATATGAAACCATACGCGCCGCCGTCGCCGGGGAAAAATGGGCGGTGGAGAAAGTCGTGGATTGCTATAAGGACGAAATCGACAGGCTATCGACGGTAGCGGTCAGACAGCCGGACGGAAGCACGAAACAGGAAATCAATCAAAGCCCGCTTGCCGCCCTCGTTGTAAATGCTCAAAAGGTTTGTTTCTTCAACAGTCAGTCTAATCATGCTCATACCTCCATATCGTGATTTTTTGTTTTTGCCGCCGCCTTTTTCGGGGCGGTCTTTGCCTTGTCTGCTTTAAGCTGCGCCCGGATAGAGGGGCGGGGCTTCCTTATCTCCCTGTCCCGGTTCTCCCCCTTGTCAATCAGCGCATACGTCCCATGTCTGCCCTCGATTTTGGAAAAGGAAAGGGTCTTATAGGGCAGCATGGAGAAAAGGCGGTCAGTGTCCTTTGTGGCTGCAAGCCGCATGAACGCCGGGGAAAGCTCTACCATGAAATGGGTCTTGTTCGGGCTGTTCGGCTCATAGTGCCGCTTCATTTCCCGCACAATGCGCCGCGCTTCCGTTTCAATCAGCCCGTCCCGCAAGGCTGTGATATGCGCCTTGAAGTCCCCCGGTGAAAGCTGCTCCCGGCTGCGCCGTTCTTCCTGTAAGAGCGATTGCAGCGCGTCCGGGTCGTTGGGTAGGGCTTCAAAGCGTTCAAACTTCCCAAGCTGCGGGTCTGGGTTGCCGTTGAAGAACCGTCCGGCGGGTATCTCCCTTTCCCCTCGCTCATAAATCAGCTTCACCGTATCGGCGGGCAGCTCCTTTTCCTTGACGCGCTCATAATGTTTAGAGTAGTCCAGTTCGTACAGATTGCCCTTGATTTTCCCGCGCTCCTTTCCCGTCAGCTCGATTGCATAGGCAAGAACGCGGTCGCTTGTCTGCTCCATGTAGAAACGCCATGTGTTGTGGGGCGCGGTGTCTTTGAGGAAAACGTCGCGCTCCCGGAAACAGTGCGTCCCGGACGGGCGGCAGAACCACAAAAGGGTCTTGTCCTCCCTGTGGGGGCTTGCCGCCGCCTTTGCGATAATCTCTTTGTCAATGTCTAAGTCGCTCTGGTAAAAGCCTGTGTTCTGCTTCATAATCGCTTCAAGGGAAGCGAACAAATTCACGTTTTCAAATTTACTCTGTTCCGGCATGGGTCAGCTCCTTTCCAAGTCCTGTGACTTCTGCTTTGCGTTTTTCTTCTGCGCCTTTTCCTTGTCGGCTCTAAGCTGCGCCCGGATAGAGGGCTTTTTTTCCGGCTTCGCTCCCTTGCCGCGCTCCTTGTCGGCTTTGACAGCGTTAGCCAGGTCAACAAGGGAAATCTGCTCGCCCGCCTTTACCTTTGCTTCCAGTTCGTCAACGGTGGGGGTGTTGTTGATGATACCGTCAACAACGAGGGTATCTTATCCCCCAAGGAATATACACGTTTCCGCAAGCACAATCCTGAACGGGATGGCGAGTTTGAACGCCGCCACTTCTGGACACGGACTTATGTACATTTCATGCTTCAAAACGAAATCTATGTGGGGAGCATGGTGCAGGGGCGGCAGTACACGCCATCCTACCGAAGTAAAAAAAGGGAACCTATCCCTAAAGAAGATTGGGTAGTTGTTCCTGATATGCACGAACCGATCATATCCCGCGAATTATTTGATGAAGCACAAAAAAGACTGATTGCACGGAAAAAGACCATTAAAGCCAAAGACGAGCCGGCGCTGTTTGCAGGACTGTTTTACTGCGAAGCCTGCGGAACATCCATGAAGTTGGGTGTCAGCCAGCAGAAGTATTTTTACTATATGTGCGGGCGCAGTCAGGCGATAGGGACAGTAGCTTGTTCCAGCCACTATATTAACCGTGACACCTTTCATCAGGCAGTGCTTGAGGACATCCGCCGCAATGCCAGACTGTTCAGCGAGGACACCGAGAAAGCAGCACAGAAACTGATGGAACTGAAATGCGCCGACCAGCAGAAGCAGGCCACAACGATGAAGCGTGACCTTGCATCGGCAAAGAAACGGCTGGCTGACCTGGATGTGAAGCTGAAACGTACCTACGAGGACAACATGAGCGGCAAGCTGCCTGACCACATCTTTACCATGTTTATTGCAGACTACGACCAGGAACGGGCTGCACTGAAAGCGAACATTGCAGAGATGGAAAAGGCGCTGGAAAAGGTTCGGGATACCAAAGCCGATATTGACCGCTTCGCAGCCCTTATCCGAAAATACACCAGCTTTGAAAAACTCGACCGCTTCATGCTTCATGAACTGATTGACCGGATTACGATTTATGAAACGCCGGGTATGGGACGCTGCCGCAAGGGTAAGGAAAAGCGCATTACCATCTACTACAAATTTGTCGGGGTTATCCAATAAAGCAAAAACGGCATCCCCTATGGATGCCGAAAAAAACAACTTGGCTTTACGTCTATTTGTCATATCATCATCCCTCAAAAGGCGCTGGTAAGCCCTGCGGATGGCTGTTTTGGCCCCGGCACCGCTGATAGCTTCGTCGGCATATACTTCCATCACATGGAGCGAATGGGCAGCAGCATACTCCCGGCAGGCCCGCACCTGGGCTTCTATGCTGGATTCTGTCTGTTTATCCGATGAGAACCGGGCATAGATAACTGCCTCATTCATGCTGTCACGCTCCCTTGAAATTAGAATTTGTGGTCAATCCCGCACTGTTTCAAAACAGCATTTGCTGTGTGCCGAGACTTGATTTTCCCGTCGACTGTAACGTGCCGGCACGTCAACGGGCTGTACCAAATATCATGGTCTCCCTTGCCGCGGCGACAAAACGTGCAGCCGTTTTCGGTCAAGATATCCCGCACCCTTTTCTCATACTCTGCCATTATGCCAACACCCTCTCCTGCCGCTTGGACATAATGGTCAAGGTGGCGCGGGCCGGTTCTTGCCCGTTTAATGCAATCAGCTCTGGCGCGGCAAAGCGCACCCGTTCCACCAGGGCATCAAAAGAGCCTGATTCCAGCACAAGGCCCGGAATATCCTCGCTGGTGGCAACCCAGACGCTTGCCTCATCGTCCCAGGTAAAGTTTACCGTGTATTCCATGATAGTACCTCCTTTTTGGCAAATAGTGTTTGCTGGTTCTGTAAGGCCCTGTAGAGGGCTTTTGCTATTCTTCTGGGGTAATTTTATTCCCTTCCTCGTTAGAAGATTCTGAGGGCGGTTCTAACAAGAATTGTGGCATGTCTGCCATATCACCTGCAAAGTGCAAAAGATTAAACTGCCCCTTCATATTCAATTTATTAAATACACAGACTAACCGACGTTCATTAGGCTCAAAAGTATATCCCTGGCTTTCAAATTCAGCAACGACTTCCATACGTGTTAATATATTGGTAGCTGCTTTAGCAACGTTTTTTCCTAACTCAACGCCTGTTTTAACTAGCGCGGTTTCTTCGTCTCCATATAAATCGAGGTAATATACACCAAGAGCATCTGCTATTTTTACAAGAGTTTCTCTTTTGGGATTGCGTTTATCAGTTTCATATTGTGCTATCATCGAGCCAGAAACACCTAATATATTTCCTAACTCCTCTTGAGTTATTCCCTTTTCTTTTCGTGATGCCTTAATGCGCTGGCCCGTGGTCATCCAACCACCCCCTTCCTAAACAGTATAACATGCTTACACAAAAAACGGAAGAAAAATTTTAGCAAACGCTCAATTTTATTGACTTTAGCAATTGTTCAAGGTATACTGTTATTAAGCAAATACTCAAGTTTGGAGGTAAACCAAATGCGTATTGACCGAGTGAAGCTGATAGCCGAAATGGCACCCACGGCGATACAGATACCCGCCGGGTGCCGCCCCGCAAATGCAATAGCTTTCTTTGTTTTTTCAGTTTTATTTATATCAGTATTATTAGGGGCGGAAATTCCGCACTCTTGACCGCTGGTTTTCCGTCGTGCAGACTGCGGTTTTTCAGCAGTCTTGACTGCGGCACTGTCAAGCGGTCTTGACTGCTGGTTTTCCGCAGTCTGA
>NZ_QWEO01000088.1 GCF_009936035.1 Neglectibacter sp. X58 | reverse complement strand
GCCGCGGCAGAGGCGGACACGCACCGCTGCCGGGCGGCGTCGCCTGTAAACAGGGCAAGGCGCGCCCCTTCGGCTATGCCGTTCTGGTTCGCCACACCAATCTCTGTGTTGGAGGGCAGGAAAAAGCGGTCTTTCACGGTTTCGCTGCCCCCGCCGTCCGCCGCACACTTTGCCACAACCAGCTCCGTGGGCTGCACGGCTTTCCGGAACCCTTCCGACAGGCCGCCCATAAAGCCGGGGGCCAGCGCGTAAGGGTTTGCAGATACAGCCCCCGCCTTTGGGGGTGCGTCTGCTTCATGGGCCGGGGCATACCAGCCGGAGAGGGATTCGCTGTTAAGCCAGCTCCGGATATTCGATAGGCTGTAGCGGTTATTCCCCTGCACCTGGCGGTCTGTATTTTCGCTGTCCGGCTCCGAGGCGTCAAAGGCGTAAAGTGCCACCTGGTACTGGCTGCACAGGGTAACGCTGCCCGCAGGATACCCCTGGTGGAGCAGGTCTGCCACCTGCCAGGCCACAGGCTCCCCCAGGCAGAGGCTTTCCGGGTCCCGGACTTTATCCCCCACGTTGAGCATGAGAAGTGTTTTTGCCATATTCCCGCCTCCTTATATATAGGCTTTCCCGGCTTCAAACCGGCCCTGCAGCAGCTCCAGCGCCCCGGGTCCATCGAACTCCTGGGCCTCTACAAAGTCAAGCCCCTGGGCGTCCAGCAGGTCCCGCAGGTGCATTTGGAACACCAGGTGGGCGAAATCGCTGGTGAGGGCCGCCAGCTCTGCCCGGTCTGCCTTGCCTGACAGCTTTTCGTACTCTGCCCCCTGTCCCTCTGCCAGCAGCTTCACTGCCTTGATGTTATTGAGCACAGCCAAAATCAGGGGGTTGAAGGTGCGGCTGGCGCTGGCAGGGTCGCTGTCCAGCAAAGCAGGCACCTCCTCTGTGTATTGGGGCTGGGGATCCAGGGCATAGCTGGGCCGGGGCATCTCAGGCTTCCTCAACTGCGTCTATGAAAAGGGCTGGGAGCTGTCCCATGCCCGGGTTTTGTATGGACAGCTCAAGCGCTGCGGGGACTACCTTCTGGAAAACGGGCTGGAGGATGCGTATATCTCCATGTTTGAGGAACACTTTTTCCGGCCCAAAGATCCAAAGGATGTGCAGAACTGGTGCGGCGGCACAGGGGACATGCTGTCTGTAGACTATACAGGGAACATCTATCCCTGCATCCGCTACATGCCCAATTCCCTGGGGCCGGACATCCCTCCGCTGACCATTGGGCATGTAGACCATGGGCTTCTTGGCACAAAGGGGGAGCAAGACTGCGCCCAGTGCCTCCAGCGCATTGACAGGCGCACCCAGTCCACAGACCAGTGCTTCTCCTGCCCCATTGGGGAGGGATGCGCCTGGTGCTCCGCCTATAACTACCAGGTGTTCGGCACAGCGGACAGGCGCGCCAGCTTGTTTGCAGGGTGCGCCGCTTTTCCGTAAGGGTGTAGTCGCTGTCCCACCAGTCCACCTTGAAGTCATGGGCCAGAATATCCAGCAGAGCTTCATCCAGTTTGCCTATCTGCGGGTAGATGGAGAGCCGCCCGGTTTCTTCCTTCTGCTGCACCAAAAGGCCCGCTATGGCTTCTGCCAGGGCCACCATCCTGGGGTCATTGGCCAGGCCAGGGGGCAGGGAGCGCAGTAGGTTTTCTTTGGTGAAGCCATGGGATTTATTCATCCTCATACCCCCCGTTTGTAATGGCAGGCGTGCCCAGGAGCCTTGCCACCTGGGGCGGGTTTTTGCCGTCATTCTGCAGCACGGTAAAGCCAGGGGAGGTAAGCACCACGCGCTTGATGCCTGTCTGCATCAAAAGGCCTATCAGCACAGAGGGGTTGATGTCCCGGCCCAGCTTCCCGGACTGCCAGGCCGCATATTCTTCCACAGCCCTGCCCACTGCCTCCCGTATCTCTGTGGCAGATTTTCCAGTCCCGGGCTGGGTGTAGTATGTGAAGTCTATGGTATAGTCCACCGTTTCCGCATCCTCCACAAAGACCTGGTCGGTGAGGGGCCGCACGTCGTCTGCGCTGCACTCTGCCAGTACCGCCGCCTTGATTTCTTCTGTGGCAAGGGCGCCATCCTCCATGAGCACGTAGAGCTTCACTACCCCCGGCGTGGGGGAATTGGCGATCACGTCCCCGATCTCGGTACTGGCCTTTTTGGCGAAATACTCATAACTGCCACGGGCCCCGGCGCAGCTGTAGGCGTCCATGCTCTGGCGCATGAGCTCATAGAATTCATCGTCTGTGGCCGCGTCCGCGCCGCCGTCGCTTTCCGTAAGGTTTTCTGTGGCGGTGCAGTAATCGTACAGGTCGATGAGCGTGTCCAACTGCCCGGTGGCATAGCCGTTGCCTACTGCCCCAGGGGTCTGGCAGCGCAGCTGCGCGTCTGCATACGTGTCGCCAATGTTGATATACACGTCCTCCACTGTCTCCCAGATAAGCCCGCCAGAGCAGGTTACCCGCGTGCCCTGGGGCACCAGCACAGCGCTCTGCTGGGCTTCTGAGATATAAAAGCGCTGGGTACACACTGCCGGCTGGGCCTGGGGCCTCCCCTGAAGCTTTAAAAGCTGGGCCAGTGCGTCCAGGTTCTCCCCCTCGGCCCGGCTGGGGATGTTCTGGTTGCCAATGACGTTCATCAGCACCCGCTCCTGCACCAGGATGCTGGCTACCCACTGGATGATCTGCCGCTCCGGGCTGGCGGGCTGCACAGCGGCGCCCGTGTTTTTTTCATAATCCGACACCAGCCGGGCCACAATGGCTTCCGCGCTGGTGTCCGCAAACTGGTATTCAGGGTTCCTCATGCTCTCACCTTGCTTTGCGTAAAAATGAAAGCCCCGGCCTTGTTCTTGACAAAGCCGGAGCATGTGGTATAATAAATATAAAGAGGGCGCTGTCACATGGCGGTCAGCCCTAAAGTTTGACTAACATGAAGTTAGCCGCTCAGGGGCAAGCCGGGCGGCTAACACGCTTTTGGGGCTAAGTAAACCAGCAGCAGGGCTGCCAATACCAAGCATACTGCGAAACGCAGCAGCTTTTGTCCCATATGCGCCACCTCCCTTCGTGTAAAACTCCGGGAAATGTACCACCCCCTTTCTGTCGGGGATGGGCTAACCGCCTTTTATGTATACAGCGTCCTCCAACGCAAAGCTGCGTTTGCTCCTCGTTGGGAGCGTTTTTATTATACCATCCTGTTGGATTTTGTCAAATCCTATTCTTCCACATGGATCTCCACCTCCACTTTGGGCACGAGCCGCCCCGGCTCCAGCGGATCCTCGGAAAAAGAAATGTTCTGTACCACCGCCCGGGGTTCCCATTGCTCTATGGCCTCCCGCACACCGGCTATCATCAGCACCTTTGCTACCGGGGCGGGCTTGTCCACAAATTCCTGGGATAAGCCGAAATCCCGGTACATAGGCACCGAGCCTTTAGGCGTTGCCAGCACTAAAGCGATATTTTGCAGTACGGCGTTTACGGCCTCCGGCTCGTTCAGGCGGATGTTCCCCAGGTCTGCGGCGCTTACTTGAAATCCCATGGCATCAGCTCCTTAGATATTCCTGCAGCTCCACGTCCACGACTGCCAGCAGGGGGTTGCCCCAGACATCGCTTTCCTCGTACTTGGCGCTATGCTTGAGGATGTTCCAGCGGTACTTGCCGTAGGGCTTGTCGCCGATTACCAGGGGCACAGCCTCCCCAGAGCGCTCATAGGTCCAGATTTTCACCAGCTCCCCGATGATGTCCGCCCCCAGCAAGGGAGTAAGCTGCATGGAAAAGCTGATTTTATCCGGCTCTATCCCGGTAAACTCTGTGAGGGCGTTCTGCAGGTGGCGCTGGTGCACGGCGTACCTGGCCTCTCCGCTCCATTCTGTCCCCTGCAGGGTTTCTGTGGTTTCCTCCGATACCTGGAAGATGATATCCCCCAAACAGCCACCACCATCAAACCACCCCCAGAATAAAGCCGTCGCCACTGTCTACAGGCAGGTACACAGCCAGCACCTGTTATGCGGCTGGCCCCGGCCTCTGAGTAGCCGGAAGCTTTGGGGATGGCGGAGTCAGGCAGGAACAGACCGGTGCGTTTGTCTTTGTACAGTAGGATCACCTTCTTTTACACATATAAAAACATTTGCCAGAAGCCTTGACAAATGTTTTTATATGTGTTATACTATATACTGTCAGGAGGGGAAGGATATGAAAAGCTACTCGTCAAGGGAAGTCATTCAAATGCTCAAGGCGGATGGATGGTATGAGGTAAACACAGTGGGCAGCCACCACCAGTTTAAGCACCCATCGAAGAAAGGCCGGGTAACAGTAAAGCACCCGGATAAGGATATCCCTCCCAAAACCCTAAAAAGCATTGAACGCCAATCGGGGCTTAAATTCTAAGCCCCACCTTCCCATCCCATTTTCAAGGAGGTTTCCGTTATGAAATTGCCAGAAAGATATATTTACCCCGCTGTGTTTACGTATGAGCAGGGACAGGAAATTGCCGTTGTGTTCCCGGATCTGGATGCTGCCACCAGCGGGGAAAACGATGAGGACGCGCTGTTCTCCGCCCGGGAACTGCTGGGCTGTGTAATGTTCGGCAGGGAAGAAGATGGGGAAGCAATTCCTGTGCCCACCCCTTTGGCGCAAGTCGCCTGTGAAGAAAACGAAAGGGTGGTGCTTGTTGACGTGTACATGCCCTCTGTGCGCATGGCCCAAGTGAACCGTTCCGTTAATCGCACCGTCACTTTGCCCGCATGGCTGAATGCTGCCGCACAAGAGAGGAACATCAACTTCTCCCAAGTGCTGCAGGACGGCTTAAAGCAGCGGCTGGGGGTATAATTCAGGACAAAGGCTCCGGGAAACCGGGGCCTCCTTTTTACCAATCCCTGGGGATAACCGCCACAGCCTTACGCCTGCTCCCGCCGCTTGCCAGGGCCTTCAGCTCGTCCACCTTCTGCTCAGCCTCTTTGATTTCTTTCATCAAACTGGGCATATCCAGTAAGGTCAGCTCCCGGTCTTTCAGCGTGTACGACTTCACCCCGCCGTCCAGCAGGGCAAGATAGGCTTTGCGCAGCGCTTTTAAAGCCTCGCGCCAGAACTCCAGCCGGGCATTGATTTCTGTTTTGCTGGTCATTTACCATTCCTCCACACGTGGCGTCCTCTTTACCCGCGACCGGGGCGCAGGGCTTGGCCTTCCGCCATCCACAGGTACAGGCAGGGCTTTTCCCCTTGCCTGCTGCAAGCGCCGATCAATGGCGTCCAGGTCTTTGGGCAGCACTTTAAAGGCCGCATTGGCATAGTTGCGGCAGTCCAAGGGCTCGTTGCGGTCATGCCCGGGTATTTTTTCCCAACTCCAAGGGTTCCGTTTTGCCTTATCATTGTAGGTAAGCCGCTCCGACAGGAGTCCTGCAAAGTATCCAGCTCCGTAATCATCCCGCAAGGGGAAATGGCAGTACCGCGGGCCAGGCTCTTTCGCCCGCAGGTTGTCCATGATAAGCTGCTTTCCGGCATCCACGCCAATCTGGTACTGCCAGCAGAAGCCTACATGCGTTCCATTCACCACAATTCTCACCTGCCTGGGCGGGCCGGTGTAGGGCCTGTCCTGCCCGGGCAGGCCTTTGATGCAGAACAGTTTCTTGCTGATGCGTTCCCGGCAGCGGCTTCGCACTTCCTGGGTGAAATGCCCGCCCTCGTCCATAAAACTCATGCTCAGCCGCAGGCCCAGGCCATCGGCAAAACGGTACACCCTGTCCAGCACATTTGTGTCCAGTGCATCCCAAGTGGCGTCTGCGTCCGGCCTGCCCATGATAATGCCCTTTTCAATGCCCCAGGTTTCGCCGAAATGCCCATAACCCACCACCTCATACTCCAAGCGGTCATCCTGGGTATCAATGCCGCAAGTAAGCACCAGGACACCATTGGGCAGTTCGGCAGGATATTCTTCCCGCCGCTTTAACAGGCTGTCTTCATCTTCCATGTCGCCCCGGTTCTCCCAGAGTTTTCCGAATACCGTGTTATAAACCACCTGCATTTTCCGGCTGTCCCCCTGGGCCTGCAAGAAGTCCAGGACAATGCTCGCCCAGCTCTTCCACTGGCTCACAAAGGCGTTGAGCCAGAAGGAGCGTACACCGTTTGCATATCGAACTGCGCTGTATCAGGGAGTTTCTGTCCGTACGCGACGGCTCGGTTTTTGTCC
>NZ_QWEO01000087.1 GCF_009936035.1 Neglectibacter sp. X58 | reverse complement strand
CTCCAAAACCGCGTGCCGAGGGTTCGAATCCTTCTGCCCCTGCCATACCAGAGCCATACGAACCCCGCCACAATTTACTTTGTAGGTCCGGCGTTCGTGTTGGCCATGATGTTGCCCAAAGAATGAGGGCAATTAGAAAAGCACTCGGTAAAAACCGGGTGCTTTTTCTTTTGCATATAATCCCGAGGCGGGAAGGAGCGAAAAAACCAGGATAGCGGTACACACGCCAATGTTACCCCGCTATCCTCTCAACGCCTCAAACAAGGCGGGCCGGGGAAACCTGCCCCCGGCTACCTTGATTTTAACAAAGCAGGACACAAAAATCAAGGAGGAAAATAAAAAATGTGTATCGAAAACACCACCGAGTCTGCAATGGCCACCAAAGACCAGGAGCGGGGAGTCCTGCAGCAGATCAAGGCTATGGTGGCCGAATTGGGGCCGAAAAGCTACATTGCCACCGCGTTCCGCGGCGTGTTCGATATCGCCGAGGAGAACATTGACAACGGCTTCTCCGGGAACCCGGTGGAGCAGGCGCAGGATCTGGGGGAGCAGTTGGCCCAGCGCACCGTGCAGGTGGGCCAGCTGGCCGAGGAGCGGGACGAGTACAAGGCCAGAGCCGAGGCGGCTGAAGCGCAGCTGATTGTCCTTAAGGCCAAACTGTACGACTATATGACGGCCTAAAGAAATACACAAAGGGGGCAATGTCATTAAGTTAGTACGCAAGGACGCACGCCAAAGGGCCAGGGGGCACAAAAAAGAGCAAAAGGAATTGGGGGAGGGAAAAATAGACAGCAAAAGCAGACGGAGGGGACTCCGCCAGAAAAAGGAGTGTGAAAAGGGGATCAGCGTGCGGAGGCGTAGCAGGAGGAAATGCGGTTGCCCGTGATTTTTGGCCTTGGCGAGGTTCGACCTGGGCGGACAGGGAACAGTTTTCGCTGAAGGAGCGGGAGCGGATCGGAGATTGCCTCTCTGAGGAAAAGGCAGCAGGCAAAAACAGCGTCAGAGAAATTAACGCGGCAATGATACTTGGATGTGTTTTTAGCGGTATCTACAGTCCAGATAGACGCCTGGGTAAAGTTAAAGATGAGAAAACTGGCGAAAATCTCCTGAAGGACGAGGTTCGGCTTCTTGGCATGAAGATGGATGAGGCCAACGGCGTATTTCAGGCTGCGGAAGGAAGTCTCGATCCCCCAA
>NZ_QWEO01000086.1 GCF_009936035.1 Neglectibacter sp. X58 | reverse complement strand
CAAGGCTATGGTGGCCGAATTGGGGCCGAAAAGCTACATTGCCACCGCGTTCCGCGGCGTGTTCGATATCGCCGAGGAGAACATTGACAACGGCTTCTCCGGGAACCCGGTGGAGCAGGCGCAGGATCTGGGGGAGCAGCTGGCCCAGCGCACGGTGCAGAATGGTCAGCTGGCCGAAGAACGGGACGAGTACAAGGCCCGGGCCGAGGCCGCGGAGGCCCAGCTGATTGTCCTTAAGGCCAAACTGTACGACTATATGACGGCCTAAAGAAATACACGAAAGGGGCGGAAGGTCATTCCGCCCCTTTGCTATTCCCTGCCGCTTTCCTGCTGTTCTGCCAACTCCGGCTCAATGATATCCGCTATGTGGCAGCCCAGCACCTGGGCTACCTTATAAAGCTGATACACATCCCTGGGGAGCCGTGTCCTACGGCCCCAGGCGTCCAGCGTAGGCAGCGGCACCCCGCTCCGGCGGGAAAGCTCCGACCGGGATATCCCCAGTTCCAGGCACTTCTTATCTATGGGTGTGGTATTTGCGGCTGCGGACAATCTTGGCATTTAGGCCCCTCCTCCCATTTTACTTTATTATATGCGTATGTATGGCAAAAGTCAAGCCGGCATATACACCAGGAGAATAGCAGAATGTTTGTGCGCCTTAGCGGCTTGTATTCAGTGCGTGTGTATGGTAATATACAGACACAATCAAACCACGGAGGTAAACAAAATGAACGCGAAACTTGCTAAAATGGTCGAGGACATGAAGAAGCAAACCATCGGTGTGGAGATCGAAATGGCCGGGATCACCCGGCAGGAGGCCGCTAAGGTGGTAGCAAAATATTTCGGCACCGAGCGCACTGTGCGGCATGAGGCTGGCAGTTACGATTCCTGGAGCTGCCAGGATCGGCAGGGCCGGGTGTGGAAAATCACACGGGATTCCAGCATCCGGGCCGCCCGCGACGCCGAGAAGACCGAGCTGGGCACTCCGATCCTCACTTATGACGACCTGGAGGACTTGCAGGAAGTCGCCCGCCAGCTCCGTCACGCTGGAGCGGTCAGCAATCCGGCCCACGGCTGTGGGGTGCATATCCACATCGGAGCCAACGGCCACACTCCCGCTTCCCTGCGGAACCTGGCGAACCTGATGGCCAGCCACGAGAGCCTGCTGGCCAGCGCCCTGAATCTCGACCAGGGCCGGATGGAGGACTACTGCAGAACCGTTGACCCCCGCTTTCTGGAGCGGCTGAACCGGGAAAAGCCCAGCACGATGTCGGCCTTGTCCGATGTGTGGTATGAAAGCCTGTCTGTTCAAAATAAACTCCTTTCCGACAGTCGGATATGATGTTTGTAGTGATGTTATTTTACCATATCCACCGCCTTACTTCAATACTTTAAAGCCCTAATTTGAAATGTTTTTACACCTCTGCACCTAATACCCGATTGACTTTGGTTATCATATCTTCCTTTTGTTCCCTGTCGAAATGAGCACAGGCGACATAATAAATACCATCAATCTCCTTTACAAAATCCAAATCTTTTGGTTTTGAAATTTGCTCAAAGAAAGCAAGGCGTTTCTCTTTTGGCAATTCCGCAAGCATATCATAAATGCTGTTGATTGCTTCTCGGATAGTGATATCTTCGGTAAATTGCTCCTTTGTTGTTTCGTCTATATAGCTGTTCATATGCAATAATCCTCCTATAAAGAATAGAGTGAGAGAAAATTCCCCTCACTCTATAGTCCTTGAAAAAGCTGAAAATTACCCTCTAACGCTTAAATTGCTTCAGCTTTTTCCGCAGATGGTCTAATCTTGCGTAGATAGCTCCTGTTGTCAGACCGACAAGTGGCGCAATCTCCTTTATGGAATAGCCCTGTATTTTCAGCAGAACGATTTGCAGGGTACGCTTGTCCACCGCAAGCAATGCCCGATACAGATTTTCGTTTTCAATCTCGTCCAATAAATCCGCAACAGAATGTATCTCTATCGGTTGCTCAGCGTCTGCCATTCCCTCAAGGTATTCCCCGATATCGTTCAGATATCGGTAAAACCGTCTGGTTGCATTAAAATCCGCCCTGTCATAGATACGGATTTTTTCGATGGTATCCTCGTCAACACCGCATTTCCGTAAAATCGTTTCCTCAGCTTCTTTCCAGATACGCCATTTGCGTTCTTCCCGTCCGTGGTTATATGCCATTTTAATTTCCTCCAGTCTGAATTTTGAAAATCGTTAAAATCCAGATTGAAAAGGCGGCGAACGACATCCCACGCCAGAAATCGCTTTGCGCCGTATTTCTGTAAAAAACGACAAAAGAAAAACCGCAAAGGCTGTCATACCTTTACGGTTTAAGGAGAATTTATTTCTATTGTGTAGAGATTTGACTTCTACTTTTGAGGTGCAAAGCCCCCATGCAGTAGCGAGGATTTTTTTAACAGGTTATCCGCCCATCCTCGGTATGGTATATGTAAGTAGAAGCTGCTGCTTGCAGACAATAAAAAATCCCTCCAAACTTCAAAAGCGAAGTCGGAGAGTGTTTAGAGTATAGCAAAGCAGCTCACCGAAACATCGTTTTTTTATTCGGTGGGCTTGTCCTACCTATGAATATATATAAAAGAAAGAGCCGACAAACTGCGATTGCTCACAAGTTTATCGGCTCTGCGTCATAGCGTCTGGCTCTTTGATGGTTTTGGATAATGTGGCTCTAATTGCTCCTTTAGCGTGAATACGGACTACGCTAACCTCATCGTGCGTTGCTATATATTCTAATTTTTCTAAGTATGGTCGCACAAATTCGGGCGTTCGTTTTCCTAACACCCGAAACATCTCTGGTGCTTCCATTCGAACTCTTTCGTTTTCATCGTTAAGAAGCTCTGCAAATATCGGCAAACAATTCTCATACACCGCCCATGTATTTGTCGCAATGTTTTCAGAAGCCCATATAAAACTTAACCGTACATTAGGGCTTTTATCTCCTGCCAAGGTCAATAGTTCCTCAAAATAAGGGGCAACAAGCTTGTAATCTGCTCTGCCAATTCGTCCTAAAGCATTAGCGGTACGCTCTCTTAATAAGTCATTTTCCGAAACGATAAAAGAAGCAATTTCTTTTGTATATGGTGCGACCTCCTGCGGATATATCAATCCCATCTCTCCAAGCAGCCACATTGCTTTAGCCGTTATTTTAGGAGATTGATTTTTAAGCAAAGAAGCTACATAGGGGATATTTTGTTTCCAAATACTTTTATTTTTTGTCAGTTGAGCAAGTTCACGATATAATTTTTCATCCATAAGCGTTGTTTTTACCTTTCTTTTCTATTCGCTCTCACAAGCACAATAAATACTACAACAATTATGCACAATGTAACGATGCCTGCCATTGTTGAAGCTATTGTCATTTTTAGAAATTGTTCAAATTTCAACATATAGGTTACAAAGGCATTGGGGAGATTCACAAAGTATGCAACAATCAAATTGTTTCCAGAAAGTTTATAAGCAACAGCAAACCCAATTCCAACGGCGAACAGCAAAAGAATATCCTCAAAGGTACGAAATCTCGGATAGCCCACATGGTAAAGCGAAAACATCAATCCAGAGACCAGAATTGCGGTTATAGTGCCAAATTCTTTCTCGAACTTATTTTGAAAAAATCCACGGAATACAAACTCTTCAAAAAAGGTTGTCATAATCAGCGGCACAATCCCCATAGGAAGCAAGTTCCAAGGAATAATTCCACCTTTAGCTACTATGGGAATAATCTGTCCGCCAACCGAAAAAACAATAAATACTATTAAAATGAAAACTTGCTTTTTGCCAAGTGCTTTAATCCCAAGGAAGTCAAATACATTTTTCTCTTTCCGCAATAAGAAAAGGGGGATTAAAAAGCTAAACAATATACCATACAGGACATTATAGAAGCAGAAATAGTATATCGGTTTAAGAAGCAAATTTGCAATGCCGACACAAAGCACTAATAGTACTTCTAATGACAATGCCATAAAGATTGTTTTTATCTTATTCATTCCCCTTTATTCCTCCGCTTTTTATCAATATCTTCAATGACCGTTACTTGAAGTTTTTTTGCTTCAATCAATGTCTCTTGTTTACACTTCGGACAGTATAAGGGAAAATTCAAAAGAACCGTATCTTCTCTGATTTGATTACGGGTTTTATTGCCGCAAACGGGACAGAGTATCCATTCTATTTTTGTCATTTCAATACCTCACTATCGCTCTAAAAGAACAAGTTGTTCATAGACTTATAAACAAACGGAATATACATACAAAACAAAGCAAGGCGTTCCCATAATCCCTCATACTTCAAAAGGGTATTTTGAAATTGCTCCTTATCTCCCATAACAAAACAGGCAAAGAAAATAAGCGATAAAATAAATGAGCTTATACTGATGATGCCCTCAACCATGCCATTTTGCTTAAAAGCTACAATTCCATTTAGCAACGGAAAAAACAGTAACGCCATAAAACCGATTGCAGCACCTACTCCATGTATCTTTGAAGCTGTAGTAACTATGTCTTTGCTCTCGTTCACACTAAAAAATCCAGAAATAAGTCCTGCACCAACAGCAAAAATTCCAATCGAAAGAAGCATGAAAACCGCCAGAACAGGAAACTTTGCTCTTAATGACAGAAAATATACGCCTGCTGTATATGCTAAGAAACCGCCAAGCCAGATAAGCCATATATTATAAACAAGTCGGACAGGACTTTTCGGACTACCTAAAACACTCATAACCATTATCTTGCCGTTATATTCAGAATAAAATCGTTCCAGTATCCACGGAACAATAAACTCGCCTATGATTGTGAATAACAAAATCATATTAAAGAACCTATTGCCTGCTATGTTTTTCATTTCGTTATTCTCCTAATATTTCTCTATACTTCCTTGAAAGTTATGGGCTTTTTGAAGCAGCGGTCCTTTTGCCCCCATTGTAAAGGCAATATCACTGCTGCGAATAGATAACAACTCCATTCCAGATTGTAGGTCTAAGACCGCCAAGGTACTGTGCGGCAATTTAATCACACCATTTTTATCAATATCGAGCCAAGCATATTTACGCCCTTTATATTGTATAAACTCACCCTCTGAAAGCAAGCAATCCCTTAATGCAGGACAATCCTCTAAAATATGCTTTAACTTTGAATTTGACAGCAAAGAATATGTAGTAACACAAAAACCTCCTGTTATTTTGCTTCCTGTAAAGATAATCGTACTGTAAACTAAAATGAAAGTTGAAGACCCGCCAGCCCTTCTGGTACAATGGTTTCACCACAAATCCAAGTAC
>NZ_QWEO01000009.1 GCF_009936035.1 Neglectibacter sp. X58 | reverse complement strand
GTATAGATTTTTGTAAAAAGGCAGGTAAAGCTTAGGGCTTGTTTGAAAATAGAGGAGGTACCGGAATTTTTGTTCCAAAGGGAGCGGTTTCAAGGCGGAAACCGCAAGAAATACTGTCGTATTTCGAGGATTTTCAACACAGAAACCGCCCGTTTGGGGCAAAAAGACGGTGTTTACAATTTTTCAAACAAGCCCTAGAGTCTGTTTAAAAAAGCGCAAAAAATGCAGGGCCTTTGGAGGCCCTGCATTTTTTGAGGGTATGAACAAGAAACAGAAAGCTATGCTGCTGAACTGGTGCTGGCGGTGGAAACCGTGCTGCCGGCACTGGAAGCGGCAGAGCTTGCAGAGGATCCGTCATTTCCGCTGCAGGCCGCCATGGTGGCAGCCATCATCAGGGCCGCAAGGGCCAAAGCGATTTTCTTCATTTTGTTTTTTCCCCTTTGCTTTTTAAATTTTAAGGCCCGGGCCAGCCAAGCGCTACCTGGAAGCAGGCCTGTCACCCAAACCATCTAACAATATGAATTTTACCACCAGTTTATTACAAAAACATGTGAGGTTCTTTTACAGTTTCATAAAAAAAGCTTACAATCCCTTTACAAATCTTTCCAATTTCTGAATCTGGCATCCTTCATAAGGATAAAAGCAAAAAAGCTCTTGACAAAAAAGCCGACTGATATTATAATGATATCAACATGAAATCTGAAAGGGGACGGATCGATGGATAATCAAACTGCCATGACCAACAAATATGAAGAAAAAGCCGCAAAAACCAGAAGCGGCTTTGGGATGCTGTTCTGCACCCTGCTGCTGTTCCTGGTTTCTGCGCTGGGCATCGTCTTTGGGGGCATCCTCCTGGACAGGAATTCCATACCTCTGGGGGTGGTGCTGCTGGTGGGAGGCATTCTGCTTGTCTGTGCGGCGGCCATCATGTGCGGGGGCTTCAAGGTTTTAAACCCCAATGAGGCGGCTGTTCTCACCCTGTTCGGCAAATACTACGGCACCATTAAAAAAGACGGCTTCTATTGGGTGAACCCCTTCTGCGCCTGCATCAATCCGGGGAACAGCCGCACTGTCACCACCAATTCTAACGGCATGACTATTACAGCCGGGGGCGGCGGGAAAATCAGCCTGAAAACCATGACACTGAACAACGAAAAGCAGACAGTCAATGACGAGCGGGGCAATCCTATCATCATTGATACCGTGGTAATCTGGCGGGTGGTGGACACCACCAAGGCTGTTTTCAACGTGCAGAATTACCGCACCTTCCTGTCCATCCAGTGTGACTCCGCTACCCGCAGCATTGCCCGGCGCTATCCCTATGACCTGATGGAGGAAAACGACGTGGCGGAAAAGACCCTGCGGGGCAGCAGCCAGGAAATTGCGGACATGCTGCAGGAGGATCTGCAAAAGCGCGTGACAGAGGCCGGGCTGGAAATCCTGGAGGTGCGCATCCGCCAGCTTTCCTACGCGCCGGAAATCGCGGCCCAAATGCTCCAGCGGCAGCAGGCTGAAGCTGTGGTGGCAGCCCGGAAAAAGATTGTGGAAGGCGCTGTGGGCATGGTGGAAATGGCCCTGGAGCAGCTTAAAGAGGACGGCGTGGTGTCCCTGGACGAGGAGCGCAAAGCCCAGATGGTATCGAACCTGCTTGTGGTGCTATGCGGCAGCAAGGACGCCCAGCCCATTGTCAACAGCGGCTCCATTTATTAAAACAAGGAAATCTGTGTGATCTTATGGCAGATAAGGATAAGAAACAAATTTTGCTGCGCATCGCTCCCACCCTGTGGAAGGATCTGGCGGCTTGGGCAGAGGAAGATTTCCGTTCCATTAACGGGCAGATTGAATACCTGCTGACAGAGTGCGTCCGCAAGCGGAAGAAACTGCCTCCCCCGGATGAAAAGGAAGGCGCGGACGGAGAAGCATAAATGAACCACACGCAAAAAAGCGGGCAGCGAAAGCTGCCCGCTTTTTTGCAGCGTATCGCTGCACCTGTGACGCGGGGAACAAGGCAAAACGGGCCAGCCTGCACCACGCGGAACGAACCAGCAGGAAACCGCACAAATAAACACAAACACAGTTTTTAGATCAAACCTTTTTGCAAAAAGGTTTGCAGGGTTTGGGACAGAGTCCCAAGGTCTTCACACGCTGGGAGTATCCGGATCCACCCGGCACACCAGCACAAAGGGCCGGGGGCTTTTCAGCATCTTTTCAGCAAGGGAAAGCGCCTGGGCGTTGTTCTCTGCCAGGGCGGCGGGAATGCCATACGCTTCGCACAGGGCTACGAAGTCCGGGTTGCCGCCCATATGGGTGGCAACGTGCCTGCCTGCGTAATGCTGGTTTTGCAGTTCCCGCACCATACCCAAGCGGCGGTTGTCCATCACAATCATCTTTAAAGGCACATTGCAGGCACAAACTGTGGCAAGCTCGCACAGGCTCATCTGAAACGCCCCGTCCCCGCAGACAGCCACCACCTGCCGCCGGGGCTTCGCAAGCTTTGCCCCCAGGGCAGCGGGCAGGGCATAGCCCATGGTGCCCAGGCCCCCGCTGGTGAGGAACCGCCCCTCCTTCTGGGTAAAGTTGATGGCAGCCCATATCTGGCTCTGGCCTGGATCGGCGGTTAAAATCGCGTCCTCGTCCATGATTTTCGACAGCGCCCGGATAAAGGAACGCGGCTCCACATAGTCCTCCCTGTCCTCTCCCCGGGGAACGGCTTTGCGCTTATATTCCAGCACGCGGCTGACCCAGGGCGCGCAGTCACAGGGGGCGGCCTGCTCTGTCAGGGCGGCAAGCACCTGCTTCACGTCCCCCACAATGGGAATATCCACCCGCATGTTCTTCCCGATTTCCGCAGGATCCACGTCAATGTGCAATATCTTCGCCTGCTCCGCTATCTGGTGGGGCACCGCAATGGCCCTGTCCCCTACCCGTGCCCCGCACAGCAGGATTAAATCCGCCTCCACCATGGCACGGTTGGCATAAGGCCGCCCAAACTTCCCTATCATCCCCAGATACACCGGGCTGTCCATGGGCATCACCCCCAGCCCCATCATGGTGGACACAATGGGAATGCCGGTTTTCTCCGCAAAGGCTGCCATTTCCTCCCTGGCCCCTGCCAGCACCACGCCGCCCCCACAGCAGATCACCGGACGGCTGGCTTCCCGGATGGCCTGGGCAGCCCTCTTAATCTGCAAGGGGTGCCCTGCCGTCTTGGGCTTATAGCCGGGGATGTCCGCCCGCTGGGGGTAAGAAAAATCTTCCAGCACCTGCTCCTGCACGTCCTGGGGCACGTCGATAAGCACCGGGCCGGGCCTGCCTGTGGCGGCAACATGGAAGGCCTCCTTGAACACCCGGGGCAGTTCCTTTGCCGACTTCACCAGATAGCTGTGCTTGGTGAAGGATTCGCATGCCCCGGTCACGTCCGCCTCCTGGAATACATCCCTCCCTAGCTGCTCCAGGTTCACCTGCCCGGTAATGGCCACTATAGGGATGGAGTCCATATAGGCTGTGGCAATGCCGGTAATCAAGTTTGTGGCCCCCGGCCCGGAAGTGGCTACGCACACCCCCGGCCTGCCGCTGGATCGGGCATAGCCGCTGGCCATGTGGGCGGCATTCTGCTCGGAACGCACCAGCACATGGCGCAGGGAAGAATCAAACATAGCGTCGTAAAAAGGGCAGATGGCCGCCCCCGGATACCCGAAAAGGATCTCCGCCCCCTCTGCTTCCAGGCATTTCACCATTGCCTGCGCTCCTGTCATCATGGCTGTGTCCTCCTTTTCATCCCGCAATCATGCCGCCTATCCCCTGTCCAAGGCTATCACCCCTGTCCGGGCGATTTCCCGGATGCCGTAGGGCCGCAGCAGGGCGCAGAGGGTGTCGCACTTTTCCTGCTCCCCCGCAAAACGCAGCGTCACAGAACCCTTTGCCACGTCTACCACTTCCGCCTTCATCAGGGCGGCGATCTGGTTGATTTCTGCCAGGTGCTGGGTTTCGCAGCCGGTTTTTATCAGCATCAGCTCTGCCTGCACCGCGCCTGGGGAAAGGGATCGCACCTTAATTACCGGGATAACCTTGTTAAGCTGCTTTTCCACCTGCTCCAGGATGTAGTCGTCGCCTTCCCCCACAATGGTGACACAGGACATAGTGCTGTCCTCTGTGGCGCCCACTGCCACGCTGTCCAGGTTGTATCCCCGGCGGGAAAAGAGGCCCACCACCTTGGAGAGCACGCCGGGCTGGTTTTCCACCAGCACAGAAAGGGTATATTTCATCTTTCGCGGCCTCCTTTCAGGCAAATGAAAGCAAACGGGCTTACTGCCTAAAGCACCTGCACACCTGGGCATAGGCTTCCTCGCTCTCCCCCACCAGAGGAGGCACAATCACCCGGTACACCTGCTCCAGGGACTCCTGCACCTCGTCTGTCCCGGGCATCCTGTCTCCCAGGGGCAGAACCAATATCTGGTACTCCACGCCGAACAGCCAGGAATACACAGCGGTTTCCCGGCACCCGAACCCATTGTAAAACCGGATGCGCCGGGTGCGCTCCTCTGTTTGGGCCGGGGTTTCGGCAGACTCCAGGCTTTCTACCTCAATAAGCAAAAAGCCTGCGCCAAGGCCCCTTGCCGCCTCCCCCAGCATACGCAGCCCCCGGGTGCCGATCCCCTGCCCCCTGCGCCCGGCGTCCACCGCGAAATAGTCCAGCAGAACGCCGGAACGCCCAGGCGAAAAGGCAAAGGTGCCATAGGCCCCCAGGCCCTCCTCAAAGCAGCCGAAGGACTTATATTTCCCCTCCCCCGTCAGTTCCCGGATGCTGGAAAAAGGGCGCAGCTCCTCCGGAGGGAAATCTGCCTCCATGCGCTCCCCATAAAGCTTTTCCATTTCCTGCAAACTAAGTTCCCGTATTTCCATAGCATCGCCGCTCCTTTCTCTGTTTTCCCTAGGCCTGCCGCCTGCAAAACTTCTCCGCATATAGAGTCTGATTTTAGGGTCAACCTCTTTCTAAAAGGGGTTGTGGGGGTGGAGGGGGCAAAGCCCCTTCCACGTCGGAGGCATTAAGCGCACGGCCTACAGCCCCAGCATCCCCCTGAGATACTGCCCTGTGTAAGAGCCTTCCACCAGGGCCACCTCCTCCGGCGTGCCCTCTGCCACAATTTTCCCGCCCCGGTTGCCGCCTTCCGGCCCCAGGTCGATAATATGGTCAGCGGTTTTGATGAGATCCAGGTTGTGCTCAATGACCACCACTGTGTTCCCTGTGTCCACCAGCCGCTGCAGCACCTCAATCAGCTTGTGTACATCGGCAATATGCAGGCCCGTGGTAGGCTCGTCCAGAATATAGATGGTCTTGCCTGTGGGCCGCTTGGAAAGCTCTGTGGCAAGCTTCACCCGCTGGGCCTCGCCCCCGGAAAGGGTGGTGGCGGGCTGGCCGATTTTCACATACCCCAGGCCCACGTCCTGCAGGGTCTGCAAACGCCTTGCAAGCTTGGGGATGTCCCGGAAAAACTCCAGTCCCTCCTCCACCGTCATCTCCAGCACGTCATAAATGCTTTTGCCCTTATATTTCACTTCCAGCGTTTCCCGGTTATACCGCTGGCCCTTGCACACCTCGCAGGGCACATACACGTCCGGCAGGAAGTGCATTTCAATGCAGATGATGCCGTCTCCCTGGCAGGCCTCGCACCGCCCGCCTTTCACGTTGAAGGAGAACCGGGAGGCTGTAAAGCCCCGCATTTTGGCCTCCTGGGTGCTGGCAAACAGGGTGCGCACATCGTTAAACAGCCCTGTGTAGGTGGCGGGATTGGAGCGGGGCGTGCGGCCTATTGGGGACTGATCTATCTGGATCACCTTGTCCAGATACTCCAGGCCCAAAATCTCCTTGTGCGCCCCGGGATGGGTGTGGGCCCGGTTCAGGCTTCCTGCCAGCTTTTTATAGAGGATTTCATTTACCAGGGAGGACTTGCCGGAGCCGGAAACCCCGGTTACGCACACCAGCTCTCCCAGGGGGATTTTCACGTTCACCTTTTGCAGGTTGTTCTGGGCCGCGCCCCGCACCTCCAGAAAGTTCCCGCTGCCCTGCCGGCGCTTCTCCGGCACCTCCACCTTCCTTTTGCCGCTTAAATACTGGCCGGTTACAGAGCCTTTGCACTTCTCAATGCCCTTTACAGGCCCGGCATAGATAATATTCCCGCCATGCACCCCGGCCCCCGGCCCCACGTCCACAATGTAGTCGGCGGCCCGCATGGTGTCCTCGTCGTGCTCCACCACAATCACAGTGTTGCCTAAGTCCCGCAGGCGCTTGAGAGTGCCCAGCAGCTTATGGTTGTCCCGCTGGTGCAGGCCGATGGAAGGCTCGTCCAGGATGTACAGCACCCCCATAAGGGAAGATCCGATCTGGGTGGCAAGGCGTATCCGCTGGCTTTCCCCGCCAGAAAGGGTGCCGGAAGCCCGGGAAAGGGTAAGATACTCCAGCCCCACGCTTTGCAGGAAGCCCAGCCGGGACTTGATTTCTTTTATAATTGGTGCGGCAATCATGCTTTCCCGCTCTGTAAGGGCGAGGGCATCCACAAACTCCAGGGCCTCGGTAACAGACTTGTCGCACAGCTCGCTGATGTTAAGGCCTCCCACCGTTACCCCCAGGCTCTCCGGGGAAAGCCTGCGGCCATGGCAGGCGTCGCAGGGCACAGCACTCATATACCCCTCAATTTCCTCCTTAATCCAGTTAGAGGAGGTTTCCCTGAAACGCCGCTCCAGGTTGTTGATAACCCCCTCAAAAGGGGCCATATAGGTGCCGCTGCCATATTCCCCTGTGCGCCTCAGCTTGATCTTCTCCCCTTTGGTGCCATACAGCAGCACGTCCACAATCTCTTTGGGCAGTTCCCCAATAGGCGTGTCCAGGGAGAAACCATAGTGCTCGGAAAGGCCCTGCATGTACATGGCGGCAATGGTGCTGCCCTCCATGGCCCAGCCGCTGGCCTTCAGGCCCCCTTTGCTGATGGAAACCCGGTCGTCCGGGATAATCAGCCGGGGATCCACCTTCATAAACACCCCCAGGCCCGTACACTTCTTGCAGGCCCCGAAGGGGTTGTTGAAGGAGAACATCCGGGGGGTCAGCTCCTCCACGCTGACCCCATGCTCCGGGCAGGCATAATTCTGGGAGAAGGTGATGTCCTCCCCGTCTATAACGTTCACAATCACCACGCCTCCTGTAAGCCCTGCCGCCACTTCAATGGAGTCGGCAAGCCTGGAGCGCACGTCCGGCTTTATCACCAGCCTGTCCACCACGATTTCAATGGTATGCTTCTGGTTCTTGTTCAGTTCAATAGGTTCGTTCAGATCGTACAGCAGGCCGTCCACCCTGGCCCGCACAAAGCCGGAACGCCTGGCCCCCTCAAACTCCTTCTGGTGGGTGCCCTTTCTCCCCCGCACCACCGGGGCCAGCACCTGCACCCGGGTTTTTTCCGGCAGGGCCAGCACCTGATCCACAATCTGATCCACTGTCTGCTGCTTGATTTCCCGCCCGCAGATGGGGCAGTGAGGGATACCGATGCGGGCATACAGCAGCCGCAGGTAGTCGTATATTTCCGTCACTGTACCCACAGTGGACCGGGGGTTTTTAGAGGTGGTTTTCTGGTCGATGGAGATAGCGGGGGACAGCCCGTCAATCATGTCCACGTCCGGCTTCTCCATCTGGCCCAAAAACATCCGGGCATAGGAGGAAAGGCTCTCCACATAGCGCCTCTGCCCCTCGGCATAGATGGTGTCAAAAGCAAGGCTGGACTTCCCCGAACCAGAAAGCCCTGTCAGCACCACCAGCTTGTCCCGGGGGATCTCCACGTCCACGTTTTTCAGGTTGTGCTCCCTGGCGCCATGCACCACGATTTTATCCAGGCTCATCTTCTTTCCCCTTCCTTTATCTGAAACCCATTAAACCATGCCCGTTCCTCAAAGGGCTTTTTCCTGGGCGAAGGCCGTAGGGCCTGGGCAGGCTTGCCAACAGGCAGGAAGCACACCAGGTCATACTCCTGGGGCACGCCCAGGATATCCGCCATCTTCCGCCCGATCTTGTCCTCATCTGTAATGTGCCCCTCATACCAGCAGCTTTCATAGCCCATCTCACAAATTGCCAGCAGCATGTTTTCAATAGCCGCGGCATAGTCCTGCACTTGGAAGCACCGGTCGCGGTACGCGAAAATCTTCTGGGTCAGCACGCAGATCATGGCGGGGGCAGTGGCCCCAGCGGGCGGGTCGATAACAGCCCTCAGCCGCTCCAGCAAGGCGGGGTCGTCTATGGCGATAAGGCTGGTTGTCTGCTTGTTGCACCCGGAGGGCGCTGCCAGCCCGGCTTCCATAATTTTTTTCAGGTCTTCCCGGGGCACAGGGGTGTTTTCATACCTGCCCCGGTAGCTTCGGCGGTTTAAAATGCGTTCTATCATATTCATGGGAGCTTTCTCCTTTTATATATTATGTAACAGCTACGGCGGATGTCCTTTTTCTTCTTTTACTACTGCACATGCCACACACATAGATAAGCCTCCTTCACCATAGCCGGGCCTTCCCCGTCCAGCCTGTTCCCCGCGCCGCTGGTGCAGCGGCACGCTGCCCTCCGGGAGCACCCCCCTTACGCGGCCATACGCGTAAGCCGCATAAACCCTTTATGCGGCGGAAGGTTTCCTCCCTGTTCCCCGCGTCATTGATGCAGCGGTACGCTGCCCACGCCGCTGGTACAGCGGCACGCTGCCCTCCGGGAGCACCCGGCTTACGCGGCCGTGCGCGTAAGCCGCATAAACCCTTTATGCGGCGGAAAGTTTCCTCCCTGTTCCTCGCGTCTTGGGTCAAGCGTTACGCTTGCTTTTCCTGGGCAGCGGCGCGTGCCCGGCCCCCTGGCCTTCCAGCTCCTTTATCTTGTCCCGCAGGTACGCCGCGTGCTCGAATTCCAAGAGCTTTGCCGCCGCCCGCATCTCCTTGGTATACTGCTCGATAAGCTGCTGCCTCTCGGCAGGGGTATAGCGCTTCTTCTTTTTCTTCCCGTCCTCCTTGTGGGTGGAGATTTCCAAAATCTCCGCCACGCTCTTGGTAATGGTCTTGGGCGTAATGCCGTGCTCCTCGTTATAGCGCTGCTGGATGCCCCGCCTGCGCTCCGTCTCCGTAATGGCATATTCCATGGAGGGCGTCACCTCGTCAGCATACATAATAACCTGCCCCCCGGCGTTGCGGGCCGCCCGGCCGATGGTCTGGATAAGGGAGCGCCCGCTGCGCAGGAAGCCTTCCTTGTCCGCGTCCAATATGGCCACCAGGGAAACCTCCGGGATGTCCAGGCCCTCCCTCAACAGGTTAATGCCCACCAGCACATCGAAGTCTCCCAAGCGCAGATCCCGGATAATCTCCATGCGCTCCACTGTGTCAATATCGTGGTGCATATACCGCACCTTTATGCCGTACCCCTCTAAAAACCCGGTGAGATCCTCCGCCATCTTCTTTGTCAGGGTGGTGACTAAGACCCGCTCCCCCTTTTCCGTGCGCAGGTTGATTTCCGAAATCAAGTCGTCTATCTGCCCGTCCGTAGGCTTCACAGTAATCAGGGGGTCTAAAAGCCCTGTGGGCCGTATCACCTGCTCCACCACCTGGGCAGACTTCTCCAGCTCCAAATCCCCCGGCGTGGCGCTGACAAACACCGCCTGCCGGATATGGCTGTAAAATTCATCGAAGTTTAAGGGCCGGTTGTCAAAGGCCGAGGGCAGACGGAAGCCATACTGCACAAGCTGCTCCTTCCGGGCGCGATCCCCCGCAAACATGCCCCGCACCTGGGGCAAAGTTACATGGGACTCGTCCACAAACAGCAGGAAATCGTCCGGGAAATAATCCAACAGGGTAAAGGGGGCGCTGCCCGGCTCCCGGCCGGAAAGCACCCGGGAATAGTTTTCAATCCCCTTGCAAAAGCCGATCTCCGCCAGCATCTCCATGTCATACCGGGTGCGCTGCTCAATGCGCTGGGCCTCAATAAGCTTTCCCTGCTCCTTAAAAAAGGCCACCTGCTTCTCCATCTCCTCATGGAGGTCGGCAATAGCTTTTTCCATTTTGTCCCGGGGCACAATATAGTGG
Organism: Neglectibacter sp. X58; assembly: GCF_009936035.1. Lineage (GTDB taxonomy): Bacteria > Bacillota > Clostridia > Oscillospirales > Acutalibacteraceae > Acutalibacter. Next base: position 85,184 of record NZ_QWEO01000009.1, on the reverse strand, counting down.
GAAGCCGGGTATATGGCGATGTGGCCCAGTTCGGACAGCACGTCTCCTGTAAGGGGGTTAAACTCCCGCAGCCGCTCAATCTCGTCCCCGAAAAACTCCACCCGCACCGCCTTGTCGCTGGACTCTGCCGGGAAAATCTCCACCACATCCCCCCGCACCCGGAACTTGTTGCGGATGAAATTTATGTCGTTGCGCTCATATTGCAGCTCCACCAGCCTTTTTAAAAGCTCGTCCCGCTCCATCTCCTTGCCTGGACGCAGGGAGATGACCATGGTGCGGTAGTCGATGGGGTCGCCCAGGCTGTAGATGCAGGACACAGAGGCCACAATAATCACATCCCGGCGCTCGGAAAGGGCGCAGGTGGCGCTGTGGCGCAGCTTGTCAATTTCATCATTAATAGCGGAGTCCTTTTCAATATAAGTGTCTGTCTGGGCGATATAGGCCTCGGGCTGGTAATAATCGTAATAGGACACAAAATACTCCACCGCGTTTTCCGGAAAAAATTCCCGGAACTCCGAGCAAAGCTGGGCCGCCAGGGTTTTGTTGTGGGCCAGCACCAGGGCCGGGCGGTTCAGCCTGGCAATCACATTTGCCATGGTAAAGGTTTTGCCAGAGCCTGTCACGCCCAACAGGGTCTGCTCCTTGTCCCCCTGGTTTACCCCCTGCACCAGCCGGCTCACAGCTTCCGGCTGGTCCCCAGTGGGCTGAAATTTTGAAACCAGCTTAAAATCCATCCCCGCGCCCTCCCTGTTTTTCTAAATATTCCCGCTCCATGGCCCTGGCGATTTCCAACTGCTCCCGCTGGAAATCCCACATATCCATGCGCCCCTGGTTCCAGGCATCGCTGGCAGCAAAGGAAAAGCACCCGTTGCTGCCAAACACCAGGTGGTCTGACAGGGGAACCTGTACGCTCTCCAAAGCCAGCTCCACCTGCCGGGTGACAACCACATCATTGCGGGAGGGCATGGCCTGCCCGCTGGGATGGTTGTGGGCCAGCAGGGCAAAAGCCGCGTCATGGTCAATGCAGAGGGAAACGATTTTGCGGATATACATAGGCACCTCGCTGATAGCGCCCTCGCACACAATATTGTTGTATATCACCCGCTTCTGCCCGTCCAGGAGCAGCAGCACCACAGCCTCGGTTTTCCGTCCCGCAAGCTTGGGAAAAAGGACGGAAGCGGCAGATTCTGTATCATACACACGCCGCAGCCCAGAGGCCTGATCCTCCAGGGTCTCTCTCGCCGCTTCCGCTGTAGCGCCCAGCAGGCGGACAGCGGGGCTGTTCATCCCTGCAATCTCCAGCAGCTCCTTTTCCGGGGCAACCAGCACCTCTGAAAGGCTGCCAAATACCTCCAGCAGCTCTCCCGCAGCCCGGGCCGCGGTTTCCGGAGGCAGCAGGCAGGAGAGCAGCTTGTCCAAAACCGCCCTCTGCCGCAGTTCCATGGCGGAAGGCCCTGCGCTTTTCTTTCTCGTTCTTGCCATCCCCAGGCACCTCCCGTTCTTTTAACGCCGTATTTGTCGGAAGCCTTGGCAGCCCCTTTCTTTTCAACAAAGAACTGCCAGGAGCTTTCTCAAATCCATATAGTCATGCAGCTTAAAAAATACTCTTTCCAAGCTGCATGACTATATAATACAAAACATTTGTTCACATGTCAATCTTTCCCGCAGATTTTTTTCAAAAACAGGGACAAGCAAAAAAGAAAGCCCGAAAAAAATACCAAGGGAATAAACAACGTAAAAGCCCTCCCCAATCTATGGCCACTTTTCGCCTGAAATTTAAATTTAGAAGCTGTACACTCTAGAGTCTGTTTTAAAACCGGAGAAATGCCAGTATTTTTGTTCAGGGCGGGCGGTTTCAAGGCGAAAACCGCAAGAAACACTTTCGTATTTCGAGGATTTTTAACACAGAAACCGTTTGTCACTGGACAAAAATACGGTTTTTCGGAGTTTTAAGACAGACTCTAATGCTTGCAGCGAAAAACCTTTGCAAAATGCCGGGGGACAGTGTATAATAAGGCTTGTTATGTCTGTTATGTCTGGAAAAGAAAGGAGGGCGGCAAAATGGACGTGCGCGTTGGGGACATTCTGCACATGAAAAAGCCCCACCCCTGCGGGAGCACAGCCTTTACCGTATTGCGGGCAGGGATGGATTTTAAAATCCGCTGCTGCGGCTGCGGGCGGGAGGTTATGCTGCCCCGCCTGAAATGCGAGAAGAACATCAAGCGCATTGAGCGCCAAACGCCTCCGGAGCCTTAGCGGCGCGGTTCAACCTATTTTATTGCCTTTGCATTTAGCAGCAGGAAACGGGGTGTATTCCCCCGCCCTACAGGCGGGGGAATACACGGAAAATTTTCCCTGTTATTTCCCGCAGAAATATTATTTAGGAACGCGAAACGCTAAGACTACTATTTTGGAGGAAATGGATATGTTTGAGAATTTACAGGTTTTTGAAAACCGCTATGAAGAACTGAATATGAAGCTGTACGACCCTGCAAGCGCTGCCGACAGGGAGGTGTATGCCGCCCTGATGAAGGAGCACAAAGAGCTGGAGCCTATTGTGCTGGCCTACAGGGAATATGTCCGGTGCGGGGAGGCGCTGCAAGGGGCCAGGGAGCTTTTGGAGGATCCGGAGTTGAAAGAGATGGCCCAGGAGGAAATGAAGGAAAACCAGCAGAAGCTTGCGGCGCTGGAAGAGGAAATCAAGATATTGCTGCTGCCGAAAGACCCTAACGACGAAAAGAACGTGGTGATGGAAATCCGGGGCGGCACCGGAGGCGAGGAGGCCGCGCTTTTTGCCTATGATCTGTACCGCATGTACACAGCCTACGCGGAAAAGCAGGGCTGGCGCACAGAAATCGTGGGCCTGAACGAGACAGAGCTGGGAGGCTTCAAGGAGGTCAGCTTCCTCATTGACGGCCAGGGGGCCTATTCCCGGTTAAAGTTTGAAAGCGGCGCCCACCGGGTGCAGCGGGTGCCGGAGACGGAAACCCAGGGGCGCATTCACACCTCCGCCGCCACTGTGGCGGTGATGCCGGAGGCCGAGGACGTGGAGATTGACATTGACCCCAAGGATTTGCAGATTGACACCTTCCGTTCCAGCGGCGCTGGGGGCCAGCACATCAACAAGACAAGCTCGGCTATCCGCATTACCCACCTGCCTACGGGCATGGTGGTGGAGTGCCAGGACGAACGCAGCCAGTATAAAAACAAGGACAAGGCCATGAAGGTGCTGCGGGCAAGGCTTTTGCAGCAGGAGCAGGACAAAGTGAGCGCCCAGACGGCAGAGGCCCGACGATCTTTGGTGGGCAGCGGCGACCGCAGCGAACGGATTCGCACCTATAATTTCCCCCAGTCCCGGGTGACGGATCACCGCATCGGGCTGACCCTTTACAAGCTGGAGGAAATCCTGGGGGGCAGTCTGGATGAAATCCTGGACGCGCTGATTGCCGCAGACAGGGCCAGCCAGTTGGAACAGGCAACGTAAACAACGTGACGGAACGCTATCGCGCAGCGATTGCGTTTTTGTATCTCTGTGACGCGGGGACGTGTAAGGGAATATTTCGCCGCGCGGAGAGTCCGCGCGCTTAAAGGGATGCCGCGCCGGCAGGCGGGACTCAAAGCCCCTAAACCGCCGGAGGCATGGGCAGGAAAATAAAAGGCAGGCACATGGGGAAAGCTTATGGAGACATTGTTTTTAAAAGCGCATAATACACATGATGTAGAGCGGGCCGGGGAAATCCTGCGGGCCGGGGGCCTGGTGGCCATCCCTACGGAGACGGTGTACGGCCTGGCGGCGGACGCCCTCAACGGGAATGCTGTGAAAAAGATTTTCGCCGCCAAGGGCCGGCCCTCGGATAACCCCCTGATTGTGCATATCAGCGGGTTTTCCCAGCTTGCCCCCCTGGTGAAGGAGGTGCCGGAGGCCGCGAAGCGCCTGGCCCAGGCTTTCTGGCCCGGGCCGCTGACCATTATCCTGGAAAAGTCGGCGCTGGTTCCCATGGAAACCAGCGGGGGCCTTGACACAGTGGCGGTGCGTATGCCCCGGCACCCAGCGGCCCGGGCGGTGATTGAGGCGGCTGGCGTGCCTTTGGCCGCCCCCTCCGCCAACCTTTCCGGCAGGCCCAGCCCCACTTCCTTTGCCCATGTGCGGGAGGATCTGGCCGGGCGGGTGGACGCCCTTTTGGACGGCGGGCCTTGCGACGTGGGGGTGGAATCTACCGTGATTACCCTTGCGGGGGACGTTCCCCGGGTGCTGCGGCCCGGCGGCGTGACCCTTGCGCAGCTTCGGGCTGTTTTGGGGCAGGCGGAGCTTGACCCCGCTGTGCTGCACAGCCTGCGGGAAGGGGCGAAGGCCTCTTCCCCGGGCATGAAATATAAGCACTATGCCCCTAAGGCGGAGGTGACTTTGGTGGACGCTTCCCCGGAGGAATTTGCCGCCTATGTAAACGAGAGGAAGGGCGGCTGGGCGCTGTGCTTTCAGGAGGATTTGCCTTTTGTAGAGGGGCCTGCCATCAGCCTTGGCTCCCGGTATGACGGGGGCGGGCAGGCCAGGAGGCTTTTCGGGGCGCTGCTGGAACTGGACAAAAAAGGCGCCCAGACCGCCTTTGCCCACTGCCCCAGCCGTTCTGGCGTGGGCCTTGCGGTGTATAACCGGCTGCTGCGGGCGGCGGGGTTCCGGGTGGCGCATCCGGAAGGGACGCTGGTGGTAGGGCTGGCAGGGCCTAGCGGCGCGGGGAAATCTACTGTGGGGGATTTCCTGAAGCAGGGAGGCTGTTCTGTTTTAAATTGCGACAGCCTGACCAGAAGCCCCCAGGTATACAGCCCGGACTGCATAGAGGAGCTGCGGGCCGCCTTTGGGGAGGATGTTGCCCCGGGGGGAAAGCTGCATCGGAAAGAGCTTGCCCGCAGGGCCTTTGCCACACAGGAGGGCCGCAAACGGCTGGGGGAAATTACCTTTCCCCGGATTTTAAAGCAGGTGCGCCAGGTGGTGGAATCGGCCCGGGAAGCGGGGACGCCCATTCTCGTGCTGGACGCGCCCACCCTGTTTGAGTCGGGGCTGGACAGCATCTGCGCCCGGATTGTTGTGGTGACGGCGGCCCGGGAGGAAAGGCTTTCGCGGGTGATGGACCGGGACAATCTAAGCCGGGAACAGGCGGAAATCCGTTTTTCCGCCCAGCAGGATGAGGATTTTTATGAAAGCCGGGCAGACTATGTGATTGAAAACAGCCGGGAGCCTGGGCGCCGGCTGGCTGCGGAGGCTGTTTTAGCAGATCTGAAAGGAGAAGCGGCAAAGCGCCTATGAAAAAAGGTCGAGTTATCCTTGTGGTTTTCATAGCCCTTATCATAGCCTGGATTGCGGCGGGGGATTCCCTTGCAGGCTGGGTGATGCACCGGCTTTACCCCCGTCCCTATGGGGAGCTGGTGCGGCGGGAGGCGGCGGAATTCTCCCTGGACGAAAACCTGCTTTATGCGGTGATGAAGGCGGAAAGCGGCTTTGACGAAAAGGCCCAGTCCCGGGCCGGGGCCTGCGGGCTGATGCAGCTTACCCCCGCCACCTTCCAGTGGATAGCGGAGCAGTATCCCCCGGAAAACGGGGGCGGGGACATTTTCGACCCCAGCGACAACCTGCACTGCGCCGGCGCCCTGCTGCGAAAGCTGCTGGATCATTACGGCACCCTGGAGGTGGCCCTTGCCGCCTACAACGCGGGCATGGGCAATGTGAGCGGCTGGCTTTCAGAGGAGGACTACTCCGCAGACGGCAAGAACCTGCACACCATCCCCTACCCGGAGACAGACTCGTATGTGAAGAAGGTTACGAAGTATTACGGGACGTATAAAAGGCTGTATGAGGGCGGGGAAAGCGGCTGAAGGGAAAATGCAAAAACTTGGTTTTTCGATCAAACCTTTTTTCTAAAAAGGTTTGCAGGGTTCTTAGGGACAGAGTCCCTAAGCCGCCGGGGCATATGCGGCGGGGCGGTTGCATTTTGTGAAGTGACGTGGTAAAATCTGGTAGACGCATACAGGAGGAGGTTACTCTATGAAGCTGTGGAAAAAAGCGGTCATTGCCATAGGAGCGGCGGCCCTGCTGTGCGGGGCGTTCCTGCTGGGGCGGGGCAGCACGGGCTGGCTGGGAGAGAAGGCTCCCCGGTGGGATGAAGTTGTTCTCATGCACGCGGAAATCGTGGACAGGGACGGCACGTTTTTCCATGTGCGGGGCCTTCCCTGCAACGACGTGAACGGTCAGGGGGAATGCACCTTCAGCGTGACAGAGGACACAGTGCTGGAATGGCGGTATACCCCCATTGCCCTGGAGGACTTTAAGGCGGGAGACAAGGTGTCGGTTACCTATACAGGGCCTGTGATGCTTTCCGAGCCTGCCCAGCTTACGCAGGTGCTGCGGATACAACTGCTGGAGGACGAAAAATAGACTATAAACACTTATCTTATTATTATAAAAAGCTTTAAGGAGGTACATTCCAATGGAAAACAAAACGGAAAAGGTTGACGCAAAGGCACTTGCCAAGGAGCTGCTGGTGGATCGCACCCACGGTTCCACACGGGTGTGCCAGGAGGAAATGAAGAAGTCCCAGCGCTTCTGCGAGGGCTATAAGGAATTCCTGAACGCCGCCAAGACAGAACGGGAGTCTGTTGCCTTTGCGGTGGAGGCCGCGGAGAAGGCGGGCTTTGTGCCTTTTGATCCGGCGGCGAAATATGCCCCTGGGGACAAGGTGTATTACAACAACCGGGGCAAGTCCATCTGCCTGGCGGTTATCGGCAAAAAGGGCACCAAGGAGGGTGTGCGCATTGTGGCGGCCCACATTGACAATCCCCGGGTGGACTTAAAGCCCCTGCCCCTGTATGAGGCAAACGAGCTGGCGCTTTTGAAAACCCACTACTATGGCGGCATTAAGAAATACCAGTGGACTGCCATCCCCCTGTCCATGCGGGGCAAGGTGGTGCGCAAGGACGGCACTGAGGTGACTTTGAACGTAGGGGAAAACCCCGGGGATCCCCAGTTTACCATTACGGACATCCTGCCCCATCTGGGCAAGGATCAGATTCAGAAGAAGCTGGGCGAGGCCTTTACCGGGGAGGATTTGAACATTCTGGTGGGCAGCATGCCCCTGGAGAACGCAGAGGGGGAAAACCTCTACAAGCTCAACGTGATGAAGATTTTAAACGAGAAATACGGCATTACCGAAGGGGATTTGATTTCCGCGGAAATTGAGTTTGTGCCCGCGTTCCCGGCAGTGGACATTGGCTTTGACCACAGCATGGTGGGCGCTTACGGCCATGACGACCGGGTGTGCGCCTATCCTGCCCTGGAGGCTGTGCTGCGGTGCAAGGATCCGGAATATACCGCCATTACGGTGCTGGCGGACAAGGAGGAGATCGGCAGCGTGGGCAACACTGGCCTTGCCTCTGAATTCCTCAACTATTTCGTGGCGGATTTGGCCGCACAGGACGGCGCGGAGGCACGCCATGTGTGGACAAAGTCCAACTGCCTCTCCGCAGACGTGACGGCGGCTTTTGATCCCAACTATGCTTCCGCCTATGAAGCGGGCAACTCCTGCTTCCTGAACCGGGGCGTTGGCTTTGCCAAGTATACCGGATCCCGGGGCAAAAGCGGCAGCAACGACGCTTCCGCCGAGTTTTTGGGCTGGGTGCGCCGGGTGATGGACGAAGGGGACGTGCTGTGGCAGATTGGCGAGCTGGGCAAGGTGGATCAGGGAGGCGGCGGCACTGTGGCCCTGGATATCTCCCGGCTGAATGCCGACGTTATCGACGTGGGCGTGCCGGTGCTCTCCATGCACGCGCCCTTTGAGGTGGTTTCCAAGCTGGACGTATACATGGCCTATAAGGCTTTTAAGACCTACTTTATGGCGGAATAAGAGGAATTTTTGAAAGGCCGGCGTTTTATTGACGCCGGCTTTTTCCAAAGGAGGAAAACAGGATGGCAAAAACAGCGTGGATTTTTTCTTACAAGCTGCGGAAAAATGTGGAGCCGCAGCAGTTTATGGACTGCACCCAAAGGCTCCACGATCAGGTGGTTTCCAAGGCAAAGGGCTTCATCTCCTGGGATCATTACCGGCAGGAAGACACCTGGACAGACTTTGTGCTGTGGGAAACAGAGGAGGACGCCCAAAACGCCATGACCGCAGGCCAGGGGCAGGAAGCGGCGGAGGAATTTTATGCCTGCATCCGGATGCAGACCTGTCGGGCGCTGGTTTCCCAGTTTGTGAAGCGGTATTAAAGGCCTGTTTTGAAAACAGGCTTTGGGATGGCAGCCGACCGGCGGGAGGGAGTGTCCAGACAGCGCGTTTTATGCCTCCGGCGGTTTAGGGGCTTCGCCCCTAAATACCCCACCACCTTTGAAAAGGTGGACGAAACTTTTGTGTTTCTTCATTCTTTTAGAATACTCGCTTTGGACACTCCTCCCGCAGGATCCCCTCTTGCGGAATGCACAAAAACATGGTAAAATATGGAAAATAATGATTTATAACGCCTAAGGAGGATGTTTTCATGAAAGAACTGCGCATTGGCATTATCGGGACAGGCATGATTTCCAACCGGCACATGACGGTGTGGTCGAACATTCCCGGCGCCAGGGTAGTGGCAGGGTGCGACATTGACGAAGCCAAGGTGAAGGCCTGGGGGGAACAGTATGGCATACCGGAGGAGAACCTGTATGTGGACTTCCGGGAAATGCTGAAGCGGGACGATTTGGACGCCATTGACGTGTGCGTACACAACAACCTGCACACCCCGGTTTCTGTGGCTGTGATGAAGGCGGGATATCCCTGCTACTGCGAAAAGCCCATGGCGGCAAGCTACGCCGACGCGAAAATCATTTACGACTGCGCCAAGGCCACAGGACAGAAGCTGGCTGTGCAGATAAGCTCCCTTTACAATTTGCAGACCCGGTATGCCAAAAAGCTGATTGAGGAAGGGAAGCTGGGGAAAATCTACCACGCCCGCAGCGTTGGCCACCGCCGGGAGGGCCGCCCTGGCTTTGACATGCCCATGTTCTCCCGGGACTTTATCAAAGGGGATATTGGCGTGCATGGGCCTTTATGCGATTTGGGCATTTACCATCTGGCCCAAATGCTCTACATTATGGGTATGCCAGAGCTGGATACGGTATATGGCCTGTCCTCCGCCGACTATTATCAGGATCCCCGGCTGCTGCCGGAGGGCCTGACCTATGACGTGGAGGATTTAAGCGTGGGCATTGCCAAGTTTAAAAATGGCGTTTCCCTGGACATTTACGAGGACTGGGCCATGCATATGGACGTGGTGGGCACCAGCTTTGTGGCAGGCTCTATGGGCGGCATCAAGCTGATTGACGTGGACACCACTGGCGGCGAACTGGCTGTGCCCAAGGGCGGCAGGATTATGGGCGGCGGCCGGGTGCAGCAGCCCACCCTGGAATTCTTCGGCTATGAGGACGGCATGAAAACCTCCAAGATTATCAACTGCCAGGAGAACGGCCGGAAGGAAGCCCAGGTGGAGCCGCGCATGGCCCTGTATAACGACAACCAGGTACACTGGAAGGCGTATCTGGAGGGCGAGCTGGACGACAGCACCCGCATTGACTCCCCCTATATCGCCATGGAGACGGCTTTGCTGTCCGACGCCATTTTCGTCTCCCAGGCTTTAAACCGCAGCGTGACGGCAGACGAGGTGCGGGAGATGTCCAAGTCTATTGCGCTGCATAAGCAGGAAACGCCTTGGGGCGTGATTGAGTACGATTTCTAAGCTTTTGCATAACGGGAGAAGCGCCTGCCGGGAATCCGGGGGCGCTTTTCCTGTTCCGGAACAGGAGGAGCTAGTTCTGGCTCCTTTGACAAAACACATAAAGGAAAACCGGGAATCAGGGAAAGTTACTGGATAATTTTTCCAAATATTTCTTGCACATACCAGCTTCCATGTGTTATACTAAGCTATAGTATACTCTGCTTATAACCCTATGGAAAGAAGGTTTTCAGCCTATGGCAAATCAATCGACTTGGATGACACGCAGCGCCGGCGTGCTGATGCCAGTGAGCAGCCTGCCCTCCAAATACGGCATTGGCACCTTTGGCAAGGCCGCCCGGGAATGGATAGACTTCCTCTGCGCTGCCCACCAGCGCTTCTGGCAGGTGCTGCCTTTAGGGCCTACCAGCTTTGGCAACAGCCCTTACCAGAGCTATTCCGCCTTTGCCGGGGAGCCGCTGTACATTGATCTGGAGCTGCTGTGCCAGGACGGCCTTTTGAAAGAAAAGCGCTGCAAACGGGCAAACTGGGGCAGCAATCCGGAAAAGGCAGACTATGAGGCTTTGCGGAACGAACGGGCGCAGGTGCTGCAAAAGGCCTTTGAAAACTTTAAAAAGCCCAAAGCCCTCTCCCGTTTCCGCAAAAAGAACGCCGCCTGGGTGGAAGATTACGCCCTGTTCATGGCCCTGAAAAACCTCCATAATGGCAGGCCCTGGTATGAATGGGAGGAGGACATCAAGCTGCGCCGTCCTGCCGCTTTGAAGGAATGGACAAAGAAGTGCGAAAAGGAAATTGACTATCACGTTTTCACCCAGTATCTGTTCTTCGAGCAGTGGAAGGACATTAAGAAATATGCCAACAAAAAGGGTATCCTGATTATCGGGGACGCGCCGATTTACGTTTCCGGAGACAGCTCTGACGTGTGGGCGCACCCCTGGTTGTTCCAACTGGACGAGGACAACAACCCCACTGAGGTGGCGGGGTGCCCGCCGGACGCCTTCTCCGCAGACGGGCAGCTTTAGGGCAATCCCCTGTACCGCTGGGACGACATGGAAAAGGACGGCTTTGCCTGGTGGATGGAGCGGCTCCAGGCAAACCTGACCATGTTCGACGTGCTGCGGATTGACCACTTCCGGGGCCTTGAAAGCTATTACGCCATCCCCTATGGGGACAAAACGGCCCGGAACGGCCGCTGGCGCAAGGGGCCTGGGATGAAGTTTGTGGATGCCATCAACAAGGCCATGCCCGGGGCCGCCATTATCGCGGAGGATCTGGGGTATCTGACCCCGGCGGTGAGAAGGCTTTTAAAGCGCAGCGGGTTCCCGGGGATGAAAGTTTTGCAGTTTGCCTTTGACTCCAGGGAAGAAAGCGACTATATGCCCCACAACTACCAGAACCACTGCGTGGTGTATACCGGCACCCACGATAACGATTCCACCAGAAGCTGGTTTACCTCTGCCCCGCCTGCAGACGTGGCGGTGGCCCTGGAATATATGGGCCTGAAGGACGACACAGACGGCACCTGGAGCTTTATCCGCATGGCTTTAAACAGCGTGGCAGACCTGGCTGTTATCCCCATGCCGGACTATCTGGATCTGGGGGCCAAGGCCCGGATTAACACGCCCTCCACAGTGAACTCTGAAAACTGGAGTTGGCGCATGAAGCCCGGCGCCTGCACCAAGGAGCTGGCCCAGAAAATGGCCCGAATGGCCGATCTTTCCGGGCGGGCCAGGGATCTGCCCAAAGCGCCGGAGAAAAAGGCCAAGGCGAAAAAGAAAAATAAAAAAGGGGAAGGAAAGGACGCTGATACCCAATGAGCATACAGATTGAACTGGAAAACAAACTAGGCAGCAAGCCCCTGTATCAGGCAGGGAACGAGGAAATTTACCACGCCCTCACCGCCATGGTGCAGGAGCGTCTGGCGGCTACCCCCCGCATCCAGGGGGACAGGAAGCTGTATTATGTTTCCGCGGAATTTTTAATGGGCAAGCTGCTCTCCAACAACCTGATTAACCTGGGGGTGTATGATGAGGTGCGCAAAACCCTGGCTGCCGCCGGGAAGAACCTCTCCGACATTGAGGAGATTGAGCCGGAGCCTGCCTTGGGCAATGGCGGCCTGGGGCGCTTAGCCGCCTGCTATCTGGACTCTGCCGCCACCTTGGGCCTGCCTGCCGACGGCGTGGGGCTTCTCTACCACTTCGGGCTGTTCCGGCAGGAATTCTGGGATCATAAGCAGTGGGAAAAGCCGGAATACTGGCTCTCCCCCACCTGCTGGGCCAAAAAGACTGACACCCGGTTCTGGGTGCCCTTCCCCCAGGGGGAACTGCAGGCGGTGATGTATGACATCCAGGTGGCAGGCTATGAGAACGGCGTGAACTGCCTGCACCTGTTTGACATGGAGACAGCGGACGAATCTATTGTCACCAGGGACATTGACTTTGACAAGCATGACATTTCCCGGAACCTGACCCTGTTCCTGTATCCCGACGACAGCGACCGGGCGGGACGGCTTTTACGGGTGTACCAGCAGTATTTCATGGTGAGCGCCGGCGCACAGCTTATTATCAAGGAGCTTTCCCAGAAGGGCTATGCCCTGCGGGATTTGCATAAGCACGCGGTTATCCAGATTAACGACACCCATCCTTCCATGATTATCCCGGAGCTTATCCGCCTCATGCAGAAGGACGGCATCCACATGGACGAGGCCATTTCCATTGTGTCCCAAACCTGCGCCTATACCAACCACACCATTCTGGCGGAGGCCCTGGAGAAGTGGCCCATAGACTATCTGGAGGAGGCTGTGCCCGGCCTTGTGCCCATTATCCGGGAGCTGGACAGACGGGTGCGGGAGAAGTTCCCCCAGAACGAAAAGCTGTGGATTATTGACCAGGGCGGCCTCGTCCACATGGCAAACATGGACATCCATTACGGCTTCTCCGTGAATGGCGTGGCGGCCCTGCACACAGACATCCTGCGGGAAGCAGAGCTGAAGCATTTTGCGGAGGTTTACCCGGAGAAGTTCAACAACAAGACAAACGGCGTTACCTTCCGGCGGTGGCTGATGCACTGCAACCCCCAGCTTTCCGATTTCCTGACGGAGAAGATTGGAACGGGCTGGAAGAAAGACGCAAAAGAACTGGAAAAGCTGCTGGAGTTCCAGGATGACCAGGAGGTTTTAGGGAAGCTGCTGGAGATTAAGCAGGCAAACAAGCGGGAGCTTTGCCGGGTGATGAAGGAAAAGAGCGGCGTGGAGCTTGACCCGGATTCTGTATTTGACATCCAGATTAAGCGCCTGCACGAGTATAAGCGCCAGCAGATGAACGCCCTGTATATCATCTGGAAATATAAGCAGATTAAGGCGGGGCACCGCCCCAAGCGGCCCATTACCCTGTTGTTTGGCGCAAAAGCCGCCCCTGCCTATATTATCGCCAAGGACATTATCCACCTGATTCTCACTTTGCAGGATCTCATCGCACAGGATCCGGATGTCAGCCCCTGGCTGAAGGTGGTGATGGTGGAAAATTACAACGTGACCTGGGCGGAAAAGCTGATTCCCGCCTGCGACATTTCCGAGCAGATCTCCCTGGCCTCCAAGGAAGCCAGCGGCACAGGCAACATGAAGTTTATGCTCAACGGCGCTGTCACCCTGGGCACCATGGACGGGGCCAACGTGGAAATATGCGACCTGGTGGGGAAGGAGAATATCTGCATTTTCGGCAAGGGCAGCGAGGAAGTCATCAAGCTTTACGAGGAAGGGCCTGGGCGGTATACCACCAAGGACTACTACCCCAAGGACAAGGAAATTACAGAGCTTTTGGACTTTATCATCAGCCCTGCGGTTATGCGCCTGGGGGATCCGGAAAACCTGGGCAGGCTTTACAAGGACATGAGCCGGAAAGACTGGTTCATGGCGCTTCTGGACGTGAAGGAATATATCGCTGCAAAGGAAAAGCTGCTGGAGCAGTATGAGGACAGGGACGCTTGGGCCAAGATGATGCTTACGAATATCGCCAAGGCCGGGTTCTTCTCCTCCGACCGCTCCATCGCCCAGTATAACGAGGACATCTGGCACCTGAAATGATTTGCGCTGCCCCTGCACCTTGCAACCCTTTTTACAAAAAGGGTTGATCGAAAAATTAAGGACTTCCCTGGAAACTTGCCCTTGACGCTGGCATATTCTTCCGCTATACTATATATATTGTAGCGTGTATGGGGGAGTAGTTTGCGCGGGAGGCTTTGCCGGGATTCCGGACGGCCTGCTGTGCGGCAATGTCAACAAAATGGCTTATTATAGTTAACGCAGTTCAAAAGAGGTCGAATACCTCTTTTGAACCAGGTGGCGTAGCCACCCGGCTTGAAAATCGTATATACCGATTTTCAAGTGCCTTTACTATAAGCCTGGTGTTGCCTGAAAAAACGAGACTCATAGAAAGCTGCCCCTTTGGGGTGTGTTTTCTATGAGTCCTTTTCGTGTGAAAAAGCAGGAAGGAACTGCACTGGGCGCAAAAGGCTGTTTTTCATGGCTCTTTGGTAGAATCCCGCCCCCATGGCGGCAAACGGAAGGATGGAGATCCTGGGAAAAATTCAAAGAAAGGAGCGATACGGGCACAAAAGGCGGCTGTTTTACCTCTTTTTGTGCGAATCCCGTATCGCGCGGCGATTCACATGGGAATTGTAGAATTGTTCATACTGGCGGTGGGACTTTCCATGGACGCCTTTGCGGTGGCTGTGTGTAAGGGCCTTGCCATGCGGGAGGCCAAACCCAAAAGCATGGCTGTGGTGGGGCTGTGGTTTGGAGGATTCCAGGCGCTGATGCCCCTGATAGGCTATGCTGTGGGGATGCAGTTTTCTGGGGCCATCGAAGCTTTTGATCACTGGCTGGCCTTCCTGCTGCTGGGGGCCATTGGGGGGAACATGATTAAGGAGGCCCTCTCTCCGGAGGAGGAACCGGGAGACGCTTCCCTGAACCCGAAAGCCATGGTGCTGCTGGCCCTGGCCACCAGCATTGACGCCCTGGCTGTGGGGGTAAGCTTTGCCTTTTTGCGGGTGGATATCCTGTCTGCTGTGGCCTTTATCGGCGTGGTCACCTTTATCCTTTCCGCTGTTGGCGTGAAGGCGGGCAGCATTTTCGGCAGCAAATATCAGAGCAGGGCCGAGCTGTTTGGCGGGTGCATCCTGGTGCTTTTAGGGGTGAAGATTCTGCTGGAGCACCTGGGGGTGCTGTGACAAACAACATAAGATAGGGCGCAAACGTTTGCGGCAGAAACGTTTGCGCCCTTTTGCTTTAGGGAAGCCCGCCCCTGCATCCCGGCCCGGGCCGGGATGGCCCCCGGAGGGGGGGCTGCAAAACCGGAGGTTTTGCACAGGGGCGGGCGGCGCTGGGGAAAGGCTTTTAGGAGCCAGTGGATTTATACCTGTGTACCCCTAAGCGCCACACCAGCCAGCAGGGGACAACGAACCAGCAGGAGATAAGGGGCAGGAACATGAACCACAGGTTGTCGCTGCGGCCTAAAAGGAACAGCAGGGGGTAATATTGGAACAAGGCATAGGGCACCACAAAGGTGCAGAAGGTGAGCATCCCCTTGCCGTAAATGCTGACGGGATACTTGCCATGCTCCGAGGCCCCATAGCTGAACACGTTCATAAACTCCAGGCCCTCCAGGGTGAAGAAGGCAAAGGCGCCGTCTAAAAGGAAGATGGCGGAAAACACCACGCTGCCGCCAATCACCATGAAAATAAGGGTGAGCACCCGCAGGGGCGTCCAGTCCACCCCGGCCTGGGAGATGCCGTAGACGAACATGACAACACCCTGGAACATGCCGCCCAGGCGCACAAAGTCGATGCGGCTGGCAAGCACCTGGAAGATTTCATTGCAGGGGCGGGTTAAAATACGGTCGAACTGCCCGTTTGCTATCATGGTGTCGAACACCTTGAAGCCGGAGGCAAACATCTGGCTTATCTGGAAGCCTAAAAGCAGAATGCCATAGCAGAGAACCACCTCGCTGAACTGGAAATCCTTTACCTTGTGGAAGCGCTGAAACATGAACACGACTCCCAGGAACACGGTGAAGGATGTGATGAAATTGCCAATGAGCGTGATGAAAAAGGACGCTTTATACTGCATCACGCTTTTCAAGTGGATGGAAAAATATTTTTTGTAAAGCCTTAGCATGATTCTCAACCTCCCTGCACCACAACACGTTTAAGGGCCTTTTGCTCTAAAACCTTGCCGATGAGCACCAGGGCGAATACCCAGAAAATTTGCAGCAGGATGGCCCGGGCCATTTCAGGGCCAGCCAAGTCCCCGCTGTACACCCGCAGGGGCACGTTCTCCATGCAGGAAAAGGGCAGAAGCTCCGCAAACTGGCGGAAGCCCTCGGGGAAAAAGGGCAGGGGCACAATGCCGCCCATTAAAAAGTCGCTGAGGGAGACAGCCACCATGCGCACGCCCCGGTAAGAGATGGTGTAAAAGGTTAAAATATACACCACCATGCAGAAGGAGGTTGTCACCAGCAGGGCCAAACACAGGGCCACTAAAAACAGCAGGAAGGCCATAAGGCTGGGCGGGGCCATAAGCCCAAAGGGCTTTGGCAGAAACGCCGCTATAATCAGGGGGAGGACGCACCGCAGCAAAGCCCTGGCAATGCGGGTGGCAGCGCTGTGGGAAAACCACATGGCGTAAAGGTCAACGGGGCGGCAGACTTCATACACCACGTCCCCGGTCTGGATGGTGTTGAAGATGGAGTTGTCCATGGCGCCTACAGAAAGGAGGCCCAAAAACGCCTGCTGCATCCAGATATAGCTGGCAGTGGCCTGGAAGTCCATAGGGAAAGAGGCGGGGTCTGTTTCATAAAAGGCATAGAAAGCTAAAATCGCCATGCCGCCCCAGGCAAACTGGCAGACAATGCCTGCCAGGGCCGCCACCCGGTATTGCAAATTCATGGCAAAGCGAAGCCGGAAAAAGGATATGTATTTTTTCATGTGCGCGCCCTCATATGTCGTACTTCTTGTACAGATGGGCGATAGTCTCGTCAATCTGCTCCCCGCCCCGGCGGATGTTGTCCAGGGTGCCGTCTAAGAGGATTTTCCCTTTGCCGATTAAAATGACCCGGCTGGCTAAAGCCTCAATGTCCTGCATGTCGTGGGTGGTGAGGATGACAGTGGTTTTGTGCTCTTTGTTCAGGCGCTTGACAAAGTCCCGCACCGCCAGCTTGGACACAGCGTCCAGGCCGATGGTAGGCTCGTCCAGAAACAGGATTTTCGGGCTGTGGAGCAGGGAGGCCGCTATCTCGCAGCGCATGCGCTGGCCCAGGGAAAGCTGGCGGGTGGGGGTGCGCAGAAGCTGGGACAAGTCCAGAAGCTCTGTGAGATCGCCTACATTTTTGCGGTAGAGGGCAGCGGGGATTTTATAGATGTCCTTTAAAAGCTCGAAGGAATCTATCACAGGCACATCCCACCAAAGCTGGCTGCGCTGCCCGAACACCACGCCGATTTGGGCCACGTGCTTTACGCGCTGCTTCCAGGGAATCCGGCCGTCCACCCGGCACTCTCCCCCGTCCGGGGTGAGCACGCCGCTTAAAACCTTGATGGTGCTGCTTTTTCCCGCGCCGTTGGGGCCTATGTAGCCCACCATCTCCCCTTCCCCGATGGAAAAGGAAATGTCATTTAAGGCGTGGATTTCCTCGTACTCCCGGCGAAACAGGGCTTTTACGGCATTTTGAAAGCCTTTGTCCCGGCGGGCTACCCGGAAGGTTTTGCGCAGATGGGACACTTCAATCATGGTAAACACTCCTCTCTTGCTGCGGAACCGGTTTGAAAAGGCCGGGGCAGCGCCTGTCTGCAGCCGAGACACAAAGCCGCAGCCATGCCTGCCTTCTTTCTTTTCACCTGGCCCCCTTGGACTAAAAAACATGAAACCCACCAAAAAACGCGGTGGGTTTCCTATTATATTCCTCTATTTTGCCCATGTCAAGGCGTGCTTTCATTTTCGGCCTTCGAGCCGGGTGTTTCCAGGAGCGTTCATTCGCCCAGGTCAATGTGGCGCATTTCCCGGCGGCTTAACAGCTCGTACATGGCGGGCACCACAAAGAGGGTCATAAGGGTGGCGTACAGAAGGCCGCCGATGCAGACAATGGCCACAGGCTGCATCATCTCCGCCCCGGTGCCGCTGCCCGCCGCCATAAAAACAAGGCCCAGGACGGTGGTGAGGACGGTCATCAGGATGGGGCGCAGGCGGGTGCGGCCCGCCTGTATAATGGCGTCCCGGCGGGTCACCCCGGCAGAGCGGAGCTGGTTGATATAGTCGATAAGTACAATGCCGTTATTGACAATGATGCCGGAAAGCATGATAAAGCCTATCATAGACACCACGCTGACCTCCATGCCGCAGAGATACAGGGCCAGAAAGCCGCCTGTAAAGGCCAGGGGAATGGTGAACATGACGATGAAGGGCAGCAGCAGGGACTGGAACTGGATGACCATAATCAGGTAGATAATGAGGATTGCCAGGGCCGCCATGTATACAAGCTGCTCCATGGCCTCCATAATGGTTTCATTTTCCCCGGTGATTTCCAGGGAAATGCCCTCTGGGGGCGTGTAGCCCTTTAAAAGGCGCTCCACGTCCCGGGCCACCAGGGAGACGTTGTGGTCCTCTGCCACTTGGGCAGTGAGGGTGAGCACCCGCTTCTGGTTTTCCCGGTGGATGGAGGAAAGGCTTTGGCGGTCTTCAAAGGAGGCCACCTGGATAAGGGGCACCTGCCGGGTTTCCCCGGTTTTGCGGTCTGTGGCTGTAAGGGTGAGGCCCTTCACATAGGAGGAATGCATCTCCCCCTCCTTGGGGTGGATCACCAGCACGTCCTCGGAAATGCCGCCTATGTCCATGGAGGCGGCTGTGGCGGATTCCGTAATGGCGGCCCGCACGCTCTGGTACACCTGGGCTACCGTGAACCCCTCCGCCATGGCCTTGTTTTTGTCCACCACAATGCGCAGCTCCGGCGCGGCTTCCTCCAGGCCTGTTTCAGCGGCCTGCACCCCTTCCAGGGCAGAGAGATCTGCCGCAAGCTCTTCCGCCGTTTCCATCAGGCTGTCCATGTCCTCGCCGTAAAGCTTAATCTCTACCCCGGAGCCGCTTAAAGAGGACATGGCAGAGGACATATCCATGGAGCCTTGGGCGGAAACCTCACAGTCCAGGTCTTTGCAGGCTTCCTCTATCTGCTTTGCAAGCTCCTTGTCCTTTACGCCGGCATCTTCATCCAGCAGGGCATACATGGAGATGTCGCTGCCCCCGCCCCCCATCATGCCGAGCAGCCCGCCCCCGTCGCTGCCGGAGGAAAGGGCGCCCACTGTTTTTATGCCTGCAAGGCCGGTAATGCGCTCTGCCACCGCGTCGTACAGGGCGGTTTTATCCTGGAAAGAGGCTTCCTCGTCTGCGGGGGTGACGGTGACGCTGAGCTGGGTGCCGCTCATGGAGGGCATGAACAGGAAGCCCCGGCTTAAAGCCAGCCACACGCTGGAACCCAGCAGCACCACGGACAGGGTGAGGACAATCCACTTGTGGTTCAGGGAGGCGGCGGCAAGCCTGCCATAGCCCCGGAGAAGGCCGTCGAACAGCCGGCTTTCCCGGATTTTCCCCTTTTTCAGGGTGGCGGAGGTGAGGGCTGGCACCAGGGTGATGGCTACAAAGAGGCTGGCGAGAAGGGAATAGCCAATGGTGAGGGCCATGTCGGTGAAAAGCTGGCGGGTAACACCCTCTACAAAGACGATGGGCAAAAACACACAGATGGTGGTGAGGGTGGAGGCGATGATGGCCCCTGTCACCTGCACAGCCCCCTGGACAGAGGCTTTTGCCGCAGGCACTCCCTCTGTGCGCAGACGGAAGATGTTTTCAATGACCACCACAGAGTTGTCCACCAGCATACCCACCCCTACTGCCAGGCCGGACAGGGAGATGACGTTTAAGGTGACGCCGGAGAAATACATGAGCACAATGGCCACCAGCAGGGAGATGGGGATGGAGCAGGCCACTGCCAGGGTGGGGCGCAGATCCTTTAAAAAGAGGAGCAGGATGAGCACAGCCAGGGCCGCCCCCAGCACCAGGTTTTGCAGGACAGTGTCTACCACAATGTAGATGTAATCCCCCTGGTCGGAAAGCATGGTGAAGGAGAGGCCCTCATACTTTCCGGAAAGCTCTGAAAAGCGCTTCTGGATGTTTTTCGACACCTGGGCAGTGGAAGTTGCCGACTGCTTTGTAAAGGACAGGGCCAAAGCGTCCTGCCCGTTCACCTTGGCATACACCTCCCCGGCGTTGTTCTGAAGGCTCACCTCCGCCACGTCCGACAGGGTAACGGGGCCGATGGCGTCCTCCCCGGTGTCAAAGAGCACCAGGGCTTTCAGCTCGTCCATGTCTGAAAGCTTATTGCCCACCCGCACCAGGCACTGCTCTCCCTCTGTTTCAATATACCCGGCGGGCATGGAAAAGTGCTGGGCGCTGAGGATTTGGGACACCATGTCCATGGTAAGCTCTATTTTGGCGCTTTCAAAAGCCGCCTTCTTCTGGGCCTCAAAGTCCTCAGTGGCAGACTGTATCTGTTCTTTTGCAGCGTCTAACTGGCTTTGGGCGGAGGTGATGGCAGACTTTCCCGCCATAATTTGGGAAAGCCCGGCACTTATCTGCATAATGCCGCTGGTCTGCTGGCGGGAAAGCTCTGAAAGGGCCTGATCCACTGTGATGCTTCCGGCGTTTAGCTGGGAGAGGGTTTGCTCCATAGCTGCCTTTCCCGACTGCACCTTCGAGAGGTTTGCCTTCACCTCCTCCAGGGAAGCGCCAATGGAGTCGGGGTTTACCCCGGTGGCGGCAATGGCGGCCCGGGCCTCCTCCAGGGCTTTGGCGGCGGCCTCCCGGGCGCTTTGCAGCTCCGCGATTTTGGCAGGGGCGCCCTCTATGGTTGTCCCGAAACCGGAAAGGGTAGCGTCCAGCGCCCCAAGCTGGGACTCTATCTGGGCGATTTGCCCCTGCAGCTCCTCTGCCTCCGGGCTTCCCGGCACAGCCGCCGCAAGCTGGGACTCCAGGGCCGCCTTTTGCTCTGTTAAAACGGCATAGGCCGCTGCGGCCTGCTGCAAGCCGGCTACAGCCTCGTCCAGGGCCTGCACCTGCTGGGTAAGCCCCTGGAGGGTGTCCCACAGGCCCTGCAGTTGGGACTGGGTTTCCAGCAGCGTTTTTTCCGAGTCTGCCAGCGTGGCAAGCTGGGCCTGCAACTGGGCCTTGGCTGTTTCAATTTCCACCTTTTTAGAGATAAGCTGACCCTGGGCCTGGGCGCCCTGCTGGGTAAGCTGGCTCTGGCCCTGCTGAAGCTGGGCCTGCTGGCGGTCAAGCTCTGCGGCCTGCTCCCGGCTTTCCTCCAGGCCCTTTTCCACCTCATCGCTTTTCTCTGTCAGCTCGGCTTCCGCGTCTGCAAAGGTGCCCTCCAGCTTCTCCCGAATTCGGCGGTTTACCTCGTCAATCTTATCCTGCCGCAGCCTTACCTCCACGCTTTCCTGCACGTTGCCGCTGACGCTGACGCTGGCCACGCCCTCAATGCCCTCCAGCTTCACCAGCAGCTCTGTGTCCAGCAGGTTTGTCAGGGCCATGTTGTCCATGCCCTCCATCTCCACTGCGGCTACAGCTACAGGCAGCATGTTGGGATTTATTTTCATGATGTAGGGGGTGCCCACTGTGTCGGCCCAGCCGCCGGAAACGCCGTTTAGCTTCTCCCGGATTTCCGAGGTAAGCGTGTCCATGTTAGCGTCGTCGGTGAGGGCCAGCATCACCTGAGAGGCATTTTCCCGGGAAACAGAGGTGACGCTGTCCAGGTGATCCAGCGTGGCCATGGCCTGCTCAATGGGCTTTGTCACCTCCTGCTCCACCTCCTCCGGGGAGGCCCCGGGATAGGCGGTGATGATGACCGCATAGGGCATGTTGATGTTGGGCAGCAGGTCGGGGGTCATGCGGGAAAAGGCCACAGCCCCCAGCACAATAGCGATGATAACCCCCACCACCACAGTGAGGGGCTTTTTCACGCTGAATCTGGAAAACAATGCTATCTCTCCTCTTTCTGGAAACTCTTGAAAAGTCCACAATGAATCAAGTATAAACTTACTTGGCTGTGAATTTTTGAATATTCTGTAAACGGTTTCTAAATAAATTTCGCAAAAAGAAAAAGCCCCGGGCAGTGCCCGAAGCCTTTCAAAAACAGCCTTTTGTGCCTGGCGTTATTTCTTTCTCATTGTTCACAGGCTCCCTGCCACAAGGGGGAGGGATACTGCCCTTGGGCGGTCATGGCGGCAAGGGCTTCCACCACGGTTTGGCGATCCTCCTTATAGGTCACGCCATACCATTTGTCCTGAGAGGACAGCACGCGCACCTGGGCGCGGCCTGCTTCCAGCAGGGAGTTTACCACAAAGGGCAAATAGATTTCCGCCTTCTCCGGATTTCCCGGCACGTCCTCCCGGAAAAAGCGCTTGAAGTCCTCCTCCAGCGCCGGGGTGAAGCCAGGGGTGAAGCCCCACACGTTCATGGAAACCACCGCGTCCGGGGACAAGCTGTGCCAGGTTTCCCCATCCTCTGTGAAGGCAATGCCCTCCGGGCGCTTTTCAATATGGGTGCGCTCCACAATGTTTTGCAGCAGGCCGTTTTCCGTTTCGCACACCCCCCGGGACACGTAGCCGTTGTCCGTTACAGTGTTGCCCAAGCGGTAGCCCACCATGGCGAAATCCAGCTTTTCCCCGTCTTTGGCGGTTTTCAGAAAACTGTATATTTTCCCAAAGGCTTCCTGGCCGTAAAAATCGTCGGCATTGATGACGGCATAGGGTGCGTCCCCCAGCACCCGGGCGGCGGTGAGGGCCGCGTGGCCTGTGCCCCAGGGCTTTACCCGGCCTTTGGGGACAGAGAAGCCTTCCGGAATGTCCTCCTGTTTCTGGAACACCACCTGGATGTCCATATAGCCCCGCATTTTCTGGAAAACAGCTTCCTCGAAATCCTGCCGCAGTTCCTCCTTGATAATGAAAACCGCTTTCTTAAATCCAGCCCGGCGGGCGTCGAAAATGGAATAGTCAATAATCTTCTCCCCGCAGGCCCCCACAGGTTCAATCTGCTTCAGGCCGCCGTACCGGCTGCCCATGCCCGCAGCCATCACTACTAATACTGGTTCGCTCATAATAATCGCCATGCGATACAGAATTCGCACAAAAGCCCTTGAAAACCTGGCTTTTTGTGCACGGTATCGTTCCTTTCTTTCGTATTTTTCACACTATCTGCTTCCTTTCCGTCATTCATAGATAAACCGGCTGATGTGAGCCGCGGCTGCCTCTACATCATAGAGGTACACCCAGGCGCCGTTTTCGTTAAAGTCCCCATAGGCGTTTTCTTCCTGGCCGGGGACGGTGAGGGTTTCCATGGTGAAGTCTGTCAAAAGGAAGGGCGCAAGGCCCATCATGTCCAGGTATCCTAAGGAGGTTTCGCACATGGGCACCACATTGTGCACCAGCGCAGGATAGGCCAGCTTGCTTTTGCCCTTGAGCTGCTGGATGAGGGCCTGCAGCACAATCTGCTGCCGCCCGGCCCGCATGTCGTCGCCCCCTTCCAGGTGGCGGATGCGGGCATAGGACACAGCCTGCTTGCCGTTTAGCAGCAGTTCGCCGGTTTCGTTTAAATAGTCGCTGTTCTGGATATCCGCGTCTGCTGATTCTACAGAAAGATAGTATAAGTTGTTGTTAATTTCCACCCGTTCGGCCTCGCTGACAGTCAGCCGCACCCCGCCGAACGCGTCCACAATTTTCGCCATCTCCACAAAGTTTACCGTCACATAATTTTCGATGTCCAGGTGATAGTTCTGGTTCAGGGTACGCACAGCCAGCTCCGGGCCGCCATAGGCATAGGCATGGGTAATTTTGTCATAGCCATAGCCGTCGATATACACCTGGGAATCCCGCAGGATGGAGGTAAGCTTCAGCTTGTGGTGCTTGCTGTCTACAGAGAGCACCATCAAAGCGTCTGAGCGGCCTGTGTTTTCGTCCTCCCTGGCGTCCAGGCCGAACAGAGCAATATTTTTAATGGAGGAATCTGTAAAGGTGCCCGGGGCTATGCCCAAAGCGTCCTTGTCCTTTGTGAGGCTGGTCATGGTCAGGCCGCTGAGCATGTAGCCAAAGACGTACAGGCCCCCTGCCAGAACCAGCAGGGCAAAGAGCAGCAGCACCGTTTTAAAGGCGCGCTTTCCCCCTCCCGGCTTCCTTCTGGGCCGACGGGCCGCAAGCTGGTCTGCCCGCCGCCTGCCAGGGGAGGAATAGCTGGAGATGTCCTCAAAGCTTTGAGGCGCGGCCCGCCCGCCCCGGCTGCGGGGCGGCTCCTCGTAATAGTAATTGTCCCGCAAAGGCTCCCGCCTGCGCTGGGGAGGCCTGCTGCCCCGGGATCCTGTCCGCCGGGGCGGGCCATGCCTTCCAGCAGGGGCGCGTCCTGTGTTCCTTTCACTCATGGCATTCCCTGGACGGGGGCGAATCCCCCGCCTTCCCTTTCTTTTCACGTTCCCGCATTCCGCTTCCGGCGTCCTTTATTGCTGGGAGGCCTTCTCACCCACCTCGCTGTCGGCAGTGCTGCCATACTCGTCCCAATAGGGGGAGCCTTCCTCATAAATGAAAGCGCTGACCCGCTGGGCCGCATTTGTCACGTCATAAATCAGGTAATATACCTGCTCCCCGCCTTCCTCCACAGGCCCGTCGTAAAGGTCGGTTTCATATTCCACATCGGGCACAGTGATGGACTGGACGTCAAAAGAGCTTGTGAGAATGGGGGCCATGCCTATAATGTCGTCCAAAGAGAGGTTTGTCTCGCAATAGGGCATCATCTGCTTGATAAGGCCGGGATATTCGGTGAAACTGATATTTTTCAGCCGCTGGACAAGGGCCGCGAACACCTTCTGCTGCCGGGCCACCCGGACATAGTCGGAACCGAGGTTGCGGATGCGCCCATAGGCCACAGCCTGGTTGCCGTTTAAGAGATATTTCCCGCCCTGGAAGCTGGTGCTGTTAAAATCGGGGCTGCCGTAGGCGTCTTTGAAATAGTCCTCTTTGGTGATTTCCGGATAATACAGATCATTATACATCCCTGCCGCCAGATCCCGCTCCTGCTGCACCTGCACCTCCAGGGTGAGGTTTGTCAGGTTCAGGTTCACCTGGGCCATTTCCTCCCCGGTCACCTCCAGCTCCACCCCGCCGAACGCGTCCACAATGGCGGCCATGTTCACAAAGTTGATGGTGACATAATCCTCTATATCCAGGCCAAAATGCTGGTTCAGGGTGCGGATGGCAAGCTCCGGCCCGCCGTAAGCATAGGCGGCGTTTATCTTGGTGTCCCAGCCGTCAATATACTGCTCAAAGCCCTGGCCCTCAATGGGCACCCGGGTGTCCCGCATGATGGAGGTCATCTTGATGGAGTGGTGGCGGTTGTCCACCGTCAAAATCATAATAACGTCCGACTGGCCTTTAAACTCGCTGGTGCGGGAATCCAGCCCGAACAGGGCGATATTCTTAATGCTGTTGTCCAGGATGGCGCTTTCCTGTATGCCCAGGGCGTCCTTGTCCTTGGTGATGGTGGTGGTGGTCAAGTCCCCGATAAGCTCTGTGGAAATGTACATGGAGCCTGTGCCCAGAAGGATCATCAGCACGCACAGCACCCCGAAAAGGCTTTTTGCCACTGTCCGGCCCCGCCGGTTTTTCCGCCGTTTTTTATATTCTTTCGAGGAAGAATAGCTGGACATATCCTCAAATGCCTGATCCTTGCTTTTTACCTGTTTCGCCATAGGGCCTCCTTCCGCATAACCCGGTTACGCTTTGCCCGCCCCCTGCCGGCGGCGGAACACAAAGAGTTTGCTGAACACATAGTTTACAATAACAATGATAACATTGGAAAGCAGCTTCATAAATTTGTCGTTTATGCGCAGGAGATCCACCCCCGCGTACATGCAGCCCACATCCAGGAAAAAGGACAAAGCCCTGGCCCCGAAAAACCGGAGCATCTCCCCCAGTATCCCCCTAAAGCCCCGGGCCTGGCTTTCAAAAACCCATTTGCGGTTTGTCACGTAGGCAAAAAGGATGGAAAGCCCCTGGGCTATGACGGTTGCCCACAGGTAGCCGGCATGGAGGATATCCGCCAAAAACCAGTAAGACACCCAGTTTACCACAGTGGTGAGGCCCCCGAAGAATACATAGAGGATGACCTCCCGGTATTTTTGTAAAAGAGCGGCCAGAACAAATCCCGCCTTTCTGTAATTGAGGTGTTGACCTATAGTATACTGCAAAAGGGCGGCAAATTCAAGAAAAAAGTGTGTGAAAGGAGAAACCCCCGCCGGGATGGGCGGGGGTTGGGCGCTGTTACGCCTGCCGGTGCTTCTCCCGCAGGGCGGCGTTGATGGCGGGATATTCGTCGTCCAGACGGTAGAAAAGATAGAGGGCCACGCAGGCAAGGGCAGCGATGCAGGGCAGGAAAATAAAGTTTATTTTGATGGCCAGCAGGGCCGGACCTGTCTGGGCCATATCCGGGACATAGCCGCCTGCGTCCAGGATAAAGGCAGAAACCACGCTGGAAAGCACCACCCCGATTTTCACCATGAACATGGACATGGAGGTGAGCAGCCCCTGCTGGCGGGTTCCGGTAACATATTCAGAGTGGTCGATGGCCTCCCCCAGGATGAGGAAGGAAACGCCGTTGGACATGCTGGCCCCCAGGTTTGCCAAGATATTGCACAGGAACACAGCGGTAAGGTTCCCCCCGGCCAGGTACACCAGCAGGCTTCCCGCCACGAAAAGGCCATAGCCGCAAAGGGTAAAGGTGCGCTTTTTCATCCGGGCTGTGGCAGCCGGCACCAGGAAGCAGACGGCAAAGGTGGTGAAAGACCCCACCGCCAGCAGGAGGCTCGCAAAGGAAGCGTCTCCCAGGCAGTATTTCGCGTAATAGAGAGCGGTGGAATTGCGGGTGACAGTGGCAAGATAGAAGAAAAGCTGGGCACAGCAGCAGATAACGGCAGGGCGGCTTTTTTTCACCGTTTCCCCCAGGATGCCAAGGGAAAAGGCCACAGGCGGAGGCTGCACCCGCTCCCGGGTGTTGAAAAAGCACACCAGCACCAGGACGATGATAATGGCGGAGAACAAAAGGGAAATGCCCACAAAGCCCCGGCGCTCGTCCCCCCTGCCGAAAAGATCGATGAGGGGCAGGGCAAGGCCCATAGACAGGAAGGTGCCCGCGGAGATGCAGACGAACTTTGACAGGTTCAGCCGCGCCCGCTGGGCCGGGTCTTCGGAAAGGTTGGGCATCATGGCGGTGTAGGGCACGTTGCACACCGTATACATCAGGCAGAAGAAAGTGTATGTAAGAAGGGCAAATATCCCCTTGCCAGGCCCCGGCACCCAGGAGCAGAGGAACATCAGCAGCACGGAAATGGCCAGGGGTATGGCGGAAAACAGCAGGTAGGGCCGCAGTTTCCCCCATTTGGTGTGGGTTTTGTCGCTGAGCACCCCCACCACTGGGTTTGCAAAGGCGTCTATCAGCCGGGCGGCGCTCATGGCAGTCCCGGCCGCCGCCACCCCCACCCCGGCCACGTCTGTGTAAAAATACAGCAGGTAAGAGGCCATGAAGTTAAACACCATGCTGCAGGCCAAGTCTCCCAGCCCGTAGGAAACTGTTTCCCGCAGGGAAAGCTTTTCCCCCAAGGCCTGGTTTTTCTCTTTCAAAAAAATCATCCCCCATTTTCTCCGGCACCGAACAGCACCGGCTTTCAAACAGGAAAAGTGTATCATTTGCAGGAGGCTCTGTCAAGGGGATCCGGCAGAGGGAGTGCCCGGACGCCGGGAAAGGGCCAGGGGGCAAAAGGAAATCCTGAAACTTTTTGGCAAAATGGCCTTCGTCCCTTGCAGGACGGGGAGATTCATGGTATAATGTGTTCTGACGAACACTTGGGAGTATCCCTCTCGCGCACAGCGTTCGCCCCCTGCTTCGCAGGGGTATCGGGAACTCCGGATAAGGTTATGGTATAATAGCCACAGGCTATTATACTTGATTGAAATTGCCCCGCCCAGTTCTTCCCTCCAGTCAGACGGGCGATGGGCAAATACCAACGCGCTTTGCGCTTATGGTATAATAGCTCCAAGCTATTATATTTGATTGAAAACTGCCCCTGCGGCGCTTTTTTCCTTGTTGTGAAAAATAATACGCCACTACATATTGTGCTGATTTTGAATTTTCCTAAAGGGCCGGGGGCTTTTTTGCAGAATTTCCTTGAAATTTCGCCATGAAAGTGATAGATTATATCAAGAGAACTGGGTAAATGGCTTTTGTGTTAAGGCGAACAGCCTGCTTTTAGTATAACGCACCCGGGTGCGAATGGTATGTTTTTGAGAAAAAGCCGAGGAGGAAATGAAATGCCTTTTGAAGTTGACAACCTGTTAGACGAAACCCCTCAGACCATAAAAGTTGTAGGTGTGGGCGGCGGCGGCGGCAATGCCGTCAACCGCATTGCAAGCGCCGGGGTGCGCAGCGTGGAACTGGTGTGCATGAATACGGACAAGCAGGCCCTGCAGCGCTCCCAGGCCTCTGTGAAGGTGCAGCTTGGCGAGAAGCTTACAAGCGGCAGGGGCGCAGGCTCCAAGCCGGAAATTGGCGAGAAGGCTGCCGAGGAGAGCCGGGAACTGATTACAAACGTTTTAAAAGACGCGGATATGGTGTTCATCACGGCAGGCATGGGCGGCGGCACCGGCACAGGCGCGGCTCCCATTGTGGCCCGCATTGCCCGGGAGCTGGGGGCGCTGACGGTAGGCATTGTCACAAAGCCCTTTGCCTTTGAGGGCCGCAGGCGCATGGAGCAGGCCGAGCAGGGCATTGCCGCTTTGCGGGAGCATGTAGACTCCCTGGTGGTTATCCCCAACGAGCGCCTGAAGCTTGTAAGCGAGGAGCGCATTACCCTGGCAAACGCCTTTATTATTGCCGATGATGTGCTGCGCCAGGGCGTGCAGAGCATTTCCGATCTGATACAGCTTCCCGGCATTGTAAACCTGGACTTCGAGGACGTGAAGTCTGTTATGCAGAACGCAGGCTATGCCCACATGGGCACAGGCCATGCCGGCGGCAAGGACAAGGCCGCCCAGGCTGCCATGGCCGCCATCTCCAGCCCCCTGCTGGAAACAAAGATTTCCGGGGCCAAGGGTGTTATCATCAACATCACCTCCTCCCCCGACATTGCTTTGGACGAAATCGACACCGCTTCCCAGATTGTCACCGAGCGCGCCCACGAAAGCGCCAATATTATCTGGGGCGCTACCTTTGACGAGAGCATGGACGACGAGATGAACGTCACTGTTATTGCCACAGGCTTTGACGGCATGAACGGCGAACGTCCCAAGCCCGCTTTGGACTTGGATTTGGACGAGGATTTCCTGGGGGGCAACCCCGCGGCGGCTCCTGCCCCGGCCCCTGTCTCCTCTTCCCCCACCCGCACAGTGCCCATGCGCTCCGCAGCAGAGCCTCGGGTGGATCCGGCCGTGATTGACGATGACGATACCTTTACGGACATTATGTCCATTTTCAACCGGAAATAAGCCCTATGTAAAAACCTGATAGGAAGGGATCGCCGCGTGCGATCCCTTTGTTATAACAAGTTTCACGATTCTGTTTTGGGAGGAATTTTTCATGAGCATGTTAAACGGCGTACACCACATCGCGGTGAAACCTACAGAGGAGCAGTATCAGAAAACTGTGGAGCTGTACACTGGCCTGCTGGGCATGGAAGTCAAAATGAAATGGGGCGACGAAGCCCGGCCCTGCCTGATGGTTTCCTGCGGGGACAATACCTGCATGGAGATTTTAAGCGGCGAAAGGGAAACCCCTGCCGGAGGGCCTTTGGCCCACATCGCCTTTGCCACCGACAAAGTGGACGAGATTATTGCAAAGGTGCGGGAACAGGGCTATAAAGTCACCAAGGAGCCGGCGGATCTGGAGTTGGGCGGCAAGCCCATCCGCATTGCTTTCTTTATGGGTCCTGTGAATGAGGAAATCGAACTGTTCTGGGAAAAGTAAACGGCAGAAACACAGTATACATAGGCGGCCCCGCAGCCGAACAGGCGGGGCCGCCGCTTTTTCCGGAGGCAAGCATATGAAAGTTGGCGTGATACAGGCAAGCTCTCAAAAGGAGAAAAACAGGCTTCTTGAAGCCTGCACCCGGCAGGCGGCAGAAAAGCGGGGCCATGAGGCGGTAAACTTTGGGATATTCCCAGAGGAGGACGAGACATATTCCTATGTGGAAACAGGGGTGCTGATAAGCTTGCTTCTGTGCTCTGGGGCAGTGGACTTTGTGGTGACTGGGTGCTCCTCCGGCCAGGGAATGATGCTCTGTTGCAACAGCCTGCCCGGTGTGCTGTGCGGTTACGTGCCCACACCCCAGGACGCGTTCCTTTTCGGGCGGATTAACGGAGGGAATGCCGCCTCCCTGCCCCTGGGGCTGGGCTTTGGCTGGCTGGGGGAATTGAACCTGGAACTTACCCTGGAGAAGCTGTTTGACGGGGCCTTTGGCTGCGGGTATCCGCCGGAGGATGCACAGCGGAAGCAGAGGGACACAGTCCTGCTGCAAAAACTTAATGCCATTACGAAGCGGGGGCCGGATTGCTTTGCCGAATATCCTGCCGGGCTGATGGAAAAGGCCAGAAAGAGGAAAAACGTCATAGAGTTTATCTTACAGCATGGCTGCGGGAACTTTCTGCAGGGGCTATATAGTAAACACACTTGAAAATCGGAATATCCCGATTTTCAAACTGGGCAGCTACGCCACTCAATTCAAAAGAGATGTAGTACCTCTTTTGAAATGTGTTAACTATAAAACAGTTGGATAAAGAAAACAACAGAGGGAGAGAACCTATGGAAGATATCAGGCTTGACACAAAAGATCTGCCGGAAAAGGCCCGCACCCTGCGGGCAGGGCAGCGGGTGCTGCTCTCCGGGGTGGCTTACACCAGCCGGGACGCGGCCCACAAACGCATCTGCGAAATGCTGGACAGGGGGGAAGAGCCGCCCTATCCCATAAAGGGCGCGTCCATCTACTATGCGGGGCCGACCCCCGCCCCGGAGGGGCTTCCCATCGGATCCTGCGGGCCAACCACCAGCAGCCGGATGGATCCCTACACCCCCCGGCTGCTGGATTTGGGCCTTGCCTGCATGATTGGCAAGGGCAAGCGCAGCGAAGAGGTCTGCCGGGCTATAGAGCGAAACGGCGCGGTATACCTGTGCGCTATTGGCGGGGCCGGAGCCTTGGCGGCCCGGTGCATTGAAAGCGCGGAAGTGATTGCCTTTGAAGACTTGGGCTGTGAGTCTGTAAAACGGCTGGTGTTAAAGGATTTCCCCCTGCTGGTGGCTATCGACTGCGCTGGAGGGAATATTTTGGTATAAAGCGCATAGGATGTCAGCAGGCGCTTTTTGGAAAAGGAGACAGGGTATGGACAGCTTTATGGGATTTTTGGTGAGAGGCTATGGGCAGTTTGACAACCCCCAGGTGCGGCAGGACGCAGGAAAGGCAGCCGGGGCTGTGGGGGTTGCCACCAACCTGCTTTTATTCGCGGTGAAGCTGCTGGCTGGGCTTTTGTCCCATAGCGTAGGCGTGCTGGCGGACGCTGTGAACAACCTGACCGACTCCGGCTCCTCCATCATCATGCTGGTGGGCTTCCGGCTGGCGGGAAAGCCTGCGGATGAAAAGCATCCCTTTGGCCATGCCCGGATGGAATACCTCTGCGGGGTAACCGTGTCCTTTATCGTGTTGTTTTTAGGCCTGCAGCTTGGGTTCACCTCCATCGGCAAAATCCGGGAACCAGAGGGCACCACGTTTACGCCCCTCACCCTGGGCATCCTGGTTTTCTCCGTCCTCTTGAAATTGTGGCAGTGCCTTTTCTACAAAACTGTGGGGAAAAAGCTCCGCAGCGAGGCCCTGTGCGCCACAGGAGACGACAGCCGCAACGATGTGATTTCCACCCTGGCAGTGCTGCTGGGGGCGGTTATCACCCAGGTGAGCGGCTATAACCTGGACGGCTTTTTGGGGCTGCTGGTGGCGGTGTTCATTACAGTTTCCGGCGTGCGGCTAATTCTGGAAACCGGGAACCCCCTGCTGGGCATGGCCCCGGATCCGGAACTAGTGAAGTCTATTTACACCCGTATCCTGTCCTATGAAGGGGTTATCGGGCTGCATGATTTGACCGTACACAACTATGGGGCAGGCCAATGCTTCGCTTCTGTCCACTGCGAGGTGCCGGCGGAAACAGACATCCTTATCAGCCACGACATTATCGACAACATCGAGCGGGATTTTCTGAAGCAGGAGGGAATCCACCTGGTTATCCATCTGGATCCTGTGGTGACAGGGGATCCCCGCACCAACGGCTTAAAGGAGCAGGTGCGGGAGGTGGTGGCCTTGGCCTGCCCGGAAGCTTCCATCCACGACTTCCGGGTGGTGTGGGGCGTCACCCACTCCAACATTGTCTTTGACGCGGCAGTGCCCTTTTCCCTGGAAAAGCCGGACGGAGAAATCAGGAAAGCCATCTGCGGGGCTGTGGAAGGCCTTGACCCCTCCTACCGGGTGGTGGTGAACATGGACAGGGAGAGCCGGTAACGGTTTTCCCGCAGCAAAAAAGCACGCCTTATGAAAAGGCGTGCTTTTTGTATGGGATAGCGGCTGCTTATTTCATTTCCACCACGGTTACGCCGCTTTCGCCCTCGCCAAAGGCGCCCAGCCGGAAGCTTTTCACCTGGGAGCAGCGGCGCAAATGCTGCTGCACAGCGGCCCGGAGCACTCCGGTGCCCTTGCCGTGTATGATGGTCACCTGGGGCACATGGGAGCGGGCCGCCCTGTCCAGGAAGGCGTCCACCTCCATCAGGCCCTCCTCCACGTTCATGCCCCGCAAATCCAGGCTGGTGGCAATTTCCGGCGCGGAGACATTTTTTGTAACAGAGCGCCCCGGCTTTGCCTTGGCCTTCTGGCCCTCCCCGGAAAGCCGCAGGTTTTCCACCTGCACCCGGGTTTTGATAATGCCCGCCTGCACCAGCACCTGCCCGTCCTTGGGGGCCTCCAGCACAGTGGCGGCCTTGTCGATATCGAAAATCACCACGCTGTCCCCAGGCCGCAGTTCCCTGGGAAGCTGGTAGTCATCCCTGCGCCGCTTGCGCACTGGATCCGCAGAGGATTCCAGCTCCCGCAGGCCAGAGCGCAGCCTTGCCTTCTGCTCTGCGGAAAGGGCCTTGTTCTGCTGGCGGCGCAGCTCGTCCAGCTCGTTTAGGAGGGCGTCGGCCTGCTGGCGCGTTTTTTGCACAATCCGGGAAGCCTCTTCCCGGGCCTGGTCGATTTCCCGCTTGGCCCGCTGGCCTGCCTCCGCCTGCCGGGCCTCGCTTTGGCGCATGGTTTCCCGGGCCTGCCGGGCCGCCTTCCGGGCGGCCTCCAGTTCGTTTTCCATTTCCCGGCGGCGCTCCTCCAGCCGCTCTATCACCTGCTCGAAGGAGCTGTTTTCCTCGTTCACCAGCTCTCCGGCCCGGTCTACAATGCGCCCCTCCAGCCCCAGGCGGCGGGAGATGGCAAAGGCGTTGGATTTCCCCGGCACGCCGATAAGCAGCCTGTAGGTGGGCCGCAGGCTTTCCACGTCAAATTCGCAGCAGGCATTTTCCACGCCGTCCGTCTGCAGGGCATAGCTTTTCAGCTCTGCGTAATGGGTGGTGCAGGCCAGGCGCACGCCTTTGCGCCGCAGTTCCTCAATGATGGCGGTAGCCAGGGCCGCCCCCTCCACCGGATCCGTACCCGCCCCCAGCTCGTCCAAAAGCACCAGGCTTTCCCCGTCTGCCACGTCCAGAATGCGGATGATATTCACCATGTGGGCGGAAAAGGTGGAAAGGCTCTGCTCAATGCTCTGCTCGTCTCCGATATCCGCCAGGATGTGCCTGTACACAGGCAGGCGGCTGCCCTCCCCGGCGGGGATCATCAGCCCGCACATAGCCATCAGGGTTAAAAGCCCCAGAGTTTTCAGGGCCACGGTTTTGCCGCCTGTGTTGGGGCCTGTGATAATCAGGGCGTCGAAATCCTGCCCCAGGGCGATGTCTGTGGGCACCACCTTCTCCTTAGCTATCAAGGGATGGCGGGCGCTGTGCAGGTCTGTCCGGCCCTTTTCGTCAATTTCCGGCACCACAGCCTTCATGCGGTAAGCAAGCTGTGCCTTGGCGAAAATCACGTTTAACTGCACAGCAAACTGGTAGCTTTCAATGAGGGAGTCGGCAAAGTCCCCGGCCTCCCCAGAAAGCTCCAGCAGGATGCGGCTGATTTCCTCCTGCTCGTCAGACCGCAGCACCCGGATTTCATTGTTCAGCTCCACCACGCTCATAGGCTCCACAAACACAGTCTGCCCGCTGGCAGAGGTGTCGTGGACAAGGCCCGGCACCTCCCCTCTGAACTCCGCCTTTACAGGCACCACGTACCGCCCGCTCCGCTGGGTGACAATGGCCTCCTGCAGGTGCTTCTGGTGGGTTTGGGAGTGGATAAGCTTGTCAAGCTGCTCCCGCACCCGCACAGCCGCACCCCGGATCTTCCGGCGGATGGCGGCAAGGGCCGGGGAAGCGGCATCCGCCACCTCTTCCTCGCTTTGGATGCAGGTAAAAATCTTTTCCTCCAGGCGCTTGTTGGGCGCTAAAATGTCAAACCGGGGAGAAAGCACTGTGTGCATTCCGGCGTTTTTGCTGTGCCACTGCTGCAAAGAGCGGATGGCCCGCAAGGTGCCGCCAATGTCCAGCAGCTCCCGCAGCCCCAGGCCGCCCCCTGCCTGTGCCCGGCGCAGGGCGTTTGTCACGTTCTTCATGCCGGTAAAGGAGGGCGCGCCAAACTTTGCCATGAGCACAAAGGCCGCGTCCGTCTCCTCCAAAAGCCTGCGCACCTCCCCCGGGGTGTACGCGGGCTTTATGGAGCGTGCCAAGGCCTCGCCGTCCTCACAGGTGGTTTCCTTAGCCACCATCTCTAAAATTTTATCAAGCTCTAAGGCCCAGTAATTTTTGTCCATATTTTCTCCTAAATTCCCAGCGTCTTCACAACGCTTTCAAACATCAGCTTTTGCAAAAAGTCTCCGGGATGCAGGCCGTCGTTTTTACAGCCCTCCCCGAAAATAATATCGTCTATAATAAGCCCATTGGCCTGTAAGTACGCTTGTGTGTCCCCGTACAGATCTACCAGGGGCACGTGGGCCTTCCCCGCCGCTTCCCGCAGGATTTCCACCACCTGGGGCGTATGGTGCAGGCGGTTGGGCAGATATTCGTTTTCCGCCGTGGAGGGAGTAGGGGTCAGCAACACCGCGTATTTGCCCTGGGCCGCCAGCTTTTCCAGCACAGCCGGGGCGTTGCGGGCAAGCTCCTCCATGCCCTCTGGGCGCTTGCGGTCATTCACCCCGAAAAGCAGGAGCACCACCTGATCCTCCGGAGAAACCAGCCGGGGAAGCTGTTCTGCAATCTGGCAGGAAAAGGCCCCGCCGCAGCCCCGGTTTTCCACCCTGCTTTTGGGATACCGCTCCTGCAGGTATTTTTGCAGCAGGCCCCACCAGCTTCTGGGGGCCTCCCGGCGGTAATAAGCGCCTATGGCGTCGGCAAAAATCAGTTCCCCGGTCTGCACCATGCCGGAACTGCCCGAACCCGCGGCAAGGCTGTCCCCAATCACCTTGATCGTACAGCCCTCCTGCAAATATTTTTTCAGCATATGTCTGCCTCCTTAAAGCCTACCGCAAGCTGTTATAAAAATCCAAGGTCTGGGGCCTTTTTTGCAGCACCTGCACGGTATAGGCCTCCACAGTCTCCCCAAGCTCCTTTGCCGCCCCCTCTGAGAGGCTGAAGGAAAAAAGCTTTTCAAAATCCGTGTAGATGATGTGCCGCATGGCGGTCAGCGCCGCCGGGGAGAGCAGGTACCCTTCCCCCCCGCAGGCCTTGCAGCAAATATTCCCCTCCTGCACCTGGAAGGCCATAGGGTCGGCCTCATAGGCCCCGCAGCGGGAGCATCCCACCAGATCCGGCATAAACCCCGCCACAGAGAGCATCCGCAGCTCCACAATGGGCTTTAAAAGAACCTGGGGCTTTGTGCCCTCGCACAAAAAATGCAGGGCGTTGAGCACCAGCCGCAGATAGGCTTCGCTCTCCACCCCTTCGGGCACCAGTTCCGCCGCCAGGGAGCAGAAATACTGCCCCAGGGCCAGGGCGGTGATGTCCTTCCGCAGGCCGAAAAACACCTCGATGGGGAAGGCGTCGTTGATTATGTATTTTTCCCGCCCCTTATACAGGTTCAGGCGGGAATAGCACAAAAGGCCTGTAGCGGCATTTTTGCTGTCTTTCAGGCTTTTGGCCCGCCGGGCAAAGGCCCGCACCACGCCTTCGTCCTTTGTAAGCACGGTAACCAGCCGGTCACTCTCCCCTACCGGCTGTTCCCGGATGATAAGCCCCTGGGTTTTTACCTGCACGCTGTCCCTCCTGTGCCATGCACTGTCCTTCTCCTGCCCGGTTCTTAAGCTGTGCATACCGGATGTAATCCTCTATCTTCCCCGAATGGGCAAAGCATACCCATGCCTGTTTCTCGTCCACAAAGGCTTCCTCCTTCCGGCGCAGGTTTCTGCGCAGGATGTGTTCCTATAAGTTGGGCTTTATAGGAACACATCCAAATTGCTTTGCACAAAAAGTATTTGCAGCTTTGCGCCTGCTATGAAAGGAAAAAATATCTTTGTTCGACAGGCTCCGGCAGAATCCGCGCCCGGTTTGTGCTTAGGACTCCATTCTTAAAGTTCCAGGTTCTGCTGGGAGAAGCCCAGGCTTTGGAGGGTTTGGGGCCTCTGCCGCCAGTCCTCCTTCACCTTCACCCAAAGCTGCAAATTCACCTTGCAGCCGAAAAATTTTTCCAAGTCTCCCCGGGCCATGGTACCGATTTTCTTCAGCATCTGCCCGCCCTTGCCAATAAGCATTCCCTTATGGCTCTGCTTCTCGCAAAAAATCGTCACGTGGAGGGTGAGCAAGTCCCCTTCCTCCTCCATGTGCTCCGTAACGGCAGCCACCCCATGGGGCACCTCCTGCTCAAAAAGCCGCAGCACTTTTTCCCGCACCAGCTCTGCCGCAATCACCTGCTCCGGCTGGTCGGTGAGGGTGTCCTCAGAGAAAAGCCAGCCCCCAGGGGCTGTAAGGCCCCGCAGCTCGGAAAGCAGGGCCTCCATGCCGCTGCCGTCCCGGGCGGAGACAGGCACTACGGCCCGGAAATTATAAAGCTGGCTGTAGCCGGCAATCTGGGCCATCAGCCGGGTCTTGTCCTCCAAAAGGTCGATTTTGTTGATTGCCAGCACAGCGGGCACCCCGGCTGCGCGAAAGCGCTTTATCAGCTCCTCGTCCGCCTTGGACACAGGTGCCCCTGCCTCTGTCACCAGCAGGCAGGCATCCACCCCATCCACTGTGCTGGTGACAGATTTCACCATAAAATCCCCCAGGGAGTTCCGGGGCTTTAAGAGGCCCGGGGTGTCCATAAACACCAGTTGATCCCCCTCCACTGTCAGCACGCCCATAATGCGGGTGCGGGTGGTTTGGGGCTTTGGGGAGACAATGGCGATTTTCTCCCCGATAAGCCGGTTGAGAAGGGAGGACTTGCCCACATTGGGCCGCCCTACAATGGCGATAAGGGCAGAGCTGCCCTCTGCCCCCCTTGAATCGAATTCATATTCCATTTTTAAACCATCCTTATACATTATATATACCGCTGCAGCATCTCAATGCAGCCCAAAAGCCGCGGCAGGAAAACCACTGCGCCCACTGCCGCCGCGAAAACCGCCGCCAGCAGCACAGCCCCTGCCGCTATATCCTTGATTTTTCCAATCTGGGCGTTATGCCCTTCCTCTATAAAGTCGCACAGCCCCTCTATAGCTGTGTTCACAGCTTCGGCTGCCGTCACCATGCCCATGGCAAGCAGCAGGCAGGCCCATTCCTCCCGGCCCACGCCCAGCCACGCCGCCAGAAGCACCACCAGCACACAGGCCCCCAGGTGTACCCGCATGTTCCTCTCTGTCCGCAGGCAACTTCCTATCCCCCGCCCTGCGTCCCTAAAGCTGTGGAAAAACCGCCGCTGCTTACGCATCGGTGTAGCTGCTGCTGGCGGGCAGGCCTAACTGGCTCATCACCAGCTCTTCCTTTTCCCGCATCCGCACCCGGGCAAGGCCCCCGTCCTCGTGGTCATAGCCCAAAAGATGCAGCATGGAGTGGGCCGTAAGATACCCAATTTCCCGCTCTAAAGAGTGCCCGTAAAGATTGGCCTGCTCCATGGCCTTGGGCACAGAGAGCACAATGTCCCCCAAAATTTTTGCCCCGGTTTCATGGTTGACATCATAGTGCCCGTCCTCTCCCATGGGAAAGGACAGCACGTCGGTTACGGCATCCTTGCCCCGGTATTGGCTGTTCATCTCCCGGATCTGCTCGTTATCCACAAAGGAGACGCTGATTTCAGCGGAGTCTGGAAAGTGCTCCAGCAGCAGCACCGCATGGCAGCACCGGCGGATGAGCATCCGCACCCCGGTGGGGATCTTCACTTGCTTCTGGCGGTTGGAAATGATGACCTTTAGCTTCTCCATATGGGTTCTCCCTTTCACTTATTTATTGGCGCGCCCGGCCCGCTCGTAGGCCCGGATAATGTCCTGCACCAGCCTGTGGCGCACCACGTCTTTTTCCGTAAACTTGAAGATGGCAATATCCTCCACCCCCCGCAGCACCCGCACCGCCTCCTTCAGGCCGGAGCGCTTGCCGTCGGGCAGGTCTATCTGGGTCACGTCCCCTGTGATAACCATTTTTGAATTAAAGCCCAGCCGGGTGAGGAACATTTTCATCTGCTCCCCGGTGGTGTTCTGGGCCTCGTCCAGGATGATGAAGCTGTCGTCCAGGGTGCGGCCCCGCATATAGGCCAGGGGCGCCACCTCAATGTTCCCCCGCTCCACATAGCGCTGGTAGGTTTCCGCCCCCAGCATGTCGAAAAGGGCGTCATATAAAGGCCGCAGATAGGGATCCACCTTCTGCTGCAAATCCCCAGGCAAAAAGCCCAGCTTTTCCCCGGCCTCCACTGCCGGACGGGTGAGGATAATGCGGTTTACCTCCTGGGCCCGGAAGGCTGTGACAGCCATAGCTACCGCAAGGTAGGTTTTGCCTGTGCCGGCAGGGCCTACCCCGATGGTAATGGTGTTGTCCTTGATATTGTCGCAATAGGTGCGCTGGCCCACAGTTTTGGGCTTGATAGGCTTGCCCTTGCTGGTGATGCAGATGCAGTCCCCGGCAAGGCGCTGCACCTGCTGCTCACTGTCCTCTGCCACCATGCGGATGCAGTACCGCACGTTTTGCTCCGTAAGGGCTTCTCCGCTGCCAATAAGGGTGATAAGGCTTTGCAGGGTGCGGTATGCCCGGTCTACCTTTTCCGGGTCGTCCCCGCTGATTTTCAGCTCTGTATCCCTGAAAAGCACCTGCACGCCATATTCCTGTTCTATCAGACGCACATTGCTGTCAAAGCTGCCGAAAAGCTCGGCAGCCTGCTCCAGCCTGTCTACATTGATCCTCTGTTCCAAATACACTTCTCC
Source organism: Neglectibacter sp. X58 (assembly GCF_009936035.1). GTDB lineage: Bacteria > Bacillota > Clostridia > Oscillospirales > Acutalibacteraceae > Acutalibacter. The sequence continues at coordinate 45,776 of NZ_QWEO01000009.1, read as the reverse complement.
TTGCTTTTTGCCTGCCCTCCGCCTGCGCGGCAGACAAAACCGGGCGGGGCAATTTAAAATCAAGCATAATAACTGTTGTACAGTTATTATACCACAAGGAAAAACAAGTGTTCAAGAGAAAATCCTATGAAATCTGTATAAAATTTATCCCCATCTTCCGTCTAATCCACCAAAACTTTTTGTAGCTCCCCAATTTCTTCCCGGCAAAGGCACTTGGCCTCTAAAATGCACATGCCTTCTGTGAAATGGAATTCCAGCTCTTCCTCCAGCACCCGGCCCCCAGGGGCAATCTCCCCTCGCTGGATTTCCCGCAGCTTTAAAAGGGCCTGGGCCTTCTGCTCCTCCTCTGTTAAAGCCCGCTCCTGCTGGGCGCATACAATCCGGGCTTCCCTCCGGAGGGAAACGGGCAGCTTTGTGCCCAGCGCCTTTAGCGGGTGCTCTTCCCGGTAGGCCCGGCCTTCTCCCGGGGCCAGGGGCAGGCTTAGGGGCAGGCGCAGGCCCAAAAGGTAGAGGGAATAGCTGCTTTCCGTCTCCCCTGTTTCCACCCACTCTTTTTTCATGCCGCTGACCTGCACGGTAAAGGTGCGCCATGTTTCCGCCGTTACACTGCCCCGGGCCGGGCCAGTCACCTGCAGAGGATTGGGGTTCGGCTCTGCCCAGGGATCCTGCTCCTCCTCATACAGCCCGGAAATTAAAAGCTGACCCCGTTCTACCGCTTCCCCCAGCTTTACCTCTGGCCTGCCGCTTTGGGCCTGTATCTCCACCACCTTCCCCTCCCGGGAGGCCACAATGTTTGACCACCCTGCCTCTTCCTCTGGCTGGGGCTTTGGCTCCCCTTCCTTTACGGCAATCTCCGCAAAGCAGCCGTCTGTGCTGATGCCAGCCCAGCTCAGCTCCGGCAGCTCCGATAAAATCCCCAGGGCCGCGCCCCGGGGATTCATCTCTCGCTGGGCACAGCCCTGGTAAAGCCCCTGGCGGGCAGCGGCCTCCAGCACCCTGGAAGGCGGCATAAGCTGTGTCCCTGTCACCGACACCCCCCACAGGAACCCGGAGAGGAACCAGTACAGCGCCCCGCCGCAAAGCGCCCCCAGCAGCAGCCCCTTCCGGGCCTCCAGCCTGTGGATCAAAAAGGGGGCGCCCCGCTTTTTCAGCAGGCGGGGCCTGGACCCGCTGCGCCTGTACACCCCCCGCAGCTTTTTATATTCCCGGGCCTTTATCCGGGCCACAGGCAGCCCCTCCCGGCGGCGGTAGCCCCAAAGCCCGATGCGGCTTTTGGCGGTTATGTTAAAAAATCGGGGGCCGTCCCCCTCCACCTGAAATTCCGCATACCCTGAAAGCAGATGAAACACCTTTTCCAGCAAAGCACCCAGCCCCTTCCCTATACCATATATTCCACCTGGGAAATAAATCCCTCTATCACAGCGGAGTTCTCTGTCAGCCTGCGCAAAGCCAGATCCCGGCCCCCAAAGCGCACAGTGAGCCTGCCCGCCCGCAGGAGGATTTTTTCCGCGTCATAGTCGATAATGCCGTCGCAGCCGTCCACCACAGCGGAGCGGTTGCCTGTAAGCGTAATCAGCGTGCCGCCTTTCCCCTGCTCCATGCCATCCCTCCCAAAAGTTTTTTTGCCGTCGGGTAATAATATGTGTGGCAGGCGGCATGTATCCCCGGTTTTTCCCATATCCTGTAGATGGACAAAGGAGGGGTTCTTAATGGAAATGGCGCGCAGGCTGTGCAGGCGGATACCGGGGGTGCTGGGGGCTTTGGGGGTGCTTCTCCTGGCCATGGCCCTGTTGTCCTTCCCGGAGGAGGTAAAGGACGGGGTGCGGGCAAGCGTGCTGTACTGCCTGACAGCACTCATCCCCTCCCTGTTCCCCTTTATGGTGCTTAGCTGCCTCATGGTGCAGTCCGGGGCCGGGGAGCTGCTGGGCAGGCCCCTGGCCCTCCCCACCCGGTGGGGGTTCCGGCTGCCAAAGTGCTGCGCCGCCCCTGTTATCATGAGCTTTTTAGGAGGATACCCTGCCGGGGCCCGCAGCGCGGCGCTGCTGTTGGAGCAGGGGAAAATCACCCGGGAGCAGGCCGGGCGCATGATGCTTTTCTGCGTGAATCCCGGCACAGCTTTTGTGGTCACCTATTTGGGGGGCGGCGTGCTGGGCAGCTACCAGGCCGGCTGGCTGCTGTTTTTCTCCGTCACCCTCTCCGGCCTTTTGCTGGGCCTGCTTTCCGGCCTGCGGGGAAAAATCCCCCCAAAAAAGCAGGAGGCCCGCCCCATAAAAACAGGCGGGGCGCTGGTGCGCTCTGTCTCCGGTGCGGCTCAGAGCATGCTTATCATGTGCGCCTGCATTGTAAGCTTCGGCGCCCTCTCCACCCTGCTTCACGCCACAGGGGCTTATCAGGCCCTAGTCCGGCTGTTGGACGCTCAAAGCTTCCTTACGCCCCTGGAAACAGCGGCGGCCCTCTCCTTCCTGCTGGAGGTTACCGGCGGCGTGGGGGATGCCGTCCGGTTCCACGCTGGCCTGCCCTTATACGCCTTTGGCCTGGCCTTTGGCGGGCTGTGCGTCCATTTGCAGGTGTTCGCCATGTTCCCCGGGGAGTTCCCTGTGAAAAAGTGGCTTTTCTTCCTGTTCCGGCTGATCCACGGGCTGCTTTCCGCAATCTGCTGCCAGCTTCTGTGCAGGCTGCTGCCCGGGGGAACCCTGGAAACTGCCGCGCCCATAGGGACTGTGCAGGCCTTTTCCGGCACAGCGGCAGGCGGGCTTTCCCTGCTTCTGCTCTGCGCCGCCTTTTTGGTGGCTGTGGGCAAGGAGGGAAATAAGAAGCTGCACCAATAGGCCCCTGCACAAACCTTTTCGGGAAATTTAGTGGGCTTCTGTGTTGGAAATCCTCGAAATACGAAAGTAATCCTTGCGGTTTCCGCCTTGAACCCCACAAAATTTCCTCGAAAATCTTCGCACCAATCCTATCGGTACAGCTTCTGAGAAATACTAAAAAGCCGGCTGGGAAACTCCAGCCGGCCCTTTTTCTTTATTTAGAACTTTATTCTCCGGGAGGCGGTTCGCCCCCTTCTCCCTGGCTGACAGGCTCTCCCCCCTCCGCCTCCGGCCCGGCGCTGACCACCACTGTCACTGTGGCCCCATAGTCCAGGGAATCCCCCGGCTCGTGATCCACATAGCGTATCACATAGCCCGGGCCAATGTCATCGCTGTGCTCCTCCTGGCGCATGGGCACAAAGCCGTTGCCGCTTAAAAGCTCCTGCAGTTCCGCAAAGCTTACGCCTTTTATCTCTGGCAAGGCCCGGGTGGCAGCGCCCTTGCTCACCGTCACCACAATGGTGTCCCCAGGCTTGGCCTCCTCCCCCGCAAAGGGGCTTTGGCTGATAATATTGCCCTCGTCAATGGTGCTGCTGAAAGACCGGGAGGAAATTTTTAGCTGCAGATCATACTCCCCGTCCTTGATTTTCTTCTCCCAGTCCTCATAGCTCTGGTTGAGCATGTTGGGCACCTCTATGGCGGATTGGGCGGCAACCGTACCGTCAAAAAGCTGGCCCAAGTCCCCAAAGGACATGCCCCTGTCCCCCAGCCAGGCTGAGGCTACAATCACCAGGGCCACCAATGTTACCACGCAGGATCCGATAAGCCACGCCACCGGAGGCAGCCCCCGGTTTTGGGGCAGGCTCATGTTGATAGGCGGCAGGCGGCGGATGGCGTCTGTCTGGTCAATTTCCTCCACCAGGGCCGGGGCAGCGGAAAGCTCGCTGCGGAAGCGCTCGAAACTGCCGGTGCGCTGGCCCTGCTTCACCTGCAGGGAGTTGGCAATAGCTGTCACCGCAAAGGGAGGCAGGGTTTTCATCACATCCTTGGCAATCAGCAGCCGGGGATCCTCCAGGCGCTTCGGCGCTTCCTTGGGGGGACGGCCTGTGAGGGCATAGAGCATACAGGCCCCCAAGGCATACACGTCGCTGCCCTCGCTGCACAGGGCCTTGGAGCTGTACTGCTCAATGGCGGCGCAGCCCGGATCCAAATCCGCCGGGATAGGGGATCCGGCCCGCCGGACGGCCTTAATGCAAAAGCCTGTCAGCAGCAGATTGCGCTCCTTCGTCACCCGCAGGGTGTCCGGGGAAATGCCCAGGTGGGAAATGCCCAAGGAGTTGATAAGCCCCAGGGCTGTGAGCACCGGCATGAACATCCGGTTCACTTCGTTCCAGCCCAGCCTGCCGTTGTTTTCAATGTAACTGCGCAGGGACACAGTGGGCGTATAGCGGTAGACTGTATACACTGTGCCGTTTTCCTCGAAAATGTCCAGCACAGACTCTATCACCGTCAGCTCCCGCAGCCGGCTTACGCCCTTCCCCAATTCTAAAAACTCATCAGCATATTTGTCAAACACAGCCTGGTTCTCTTTTCCCGGGGCAACGGACTGATCCTGCCTACGGGAAGCCAGGGGCCGGGGATAAAACTCCCGGATGGTAACGGTTTTCTGGCTGGCACGATCCAGGGCCATGTAAGTGATGCCCTCGCTGTTCATGGAGCGCACCCGCCCGATAACGTACCGGGAGGCCAGCACCGTCTGGAACCGGAGGCCCTCTGTCACCTGGGGCTTGCTGTTGTCCCAGGAACATTCCGGGCAAAAGCTGCCGTCCACCTCCGGACGGTAGCCTGCAAAGCAGTTCATGCATAGTTTGCTTGCCATGTTTCCTCCCAGCCCCCTTTGCCTTCAAAGCCCCCTTGGGCTTATTTCCATAACACGCCGCCAAGCTGCGGCCAAAAAACAAGTATAACAGCTTGTGGCTATTATATCATATGCGCCGGGAAATTACAAGAAAACAGGCAGGGAACCCACAGCTTTTCTCTCTGCCCCTATTCCCCCGCCCTCATCGGAGCAGGAATCCCCCGTTTATGCCCAGGGCCTGCCCTGTGACAAACTCGTTTTCCGCCAGGAACAGGGCCGCGTGGGCCACCTCCTCCGGTGTTCCAGTGCGCCCCAAAGGGGTGTCCTGGGCCAGAACGGCTATGTCCGCCGGAGAAAGGATTCCGTTCATAGGGGTGTCGATTACCCCAGGGCAGATGCAGTTTACCCGGATGCCGGAAGGCCCTTCCTCCTGGGCCAGGGCCTGGGTGAGTCCAATCACCGCCGCCTTGGAAGCGGAATAGGCCGCCTCGCAGGAAGCCCCCTGCTGGCCCCACATGGAACTGACATTGATAATACAGCCGCGCTTCCGGCGAATCATGGGGGGCAGCGCCCGGCGGGTACACAAAAACACCCCTCGGGTGTTCACAGCGAAAACACGCTCCCACTCTGCCAGGGACATGTCTGTGAAAAGCCCCCGCCAGGAAATGCCGGCGCTGTTCACCAGCACGTCTATACACCCGAAAGCCTCCTCTGCCGCCGCGAAAAGGCGCTCTACTTCCTCTTCCCGGGAAACGTCGCAGGAAAACACAGCGGCCCCGGTCTTTTCCGCAAGATCCCTGGCCCGCTCTGGGTGGCTGTGGCACACCATAGCCACCCCGTAGCTCTTTTCCGCGAAAGCCGCCGCCATGGCCCTGCCAATTCCCCCGGAAGCCCCGGTGATCAACACGTTTTTCGCCCGTCCGCCCATATGGCTGCCCTACCCTTCCATTTCGCCCCGCTGGTACAAAATCGCCGCCAAAGCTGCCAGCGGGGCGGTTTCTGTGCGGAGAATCCGCCTGCCCAATGTCAAGGGCTTTGCGCCCATGCTTTCCGCCAGCGCCGCCTCCTCCGGGGTAAAGCCCCCCTCTGGCCCGATAAAGAGGAACAGCCTGTCCCCTGCCGTCTCCAGGGCCTCTTTGAGGCTGTGTTTGCCCTTTTCATAAAAAAAGAGCACGTCCCCCTTTTCTGCCGCCTCCCGGAGGGCCTGCCCAAAGGGTACCGGCTCCCGCACCCGGGGCACTATGCCCCTGCCGCTCTGCTTGGCGGCCTCCAGGGCAATGCGCCGAAGCCGGGCGGTCTTTTTTTCCGCCTGCTTCCTGTCCAGCCTGACCACGCACCGGGCGCTTTCCACCTGCCAAAGGCCACAGGCCCCCAGTTCCACTGCCTTTTGCACCACCGTGTCCAGCTTGTCCCCTTTGGGAAGGCACTGGCACACCGTTATCTGCACAGAAGGCTCTGCCCGGTTTGCCGCGCCTTCGCCCACCTGCAGCCACAGGCCGTCTTTTTCCACCCGCTCCACCACGCCGGGATAATCCGTCCCTGCCCCGTCGCACAGGGTAACTTCCTCCCCAGGCCGCAGGCGCAAAGCCTTCGCCCCGTGAAGGCCCTCCCCGCCGCCTAAAAAGTATGGGCTGGAAGGGGTATCTGTGATAAAAAACCTTGCCATGCCTGCCTCCTTTTCCCGCAAGCTTTCAGGGCTTGTCTGCCGCCAAATCCCCGGGGCTGTGGGGTGTAAAAGCTTCCTCCAGGCCAGGGGTACAGGCTATGCTGCCATCCTCATGGATGAAAAGGGCCTGGGCCGAAAAGCTTTCCAAAAGGGGCTGGCTCTTTTCTTCCCCCAAAACAAAGCAGGCGGTGGAAAGGCAGTCGCTTAAAGCACCGGAACCGCTGCACACAGTTACGGAAACCAGCCCGCTTTCCGCCGGATATCCGGTTTTGGGGTCTATCAGATGGTGGTAGGTGACGCCGTCCTGCTGGAAGGTTTTTTCATAGCTGCCCGAGGTGGACACGAAGCCCTCCTCCAGCTCCAGCACCCCTACCGAGCCGGCGCCCCAGGGATCCCGCACGCTCACCTGCCACAGGGAGCCGTCAGGCTTTTTCCCGTAAAGCCCCACGCTGCCTCCGGCGGCGGCCACGCCTCCTGCAAGCCCTGCCTCCCGGTACACAGCCAGGGCCTTGTCGCAGGCCGCGCCCTTTCCTGCCGCCCCCAGGTCAACCGCCATGCCCTCAGGGAGAGAGGCCCCCTGGGGGCTGAGGGAAAGCTGCCTGTAGTCCACCAATGCCCGGGCCGCTGCCAACTCCCCTGTTTCAGGCAGACGTGGATTTTCGTCAAAATCCCACAGGCGGCTTACCGGGGCGATGGTCACGTCAAAGGCGCCGCCGCTCTTTTCCCCCACCTCCAGGGCCATTTCCAAAAGGCTTTCTGTGGCGGGATCCAAGGGCACAGGGCCGCTTCCGGCGGAAGCGTTTAAGAGGGCGATGTCGCTGTGCTCCCTGCGCCAGGAGATGCGGTTTTCCAGCGCCCCAATCTCCTGGGCGGCCTGGGCGGCGGCTTCTTCTCCCCCTTTGCCGTATACGGTCTGTTGGATATAGGAACCCATGGCAAAGGTGGACAAGGTATAGGGCTTGTCCCTTTCCCCTTGCAGGTAGTAAAGCGCCCCAAAAAGCGCCAGACACACCAAGCCCCCAGCAATCAGGGCGTATTTCTTTTTTCCCATGCCGCTCCTTCCCTCTGACGATTTTCCCACAGAAAAAATGTGAACAGAGTGTGAATAATGATAAAAATCAGATAAAACTTGGGAAAAACCTGTTGTTTTGTAAACGATTTGTCATCTAGTTACAAAATTGTAATTTCCATAAAGGGAGGTTTATTCCTCCGGCGGCTGCTGTAAAAATTCCTCCACCCGGTAACGGGGCCGGGCTTTCACCTCGCTGTAGATTTTCCCCACATAGCCGCCCACTACCCCCAGGCACAGCATTTGCAGGCCCCCTAAAAGCCAGATGGAACAGACAATGGCAGTCCAGCCGGAAACGGCCCAGCCGGCAAAATAGGAGATGAGGGCATACAGCAGGCCGAACACGCTGAGGATGGACACAATGACGCCGAAGTTTGAGATAAGCTTTAAGGGCTTCACGCTGAAACTGGTGATGCCGTCCAAGGCCAGGGCTATCATCTTTTTCAGGGGGTATTTGGATTCCCCGGCAAAGCGCTCGTGGCGGTCGTAATACACATAGTCGCTCTTATAGCCGATAAGGGGCACCATGCCCCGCAGGAACAGGTTTACTTCCTTATACTCCGACAGGGCCTCCAAGGCCCGGCGGCTCATCAGGCGGTAATCCGCATGGTTAAACACCACGTCTACTCCCAGCAGGTGGAGAATCTTATAATACCCCTCGGCTGTGGTGCGCTTGAACCAGGTGTCTGTGTCCCGCTTGTTGCGCACCCCGTACACCACGTCGCAGCCCTCCAGGAATTTTTCCACAAACTTGTCCAGGGCGTCCACATCATCTTGCAAATCCGCGTCCAGGCTGATGGCGCAGTCGCACAGGGGCATGGCCGTCATCAGCCCGCAGAACAAGGCGTTCTGGTGGCCCCGGTTGTGGGCAAGCTTTACCCCCTCCACATAGCCGTTTTCCTCGTGGAGCCGGGTGATAATCTCCCAGGTTTTGTCCTTGCTGCCGTCGTTTACCAGCAGGATGCGGCTCTTGTCGCCTGCAAGGCCCCGCTCCCGCATAGAATCCATTTTGGCGGTCAGGCGCTTGACCGTTTCTTCCAGCACTTCCTGCTCGTTATAGCAGGGGATGACGAAATATACAGTTGGGTTCATAGCTTCGGTTCCTCCTGTTGTTCCGGGGCTTCCTCCCCGGAGGTTTCCACCCCTGGGACTTCCTCCCCGGGGATTTCCCCCTCAGGCGCTTCCTCCGGCGTGTCAAGGTCTACCCGCTCTGCATATTCCACAGGGGCGGGGTCTTTTTCCCCTGCGCCCGGAAGCTGGACTTCCTGCTGCGGATCCTCCGGGGGCAGGGCCGCCTGCCGGGGGAAATGGGGAATCATAGCTCCGGGCCGCAGGAAGGTGGCCCTGTGCCGCTTTTCATATTCGGAGAAAGGCTCCAGGCGCATAAAGCGGGGGGCCGGAGACTGGGGCTTCTCCTTCAGGCGGCGGGCCAAAACCAGGTAAGCTGCCAGAAGGCCCAGGGAAAGCAGGGATCCCAGTATGCCGGCTGTCAGGCCGGGGGTGCGGTAGGTAAACTCGATCTGCACCTGTTCCCCCACCGGCACCACCACTGCCATAAAGCCCACGTTCACCCTGGTGATTTTTGCCGGCTCGCCGTTTACCCGGGCAGACCATCCCGGTTCATAGGGCACGCTGAAAAACACCAGCTCCTCGGTGTCCGTATCCAGGGTGGCGGAAAAGCCTGTGCGGGTATACTGGAAGGACTGGCAGGCAGAGGCCGCCCTGTCCAGGCAGTCCTGGGGATAGAGGCTTTGGTTGAAGGCCCGGTTTTCCGGGGGCAGGTGGGTGAGAAGCCCCTCAAAGTCCTGCACGTCCTTGTCCTCCAGCACCACTGCCCGCAGCATGGCAAGCTCCCTGTCCCCTGCTGTGGAGTCTGTGCCCTTGCTGAGCTTTTCATACTCGCTGCGGGTGATATAGTAGTCATAGGAAAAGCCCATGGGGATGTAATACTGGTTTTCCCAGATATCGAAGCCGTTGGCGTTGCCATAATAGGCCCAGCCGGGCATAAGGGGTTCGGAGGAATCCTCCCCGGCAAAGTAGTCGCTGTCGTGGTCGTCGTCGAAAAGCCAGTGGACAGAGGTCAGCGCCCGCACCCCGTAGTGGCTGGTTTCCGGGCGGGAGGCCACATCCCGCTGCACCCCCACAGAGCTGTAAAACTCCATGACAGATCCGGGCACCACGCTGTGGAAAGCCTGGATGGTGGGGACTTTCCAGAACATGCCCGCGTTGTCCACAGACTCATAAAAGTCTGAGCGGCACTGCTGCAGATCCGGCAGGTCGATGGAGGCGCCGCCGTTTAAGGAATAAGGGATGAGGTGATCCCAGGTGTAGTCCGACTGGGTTTTGCCCAGGGCAATAAAGAAAATGGAATACAGCACCGAGACAATGGACGCGGCCCATATAGTCCCCCGCTGGAAGGATCGGCGGCTGTCCCGCCGGAAGGTGAACACATAGAACAGGGCGGCCAGGGAGATGAGGGAAATGGCGGCATAGCTCCAGAAGCGGGTGGGATACTGCATAAGCCCAAAGGAGACGCTCTGCTCCCCGTCCACAGTTTCGGAAACCGGCGTGAAGCCCACCACAGCCGTAATGCCCAGGGTGATGGAGAGGGTCCAGACAAGGGAACGCTTCCAGTCCACCCGCTCCTCCTCCAGGGACATGACAGTGGCAAGGGCCATCATCAAGGTGAGCATGTAGAACCACCGGGCATAGTAGGCGCTGTTCATCATCTGGAAGGCAGAATTCAGCCCTGGCACCAATGCCATGAAGAAAAGCGTCCATAAAAGCTTTTTCAGCCAGTGCTTCCGCCTTAGCTGGAGCCAGCCGATAACCCCCGACATGCTGAAGAGGGGCAGCCAGGCCCCCAGGGAGGCCCAGCGGGACTCGGACTCCGGGGTGAAGTTGGGCCGGGCGGGGAGATCCGGCGGGAAGAAGAAGCACTCCAGAATGTGGAGATACCGCTGGTTTTTGTTATAGAGCACCGCGTTCCAGCCGTTGATGATGTTTCCTGTGCGGCTGTTTTGCAGCACAGCCAGGATGGAGGGGACAAGCAAAGCGCAGGAAATGCCCACTCCCAGCACAGCTTCCAAAGCCAGGAAGAGGAAGTCCCGGAAGGAGAGCCGCCAGTCCCCCCACAGCATACGCAGGAAGAAATAAATGAGGGTGAAGGTGACCTGGCCCACAAAAAAGTAATAATTCACAAAGCAGCAGGCCGCAACCGCCAGGGCAAAAAGCCCCCGGCGGCGGGTTGCCATGTATTCGTCCAGGGCTGCCAGCAGCAGGGGGAAGAACACAATGGCCTCGTGGAAATGGTTAAAGAAAATATTATAGATGGAAAACCCGGAAAAGGCATAGAGGATGGAACCGATGAGGGCTGTGTCCGGGGTTTTGGTATAGCGGTGCAGGTAAATGTACCCGGTGAGGCTGGCGCAGGCAAACTTCAGGATGAGCAGCGGCCCCATCATGTACTGCATCCACTCCGAGGGGAAGGGGATGGTAAGCCAGAAGAAGGGGCTGCCTAAAAGGTAGAAGGAATAGGATCCGATGAAGTTTGCGCCCAGGTCTGTGTGCTGGCTCCAGCCAAGCTGCCCGGATCGGATGGCGTCGTGGGCCAGACGGTAAAAAGGCACCTGCTGTACGTTGAAGTCCCCGTAAAACAGGAAGCGCCCGCCGTCTATGGCCATGAAGGGGATGAACACCAGAAACGACAGTCCCAGCCCCAGCACAAACGCCCGTATATAGTAGTTTTTCTCTCCCTGCCGCCGCTTTAACAAAACACTACCTCCTAAGGTCAAGGCCGTAGGGCTTCGCCCCACACCCCACAAACCTTTTTGCAAAGAAGGGCAAACATTCCCTTTGGGAATGTTATGACCCAAAAACCAATTTACACCATCGGGAGTACCCCGGACACGCGATGGCTCACGTAAGCGCGGAATATCATTCCGCAGCGGAAAGTTCCCACTCACGTTTCTCGCGTCTTAGATGCAACGTTACGTTGCCTGGACGTTGATAATGACTTTCATGGTAGATTCCCGGTTCTCGTCGATGAACTTATAGGCCTCCAGGTAATCCTTGAAGGCAAAATGCTTGGAGATTAAGGGCGCAAGGGACACCTTGCCCTGGTTTACCAGCTCAATGGCCGCGGCGTAATCCTCTGTGCGGTACATCATGGAGGTGTTTAAATCCAGCTCGTGATCGTTGAGCACTGCCAAGTCCACAGAGGCCTGCCCTGCAAACACCGCCACCAGGATGATGGTGCTGCCCTTGCGGGCGTGGGCAATGGCCTGTCCCATAGTGATGTTGTTGCCGGCACAGTCGTAAATCACGTCGGCCTTGTCCGGGCCAAAGCACTCTGTAAGGGCTTCCCCGAAATCCTTCTCCTTTGTGTTGATGCAGAAGTCGGCCCCGCACTCTTTGGCCTTATCAAGGCGCAGGCTGCTTACATCTGTTACCATCACCCGCCTAGCGCCCATGCCCTTGGCGGCCTGGGCCACCAGGATGCCGATAGGCCCGGCGCCCAGCACGCAGATGTCCTGCCCGGTTACGTCCCCGGCCCGGCGCACCGCGTGGACTGCCACAGCCAAAGGCTCTATCATGGCGCCCTCGTCCAGGCTCATGTCCTCCGGCAGGGGGGTGACCTTTTTCGCGTCTACAGCGAAATATTCAGAGGCCACGCCTGTGGTCTGGAAGCCCATTACCTTCAGGCTTTCGCAGAGGTTATATTTCCCATGGCGGCAGGGATAGCATTCCCCGCACACCACCTGGGGCTGGATGGTGACCTTCTGGCCTACGGTGAGGGTTGTCACCCCCTCCCCCAGCTTTTCCACCAGGCCGGAAACCTCGTGGCCCTGGGTGACGGGATAGCTTGTGAAGGGGTGCTCCCCGTGGTATACGTGGATGTCGGAGCCGCACACGCCGATTTTCATGATTTTTATGAGGGCCTCCCCGGGCTGGGGTTCTGGCGTGGGGATTTCGCGGAACTCGATTTTTCCGGGGGCGGTCATAACCTGCTGCAGCATAACAGTCTCTCCTTGTCTGTTAGTATAGGGGCATCCGCCCCGCACCGATATATCCTTATTATACCTTGGAAATCCTGTCCAGGCAAGTGCTTTTGTACAAAAAGGGCGCCTGGAGAAACTTTCTGCTCTAAGAAGCTGTACCGATAGGATTGGTGCGAAGATTTTCGAGGAAATTTTGTGGGGTTTAAGGCGGAAACCGCAAGAAGACCTGTCGGTCTTCGAGGATTTCTAACACAGAAGCCCGCTAAATTTCCCGAAAAGATTTGTGCAGGAGCCTATTGGTACAGCTTCTAAAGCAGGGAGAAACACAAGGCTTCCAACTCCTCCACGCTGGAGACAAGGTGGGTGGCCCCGGCCTCCCACAGTTCTCCCGGATCGCTGTAGCCATAGAGCACGCCGACGCTCTCCACCCCCTGGGCCTTGGCTCCCAAAACGTCCTGCCGCCTGTCCCCCACCATCACCATCTGCTCCTTAGGCGGGTTTTCCAGCAGCTCCCTTGCATAGGCGATTACCTCCGCCTTGTCTGTGCGGGCGCCGTCCAGCTCTGCCCCGGAAAGGCAGGTGAAATATTGCTCCACCCCCCGCAGGGACAAGATCTGCCGGGCAAACACCAAAGGCTTGGAGGTGGCAAGGCACAGCACAGCGTTGCCGCGCAGGCGCTCTAAAAAGCCCGCCATGCCCGGATACAGGGGGCTTTCAAAAACACCCTTGTCCCGGTAGCGCTCCCGGTATTTTTCTACGGCCCGGGCGGCGTCCACAGGGCTTAGGCCATAAAAGGTTTCAAAAGAGCCTTGCAGGGGCGGGCCGACAAACCGCCGCAGTTGGGCCTCTGTCTGCTGGGGGAAGCCGAAGGCAGTGAGGGCATACTGGGCGGATTTCATAATGCCCTCCCCGGTGTCTGTTATGGTGCCGTCTAAATCGAACAGGAAATATTTTTTCATACATGTTCTCCCTCATAGAATGCACCCATGCCGGTTCCAGCATGGGTGCCATTGATTTTCAGGCAGCTTTGCCGCCGGTTCTTAGCGCCTGCCGGCCCCGCCGCCGCGGCTGGCTCCACCGCCGGAGAATCCGCCTCCGCCGCCAAAGCCTCCTCCAGAGCGGCCTGCGCCAAAACCTCCGGAACGCCCGCCGCCTGTAAAGCCGCCGAAGCCGCCGGGACGGTGCCCGGCTGGGCGGTGCCCCGGCCCTCCAAAGCCTCCCGGGGGCGGCGGGGGCGGGGGCGCGCCCCAGTGGGATCGGCGGTTCCGGCCCATCATGTTGCCCAGCATCATGCCGGTCCAGAAGTTGCCGCCACCTCCGCCTCCTCCATAGGGCGGGCCGCCCCGTCCCCCGCGGCCCCTGCCGCTGAAGATACGGACCACGATGATGACAACCACCATAATAATGACAATGCGGGCCACGTTGGAGACAACCCCCATGAAGCTTTTCCAGCGGCTGGGCCGCACGCTGCTGTAATAGGGTTCATCATAATCAGGGCTGTCGGGCTGGGTGTATTCGTCCTCGTAGCGCTCGTAATAGTCCTCCACCTCGTCCAGCACTTCGTCGAAGAACGCTTCCACGCCCTCGTCATACCGGCCTGCCGCAAAGTCCTCCTCCAGGTAATCGTCAAAAAGCTCCTGGAACTTGGCCCCGTCAAAATAGTCCTCCAGGCCATAGCCCGTCGTGGCGTAATAATTTTCCTCGCCTATGGCCAATACCAGCAGAATGCCGTTATTGCGCTGGGAAGAGCCAATGCCCCAAGTGTTAAAGAGGTCGTTTGCATAGTCTTCTATATCCTTGCCGCCCAGGAAGTCCACCGCCACAATGACGATTTCCGCACCGCACTCTTCAAAAAGCTCTTCGTTTTCCTTGATAATCTCCCGCTCCGTCGCGCTGGAGAGCACCCCGGCCTCGTCCAGCACATATTTGTTTGCCGGACGCTGGGGCACTGCCGCCAGCGCGGGCATGGCAGTCCAGAAAACCAGGCAGATCATCCCCACTGCCCCCAGCACCCATTTGCCAAGCTTTTTCTTTACCACAGGGCTATTCCTCCCTTCCTATGCCTTCCCTGCTGTCAGGGGTCCAGCTTGTCTTCCACAATCTGCCCCACCCTGTCCTCTATCTTCTCCGCATAGCCTTCCGCCCAGGCTTCCACAGTGCTTTCCAAGGATTCCTCCTGCCGGGTGGACTGCTCCGCCGCGGCTTCTTCCCCGGCGTAGTCCCGCTCAGGCTCCTGCACCGCTGTGTCCTCCACGACAGCGCCATGCTCGTCAAAGGGGATAAGCTCCTTCACATCGGTAAAGTTCCGCAGAAGGTTTACCGGGAAGGAATGCAGCCGGGCGTTAAAGGCCCGGGCCTCGTCGTTATAGCTGCTGCGTTCGATTTTGTCCTGCTCCGAGCGCATCTGGGCTATCATCTGGGCCGGGTATTTTTTGTCCTTTTCCTCTAAAGGCAGCTTTTCCAGTTCCGCAGCCAGGGCTTGGGCCGCCGCGCCCATTTCCATATTGGTGGCTCCCGCCCAGTAAAAGGTGTCGTCATGGGCGCTCTCATTGGCCTGCACCTGGTATTCCAGCGCCTGTGTGTAAGAAATAATCTCCGGGTGGGCCTCTGTATACCGCTGGGCCACAGTCAGCAGGTTGTGGGCGGCTTCCCGGCGCTTTTCCAGGCCGTCATAGATGGCATAGCCTGTGCTGTCATAGTAATAAGCGCTTTCGGCATCGTCCCGCAAGTCCTCCATGGAATGGGCCACGCCCAGGGGCATGGCGGCAAAAATCAGCCCTGCCATAACGGCCGCGCCGATAATATTCCGCTTTCTCCGCTTTTTTCCATCCTTCATCCCACAAAACCTCCCTGTGTTTTCTATATTCTATGATAACAGCACCAGCCTGCGAAAAACCCGTCCCATTTCTTACAGTTTTCTTTAATTTTGCAATTCCGGAAGGATTTGCCGGGCTTCCGCCTGCTCCAGCGCTTCCCTGAGCAGGGCTTCCCCGTCGATGGCCTTTTCCCCGTCCTCCACAAAATGGAGGATGGGCTTTGTGCGGGGATGCTTGGGGGTGAAGATAGTGCAGCAGTCCTCATAAGGCTCAATGGAGATGTCATAGGTGCCGATTTTCACGGCGGTTTTCACAATCTCCGACTTGTCCGCGCCAATAAGGGGCCGGAACACCGGCATGCCCGCCACGGCGTCTGTGCAGGCAATGGCCTGCATGGTCTGGCTGGCAACCTGCCCCAGGCTTTCCCCGGTGATAAGCGCCCCGCAGCCCTCGTCCTCTGCCACCTGCCGGGCCGCCCGGAGCATGAAGCGCCGCAGGATGACGGTGTGCAGCTCCTCCGGGCATTTGTCCCGGATTCCCTCCTGGAGGCGGGTGAGGTTTACCGTCACCATTTTGATGCGCCCGGCATATTCCCCCACCTTTTGCAGCAGGCGCACCACCTTGTCGTGGGCCAGCTCGCTGGTGTAGGGCGGGCTTGCAAAGTGGACGGCGGTAAGCTCTACCCCCCGCTTTGCCATCATCCAGGCGGCAACAGGGCTGTCCAGCCCGCCGCTTATCAGCACTAGCCCTTTGCCCCCGGTGCCCACAGGGATGCCCCCGGCCCCGGGCCTGGGGTCGGCGTGGACATAGGCTTCCGCTTCCCGCACCTCCACCCGCACCGTGATGTCCGGGTTGTGTACGTCTACCCGCAAATGGGGAAAGGCTTCCAGGAGGTAGCCTCCCACCTCTGCGGAAATCTCCGGAGACTTGTAGGGAAACTTTTTGTCGCTGCGCTTGCACTCCACCTTAAAGGTGCGGGCATCCTCCAAAGGCTCCCGCAGGTATTCCGCCGCCTTTTCCCGGATTTTCAGAAGATCCTTTTCCGCCGCCCCGGCCCGGGTATAGGCCACCACGCCGAAAACCTTGCCGCAGCGCTCCTCAGCCAAGTCCATGTCCGCGTTTTCATCCTTTGGCTCCACGTATACGGTGGACTGCCGGCTGTATACGGAAAACTCCCCCGCGCTTTTCAGCCTGCGGCGGATATTTTTTATGAGCACGTCTTCAAAGGCCCGGCGGTTCAACCCCTTTAAGGCTATTTCCCCCAGCTTCAGCAAAATTATTTCCTTTTCCATAAGCGAGCACGCTCCCACTTTTGTTTATTCCAGGGCCTTGAGCATAATCAGGCAGGGGTTTTCCTCATCCCACATTTCCGTCAGGGTGACTAGGGGCGCAAAGCCCATCCCCCTGTAAAACCGCCGGGTGGCTTCATAGGGCGGGAAATCCGCTGTGTCACTGAGGGTTTTTACCATCACACAGGCGCAGCCCTGCTGCCGGAAATAGCTTTCCGCCGCCTCATACAGCCCCCGCCCTAGGCCCTTCCGGTGCAGGCCGGGCAGGACGCCCATCACTACAATGTCCCCTGTGCGGCTGTAATGGATTGTTACGGCGAGGATGCCCAAAGGCGCGCCACCCTCGTCCACCGCCGCCCACAGGGACAGGCCTTTCACTTTTTCGCAGTATTCCGAAAGGCCCTCCGGGTTTCCGAACCACTCCGGCAGGGCGCGGAGCACCTGGCGGGTATAAGCGGCCCGGCGCTCAGGTTCTTCCACTTTTTCTATTTTCCAGCCTTCCATAGGCTCACTCCTTTGCTAAGCGCGAAAGCCCCTCTTCCAGGGCCGCAAGCAGGGCCTTTACGTCCTCCATGCTGGAAAACCGGGAAAAGCTTACCCGCAAAGCAGAGCGCACATGCCCTGCCGGCAGGCCCATGGCCTCCAGCACATGGCTGGGCTTTGCCTTTCCGCAGGCCGACCCGGCGGAGACATATACCCCTTTTTCCGCCAGGAAGTGGAGCATAGTTTCCGCCCGCACCCGGCCTGCCGAAAAATTCACAATATAGGGCAGGCCGTCCTCCGGGGAATGGACGGTTACCTGCTCCAAAGCGGAAAGGCCCTCGATAAGGGCCTCTTTCAGGGCCTGCATTCTGGGCAGGGCTTCCTGGGGCCTTGGCAGGCGGGAGGCCGCTTCCCCAAAGGCCCCCAGAAGGGGCAGGCTTTCTGTGCCCGGGCGCAGGCCCCGCTCCTGCCCGCCGCCAAAGGCGCGGGGCAGGATGCGCGTGCCTTTTTTTACATACAAGGCCCCGGCGCCCTTTGGCCCATGGATTTTATGGGCGCTGACGGTACACAGATCAATCCCCCATTTTGCCGGGGAAAAGGGAAGCTTCCCAAAGGCCTGCACCCCGTCTGTATGCAGCAGGGCCGGGGCCTTTTTCCGCCTGATAACCCGGCTTAAACCCTGGACAGGCAGGATAGCCCCGGTTTCGTTGTTCACTGCCATCACGCTGACGAGAATGGTGCTTTCGTCGATTGCCGCTTCCAGGGCCTCCAGGGGCACCTGGCCTGTTTTGTCCGGCTTTACATACACAGCCCGAAAGCCCTGGCGCTCCAGCTCCCCCACAGCTTTCAGGACGGAATCGTGTTCTATGGCGGTGGTGACAATTTTATCCCCTAACCGCCCGCGGGCAGCGGCGGCCCCGAAAAGGGCCAGGTTGTTCCCCTCTGTGCCGCCGCTTGTAAACGTAAGCTCCCCTGGCTGCACCCCCAGCTTCCCGGCAACAGCGGCCCGGGCCTTTTCCAGCTCCTGCCGGGCTTTATAGCCCCGGGTGTGCAGGGAGGAAGGATTCCCGAACTCCTCCACCATCAGCGCCCGCGCCCGGTCTGCCGCTTCCGGCAGCACCTGGGTGGTGGCGGCGTTGTCTAAGTAATGCTCTGCCACATCCATGCCTCCTAAGGTCTTGGGACTTTTGTCTCGCCTGCCGGCTCGGTCGGTTGCTGGACATGCCCCACTGGGGCATAGCAACCCCTTTTAAAAAAAGGGGTTAATCCTAAAATTTATAGCGTTTTACAGCTTTCTGTAGCCGGTAGCGAAATCCACCTGGTTTTTTAGCGGCTCTCCCTTCAGGAAGCGGGTGAGGTTCTGGGCGAAAATATCCACAATGCGGGTGTGGGTTTCCTTCAGATGGTAAAACCCGGAGATGTGGGGGGTTACCACCGCTGTGGGGATTTTCCACAGCCTGTGGCCCTGGGGCAGCGGCTCCGGGTTGGTAACATCCAGCCCAGCCCCGGCTATGGACCCGCTTTCCAAAGCGTCGCACAGGGCCTCTGTGTCCACAATGGTGCCCCTGCCTACATTTAAAAGCACAGCCCCGGGCTTCATCAGCCCTAAGCGCCTTCTGTCCAGCATGTTCCGGGTGGCTTCTGTTCCCGGCAGCGTGACGGCGACAATATCCGCCTGGGGGAGAAGCGCGTCCAAATCCGCAATCAGCCGCACCTCGTCGGCATAATCGGGCTTTGCGGCATCTGTCCGGCGCACGCCGATAACCTTGGCCCCCAGGGCCTTGCAGCGCTTGCCGAACTCCCCGCCGATGTCCCCCATGCCCAGCACCAGCACGGTGCTGCCGTATATGGTTCGCACCGGCCCCAGGCTTTCCCAGGCTTCCCTCTGCTGGGCGTCCCGGTACAGCTCCAGCTTTTTCAGGATTTCCAAAGCCATAGCCAGCATGTGCTCGGAGATGGCAAGGCCGTATGCCCCGGTGGCGTTTGTAAGCAGCGTATGAGGGGCCAGCACCCCGGGCCTGATGTATTCCTCCACCCCGGCGCTGTTGGTTTGCAGCCACAAAAGCTTTTCGCTGCCGTGGAGGCTCTCCCCCTTCACGTTGCCTAAAATAATGTCTGCCCAGTCTATGTCCTCCTGGGTGACGGGATCTGTTTCTATGAGATTTTCAAAGGGCAGCTTTGCCCACTGGAAAGAGGGCAGGGCTGTCCCGGCCTTAAACCGGAAGGCACACCCCGGCCCGGCTTCCTGAAGCTTTTGCATGTGGGTTTCCTCTACAGGGACTGTGACGAGAATATTTTTGCCGTTTTCCATACCATGCTCCTCCTCTTTGCAAAGACAGACTCCGAGATTTATCCTTCCGCCATTTCCAGAATGGAAAGGGCTGTTTGCAGATCCTGCCGGCTTGGCTCCGGGATTTCCGCCCGGCAGGCCATGCCGCAGATACGGCGCGGCCCGTCCCCCAGCCGCACCCGGCAGTTGTGGGGGCAGGTGCATTTGCGCTGGGGGAATTTATCATCAAACCACAGGCCCAGCCTGGGATTTTCTTTATGCAGGGCAGCGCTTGCCTCTGAAATTTTCTCCGGGGAACCGAAATACAGGCACAGGGTAAAGGCGTCGGGGTCGGCGTAAAACCCGGCGGCGCATTTGCCCTTTTTGCGGTATTCCCCTTTCCACTGCGCCCCGGAGGTGATTTCCCGCAGGGGCTTTATCACAAGCTTCGCCCCCCGGCCTGTCATGGCGCTGTGCAGAATCCTGGCGGACTGCGCCCTGTCCGGGGTGAGGGTGGCGAAGATGTCCGCGGGCTGCGGCCCGCCCTGGAGGGCCGCCCGGTAGTCCACCCGCAGATAATTCATATAGCTGTATTTATCCTGGGGCGCCTTGCACAAGGCCCACAGGCCATATAACATTTTGGGGAACTCCCGGCTGGTGACGTACACCAGCTTTGGCTCCTGCCGCTCGTCCAGGCCCAAAGCCTGCAGGCGCTGGAACCGAGGCCCGTTTTCCCCCCGCAGGTGTGTCCATTCCATGGCCTTGCGCGCCTCCTGCCAGGCAGCTGTGGTGAGGGTGAGCACCCCCTTTTCCAAAGACTGCGCCCGGGCGCCCAGCTCATATAAGTAGGCCGCGTAAAACCGGATGGCCTGCTGGAAGCGGTTGCGCAGGCGGCTCTCCTTCTGGTCGGCCCTGTGCTCCCCTTCTTCCTCCTCCAGCCCGGCAGGCCGGGACTGCATGTACTCGTCATATTCCCCCTGGGGGATGAGGAAAAAGGCGGGGTCGCTGTACATTTCCCCGTATAAGCCCTTTATAAATGCGTAAAACTGCCGCTCTCCCTCCGCCATGTCCCCGCTGGCATGCTCACATTCCGGGATGGCCTCCCGGAATGGCGCCAGCATCCGCAGGCAGTGTAGAATGGAGCGCCGGGGCGCGTCGTCTTTGGGGGGCACAGGCCGCCCCCACAACACAGCTTCTCTTCCAGACATAACAATCGCCATGCGGTACAGCATTCCCGCAAAAGGGATGAAGCATCAGCCTTTTGCGGCTGTACCGTTCCTTTCTTCGTATTTTTCCCGTTTCCTCCCCGGCTGGCTTACGGCAGGGCCTGTGCCCGTTTTTGGGGGAGCAGAAAATCTTCTCTGGTTTTTTCTGTTTTCACCTTCCCAAGTTTACCACAAAACTTTCCGCCTGTCTATGGAAAAGCCCCGGGGCTTCTTCCGGGAAAGCTGCCGGAAAAAGGGGGAATATGGGAAAAAGGAAAGAAAAAGCCCGGAGGTTTAGGGGGATTACACAGAAAAAGCCGGAGCAGTGGGGCAAATGTCGGCGGGGCCGGAAGCAGTTTTTTTGCCTTATCCCTTTTTGCGGGCTGTGATGAAGTTCACGCTTAAATCGGGCGAGGCGGCAATGCCCCGGGTGCCGGGGCCGGCGGCGTAATAGGTTTTGTCGCTGAACAGGGGATAGAAAATATAGCTTTCCAGCAGGTAGTTTTCCAGGCGGCGGTAGGAGGAAAGCTCGAAGGTCAGGGAGTGAAGCTGGGCGTCAAACTCCTCGTCCTCCAGAAGGCTGGGGTAAGAGGTGCTTTCAAAGGACTTGAGCACCTGGTAAGGCGTGGTGCCCCCGGCCCGCAGGGTATAGAGGGCGGCCTCATAGTCCCCGGAGGCAACCCGGCTTTTCATCTCCTCCTCGGGCAGGGGCTGGATGTTAAAGGCGTTGCCCAGCTTCTGGTTCCAGGAAACCAGAAAGCCGTTGGCAATGTCCACAGACTCCGGGTCATCCGGGCACAGCACCGAGATGGAGGGCAGCTTCTCCTGCTCCAGCATTTCCAGCAGGGAGGGAAGGCGCTCTAACACCGTATCGTCCTGCTGGGCATAGAGCCGGGCGCCGTCGGCATAATAGGAGGAGGTGTTCCACACCACGCAGCTTGGCATAATGCCCATGGCCTCCTGGGCCTCCTTGTCCCGGCGGCGATCCAGCAAGGACTGCCTGTCAAGGGTTTTCAGGAACATCTCCCGCACCACAGGCTCCTCCAGGCTTTGCGCCCGGGGGTTCAGCAGCAGGCCTGTCACCGCGTCGTCCAGCACCTGCACATGGCACCCCTGGGCCTCCGCCTGCTCTGCCAAAGACTGGGACAGGGTGAGGATGTCCGCCTGCCCGCTGGCAAGGGATTCCACAGGGTTTTCCAGCAGGGCCGGGTCGTAGTCTATCAAAAACTGCAAAGAGGCGGGGCGCACCTCATGGGGGCCTTTATACGATTCGCTGCGGGAAAGGCTGATGGCCCTCTTGCCGGACTCTGTCACCCAGGAATAGCGGTTTGTAAAGGTGAAGGGGCCGTTTGTGATAAGGTATTCGGAGGAAAGGCCGTAGTGCCCGGCAGACTCCTCGAAATAGGCCCGGTTGCAGGGCATATAATGGCTGCCGGCGGTGAGGGCGGGAAAATCCGCATAGCTTTTTTCAAGCTGCACCACCAAAGTCAGCTCGTCCTTTGCAAAGACCCCCAGGCTGCTCTCCGGTATCTCTTTATTGTACACCTCCCTGGCCCCCCGCAGGATGAACAGATCGTCCACAGAGGGGGTGGCGGTTTCCGGGCGCAAAGCCCGCTGCATGGCGAAAACAAAATCGTCCGCTGTGACAGGGGAGCCGTCGCTCCACTTGGCGCCCCCCCGCAGGTAGAAGGTGAATTCCGTGTCGTCATAGTTTGCTTCCCACTTTTTCGCCACGCCGGGCACCACCTGCCCGTCCTCGTCAATGCGGCACAGCCCCTCGAAAACAGAGCCGATAACCACCCAGGCCGACTCCCCGGAGGCCGTTTGGGGATCCAGGTTGTCCACGTTGCGGGCCAGCAGATAGGTAAAAGTTCCGTCATTTTTATAGCCGTCCCCGCAGGCCCCGCACAGGCACAGCAGCAGGAAGGAGAGAAGCAGGCAGCAAACGCCTTTTTTATGTTTCATCACAATCGCCATGCGATACAGAATACGCACAAAAAGCCATGAAAAAGCAGCGCTTTGTGCCCAGTATCTTTCCTTTCCTTCGTATTCTTCACACTAGTGTCCGCAGTGCCGGGCCTTAAACGCCGCGCCTGTGGGCAGAAGCCCATACGCACAGCCTTGTAAAAGGGGAAGCCGCCCCGCGCCCGAAACCGTTCCTTTCTGTTTTTTTCAGCTTGCTCCCATCATACCAAACCCGGCTTTAAAAGTCAACCGGGCTGCCGGGAAGAGGGAGTGCCCAAAACACGCATTTTGTGCTGTCAGCGCATGACCGTGAGACTCTGTCCCACACCCTGCGAACCCTTTTGAAAAAAGGGTTCGATCCTAAAACCAATTTCTTAAATTGATAAATTTCTTTCTATTAACTCTTCCTCTTCGTTTCAGACATCCCCTCCGGGAGGGGGCGTGCCTGCCTCCGGCGGCTTAGGGGCCTTTTTAGTCAAGCCCTGGGTATTCCCCCTGCAAGAAAAAGGAAACCCGGCGGCACCCCTTTACAGGGCACAGCCGGGTTTCCCGCCCGAAGGGGCGGTTGAGCGTTTAGTAATTGGCGGGCTTTAGCTGGAAATAGGCCTGGGGATGGGCGCACACCGGGCAGACCTGGGGCGCGGCCTTGCCCACCACAATGTGCCCGCAGTTGCGGCACTGCCAGATGGCGTCGCCCTCCCGGGAGAACACCAGGCCCCCTTCAATGTTGGCGGCAAGCTTGCGGTAGCGCTCCTCGTGCTCCTTTTCAATGGCGGCAACGCCCTCGAAAAGATGGGCAATCTCCGGGAAGCCCTCCTCTTTGGCGGTTTTGGCAAAGCCCGCGTACATGTCGGTCCACTCGTAATTTTCCCCGTCGGCAGCCTCCTTCAGGTTCTGCAGGGTGTCCCCCACCTGCCCGTGGAGAAGCTTGAACCAGATTTTGGCGTGCTCCTTCTCGTTGTTGGCGGTTTCCTCGAAAATCTCCGCAATCTGGGTGTAGCCGTCCTTTTTCGCCTTGGAGGCAAAATAGGTGTACTTGTTCCGGGCCTGGCTCTCCCCGGCAAAGGCGGTGAGCAGGTTGGCTTCTGTTTTCGTCCCTTTCAGTTCAGGCATGGCATGTTCCTCCTTTTGGTTTAGAAAGCTTTTATACGTCTCATAATATCCCCTCTGCCCGGTAAAGTCAACAGGCAGTTTCCCGGCGCAAGGGGTGCCGGCGCTTTCCAAATGTAAATTTATCGTGAAGCCCGGGCCGGGGCTGTTGAAAAACCTTTTTATAAAGCGTATACTACAGATTATAGAAAGGTTGTGATAGCTTTGTTTTTTCAAAAATTCCAGCGCTTCATGTACGGACGCTATGGCAGCGACGGTTTCAGCTTCTTTTTGCTTCTGCTTGCCTTAGTATGCACTTTTTTAGGCAGCTTATTCTTCTGGCCCCTGACCCTTTTGGCAGACGCGGTGTATATCTACACCGTCTTCCGCATGTTCTCCCGGAACATCCCGGCCCGACAGCGGGAATATTACGCCTTTTTAAAGGTGTGGGGGCCTGTGAAAAGCTGGTTTGCCTTACAGAAGCGGAAGTTTTCAGAGCGGAAGTATACCCGCTATTTTAAGTGTCCCCAGTGCAAACAACAGCTCCGGGCGCCCCGGGGCCGGGGGAAAATAGAGGTCACCTGCCAGAGGTGCCATCACGTGTTCATTACAAAAACCTGAAAAAGCCGCGTTACCTAAAGGAGAAAAAGGATATGAAAAAGCTGACGGAAATGAGCCTGGAGGAATTCGCGGGGCTTTCCTACCCCTGCTCCTGCGGGCGCACCCACGAGGTGGGCATCCGGAAAATCCGGGTGGCAGGCGGGTGCCTGGAAGAGCTGCCCGAAACCGTGGAAGATTTAGGCGGCGGGCCTGCCTACCTGCTGGCAGACCGCCGCACCTTCGAGGCCGCCGGGGAGCGGGCGGGGCAGCTTCTCTATGAAGGGGGCATCCCCTTCCATGGGAAAAAATTCTCCGGGGACAAGACCCTGGTGCCGGACGAACACACCCTGGGGGCCGCCCTGGCGGATTTAGAGCCGGAGGACAGGCTGATTATCGCCATAGGCTCCGGCACCTTAAACGACACAGCCCGGTTTCTCAGCGCCCGCACAGGGGTGCCCTATATGGTGGTATGCACCGCCCCTTCCATGGACGGCTATGCCTCCACTGTGTGCCCCCTGATTCTGGAAGGACAGAAGGTTACAAAGCCCGGGGTGTATCCCCAGGCCATTCTGGCAGACACCTCCATTATGAAAAACGCTCCCATGCCCATGCTTACGGCAGGCTTTGGGGACATTATCGGCAAGTTCACAGCCCTGGCGGACTGGCGGCTTTCCCAGCTTGTAAACGGGGAATACTACTGTGAGGAGTGCGCCGCCCTTATGGCCCGGGCTGTGGAAAAGTGCGCTGAAAACGCAGAAGGCCTCCGCGCCCGGGACGAACAGGCTGTGCAGGTTGTGACAGAGGCCCTCATCCTCTCCGGGGTGGCCATGGGCCTTGTGGGCAATTCCCGGCCCGCCTCCGGGGCAGAGCACCATTTCTCCCATTTCTGGGAGGTGGACGCCCTGCGCTGGGGGCAGGAGCACCCCCTCCATGGCAACTCCGTTGGGGTGGGGGCGGTAATTTCCGCCTCCCTTTATGAGCTGGCAAAAAGCCGCCTGCCCCAGGGCTTTGCCCTGCCGGACAAGGAGCGCATCCTCTCTTGCCTGCAGGCGGCAGGCTCTCCTGCAGGCCCCATGGAGCTGGGCATCCGGCGGGATTTATTCTTTGAAAGCCTGCTGCACGCCATGGAAATCCGGGAGCGCTTTACCATCCTGCGGTTTTTAGCCGGGCAGGGGCTTTTAAACGGCTGCGCCGCTGAGCTTGCGGGCCGGTTTTATCCGGCTGGAAAGGAGTGAGGCCCATGCGCTGGGCAGATTTTGAAAAAAACCTACACGACGACAAAAAGGTGCTGCGCACAGGCATGTTCCTTCTGGCCTTTGCCGCCGCGCTGGTGCTGCTGGTGCTGCGCTTCGACGCGGTGTGGGGCGCGGCACAGATGATTTCCGCCACCCTGACCCCTGTGGTAGGGGGCATTGTGGTGGCCTATGTGTTAAACGTATTTGTCCATCTCTTTGAGGACGTTGTCTTCAAGCCCTTCCAAAAATCCCGGAGCAGGGTATGGAAAAAGCTTTGCCGGCCCCTTTCCGTTCTGCTGGCCTATGTGATTGTGGCGCTGGTCATCCTTTTCATTGCCCTGTTCATTGTGCCGGGGCTGATTGAATCCATGGGCGTGCTGGCTGAAACAGCCCAGAAAACCCTGCCCACCACCATCAACAACTGCCTGCGCTGGGCAAACGAGTTTGCAAGGGAAAACGACCTGGACTTTATGGAAGATTTCCTCAAAAGCTTTAACTGGACCACCCTGCTCTCCAACGCGACGAAAACCGCTACGGATTTTGTGGCCTCCCTGGTGGGGATTATGTCCAACGTGGCCTCCGGCGTGTTCAGTATGATTATGGGCTTCATTTTCTCCATCTACATGCTGACAGGCAAGGAGAAGCTGCTGCGGGGCGTGCGCTCTGCCCTGCTTGCCTTCCTGCCCCGGAAAGCCGCCCGGAGCCTTTCCCATGTGGGGGCCATTACAAACCGGGTGTTTTTCTCCTTTATCAAGGGCCAGCTTACAGAATGCGTAATTTTAGGGGTGCTGTGCTATATCGGCATGAGCCTTTTGGGGCTTGACTACGCCCTGCTCATCTCCTCCGTAGTGGCCCTGGGCGCCCTTATCCCCATTCTGGGCGCGTATGCCGGCGCGGCGGTGGGGGTTATTGTCCTGCTGCTGGTAAATCCCTTTGATTCCCTGATTTTCCTTATCTTCCTGCTGATCCTCCAGCAGGTGGAGGGCAACCTGATATACCCCCGTGTGGTGGGCTCCTCCATTGGCCTGCCCCCTGTGTGGACCCTGTTCGCGGTGGTGTTCTGGGGAGGCGTGATGGGCATTGCGGGCATCTGGCTGGGCACCCCTCTGACAGCGGTGATTTACAGGCTGTTCCGCTCCTCGGTGCGCAGCCGCCTGCGGAAGAAAAACATGGATCCCATGGATCCAAAGCTTTATGCCCCCTCCCCCTTTGCGGATGAAAATCTGGACAAGGAGGAAGGGGAACAGCAGAAGCTGGAAGAAATATAAGAAGCCGTACCAATAGGCTCCTGCACAAACCTTTTCGGGAAATTTAGCGGGCTTCAGTGTTGGAAATCCTCGAAATACGAAAGTATTTCTTGCGGTTTCCGCCTTGAACCCCACAAAATTTCCTCGAAAATCTTCGCACCAATCCTATCGGTACAGCTTCTAAGCTGTTATACTTTTTAAGACGGCGGAACTTGCGGAAAGATTACAAAACGGGAGGAATGCAGCATGGAAACAATGGTAAAAACAAAGCAGGGCGCTGTGGAGGGCCTTTGGAGCGGGGACGGGAAAACCGCCATTTTCAGGGGAATCCCTTACGCAGAGGCCCCTGTGGGGGCGCTGCGCTTTCAGCGCCCCCAGGAGAAGGCGCCCTGGGAAGGGGTGCTTTCCTGTAAGGAATTCGGCCCCCGGTGCCCCCAGGCGGATTTAGCCTCTATGGACTTTTACGGCAAAGAGTTTTACGACGAGATGGTGCCCCCCTGTAACGAGGACTGCCTGCGCCTGAACGTCTGGACGCCAAAGGAGGCCCAGGCCGGCGGCGGGCTGCCCGTACTTTTCTGGATACATGGCGGGGCCTTTATGCATGGCTGCGGAAGCGAAAAGGAGTTTGACGGAGAGGGCTTTGCCCAAAAAGGCGTTATCCTGGTCACCATAAACTACCGAGTGAATGCCTTCGGCTTTTTCGCCCATCCGGATTTGGAAACGGAAAACGGAGAGCGGGTTTCCGGCAACTACGGCATTCTGGATCAGATATTCGCCCTTAAGTGGGTGCGGGAAAATATCGCCGCCTTTGGAGGCGACCCGGAGAAAATCACCCTGTGCGGCCAGTCCGCGGGCTGCATGAGCGTGCAGGCCATCATCTCCTCCCCTCTTGCAAGAGGCATGGCCCGGGGGGCCATCCTCCAAAGCGGCACAGGCCTGCCGCCCCGGCGCTCCACCCCCACCCGGGATCAGATTTTTGAAACCTCCCGGCGGCTGATGGCCCATTTGAAGGTTTCCACCATAGAAGAGCTGCGGCAGGTGCCTGCCCAGGCCCTGATGGAAGCCGCCTATGGGGTGCAGGAGGGGGGCGGGCTTTGCTGGCGGCCTTATGTGGACGGCTGGCTGCTGCCGGCACAGCCGGAGGATCTGGCGGAAAACGGGGCTGTCCATCCCATCCCCATGATGATCGGCTGTACCGGGGACGATATCGGCGGAGGCGCGCTGCAAGAGGGAACTGCCGCCTGGTGTGAAAACCTTTTGAGGCTGGGCAGAGGCCCCTCCTACCTCTACTTCTTCGACAGGAAGCTGCCCGGGGACGACGCCGGCTCTTTCCACTCCAGCGAGCTGTGGTACGTCTTTGAGACGCTTTCCCGGTGCTGGCGGCCCTGGGAACAGAGGGACGCAGATCTCTCCAGGGAGATGGCAGGGTATTGGGCCAATTTTGCAAAGCAGGGAAACCCCAACGGAGAGGGCCTGCCCCAGTGGGAGGCTTTTGGCGAGGGCACCCGGGAGCCAAAGGTTTTCCGGTAATCTTACAGGCTGCAGAAGAAGCAAAAAACCTTTTTGTTTTGTTTATATGCAATCGTATTTAAAGGCAGACTCCCAAAGCCAAAAAGCGGAAATTACAGAAAGAACCAGTCCAGCCGCAAAGCTTCCATTGGCCAATACTTAGAACTTTTTATTGATTGGGCTTCTTGCCCTTCCAGTAACAGGGGCTGAAAAATAGTGTTTTCCCCCCTCACCCATCAAACATCTGGCGCATGTAGAGAAGCAGCTTTTTCTCACGGCGGCTCACCTGCACCTGGGTCATGCCCAGAATCCGGGCGGTTTCGGTCTGGGTTTTGCTCTGGTAATAGCGCAGGGCAATCAGCTTCTGATCCCGTTCCTCCAGGGTTTGGAGGATGGCCTGGAGGGTAAGCTGCTCGGTCATTTTTTCCTCCGGGGCCTCCACAGGGATTTCAAGCTGCTCCCCTTCCTCGCCGCCTGTCAGAGACACTGGCGCCCGGCAGGCTCCTAATGCCAGGGCCGCTTTTTCCGGGGCCACCCCCAGCCTATCCGCAATTTCCCCCAGGCTGGGGCTTTGGCCTGTTTCCTTTTGCAGTTCCTCTGCTGCCGACTGGGCTTTCCGGCCCAGCTCCCGCAGCCCCCGAGACACCCGCAAGGCCCCGCCGTCCCGGAAAAGCCTGCGCACCTCTCCCAGGATGACAGGCACAGCATAGGTGGAAAACCGCACGCCCCTTGTGCTGTCAAAGTTTTCCGCAGCCTTGATAAGCCCCAGGCACGCTGCCTGGAACAAGTCTTCATATTCCACGCCCTTGCCCATGAACCGCCTTGCGCACAGGTGGGCAAGCCCCATGTTCTCCTCCACGTCCTGCACCGGGAGGAGGGGGGCCTCACTCCTTGCGCCCAAAGTGCTTTGTCAGGGTTACGCTGGTGCCCCGGCCCACTGCCGAGGTGACCCGCACGCTGTCGCAGAAGCTCTGCATGACCGCAAAGCCCAGGCCTGCCCGCTCCTCGCCTCCGGTGGTGAAAAGAGGCTCCATGGCCTTTTCGATGTCCGGGATGCCGCAGCCCTTGTCCCGCACCCGCACCACAGCCTTGCCGCTTTCATAAAGCTTGACGGTTATGTACACAGTGCCCATGCGGTCTTTATAGCCATGTACGATGGCGTTGGTGACAGCCTCGGAAACAGCGGTTTTCATGTCGGTCAGGTCTGCTACCGTAGGGTCAAGCTGGGACAAAAACGCCGCCACTGCCGCCCGGCCAAAGCCCTCGTTTACAGAATTAGAGGAAAAGCACACCTGTGCCTGATTCAGCGCTTTCATCAGCCAGCCCTCCTTTCAATGGCGGCCACCCCGCTGATACCCGCCAAATCTACCATTTTTGTAAGGTTCTGGGAAAGTCCGGACAGCACCACATGCCCCCGCCAAAACCCGCACAGCCGCACCCGGCCTAAAATAAGCCCAATGCCGGAGCTGTCCATAAAGGGCACCCCGGTGAAATCCAGCCGCAGGCAGTAGGGCTTCAGCTTCTGGGCTGTATCGTCTATAGACTCCCGCATTTCCTTGGCGCTGTGGTGGTCGATTTCTCCAAAGAGCTTTGCCGTCAGCACGCCTTCTTTGTAGCTTAACTGCACGTTCATTTTTTTCATCCTTTCTTTTTGCTTCCTAAAACCTTGGGGCGCCGCCCCAAACCCCGCAAACCTTTTTGAAAAAAGGTTTGACCCAAAAACTATGTTTTTCAAAGTTTACTATATTGTTTAAAAAAAGAAGGCCCCTGCAAAAAGCAAAAGCCTTTTGCAGAAGCCTCCGCCCTTTTACAGGGCTATTGTAGCAGGCGCGCTGTGCAATTTTTCGGGAAGCGTGTCAGGTTTGCAAATTTTCCAGCTTTCCCTTAAGCTGCTCCCGGATTTCGCTGGCAAGGTAGAAAGAGCCGCAGACAATGAGGGCATCATCCCTGGCCATATCCTTCATGGCGGCGGCAATGGCCTCGCCGCAGGTCTGTGCCACCGACACGTTCGGGCAGAAGGCCCGGGCCGCTTCCGCCAGCTTTTCCCCAGGCAGTGCCCGGCCCCAGTTGGGGGTGATGGCAATCAGCTTGTCAAAGGCGGGGCCGACGGCCTCCAGGAACCGGCCGCTGTCCTTATCCGCCATAATGCCCATAATGGCGATTTTCCGCTGGGGCACAAAATCCTCCAGGGCCGCACGTAAAGCTTTGGCGCAGCCGGGGTTGTGCCCGCCATCCAACAGGCACAGGGGCTGCTGGGAGATGACCTCCATCCGCGCCGGGATAAAGGCCTTTTGAAAGCCTCTTTTTAGGGCTTCGTCGGAAATGGCAAAGCCCTCCTTGCGCAGGATTTTGATAACCTCCAGGGCGGTGGCGGCGTTTTTCACCTGGTGCGCGCCCAGGAAGGGGGTATGCAGGCGCAGGCTTGCGCCCTGCATTTCCGCCGCAAAATCTGTGCCAAAGATGGAGGCCGCCTCCACCTGGATTTTCCCCATGTCCGGGATAAACAGCTCCGCGCCCTTTTCCCGGCACACTTCTTTTATCTGTTCCAGAACTGCCGGGGCCTGCTCCGGATACAGGGCCAGGCGGCCCCCGGCCTTGATAATGCCCGCCTTTTCAGCGGTAATCTTCTCCAGGGTGTCCCCTAAAATGGCGGTGTGATCCAGGGAGATGGAGGTAATGGCCGCTGCCGCCGGGGTTTGGATGATATTGGTGGCGTCTGTAATGCCGCCCAGGCCCACCTCCAGCACCACGACATCGCATTTTTTCCGGGCGAACCAGTCAAAAGCCAGGGCTGTGATGCACTCAAATTCTGTGATATACTGGCCCCGCCTGTCCATTTCCTCTATAAAGGGCCAGATGCGCTCCACTTCTTCCGCCAGCTCTTCCTTGGGAATCATCTCTCCGTTTATCTGGAAGCGCTCCCGGAAATCCAGCACATAGGGCGAAATGTAATATCCGGTTTTGTAGCCGCTTTCCCGCAGGACAGAAGCCGCGAGGGTGCAGGTGGTGCCCTTGCCGTTGGTGCCCGCCACGTGGACAAACCGTAAGGTGTCCTGAGGGTTCCCCAGCAGGCCCATCAGGGCAGTGATATTTTTCAGCCCCGGCTTTACGCCGAAAAGCAGGCGGCTGTCAATTTTTTCTATAGCTTCTTCGTAGGTCATGGGCAGCACTCCTTTCAGAGGGGAAAACATGAAAAGCTTTGGAGAATACGGGATCCCGGCAGAGCCGGGATCCCGCTTCTGTATCAGTCCTTTTGTTTTAGTTTTAAATGAAAGCCCATTGGGTTTCCCGCAGGGAAACAAGCAGGTTTTGAGAGCCGCCGGGAGTTTGCTCACGGAGACGGCTGGCAAAGCCTGCGCAGACCGCGCCAGCGGCCCATGGGCGGGGCAAGGCATCGTGGTTTTTCGATCAAACCTTTTTTCAAAAAGGTTTGCGGGGTTTGGGGCAGCGCCCCAAGGTCAGGCCCTGGGGGTTACCGGAAAGCCGCAAGGGACTCTTCAATCATGCGCACCTTTTCCCGAAGCTTTTCGCCGTTCTGCTTCACGCCGTCAATCACCTTCTGGGGCGCCTTGGACATAAAGGTTTCATTCTGAAGCTTGGCGTTCACTGTATCCAACTGCTTCTGGGCGCTTTCCAGCTCCTTTGTAAGCCGGGCGGTTTCAGCGGCCCGGTCGATGAGATCGTCCATGGGCAGGTATCCCCGGCAGGCGGCAGTCACCACTGTGACAGCCCCTTCCATGGCGGCAAAGCTTTCCCCGATTTCCACGCCGCTGCAATAGGCCAGGCGGGCAATGGCCTCCTTCTCCGTCTCAAAGGCGGCTGGAGACTGGGTTTCAATATAGAGATGGGCTTTCCGGGAGGGGGGCACGTTCATCTCGCTGCGGCGGGTGCGCACAGCGGTTATCAGCTCTTTCACCTTCTCCATCTCTTTTTCGGCCTCCGGGAAATGGAGGGCTTCGTCATACACAGGCCAGGGGGCCACAATCAGGGCCTCGCCCTCGTGGGGCAGGCTCTGCCAGATTTCCTCTGTGATAAAGGGCATAAAGGGATGCAGCAGCTTTAAGGTACTGCCCAGCACCCACACCAGCACCTGCCGGGCAGACTGGGCCGCTTCCTCGTCCGTACCGGACATGGGCAGCTTTGCAAGCTCGATAGTCCAGTCGCAGAACTCGTCCCAGAGGAAATCGTAAATTTTCTGCACAGCAATGCCAATTTCAAATTTCTCCAGGTTTTCCGTAACTTCCTTTGCCACTGTGTTAAACCGGCTGACAATCCACTTGTCCGCCAGGGTCAGCGTTTCCGGCAGGGCGCAGGGCACGTCTTTGCCGTCAATGTTCATGTGGATGAACCGGGCGGCGTTCCAGATCTTGTTGGCAAAGTTCCGGCTGGCAGCCACCTTGTCTGTGGAGAAGCGCATATCGTTGCCAGGGGTATTGCCGGTGATGAGGAACAGCCGCAAAGCGTCTGCCCCGTACTCGTCAATCACCTTTACGGGATCCACGCCGTTGCCCAGAGATTTCGACATCTTCCGGCCCTGGGCATCCCGCACCAGGCCATGGAAGCAGACCTTCTTAAAGGGAATGTCCCCGGTATGCTCCAGCCCGGAGAAAATCATTCTTGCCACCCAGAAGAAAATGATATCAAAGCCGGGCATCAGCACGTCGGTGGGATAGAAATATTTCAAATCTTCCGTCTTTTCAGGCCAGCCCAGGGTGGAGAAGGGCCACAGCGCCGAAGAAAACCAGGTGTCCAGGGTGTCCTCGTCCTGCTTCAGGCGCTTTCCTCCGCACTTGGGGCAGGTATCGGGATCCGTCTCGGAAACGATGGTTCCCCCACAGTCTTCGCAATACCAGGCCGGGATGCGGTGCCCCCACCAAAGCTGACGGGAAATGCACCAGTCCTTGATATTTTCCATCCAGTTGTAGTATACCTTTGTGGCCCGGTCTTCCGGGATAAACTGGATTTTTCCGCTTCTCACGGCGTCAATGGCAGGCTTAGCCAAAGGCTCCATTTTCACAAACCACTGGGTGGAGATCCTTGGCTCCGCCACGGTGTGACAGCGCTGGCAGGTGCCCACGTTGTGGGTCAGCGGCTCCACCTTGATAAGGAAGCCGCCCTCTTCCAGGTCTTTTACAATCTGCCTGCGGGCGTCCATCCCTGCCATCCCGGCATACTTACCGCCGTTTTCGTTGATGGAGCCGTCCTCGTTCATCACGTTGATAATGGGCAGGTCGTGGCGCTTGCCCACCTCAAAGTCGTTGGGGTCGTGGGCGGGGGTGATTTTCACCACGCCGGTGCCGAAGTCCATCTCCACATATTCGTCCGCCACAATGGGGATTTCTTTATCCACAAGGGGCAGGATAACATTTTTGCCGATTAGGTGCTTGTAGCGTTCATCCTCCGGATGTACCGCCACAGCAGTGTCTCCCAGCATGGTTTCCGGGCGGGTGGTGGCAAGCTCCACATACCCGCTGCCGTCTGCCAGGGGGTAGCGCAGGTGCCAGAAGGAGCCATTCTGTTCTTCAAAGACCACCTCAATGTCGGAAAGGGCGGTCTGACAGTGAGGGCACCAGTTGATCATCCGCTCACCTCGGTAGATCAGCCCCTTTTCATAGAGCTTCACAAACACATGGCGCACTGCTTTGGAAAGTCCCTCGTCCATGGTGAAGCGGGAACGCTCCCAGTCGCAGGAAAGGCCCAGGAGCTTCTGCTGCTCCACAATGCGGCTGCCGTATTTTTCCCGCCAGGCCCAGGCACGCTCCAGAAATTTTTCCCGTCCCAGGTCTTCCTTGGTGACTCCTTCCTCCTTCATGACGTCCACGATCTTTGCCTCTGTGGCGATGGAAGCGTGGTCCGTGCCGGGCAGCCACAGGGCGGAATAGCCCTGCATTCTGCGCCAGCGAATGAGGATATCGGGCATGGTGGTGTCCATGGCATGGCCCACATGGAGCTGCCCGGTGATATTGGGCGGCGGCATGACGATGGTGTAGGGCTTTTTCTGGGGGTCAGCCTCTGCGTGGAAATAACCGCCCTGCATCCAAAAATCATAGATGCGGCGCTCCACCTCTTTCGGCTCGTAGGCCTTGGCAAGATCACAGCTCATTTTCATCTGTCCTTTCTACTTCTATAACTGGCAAAACCGGGCAGAACGCCCTTCTGCTTCTGTGTTTTTCCGGGAGAAACATCCCTGAATCTACATTATCGTATTTCCCGGAGAAAATGTCAAGTGGGAAAACAGGATGGAGTACGCCCGCCTGCGTCTTCCCGCTGGATTTCCAGTGTTGCGCAGGCAGGAAATTCATGGTATAATAGCCCATAGCTATTACACTTGATTCGAATTGATTGCCCCGGCCCTGCCGCAATGCCGGAAAATTCCAGCAGGTTTCACCCTGTAACAGCCGCTTCACATGCATACTATCCCTTGAAAACATGCAGTTTTCTCCTTTGCGGCCTGCGCATGGAAAGGAGATTTGGGACACACGACGGACACAATAGAAAGGGGTTTTCTTTAATGTTTGCAGATTTGATGGATTCTATCGGTTTCGTTTCCCAGGCAGATCCGGCAGTGGGAGAGGCAATGAGCCAGGAGCTTTCCCGCCAGCGGCGGAACCTGGAGCTTATCGCCTCGGAGAACATCGTTTCCCCCGCCGTGATGGCGGCAATGGGTTCCGTGCTCACCAACAAGTACGCGGAGGGGTATCCGGGAAAGCGGTATTACGGCGGGTGCCAGTGCGTGGACGTGGCGGAAAATATTGCCAGGGACAGGGCCTGCGCGCTTTTCGGCGCGGAACACGCTAACGTGCAGCCCCATTCCGGGGCGCAGGCCAATCTGGCAGTGTACTTTGCCCTGCTCCAGCCTGGAGACACCGTGCTGGGCATGAACCTGGCAGAGGGAGGCCATTTGACCCACGGCTCTCCTGTGAACATGTCCGGCTCCCTTTATAATTTCGTGCCCTACGGGGTGGATCCCCAAACCGGATGCATGGACTATGAAAAGCTGATGGCGCAGGCCATGGAGGTGAAGCCCAAGCTGATTGTGGCTGGGGCCAGCGCCTATCCCCGGGCCATTGACTTCGCAAAATTCCGGGAAATTGCCGATGCCTGCGGCGCCCTTTTGATGGTGGACATGGCCCACATCGCCGGGCTGGTGGCGGCAGGCGTCCATCAAAACCCGGTTCCCTATGCCGACGTGGTCACCACCACCACCCATAAAACCCTTCGCGGCCCCCGGGGCGGCATGATTTTGTGCAGAGAGCAGTATGCCAAAGCCATTGACAAGGCCATTTTCCCCGGCACCCAGGGCGGGCCGCTGATGCATATTATTGCCGCAAAGGCCGTATGCCTAGGCGAGGCGCTGCAGCCTGCCTTCAAGGCTTATGGAGAGCAAGTGGTGAAAAATGCCCAGGCCCTTGCCGCGGGCCTGCTGAACAGGGGCGTGAAGCTGGTTTCCGGCGGCACAGACAACCACTTGATGCTTATCGACCTTTCAGACAGCGAGCTGACCGGCAAGGAGCTGGAGCGCCGTTTGGACGAGGTGTATATTACCGCCAACAAGAACACAGTGCCTGGCGAAAAGCGCAGCCCCTTTGTCACCAGCGGCGTGCGGCTGGGCACTCCGGCTGTCACTACCCGGGGCCTTGGGGAGGCGGATATGGACGAAATCGCGGCCTGCATTGCCCTCTCCATGGAGGACAGCTTTGAAGGGAACAAGGAAAAGCTGCGGGGCATGGTAAACGCCATTTGTGAAAAATATCCGCTTTACAAATAAGAAGCTGCACCGATAGGAACGGTTTTACCGCAAAGATTTGCCTGCGTCCCAGGGTTCCTGCGGCCTTGGATAAACGGGAGGCATTGTGGGCACAATAGGGCGTGTAAGGCTTTTTGCCTTGCAAAACCTTATGAAAAAGAGGTGCCCTATGAAAAACAGATTGGAATGTCAGGTGTCCTCCTGCCAGCATTATGAAGGCGGCCTGTGCAGCCTGCCCGGTATCCAGGTGGACGGCCCCGGGGCCAAGGTGTGCGACCAGACCTGCTGCAGCTCCTACCGGGAGCGGGGCAGGGGCGGCGCGTCGGCTTCTGTTTCCGGCAGCGCCAGCACAGAAAGCTCCATCACCTGCCACGCCCAGAACTGCGCCTATAACAGCAACTGCAAGTGCGGCGCAGAGTGCGTCTGCGTGGGCTGCTGCTGCGACGATGTGTGCTCTAAGAGCGGCACAGAGTGCTGCACCTTCACCTGCCGGTAAGCTTTGTAAAAAAACAGCCCCTGCCATCGGAAAAGGATGGCAGGGGCTGTTTTTTGCGGTCAGGTTTTTTGTTTACCGGAAAGTGCGGCCCACAGCACCGAGCACAGCCCCAGCAACACAGATACAGCCGCCCCGGCGGCATAGTACGATATCCAACTGGCGGGGATGTCGAACATAACGGTTATGATGGGCAGGGGGAGATAACAAAGATGAACAGCGAGGGCGCAGGCATACAGATTTAACAGGAAAGCTGCGTCTCCCGACCTGGCCCGGTTCCAGTAAAACGCGCCCAGCAGGAACAGCGCCGTGCCCAAAACCCTGCTGGAAACAAGCCACAGCCTGCCGGGAAGCAAAACATAAACCAGTATCAGGACAGCGGCTGTGAGGGGGACGGGCCAAAGGCGGGGCAGAAGCTTTTGGGGCCTCTGCCGGGGCGCAGGCCCGGTTTTCAGAGCGGCACAGAACAGGGCGGCCTGCAGAAAAAGCAGAAGATACTCTATGGGGAAATTTCCCCAATACTCGTCAAGCATCAGCAGGATATATTCCAGGGCAAAGCACAGCAATACAGCATACTGGGCAAGGTGCTGGAAAGTTTTCCTCTTGATTTGAGAGCGGATGAAGCCTGTCATCTTTGCCACACCTCCGTTCAGGTTTATAACCCATAAGGGCTTCGCGGTTTAGATGTAAAAAACAATATACCCTCTTCTGAAAACAAGTATAACAGCAGCAAGCGTATATCGTCAATGCTTTTCCATATGTTTTGAAAAATTTAGCGAAATTGCCAGCTTTTAAGATTGGCGCTTCTGTCATATGGATTTTTGCAGGAAGTACAGCCCGCTGAGCACTGCCAGATGAACCGGATACAGGATATACAGCAAACAGCGGGGCGCGCGCCTGCCCTTCTCCCCATTATAAAGCAGCAGGGGTATGGCGGCGAACACCGCCCAGATTTGGAAAAGGCTGTGGTGATGCCAACAGTAGAGCAGGGTGCAGCCTGTCAGCACCAGCGGGATGGCCCAGCGCTTTTCCCGGGTGCTGTAAAACAGCATTGCCAGCAGCACCCCATAGGCCCCATAGCTGAAGCCGCCTGCCTGGGCCAGCACTGCCAGCGTCCCCGCTCCCAAAAGCCAAAGCCCGCCCTCCCTGGCGCAGTATAAAGCCCCGAGGGACAGCAGCAGGGCAAAGAGGATGTTGCTGGGGCGAAAGCCCACCCAGCGGTGGTACAGCATCATCTGGTAGGGCAGTTCGGCGATGCACCCAAAGAAGAAAAGCCGCCCGGCGTATTTTTTCAAGTCTGAGGTATGGGCAAAGCCCTCTGTCAGCAGGAAGGCAAAAATGGGAAAGGAAAGCCTGCCCACAGCCCGCAGCACCGGCAGGGACGGAAAGAAGGTATAGCCGATATGATCCACGAGCATGGTGGAAAAGGCCAGCCATTGCAGAACAGCAGAGGTCAAATGGCATCAGCTCCTTTTTGGAATATTATATCTGAAAACAATCGGAAAAGATAGCCGTGTATTCCCCGCCCGCAGGGCGGGGAATACACCCAATTTCCTACTATTGTGTACAGAGATATATAAGTATGACAGATGGGCTTTCCCTTGTCAACCGGCGGATTTTGTAGTAAAATGGGGGAAAGTAAAAAACGAATTGAGGGATGGCACATGACAACACAAGAACGGGCGCTTTTAGCTGTGGAGGCCCTGAAAAAGGAGTATCCCGATGGGATTTGCTCCCTTACATATCAGGATCCCCTCCAGCTTCTCATCGCCACCCGGCTTTCCGCCCAATGCACAGACGCCCGGGTGAACCTGGTTACCCCGGCGCTTTTTGCCCGCTTCCCCACCCTGGAGGACTTTTGCGAAGGCACAGAGCAGGAGATAAGCGATCTCATCCACTCCTGCGGGTTCTACAAAACCAAGTCTAAGGATATTCTCGCCGCCTGCCGCATGATCCGGGATGAATTTGGCGGCAGGGTGCCGGACACCATTGAGGATCTCACCCGCCTGCCAGGGGTGGGCCGGAAAACTGCCAACCTCATTGTAGGGGATATCTACCATAAGCCAGCGGTGGTTACAGACACCCATTTTATCCGCATTACAGGCCGCCTGGGGCTGACCAAGAACACAGCCCCCCAGAAGGTGGAAAATGACCTGCGGGCCATCCTGCCCCCGGAGGAATCCAACGACTTCTGCCACCGCACTGTGCTCCACGGCAGGGCGGTCTGCACCGCCCGCAAGGCCCATTGCGAAAAGTGCTGCATGGCCTCCTTCTGCCCCACTGCTGCGGAAACAGAGTAAGACGGCAATGGCCAAACGTTTGCCGCACTATTGACAAACTTCGCAAAAGAGCGCATAATACTTTTGTCGATTTCCGGCAAAGCCCGACGCATATCTATACTTTTTGGAGGTATTGTTGTTATGAAGTATGATTTTGAAACGCTTATCGACCGCTCCAAACATGGCTCTGGCAAATGGGAGGGAATGCGGGAAAAGAATCCTGACACCAAGGAAGGCGTGGTGCCCTTCTCTGTGGCGGATATGGAGTTTAAAAACGCCCCTGAAATCGCCCAGGGCCTGAAGGCTTACATGGACACCCACATCCTGGGCTACACCGGGCCTACCCAGGAATATCTGGAAACTGTGTGCCAGTGGATGAAGGAGCAGCACGACTGGGAGGTAAAGCCTGAGGAAATCGTCTGCACCTGCGGCGTGGTTTCCGCCCTTTTTGTGGCAGTGCGGGCTTTCTGCCAGCCCGGCGACGGGGTTATCCTGTTCACCCCTGTATACTATCCTTTCTACGCGGCAGCGGAAAACGGCGGCTGCGAAATTGTGCGCTGCCCCCTTCTCTATGAGAACCATACATATTCTATAGACTTTGACCTGCTGGAAAAGCTGGCGGCAGAGGAAAAGAACAAGCTTCTCATTTTCTGCAGCCCTCACAACCCTGTGGGCCGCGTGTGGACAGCAGAAGAGCTGCGGCGGGTTGGGGAAATCTGCATAAGGAACAACGTGCGCATTATCAGCGACGAAATTCATTTCGATCTCATTATGCCCGGGCACAAGCACACTGTGTTCCCCAATGCCGGGGACTTCGGGGACAGGATTATGGTCTGCACCGCTCCCAGCAAAACCTTCAACCTGGCCGCCATGCAGACTTCCAATATTGTCATCCCCAATGAAGCCGACCGGGAGGCCTTTAAAAAGGAACTGGGCCATGGAGGCCCCGGCGCCCTTGGCCTGGAGGCCTGCCGCATTGCCTACACCCAGTGCAAGCCCTGGATGGAGGAAATGCTGGATGTCATCCACAGCAACTATCTCTTTGCTGTAGATTTTCTCCGGGAGCGCCTGCCGGAAATTAAGCCTATAGAACTGCAGGGCACCTACCTGCTTTGGCTGGACTGCACTGCCCTGGGCAAAACAGCCCAGGAGCTGGAGGAAATCATGGTGCAGAAGGGGCAGCTTTTCTTTGACGAGGGATACCTTTTTGGCCAGGAAGGCGAAGGCTTTGAGCGTGTAAATCTGGCTGTGCCCCAGTGGGTTCTGAAAGAGGGGCTGGAACGCCTGGAAAAAGCGCTGCACGCTTAACCTCTTTTCCATATTATAGTGGAAGCGCAGCTAAAAAAGAATACAGGAAAGCCGCAAAGCAGATGCTTTTGCGGCTTTTTTGCCCCTGCGCCGGGAAAATCTGTATTCCCGCTGCCTCAGGGCTTTAATATTCAAACTGCCGGTAATACCGCCGGATAGATAAGGGGTGCCGGAGGAAAAGCTCCAGATAAGCGTCCACACGGTTGTTTACGGCGTGCATCATCAAATGGGAAACAGAGCCGCGGAACTCTGGGGAGATGCCGGGCATGGGCAGCTCCTTTGTGTCGATAACCGTATAGTTTCCGCATACCTTCGGCAGGAACCGGGCCACCCGCTCTGCCAGGGGACGCTGCTCGTCCTCTCCCATGAACAGGGTAACCGGCGTGTCCGCTGTGATAATCTCCATGGTTCCATGGAAAAACTCCGCGCAGGTAATGGACTTGGTGCGTATCCACATCTGCTCTTCCCAATAGCACATGGCATACGAGTAGGCGGCGCCCCACTGGTTGCCTGCCCCGATGAAATAGTGGGGCACATCGGGGTGCTCCTGGAGAAAGAGGGCTTTGCTCTTGGCAAATTCCCAGGCCCATCTATCCGCATCCTTTTCAATCTCCACCAGGCCCCGGGCCAGGCTGGCCTCCATCTCCCGGTTATAGCGGTCATACTCTGTAAACTCTCCGTTTTTGTACATAAGGTAGTTTGCCAGCATGTAGAACTTCAACTGCTCGTTTTTAGGGTACACTACCAGGTAATCCCGCCTGCCCTCTTGGGTGAGGGTCGAGCCGGGCGTGTCGATGAAAGCCAGCACCCTGGCTCCCAGGGCCTTGACCTTCTCCACCATGCCCACCATCTCCAGGGTGTTGCCGGACACGCTGGAGTAGACAACCACAGAACGGCTTGTCAGCCGCTTGTTGCCTGTGGTGAGATACTCGGCGGCGTTTTCAGCGCAAACGTCCAACGCGGAACGCCCCCGCATATAGACCTCCGCCTGCATGGCCGAGGCGTAAGTCCCGCCTATGCCCATGAAGAAAATGCGGTCAAAGCCCTCCTCCCAGATCTGATCTACAATTTTCTCAATTTCGGGCCGCAAAGCCAGCGCGCCATTTATGCTGTCCAGGTCGCCCTGTTCGTCAAAATTACGCAGGCAAGGCCCCTGGGGTTCTGCCCAGGCAGTAGGTATATATTCCATTTTTATGCTCCTTTTACTTGATGCGCCTGTTACCACGCGCCAAAATACTGTAAGGTTTCCGTAGCGGCAGCGGCGCCCATTTCCATAGCCTTTTCCACAGGTGCCCCGCCAATGATACCTGTAAGGAACCCTGCTATGTAGCTGTCCCCCGCGCCCATGGAGTCCACCACCTTCGGACAGGGGACAACGCCAAACTTGTGAAAGGCTGCCCCGTCAAAGCAGAGGCTGCCCTGCTCCCCCAGCATGGCAGTCACCAGCCTGGGGCCTTGGGCATGGTAACGCCTGAGCTGCTCCCGCAATGCCGGGGTGTCGCCGGAATCCGGGGAGAAAAAGAAATAATCTGTGTGGGGCAGAGCATTCCGGCCCGCAGGGTCATCGGGGCGTATGGCCCCGTCAAAGGCTGTGGGCAGGCCCCGGGCGCGAAGCTCCGGGAAAAACCCCTCCACCTTGCCCCACAGGTCGCAGACAACCGCGTCATGGGTGCAGATGAAATCTATATCTTCCCTGGAGAGCGTATAATTTTCCAGCACCCCTTCGTCATAATCCCCCAAAATGCGTTCGCCGTCCCGCAGCTCCACCTGGGAGACTGCCGTAGCCCCAGGCAGGACGTGAAGGTGGGACACATCCACGCCTTTTTCCTCCATGG
Source organism: Neglectibacter sp. X58 (assembly GCF_009936035.1). Taxonomy (GTDB): domain Bacteria; phylum Bacillota; class Clostridia; order Oscillospirales; family Acutalibacteraceae; genus Acutalibacter. The sequence continues at coordinate 4,007 of NZ_QWEO01000009.1, read as the reverse complement.
CTTTTTGCATTAGCGCCCCGTAAGGGTCATCCCCCACCGGGCCAATGTAAGAGGCCGCGCCCCCCAGCCGCAGGGTGTAAACCGCCATGTTCACAGGGCCGCCTCCCGGGCAGGGCAGGCCGCCCTCCAGGTTTTGGTAAAAATCAATGCAGTTGCTGCCAATAGCCGCCAGCTTCATCCGCCCACCTCCTTTGGTTTCATTTTCTCCCATTCTTCCAATTCTGTGCGCCCAGCAATTGGTATCCCGCAGCCGAAAGCCCCTTCCATCCCGCACACCTTGGCGGCAAAGCTCCCGGCTTTTTCCATAGCAGCAGGCAGCAGGGCGGTTAAATCCCCTTCCAGCAAAGCGCCTGCAGGGGATGCCTTCAGCAATTCGCACAGCAGCGCCGCCAGGTAGGAATCCCCCGCGCCCATGGTATCCAAAACCTTTTCCGCAGGCAAGGCGGGGACGATGGTCAGTCTGCCTCCATACAGCGTGCAGGAGCCTTCCTCTCCCCGGGTGGCCAGCACCAGCGGCACGCCGTAAGAAGCTGTTTCCTTCATAACAGCCTCCATCTCCAGGCGGGGCAGATGGGCGCAGGAAAGACAGGCTATTTTGATGCTGGGGCAGACCTGGGACAGGTACGCAGGGGTCCAACGGTCGGAAAAGTCAAAGGCAATTGGCACGCCCAGGCCTGCCAGGGCTGGCAGATCGCCCTCAATGTGGCAGTTTATGTTGGTATACAGCAGGTCAAACCCACGGATGTAAGCGAAATCCTCCCTGGTAAAACCGTAAGAGTTCGCACAGGCCACGCCCCCCTTGTTGGAGCCTAAAAACACCCGTTCGCTGCCCTGCATGGTGACCACGGCAAAACCGTTTTCCCCGGGGTATTGGCGGCTGCGGCTGTAGTCAATCCCCTTTTCGCCCAGTATTCCCCGCATGATTTCTGCAGGCCCGTCATCCCCGAATTGCCCCAAATAGGCGGCAGAAACACCGTTCATGCCTGCGTAGACGCAAGTGTTCACACACTGCCCGCCAGGATACATTTTTCCCCGGGAGAGATACTTATCCCACACATTGTCGCCAATGCAGATAATTTTCCTTTCCATCCTGCCCCCTCCTTTTTATAAACCTGTTTCCAGGAAATCCAGCACGTCCCCCAGCCGGGAGATAATGGCGTTTGCAGCCGACTGGTCAGCCCCCTTCCCGCAGTGGGCGTTCAGCGCCAGGGTAAAGAGGCCTGCCTTCCTTGCCGCCAGTATGCCCATGGGGGAATCCTCCACTGCCAAAGCCTCCTCTGCCTGAAGGCCCAGGCCCCGCAAAGCCTGCAAATAAACAGCGGGGTCAGGCTTGTGGGCGGGGCACTCCTCGCCGCTGGCGGCAAAGTCTGTATACTGCGCGATTCCCAGCGCCTCCGCCATTTTCCCGATGGACTCTGCCGGCGACGAAGACGCGATACCAATTTTCAGCCCTCGGGCTTTCAGTTCCCGGAACAGCGGCAGAACATCCGGATCGGCAAGCCGGGCAAAGGGGATGGGGCGGCGGGGACAGTAATCGGCGTCATACTCTGCCATCAGCTTTTCCCGCAGGCCAGCTTCCGGCACCATTCTGGCCCAGGCGGCCTGCTTGCTGAATCCGGTAAAGTCCCAGTTGTCCTGATACTCTGCGCCTTTTGACAGCAAGAATTCCCTGCGCCTGCCGGCATAATAGCTTTCCGTGTCCACCAGCACGCCGTCCATGTCGAAGATAACGCCCCGCACCATTTTAGTATTCCAGCTTCCACATATAGCGGCGCAGGCTTAAGGGGTGCTGCCGGATATCAGCCAGCTCCTCGGCAAACACCCGGAAAACGGCGCTGTGGAAAATGGGGTTGAAATATGTAATGACTTCAGCGGGAACCGCGCTTCCCAGGCCGTAATCCTTAGTGTCCACAACGGTAGCCAGCGCATGGAAGCGGTGCAGGAAGGCCAGCGCCCGGGCGTCCACCGGACGGGTCTTGCCGTCATTCATCAAGAGGATGAAGGGCACGTCCTTGTCCACAATTTCAAAAGGCCCATGGAAAAACTCGCCGGTGTGGAAGCTGCCGGAATTCATCCACTGCATCTCCATCATCAGGCAGATGGAGGTAGAGTAGGCCACCTGGGTGCTGGCCCCGCTGCTCATCACGTAGACCACAGGAGCGTCCTTATATTTTTCGGCAAACGCTTTCGCCTGGCCCCGGCAGTTTGCCGCAGCCTTTTCGCTGGCCTCAAAGACCCTGCTGAATCCTTCTATCATCTTATCATATTTATCATATCCCTCTGTCTGCTGTAAAAACTCCAGCGCCAGGGCCATGGCATAGCCCATTTTGTGCTGCTTGCAGGCGTAATTTTCGCTGAAACCATGGAGGATAGTGTAGTCGGCGCTCTCATCCAGAGGGGAGCCTTGGCTGCGGGTCAGGCTGACCACAACAGCGCCAGCGGCTTTGGCAACCTGGTTGGCCTTCACCGTTTCCGGAGTGGTGCCGCCCAAGGACGCGCTGATGACGACTGTGCTCTCCCCCAGCCAGTCGGGGGTATCGGTGTTGAATTCATTGGCGGTATAGTGTGCGGCCCGCAGCCTTTTGGCAGCGTTTGCAAGGAAATACTTGGCCGGGTACAAGTCCGATTTGGAAGCCCCGCACCCCACGTAGGCCACATTCTCTATCCTCCTTTTGCTCACGATTTCCGTAACGATTGACTTTACCTTTTCCATATCCAGGTTGTACATAAAACGGCCCTCCCGCAAGTGGTTATAGATTTTGTCTCAGACATCATAATCATTATAATGTCATCGCTTGTTTTGATTATACCACGTCCAGCCCGTTTGTCAATCCCTTTTCCGCACTTCTGCGCGGTAAAATAAAACGGGCAAGCCCCAGCTTTCCCGTTCCACCCTATTTGTTTTTCACAGCTCAAACATATAACGGCTGCCGATATAATACTGCTGCCCGGTGCAGACGGGCTGCCCCTGGCCGTCCAAAAACTGGACGCCCAAAAGAAAAAGCGGTTCCCCTACGGGCTGGTGCAGCAGGGCCGCTTGCCGGGCATCCGCTTTCACGATCTCCAGCGTCCGGCGCGCCACCCCGGCAGGGCGCCGCCCAGCGGTATCCCCTATGGCCCCAAACAGGGATACATCTGTCAAATCTGCTGACAGCAGGGGCTTGAACGCTTCATAAGGCAGGAACAGGTTTTCCAGGAAAACAGGCTGGCCATCTGCTGTACGCACACGCTCTATGTGCAGCAGCAGGTTCCCGTCCGCAAGCCCTAAAAACGTGCCCTGCTCCTCGTCTGGCTCTATAATACGCCTGTCCACCACAACGGCCCCAGGGGCAAGCCCTTGTTTTTGGCAGGTTTCTGTAAAACTCTCTACCGGGCTTCCGGCAGTAAATTTCCGATGTATCCGCGGCGCAGCGACAAAGGTGCCCCTCCCATGCATTTTAACCAGATACCCTTCCGCGCAGAGATCCTCTACCGCCCGGCGCACCGTGATACGGCTGACTTCATACTGTTCGCTGAGGGCAGGCTCTGGCGGGAGCTTTTCCTTAGGCTGGTATTTGCCCCGCTGTATAGCCGCCTTTATGTCCTCTTTTATTTGCTGGTATAATGGCACCCTTGCCGGCTCGGTCATCATGCTTATCTCCTTATTCATCAAACGTTCTTTAGAAAATGCTTGTACTTTTTATATTATAGCATATTTAAGACTTCGTTTCACTATCTTTTTCGCTAAATTGCGTTCAGTGTGTCAAATACAAAAAACTGTCCCGCCCCATTTTAAGGGCTTTGTTTTCCTTCGCACCTATATTACAGTCTGCGCTTGAGGTTTTTTCCCCAAATGTCAAGAGGTTTTTAGAAAAAAGTTTGAGAAGCAGCAAGGTTTGTAGGAGTATACAAAGAAAGCCCCGTGTTGTTGTACAACAACACGGGGCTTTCTTTGTACGGAGGCGGTGCTGCATTGGTTCGGCGTACAGCAAACAAACCGGAAAAGCCTCTGCTTTTTCGGCTGGCCC
>NZ_QWEO01000085.1 GCF_009936035.1 Neglectibacter sp. X58 | reverse complement strand
CTGCAGTACTCCCCGCCATGCCACCTTTCGCTGGTGAACTCTTTTCCGCAAAACGCGCATCTGCGCATTCCCGGCTCACCGGACGGGTTTGCCTTGCGGTATTCCTTCCACCACTCTTTCCGGCACTCGTCGCTGCAAAAACGCCGGGTCTTGCAGTTCCAGTCCAGTTCAAATTCTACCCCGCAATTGGGGCAGACCTGTTTCCCTCGTCCCTGCTCATGCTGCTTTTCCTGCCTCTGCTTTCTATGGTACTCCTGGCGGCAGCGGTCGCTGCAAAAACGCCTCCAACGGCCGCGCTCTCCGCTCTGCTCCACGGGGGCTCCACATTCCGGACAGACGTCCACCTTGCCCCCGTAATACCTCTTGGCGTTATGGTATTTTATCCGGCACTCCGCGCTGCAGAACTTCTGGCGGCTCTTGTGGCAGGTCGGCTCAAACTCTTTCCCACACCACTGGCATTTGTGCTCTGTTCCCATTCCTTATATCCTCCGTTTTTCTTCATCCCTCCTTCATTATACCGCCTTCTTCTTTTCTTGCGTAGGCTCGTATCTATTTTTCGCTTACAGAAAAATGCCTAAAAATTTAGATAATCCCGACATTATTCGTGATGTTATTAAAGAACCAGCTCTGCAAGTAATCCCTATTGCAATTTATCAATAACAATCTGTTACGCAATAGAACGCCATTTTTAAAGATAGACATATAAAACCCTTACCCCACAACTTCAACGCCCACTAAGCCACATAAATCAAGGACAAAATAACATTCCATGGTGGTCGTAGCCTGAGAGTGCAGCATCACCTTGTATGCATCCATGCCCTGGCAGCCCAGCAGGGTGGCTAAAACCGCCCGCTAGCGGGTTTCCCCGTCCAGCCGCTGGCCCTCCTCTTGGGGGACTTCCTCAAAGGCAAAATGCTCAAAGCGCTTCATAAATTCCGGGTCTGCTTTACGCAAATTCACCATACTGTACATCCTCTTGATGGTAAATTATTTCTGATTCAGCGACCATACCTGTTTCTGCCCTGCCGCTGCCGGAATATTTTGTGCCATCACGCCCACCAGCTTGTGGGGAACGTAGGGCTCCTCCAGGTAAGCAATTTCCTCCGCCGTCAGTTCCAGGTCAACCGCTTTTGCCGCGCCCTCGATGTGATGCAGTTTTGTTGCGCCTACTACTGGGGCTGTAACTTTTGTCAGCAGCCACGCGAGGGAGATTTCCGTCATGCTCACCCCGTGCTTGTCGGCCAGCTCTGCTACCCGGGCGATGATTTTGCCGTCCTGTTCCGCCATAGCATCATACTTGCCCTTGGCGTAGCTGTCCTCTTCCAGCCGCTTGGAGGTTTCTCCAGGCCGCTTAGCCAGTCTGCCGCCTGCCAGGGCGCTGTAGGGAGTCATGGCGATGTTGTCCTCAGCGCAGAGTTTAGCCGTCTCTCTTTCTTCCTCCCGGAAAATCAGATTGTAGTGCCCCTGAATGGACACGAACTTCGCAAAGCCGTTCTGCTCGGCGATGGCATTGGCCTTAGCCAACTGGTAGGCGTAAGCATTTGAAATGCCGACATACCGCACCTTGCCCGCCTTGACAGCGTTGTTGAGGCCCTCCATGATGTCGTATATGGGCGTGTTGTAATCCCACATATGGTAGATGTACAGGTCTACATAGTCTATGCCCAGGTGCTGCAAACTGGTGTCCAGGAGCTTGGCAATGTGCTGCTGTCCAGTGACCCCGGCCTCGATTTCCTCCGCGCTGCGGGGGACAAATTTCGTTGCCAACACCACGTCCTCCCGCTTAGCAAAGTCCCGCAGGGCGCGGCCCACGAACTGCTCGCTGGTGCCGTTCTGGTAGCCGATGGCGGTGTCGAAGAAGTTGACCCCCAGCTCCAGGCCCCGCTTAAGGATCTCCCGGGAATGCTCTTCATCAAGGGTCCAGCTATGCTGGCCTGTCTGGGCGTTGCCAAAGCCCATGCAGCCCATGCAGATGCGGGAAACGTTCAGATCGGAATTGCCTAACTTTGTGTACTTCATGCTGATTCCTCCCATTTCTATTTATTATCCTGATTCATCCGTATCTCCGGCATGCTTTCCTTTTGTAACGCATACCGGAGATAATCCAACCGGTCTAACTGCTTTTCGTGAAAGTGTATTTCATCCAACATCCTCCGGCGCTTTTGATTGAGCATGAGCATCCGCTGGGCACCGGTGCTGTCCCCCTCCTGCGCCAAACGCATATAGTTCTCTGCTTCATCCGGTGCAAAGCCAATGTCTTGCAAGGTCAGGCTCAACCCCGCCAGGGCTTCCTGTTTTATCATTTGCCAAGCTTCCCTTCTTAAAGAAATGAGCGCCCCCGCCGGAGAAACCTTCTCTCTGGGGACGCTTTCATTTTACCGCTGGTTATGGGAAAAGTCCAATACTTGGTTTCTATTTCAGTTCATGCCTAAAAGGCATAGCTGTTGATACACAGACAGTTTACCGCGGGATTATCACGTCATGGCGCCGTGCGCTCAGGTGCGCGTATTGGATGCAACGTCACGTTGCGGCATTTCTGACGTGGGCGATAAACTGCTCCACCGCCCTTGACCGCGCCTGCTCCTTCTTCCACGCCAGCACCGCGCCATTCTCTAAACTGGGCGAAAGGGGCACCAGCCCCAGGCTGTCATAGTAGGTGGTGCCCAGGTCAAAGCAAAGGGCCACGCCCACCCGGTGCTTGACCATGATGGCCGTGTTGGTGATAAGGTTGTACCGGGCCGCCACTTTCGCCTGGGCAAAGCACTCCCCGAACCACTCCCGCACCTGCTCGTTTACCTGTTCCCGCCAGGAGAGGATGAGGGGGTAGGGGAGCAGGTCTTGAGGCGTGGCCTGGGGGAGTTCCGCCAGAGGGCAGTCCTCCCGCACCAGGGCGCACCAGCGCTCCCGATGGGGCATGGGTACGGTGTGGTACCGGGAGATATCTACCGGCAGCATCAAAAGCCCCATGTCCAGCAGGCCGTTTTCCATGCGGTCCTTTACCTCGTCCGCCGTGGCGCTGTAGATGCGAAACTGCACCAGCGGGTGCTGCTCCTGAAAGGACACCATCAGGTCAGAGAGATGGGCCATGTTGCAGGTTTCCCCGCAGCCGATGGCGATTTCCCCGGCCAGTTCCTCCCGGCTTTGGAATTCCCGCTGGGTCTTGTCGGCCAGCTCCAGCAGTTCTTGGGCCCGGCGCTTTAGGAGCATACCGTCCTCCGTCAGCAAAATCCGATGGCTGTTCCGGTGGAACAGCGACGTGCCCAGTTCTTCCTCCAGCCCCATGAGCTGCCGGGAGAGGGTGGGCTGGGTCACGTGCAGCAACTGGGCGGCGCGGGTGATGTTTTCCTCCCTTGCCACCATGTAAAAGTATCGCAGGACGCGCAGTTCCATAGGCTCCTCCTTGATTTCAAATGACCTTGAATTCCTTCCATTTCCCGGACTTCAGCCGCAGGGCGAAGATAACGGCCCGGATGATCCAGTCTAAGCACATAGCCGCCGCGATGCCGATCACGCCCCAGTTTAAGCCTATGGCCAGCAGCACGGAGAACACCAGCCGCCCGCCGATGGTGGACGCGATGGAGACGATCATAGTAAACTTAATGTCCCCGGCGGCCCGCAGGCCGTTGGAGAGCGGCCCGGACATGGGGAAGGCGACGGTGTTGAACACGTTGTGAATGAGCACGAGAATGATGACCAGGCGTTTTGCCTCGCCGGATATCTGGTAAAAGTTCATCATAATCGGCGTGATGGCGAACACCAGGGCGTTCCAGGCCAGGGAAATGGCCAGGGTGATTTTCAGAAGCTTTTTGAAGTAGTGCTCGGCCTGGGCCGTGTCCCCCGCGCCCATGCACTGGCCTATCACGGTGATAAACACCGGACCCATGGTCACCCCGGCCAGTGCCGCTAAAGACCATATGCTCTGGGCGATGCCGTTGGCGGCGATCTGGTAGGTGCCGAACAAGGCCACCACGCTGGAGAGCGCCACCTTCACCAACTGGAAGATGCCGTTCTCTACCCCGTTTGGCACGGCTATGCGCAGGATGCGCTTCATCAATTCCCCGTTCCACTTGCATATCTGCCGCCATGTGTAGCGCGCGTCAACGCCCTTGCCGAAGCACAGCAGGGTGATAACCACCGCCGAGAACACCCGGGCAATGAGAGTCGGCCAGGCCACGCCCGCCACCCCGGCTTTCAGCGCGAACACTCCGATTAGGTTGCCCACTACGTTTATCGCGTTGGAAGCGATAGAAATGTACATGGTGACGCTGGTTTTGCCGAGGCTCCGGTACAAGGCCGCGCCCGCGTTGTAGACCGCCAGGGCCGGGTAGGAGAACACGGAAATTTGCAGATAGATGATGCAGGCGTCCATGACGGCGGGCTCTACCTGCCCGAAAAGCAGGCTGAGCATGGGCTGGTGCAATACTAATATCACGACGGAAATCACCAGCGAAAACGGGGTGGAGGAGGTGAGAAGCTGGCTGGCGGCTTCACTGGCATCTGCTTTCACACCACGGCCGATATACTGGCTGATGATGACGGCGCCGCCCGAGGCCAGGGCCGTGAACAGGTAAATAAAGATGGTGCTGAAGGAGTTCACCAGGGACACTCCGGAGACAGCGGCTTCCCCCGCGTAGCTGACGATGAAGGTGTCGGCGATACCTACCAGCATCACCAGAAGCTGCTCTAAGAACAGCGGGACGATGAGTTTTTTCAGGTCTTTGTTTGTGAACATGGCAGGCGCCCCTTTCGTGTTTCTTGCTACCAGTATACAACAACTTTGACAACATGTCTAATGCTTATTTCGTTTCACTTTCATGCCTAAAAAGCATTGCAAAAAAGTAAAAGAGGCCGGGTTCCCCACGACCTCTTTCTGGCTGATTTAGTTAAGATTCAGGTCAAGGCTGTCCGCCCAAGCCAGCAGTTCATCTTGGCTTGCGCTACCGCTGAAACGCCGTCCGGAGAGCCATTCCGCGCCGCTGGTCAGGCTTTCCAGATTCGTGGCGCTGGAACCGATGGGGCTGCTGCCAGAGGTGCTGAAGGGGATGATGGTCTTGCCGCCCCACTCATAGCTTTCCAGGAACGTGCTGATAATATTTAGGAGCCTGCCCCCACCAAATTGCGTGTCCAGATGGATACAATTCTTGAGATGGTGCTTTTGTTTTTACATTTATCCCCAATGCCTGAAAATCAACACTTTTCAAAATGGCTAATGCACCCTTCCATGGGCGGCTATCGTTTTTTGAATTGGAATTGCCGCACTTTCGATATTCCATAGTGTAAAATTTAACGATAACCTATTTTTCAGAGGTGCTATCGTTATTCTTTGCACCCAATGTCTCTGCTCTCCTGATTGTGGTACAACAAACCTTGCAGCAATTTTTCACCATTAATTGGAATGTGCTTATCTTCTTTGGTCAAAGCTCCTCCTAAAATATCAGAAAGAGCTATTGTCTGCCACTCTTCAAGCAGTCCCGGATTATGCTCCAAAATATTATTTATTTTTTCAATAACTACCGGCGCACTAATTTTATCAATCATAGATGGACGGATTGTTTCCGGATGTCCAGTCAAAACTTTATTCGGGTATTCCGGATCTGCCAAAGCTGCACACCCCATCACCACAGCGTCGATCTTGCCATACCGGATTGCTGTTTCCGCAATATCTGGATCATTCATTCTGCCGCCTGCCAGAATGGGAATGTTCACTGCAGCCTTAGCCTTTACTGCCAGTTCCACCAGATAACCTTTCGGCATATACATTGGAGGACAGGCATAATAGAACGAGTCATAGATGATGAGCCGTAACAAGGAAAATATAATGGAGGGCCGTTATGATTATACAGCCAAGTGAATATCTAAAAAATTGTTTGAAGATTAGACTGGATAAAGATATTAGTGTTGTGATAGATAATAAAGCCTCCGTTGTTACATATGAAAAGGGCTACCATCCGATACAAATGGGTGATGAAGTGTCATCATTCTATTTTATAATTTATGGAATTGTTAGAGGCTATTACATAGATGACCAAGGAAAAGAGGCTACAAAGTGTTTTAGTTTTGAAAACGGTTTTTTTGGTTCAGAATGTTTTAGAACCAATTCTTGTTCGTCATTTTATGTAGAATGTATTGAAGAATGTAAGTGTATAAAGTTACCATATACGGTGATAAGAAAAATTATTTCCATGGATAAACAAGTGGAGCAATATGTTCAAAATCTCTACTTAGAGGAATTGGGGAAATTGGAAAGCAGAGCCAAATACTTACTGCTCCTTTCTGCTGATGAAAGATACATAAGTTTTTGTAAAGAGTATCCTAATCTCCAACGTAGAATACCGTTGAAATTTATTGCGTCGTTTATTGGCATAAAAGCAGGTTCTATGAGTAGAATTAGAAAAAAACTAAAAAACCAGATATAAATTAACCCATGTGAATTACAACCTCCTTTTACAGAGCTATAATATTCTGGCACTGTAAAGCAAAAATGAAAAGAAAAGACCCGAAAATCAGCGAAAAACTCTACGCAACGAGGAAAAGCTCACG
>NZ_QWEO01000084.1 GCF_009936035.1 Neglectibacter sp. X58 | reverse complement strand
GTACTTGGATTTGTGGTGAAACCATTGTACCAGAAGGGCTGGCGGGTCTTCAACTTTCATTTTAGTTTACAGTACGGATTGAAATCACAGGAGGAAACGCTATGGCATATCGCATTGCAAAAAAGCCGCCCCTGCGTATTGTGGGCATCCGTATCCCTTTGACTTCGGATATGGAAGATAATTTAAGGATAGTCCCAGAGTTTTGGAAAGCGTTATTGCAGGGAGAACAATTTTTGGAAATATGCAAGCTGTCTAATGGAGAGCCAAGAGGAATTTTAGGAATCAGCGTATATAGAAACCCGAAAGAAATTTATTACTACATCGGTGTTGCTACAAATTCCTCTGCTCCTGCGGGCATACCTGTCTTACCCTCCGAAAAGAAAATCCTATGTCCCTGCACCTCCGTTCTGGATTCGGTTTTTCTTGACTTTTGGATAAATGAAAAAGCCGCCACACCGCACCACGAATGACAGGAGTGTTTTCTCCTGCTCGGATTCGCAATGCTATGTAACGGCTTTGGGATTCAAAACCATGCTGCCATACGCCAGCCGAAAAGGACGACTTACGTTCGGCGGCAGTCAGCCTTATCCATTGGCTGACATTTCATTCTTCCATCTATGTGCTATTTAATTTTCAATCTTCCAATTCCCTCACGGGTATTTTAGAATACCATAGCGGCTGTATCCATGTCAAGATTTTGGGCAAACTTTTTAGTATTCCCTGTGGACGGGAATTTTATTCACCTATTTTGAAAATTGGGCAAGGGAATTTTATCCCCCACCCAATAGTCCATAAGAAAACAGAAAATATTAGATGGTTATAAAATCTTCCGCAGCTTTTTCCGCAGATGGTCTAGCCTTGCATAGATAGCCCCTGTTGTCAATCCGACAAGCGGGGCAATTTCCTTTGTGGAATAGCCCTGCATTTTCAGCAGGATAATTTGCAGGGTACGCCTGTCCACCGTAAGCAATGCCCGATACAGAGTTTCGTCCTCAATCTCGTCCAGTAAATCAGCAACGGTCTTTACCTCGACATTCCGCTCTCTGTCTGCCATCCCCTCAAGGTATTCGCCGAAGTCGCTTGTCCAATGGTAAAACCGCCTGTTGGAATTGAAGTCTGCCCTGTCGTCTGTGCGGATTTGCGGGGTGGTGGTTTCATCAACTCCGTGTTCCCTCAATATTTTTTCCTCGGCTTCTTTCCAGATAAGCCATTTCCTGTTCTCCCGTCCGTTGTTGTATGCCATCTTTTTTCCTCCAATCTGAAATTTTTGAAAATGCTAAAATCCAGATTGGAAAGGCGGCGAACGGCATTGATGAATAACAAAAACACCCGACTGAACGTAAGTCCAATCGGGCATAAGGATATAGGAGTTTTTAGTTCCTACAACATGATATTTTATTTCCATTTTAAGGGCAGGGATATTCTCTACTGCCCGACAAAAACGATATTAAATCCTCCTATAATAATTTTCTGTAAAGACATGGAACTAACATCTCCTAAAAACATTTCATAAATAATACAGAGCCAATGAACAGTGGTAGTCTTACCCTCCATTCATCGGCTCTGCGGCTGTGCGTCTGGCTCTTTGATGACTGTTAATCGTAAATCCTTTACTTCAATCAATGTTTCCTGTTTGCATTTCGGACAGTAGAGAGGATAGTTTTTCAAAACGGTATCCTCTCTAATTTTGTCACGGGTCTTATTTCCGCAAATGGGACATAACAACCAGTTACTTATTTTTTTCATTTCCATCATTCCATTTTTCAACTCGCTTTCAATATATTTTACTTAATAAATTTATCAAAGAATTTATATGCAACAACACATAAGCCGATAGGCAACCCAAAGAGGAGACCACCAATACATATCCCAATAATCAGATGAAGCGTTGAATAATCATCTGATAACATATAAAATCTCAGCCCCCATACAGAATTAATCAGAAATAAAAAGCCTGTTATTAGTCCATGAGAAACCTTTTTATCTTTGATTGTATAAAAGAAATGGTCTCCAAAATTGATAAGTCCCCATATCAATATAGCCACACCAAAACAAATCATATTTTTGTTGAATATATAAATGAATACTGCCAACAATAGCATAGGATAATAGATAAATATATTATTTGCCATCCAATGTCCATGTGTCATATGATAGGGCAGCCATTTATGTTCATACATCCATTTAGGGAAATCTCCAACTGCTTCCTCAAATAAATGAAATGGTATGTAGATAATAAGGTTTAATAAGATAAAGCTAATCATGTTTTTCATCCTCCCCGTTAATTTTCTGTTCAAAAATCTTTTCCCATTTTTCTAATGTTTCTAAAAGCATATATTGTTGTTCCAATATCATTTGTCCTAATAAAGTCATTTCCTTTTGTCTTGACATTTGTTCTTGTATTTGGTGTTTGGTTTTACAAATGCTGTTCTTTATATTGTTCATACATTCTTTGAAATCTGTATCATCAAGCAATGACATATTTACAATGACGGCGTTGAAATCTAAAAATATTCTGGTTTCACCTGCTGAAAATTCAGACATCAATTCACGAAACTTTGTTTTCCCATTTGATGTGAGTGTATATACTGTTTTTTCGGGCATATTCCCATTCTTCTTTGTTTCACTAAGGACAAATCCTTTTTTTTCATATTGGATAACTTTTTTGTATACTGTAAAAGAACCTATTTTTACCCATCTGGCTAAATGCCTGTCCTCAATTTGTTTTTGTAATTCGTATGCACTTTTAGGGCTTTGATAGAGTGAGCCTAAAATTATTAAATCAATAGTTGACATATATTTTCTCCTTTCAATACTGTATAATACAGTATTGTATTATACAGTATTGAGAAAGAAATGTCAAGATTACCTATCTACCGTCAAAGGGATTTGCATTAAAATCCATATAAAACAAAACAGAACCGACAACTGTGATTTCTCACAAATTCATCGGCTCTGCATCTAAAGTGTCTGGCTCTGTGATGACTGTAATTTGTAAATTCGTTACTTCAATCAATGTTTCCTGTTTGCATTTCGGGCAATAGAGGGGATAGTTTTTCAAAACTGTATCTTCTCTAATTCTGTCACGGGTCTTATTTCTGCAAACAGGACAGTGTATCCATTTTGCTTTTTCGTTCATATCTTACAGTCCTCCTTTGAGCGCATTTTCAACAGCCTTTTTTATGACAGTGCTTGAATTGGTTGCGCCAGAAACTGCATCAACATCTATTTTCTGTTCCTCAATTATTTTTTCTATAACTGTTTCTGCGGCTTTTCCACGTTCATGTCTATGCTCCAAAATGTTAATACTTACAATTTCCCCATCTTCTACAGTTACTTCCACTTTGGCATATATAAAATTCACATCATATTCTCCGATATAAATTCCATCGGAAACATCAGCAATATCTATTTCACCAATAGTAGTTTCCACTACGGCTCGTTTATAATCAGCAACTTTCTTTAAGTAAACTGCTCCACAAATCAGACCAATAAGTAATAGAAGTAAAATGATAACTGAAATTATTTTCTTTTTAGATATTCTCATTTCAAACACCTCTCAATCTTTCTGGTTATGTGCTTTGGAAGTTCCTTTTTAGAAGATGCACCTGCATAAACCACTTTGCCTATTGGTTTCATGCCTGCAGTCTTAAAAAATTCGTCCATATTCCGTATTGCCCCCCTGCTTTGTCCAAATATCCATGAAAATGGGAAGGGAGTATTGCAGGAAGTCAAAACCATATATTTTTTCCCTTTCAGACGTGGTTTTGGGAAAGTACTTGTTTCTTCCATAGCTGTTCCTAATAATCGGTCAAATAAGTTTTTAACAGGAGCAGGAACATTTGCCCAATAAACAGGAGCCGCAAGAAAGACTATTTGACATTCACGCAAAAGGCTGGCGATTTCCTGTATATCATCTTTTTGCGTACAGACTTTCGTGTCTATACAGTTACGGCATCCTATGCAGAATGAGATATTTCTTTCATACAGATTTATTTTATTCACCATATAGCCTTTCTCCGCTGCTCTGTGGATTGCAATATCCATCATAGATGCTGTCTTTCCGTTTCTATGAGGGCTACCTAAAATTGCAAGCACCAATTTCTTATTCGTGGTCATTTCATTCCCTCCTTTTCAATCGAATGGTACAACATATCAAAACCATACTCTAAAAACTGACTTTTAGATAAGTGTATTGTTTTTTCAATGTATTCTTCTTTATTTGCCGCCAACTGGATAAGCCCTGACAGCATCCCCCAAAACTGAAAGATAGCAGGCATAATTTTTATGTCATCACGCAAATCTCCTTTTTTCATGCCGCTTACTAAAAAATCCTTTATTTTTTCATTTATTTCCTCCCCGACTTGATAGGTTTCTTTCTCTTCGGGCAAATAATCTTGGCTTTCAAAATCCATGTTAATTTTATCTAACACCAGTCTAAAATAAAAAGGAAATTCTTCTTGGTATAGGACTAACCCCCGACAAATCATATCATACCTTGCCTTTGTTTCCTCCTGCTGCTCCAATGCAGAAGTTATATAACTGTAAAGCCTTTTCATGCTGTCTAACACTAAAAAACCGATAATTTCCTCTTTGTTCTCAAAGTACACATATAATGTTGCTTTGCTATATCCCGCCGTTTTTGCTATATCATTCATGGAAGTTGCCGTAATCCCTTTCTCCATAAACAATGCCGAAGCAGCAGCGGCAATATTTTCTCTATGTACGCTTTTTGGTTCTTTTTTTCTGCGTGCCATCTGTATATCTCCTTTCAATAATTAAACCATCGGTTTAATTATATTCCGTTGTTATGATTTTGTCAATCTGCTTCGCCTTATATTCATAAATAATTTCCATATTATATTCACAAAACTCTCCCGAAAAAAACAGCAGAGATTTCTCTCTGCCGCTTTGCCGATTAAGCATATATAATTTCCTCGTTCACAATCTCCCTCGCACAAGCCCTTATGCTATTGAGTTGCCCTATCCATTCTAAGGCGTTTTCTTCTTTTAGTCGTTCCGTTATGCCCTGTGCCTGTTTCATGCCCTCTATGAGCCTTTCAAAGCGTTCCTGCGCCTGTCTGTCAATGTCGGCAAGGTATGTATTCAGCTTGCCGCTTATGAGAATATTGGTGTATGTAACATTGCGGTACTGCTTCAAATAGTCCAGATGCCGCTGTCTCCATATTCCTATTGCCTGTTCTTCTTCGGCAGGTACAGTCAAGCGTGGTATTAGATAATCCCCTTGCTGTTCATATTCGCCGCCTAATCTCTCAAAGATTGATTTTGCCATTTTGCAATTCCTCCGTATGATTTGAATTTGCCTACAATCCAATCATTCTGGCTGATTACGAAGTCTTTGGATTTAACATCCTTATGGAACGCCGCCCTTGGTGGGCGGTATTGCTATACCCGAAAGACTTAACAAGCACTCTCCAAACCTGTTTCAAGTTTGGAAGGATTTTTATTGCCTGCAAATAGCAATTTCAATTTACATATATCATATCGGGGATGGGTGGACAGCCTGTTAAAAAAATCCTTGTCAATGCAAGGGGGCTTTCTACCCAAAAAGCAGAAGTCAAATCTCTACATATAAGAACAATTATATCTATAAACCGTGAGGGCGTGACAGCCTTTGCGGTTTTTCTTTTGTCGTTTTTTGTTAGAACACGCCGCAGGGCTGTTTTTGACGTGGGATGCCGTTCTCCGCCTTTCAATCTGGATTTTCAAAAAAATTCAGATTGATTGGAGGAAATTACAATGCTTGAAAAGCATCCAAACCGAAAAAAGGACAAGTATAATCTGTACACTTTGACGATAACCGAGGGGCATTATTACCTCTCTTTTAAAGACGGGCGTGGCGACATCTACTACGCAGAGCTTAATCCCGTTGTCGGTTCGGAGCAGGGCGGAACAAGACCCGTACTTATCATTTCCAACGATATAGGTAACAGGCACAGTCCGACGGTCATTATCGCAGCCATTACGAGCAGGGTGCAGACAAAATCCAAACTGCCGACACATACCGCAGTAAATGATTTTGAGGGGCTTGATAAGGATTCCGTTGTACTGCTTGAGCAAATCCGTACAGTAGATAAGAAAAGGCTGAAACAGTATATGGGGATGATGCCGACTGAAACGATGGCAAGGGTTGACAAGGCTCTTGCCATTAGCATTTCACTTAAAAATGGTTCAGAAAATAATTGTGCGAATTAGTGGAAATGGGAGGATTTGCACATTAGTCAAATGACGGCTGTATCCATATAATCTATGGCATACAGCCGTTAAGCTTTGCGGAGGTAGACAGATGGAAAATGTCAAAGAATTTCATAATGCGGAACAACAAAAGAATGAAGCCGACGAAGCAGAAAACTTTGATGTCTTCATAAAAGCTATGGTACAGGCGGTTGAAAAATATGGAAGATTTGTTTTGCAGGAGCTGGATTGTGTTGCGTAGTCTTACGCAGCCTTACATACCGCATTTTCCAAAATTATCGGAGGTGTTAGAATGAACAGGGAAAACCGTGCGGGTGTCGTAGCGTGGTAATGTGGATGCCCCGTTCACGGTACAGAAGCGCGTCCAGCTTGGCGATAT
>NZ_QWEO01000083.1 GCF_009936035.1 Neglectibacter sp. X58 | reverse complement strand
AACGTGCCGATCTGTGAACGGCACAAGCAACTTGAATTCCCCTGCCGCCCAATACCGCCGCGTCCAGATAAGGGAAGAAATTTCGTCAATCACCCCTTGAAGGATCATGTTTCGGTCATATATGTAAAGCTCCACGCCTCACACCCCCAAATATAGATCATCGTGGTATATGGACACTTCCAGATTTTCAAGGTTTCCTTCCGCGGAATATCTGAAAAGGTTGTCACCAACGGAAAGTTGTAAATAGGAGCTGTCCACGTCCAGATAGCGGAACGCGTCCGTTACAATGCCGCCGTGCTTCAAGGTTACTTCTTTTTCCCCGTAGCCCGTGGAAACGGTCAGCGTGTCGCCTGCTTCCATCGTGTAATTTAGCTTGATGAATTCTTGCGTGTCCACGTTCAAAAGGGCGGGGTTTGTCACCATGCCCAGGGCGCGGAACTCCACGCGTATTCCGGCCTGCACGTCCCCGTCGTTATACACGTTCACGATCAAGGAAGGTTGCCTATACCCAATTTCCCACCCCGGCACGATCTCAACGGGGAATTCCAGCCCGCCGATCCACGTTGCTATATCGTCCCGCGTCTTGCTCTCCTTCCTCCAAAACGGATTAAGGCAAAGAAGCTGTATTGTGAAGTCCTGAAAAATGGCCTTGCGCGTGAACACGGGCGCGTTGTCAACCTTGCAATCAATCACCCGCACAAAATCGCCGTACTGATATGTCAGCGTGGCGGCGTACTGCGGGTTTAGAACGCGGTTCAGCCTGCGGCGGTATTCCCGCATTTGATCCTTGTTCCGCTCCCTGATACTGCCCACAATCTCAATTTCGCGGCTTTCTATGCGGTTGCCTAAATAGGTGTCGCCGTCCTGCCCCATGCTGTTTATGCTGTAAATTGCGTTGCGAACGTCAGAAAGGCCGCTAACGCTGTTCGTGTGGTAAACGGAAGCGTGGGAAAAGGCCACACTTTCCCCACGCTCATTCGTATACGTCAGTATTTCGATCTTCCTTGCCATTACGCCATTACCTCCCGCGCGATCATGCGGAATTGCTTTGCGGCCTCCCGCTGTTGCTGTGCATAGCTTGTTTCATTGGCATAGATGTTTTGCACCACCTGAACGCCGCCGCCCCGCTCGTTGCGGTTCACTCTGCCGGAAGGCCGTTTCACTTCCGGCACGCTGGAAGCCGTGGCCGTGCGGATCGTCTTTTCCACGTCCCGCATTTCACGGGCGAAGCCCTGCCCTAAACCTTCGGCCATGTATGCGCCGATCCCCGCAAATACCTTTGACGGGGAATTGATCTGCATTTCCGCTTCCACGGCGGCGACAATGCGCCTCATCATAGAACGCACGTTGCTTTCCAACCAGCCGGACATATTTTGAAAGCCCTGCCAAATACCGCGCACCATGTTTTCCCCCGCCGCCGTAAACTGCGACGTGAAGCCGTTTAAGGTTGTGACAATGGATTGAACGATCTGCGACATTTTGCCCGTGATTTCCGGTATACCCTGCACCATGCCGGACGCTATGGCCTTGTCCATGTTCACGCCTTCGGTTGTCAGCTTGCTATGTTGTGCGGTGAAGGCGGTAATGATAGATTGAATGATCTGCGCGGCCTTGCCCGTGATCTGCGGAATGCCCTGCACCATGCCGGACGCTATGGCCTTGTCCATGTTCACGCCCTCGGTTGTCAGTTTGCCATGCTGTGCGGTGAAGGCGGTAATGATGGATTGAACGATCTGTGCGGCCTTGCCTGTGATCTGCGGAATGCCGTTCACCATGCCGGACGCTATGGCCTTGTCCATTTCTACGCCTTCCGTTGTCAGCCTTCCGTGCTGTGCGGTGAAGGCCGTAATAACGGATTGTATTACTTCGGCCATCTTGCCCGTTATACTGCCCAGCCCGTTTATTATGCCTTCGGAAATGCGGGCGGCCATATCTACGCCTATTTGCCCGAATTGTCCAGCCTGCGCCGTCATTCCGGCTACTACCTGTTGCACAATGGCCGTTACCGCGCCCTCCAGCGCGGCCACGTTGGATATAATGCCGTCGTTCACCGAACGCACCGCTTCGGCGGCGGTCATTTCCCCCGCGCCACCCATTGCGGCGGTCATTTCAGAAGAAACGCCGCCCATGCTGTCACCAAAGCCCACGCCTACGCCTTCGCCCATATACGAACCGATTTCCGCAAATACGGTGGAAGGGGAGTGAATGCCAAAAAACCCCTTTATGTTCGATACAAGGTTAGAAGCCCAGCCGGACACCTGTTGCCACAACCAGCCCGCCGCCCCGCTGATACCTTCCCACAACCCGCGAAGCAGATTGCCGCCCGCGTTGATAAGCTCCCCGCGTAGGTTAGAAAATGCCTGCACAATGCCCGTTACAATCTGCGGCACGGCCTTCACGATTTCAACAATGATTGTCGGAAGATTTTTTATCAGCGAAACGAACAGTTGCACGCCTGCTTGTACGATCTGCGGTATACTTCCAACCAAAGCCGTTACAAGCGAAGTGATTATTTGCGGTATAGCCGCGACAACGGTTGTAATGATTTCCGGCAATGCCTGAATCAGCGACACAAACAATTCAATGCCCGCTTGAATGATCTGCGGTATACTGTTTGTTAAGGCGGTCAGCAGTCCGGCCAAAATCTGCGGGATTGCCCCGACAATCGTTGCAATAATTTCCGGCAATGCCTGAATCAGCGACACAAATAATTCAATGCCTGCTTGAATAATCTGCGGTATACTGCCAGTTAAGGCAGTTATAAGCCCCTCTATAATCTGCGGGATCGCCGCAACGATTGTTTCAATAATCTGCGGCAAGGCTTGTACAAGAGAAGTGAAAAGGGAAATACCCGCTTGAATGATCTGCGGGATTGCCGAAAGAAGCCCGTCAATCAACACCGTTATCAGGGAAGGAAGCGCGGCCACCAAAACGGGAACCGCGTTTATAATCCCTTGCGCAAGCCCTGTTATAAGCTGTAATGCCGCGTCGATCAACATAGGGATATTTTCAACCAGCGTTTGCACCATTGCAACCACAACTTCAACGATCTTCGGTAACAACTGCGGCAACGCTTCCCCGATCCCGTTTGCCAGCGCAAGAACAATCTGCACCGCCCCTTCCAGAAGAAGGGGAAGAACGCTTATAAGCCCGTCGATCAAAGAAAGGATAATTTGCGTTGCGGCTTCTGCAATCGCGGGCAAGGCCCCAATCAGCCCTTGCACAATCGCGTTTATCATTTCTACCGCCGCTGTGCTGATTGTCGGAAGGCTTGTTACAAGCCCGTCAACCAGCCCTAACACAATTTCGGTTGCAAACTCTGTAATCTGTGGAAGGATCGTCGAAAAGTCTTCCACCAATCCGGCAATGGCTGTCCCGAATGTGTCAGCCATTTTAGAAATATCGCCGTTTGCGGAAGCCGCACCCGCCGAAAGCTCATTGACAAAATCCGAAAGGGCGGGTAACGCCTCTTGCCCTATGGGAAGAACAAAATTTGTTTTCAGGACGCGCCCCAAGCCGGACATTGCCGATCCAAAATCATCATATTTCACCGCGTTTATCGCGGAAAGCGCGTCCGTTGTGGTGCTAATTTCGCCGTTCAGGTTTGTTAAAGCCTTCATGCCCTCAACGCCTAAATCTTCCCACATTGTCCCGAACAAGGCAACGCCCGCCGTGTTCTGTGCTAAAGGATCGTCCATAGCAAAAAGGGCGGCTGTCACGTCTTCAAACGCTTTTGCCGCCTGATCCCCGCCAGCGGCAAAGGCCGCCGCGGTTTCTTCTGCATTTACTCCAATGTCTGCGAACGCCTGCATTGTGCCGTCCGAACCGTCTTTAACCCTGATCCCGAATTCCTTTACAGCGTCGCCCAGCTTGTCAACGGAAAACGTGCCAGCACTTGCGCCGTTTGCGAAGCTGTTAAACATATCTTCCGCGTCAAGCCCCAGCGATTTGAAATGTACGGAATATTCGTTGATACTGTCCAGCAAGTCCCCGTTTTTATCAAGGCCGTTTTGCGCGCCCTGCGCAATCAGGTTAAACGCGTCTTCACCAGACATTCCAAATTGATCCATAAGCATATTGACGGCGCGCATTTGCTCTTGTATGTCATATCCGAAGGTATCACGCAACATAAGGGCGTTTTGCGTCATTGCTTCAATGTTCGCCGGATCAAGGTCTTTTGCGGTCTGCGCCACCGTGGACATTGCGGCGGCTATGTCCTCCATGTTTTCCCCAAAGTTGTTGTTGTAGATGTTCAACATTGCTTCGTCAAAACCCTTTGCCGCCGCTTCCGCAATTCCTGTTGACGATTCAAAATCGTTCATTGCGCTTTTGACTTCATCAGCGAAGCCCACGGCATACCCGATCCCCGCAACCATAGCCGTTCCGATTGCGGCAACGCTTATGCCGATCGCTTTTAGCCCTGCTCCCATAGCGGAAAAAGCGCCGCTAAAATCCGCGCTGTTCTTTGTGCCTTCTTCAAGCTCCCGGTTCAGCGCGTCAAGCTGATTTTCGGTTTCGTACATACCCGTGCGGGCTTCGGTCAAAGCCCTTTGAAGCGTCTGCGCCTCTTCGGACATTGCCCCTTGCTGTTGAACCACTGTTTTATAGGCGGCTTCTGCCTGTTCAACCTTCTTCTTTTGCTCTGCAAGAGCTTTGTTCAAAATCTCTTGTTTCGCGGTGATCCCGTCAATTTTGTTTTCGCTGTTGGCGTATTGCGCCGTTACCATTTTTAGTTCGGCGGCCAAATTTCCTAAAGTACCGTCAATCTCTTTTGCGGCAATCTGGTATTGCGTAAAGGCTTTTCCCGCTTCACTTACTTGCGCGGTTTCTTTTGCAAGCTCTGAATTCAATTCGTTTATTTGCTTTTGTGTCGAGTTGAATTCCTGCCGCGCCCCTTCAAGCTGTTGTTTCAAAGAAACAGTTTCCTCGGAAAACTCCCCCGTTTCATGTGCGGCGCGGTTATACGCATTTGTTAGTTGCTCAATTTTCTTCCCCTGTTGCTCCTGAATTTGCGAAAGAATTTTACCGTTTTTTGTCAATGCCTCTGTTTTGTTAGAAGTAATCCCCATTTCAGAAGCCGCGGTTTTCAATTCCGCTCCAAGCACGGACAAATGACGGTCAATTTCGTTCACGGAATCAGAATAACTATTTCCTGTTTTTTTAGCCGCTTCAAGCTGTACCGATGTTTTACTTAACTCGTTTTGGGTTCTAACCATTTCGGCCTTTGCATTATTTAGGTTTGTTTGCATTTTTAAGAGCGCAGGATCATTTTTCTCCAATGCGCCCTGCATTTTCCCTAACGCGGCTTCTGCGGCGGCCACGGCCTTCTTTTGTTCTTCAAGCTGCTTATTCAAAACGCCTTGTTTCGCGGTCAAACCCTCAATACTTTTTTCGTTTCCCTCGAATTCAGCAGAAACGAGTTTCATTTCCGAACCAATTTCCCGAAGGGAAGCATTTATCCCTTTGCAGGCATCCCTATACTCCTTTTCGCCATCAACGACAATTTTTGTTCTAATTGCATCTTCCTTGCCTGCCATCGCCGCTCCCTCCTTCTTACAGTAAAATGGGCATAGAAAAACCCCCGCACAACTGTTTCCAGTTAATGCGGGGGCTTCTGCCCTTCGGTTGTTATTTAATTCGTGAACATTTTTTGCATTCTGTATAGCCTTGCATTAGGGCGTATTCCAAAGTTACATATTTAGGATTTTTCATGCCGGAACATTTTTCATCGCGGTGGTAACGCTTGCCGCCCTCTTCAATGTATACTTTATATGTTCCTGCAAAAGAAGTTTGTGCGGCTGTACTGTGCGGTAGACTGTGTGGAGTTTCGTGCTTTTCGGCTTGTGACGTAAAGTCTTTTTGGGGGCCAGAATATGAAATTCCGTTTTTTATCCCCGTCTTTTTTCTAAACCCGAAAACTCCCAGCACCACGGCAAGCGCAAGGCCGCAAACGCCGGAAGCAATGTCGCCTTCTGCGAAAAGGCTTATTGCCGCAATCAGGCAACACGCCGAACATACCAGCAACGTAATTTTGATTAGCTTTGATCTGTCCATAGTTTGAATAGCTCCTTTCGTGTTTTGTCTTTGGCAACAAGGCCGGAATGCGCCTGAATTCCAGCCTTTAACACAATTATAGCCGAAGCGCGTGTTAAAGTAAAGAACTATACTGATTTTTAACACAAAAGATTTTGCGCCTGCTATTCATAGCCCCATGAACACATCGTCAATATCTGCTTCTTTCTGTTCCTGCTTGAACCGATCCGGATTGAATTCCTTGTGAATGCGAAACAGCGTCAGGATTTTATACGGTGTCATTTTCCAAACGTCGGCTTCCGGCCAGCGTAGAAGCGTAACCCCGATATAAAGCAGGCGGGCAAGGTCAATTAAGCCTTGCCCGCCGCCGCGTTTTTTTCCTCTTCGCCGTCTTCGTCTTCTTCGTCTTCCACGGCGGGCGGCTCTGCCGTGCCGCTGTTGCCCATAGCGAAGGCGCGGAAAATCGCCGTGCGCACTTCGTCGAAGTTGCCCGTGTGGATCATGTGGCCTACCTGTTTTTCGGTCAACGGCTCTTCATCGTCCCCCGCGCCCTCATTCAGAAGCAGGGTAAGAAGCCACCGAAGATTTTTAATGCTTTCCTTGCCGGAAAGCACTTCGGCCAGCGTGTCAAAGCCGCCGAAGCGGTCTTGCATTTCGT
>NZ_QWEO01000082.1 GCF_009936035.1 Neglectibacter sp. X58 | reverse complement strand
GGTACATGAACCCCTTGACTATTACTTGAGGATACTTTTCCCATAAAAATTACACCTCCTCGTCAAAGGGAAAATCAAGCCCCAGTTCGTCAAAATAGGGCTTCAACTCCGCATTGATCGTCTTTATCTCGCCTTGTAGTGTGCGGATTTCCTGTGCCACCGCCGCAAGGTCAATCTCCGGCTCTTTCTCGAAGGTATCTACATAACGGGGAATATTCAGGTTAAAGCCGTTCTCCGCTATCTCCTCCATGGTCGCTACATGGGCATATTTCTCTACATCCTCACGCTTTTCGTAAGTAGAAACGATCTTATCAATATCGCACTCCCGAAGGATATTTTGATTCTTGCCGGACTCGTAATCTTTGGAAGCATCGATAAACAGAATGTTGTTGCTGTTTCCGTTGCGCTCCTTTTTCAGCACAAGAACGCAGACCGGAATCCCCGTTCCAAAGAACAGGTTTGCTGGCAAGCCGATTACGGCATCAAGAACATTCAGATTCTCAATCAAGTATTTGCGTATTGTTTCCTCAGATCCACCACGGAACAGGACGCCATGCGGCAGAAGGACAACAGCCCTTCCGTCCTCGTCCATGTGATAGACCATGTGCTGCACAAAAGCGAAATCCGCCTTTGACTTAGGAGCGAGCTTGCCGTATTGACTAAAGCGGTCATCCTCCATAAACTTCTGATCGGCAGACCAGTTTGCGGAGTACGGAGGATTGGCAACTTGCACTCGGAAGTGTTCGTCCCCGAAATAGTCATGCTCCAGCGTATCTCCGTTATAGATGGAAAAATTGCGGTACGGAATGCCACGCAGAATCATGTTCATTCGAGCAAGGTTATATGTTGTCGAAGTTAGCTCCTGCCCATAATACAGGCGGACATTAGCATACTTCTTCAAGCGCAAGAGTAGCGAGCCGGAGCCACAGGTCGGATCGGCAGCGGATTTTATATCGGTAAGTCCAAGACAAGCCAACCGGCAAAGCAGCTCCGCAGGGCCGGCAGGCGTGTAAAACTCGCCTGCTTTCTTCCCTGCGGTAGCTGCAAACTGCCCAATAAGATATTCATAGGCGTTGCCAAGGACATCAATCTTTGTGTCCTCAACACCAAAATTGATTTCATCAAGAGAAGCTATGATTTTAGACATAACTGCGCTGCGGTCTTTCACCGTATGACCGAGCCTTGTCGAATCAAGCTGCATATCGGAGAACAAGCCCTCAAAATCATCTTGGCTCTCCCGTCCAATGGTGGATTCCATCAGACTATTGATTGCTTTCTGCAAGAACTCTATATCAAAGGATCGGTTCTCTACCATCTTTACAAGATTGCGGAAAAGGTACTGCGGTTCCACCACATAGCCAAGATCACGCAGAGACTCTTCCACGACAGCTTCACGGTACTCCTCGTCCTGCCATGCTTCCTCATAGGAGATGTTATCATCTTTCAGGAGATTGACCATATACTTCTCGGTTCGGTCGGAAAGGTAATAATAGAAGATCATGCCCAAGATGTAATTCTTGAACTCATAAGCCTCCATATTACCTCTAAGAGCATTTGCCATAGCCCACAGCTTTGTGGACAACTCCTTTTGATGCTGCTGTATGCTGTTATTATCCATTGTAATTGAATCTCCTTTAGTTGCTGCTGTATTTGTCAACATGGGAATAAATGAAATCTACGATACGGTTTACAAGCGAGCGTTTCCTGAGCAATGGCATTGGCTCGGTGATATTGTCTCTGATTTCGCCGGGGTTTAACACTCCCGTAAACTCAAACTCGGCAATCTCACCTTTTAACATCTTTGCATCTACGCCCTCTTGTTCGGCAAAGGCTTCAATTTCCTCAGCCTTCTGCTTATTCTCAAAATCGTTGTATTCGACATCAATATCTTCCGTACCATCAAAGCCGGACACGACCTGATCCAAAAACGCACGGAGAATATCAATCTTCTTATGCAGGTGGAGATTGTCGGAGCGATCAAGCTCGGACTTAATATGCTCAATATCCCTTTCACGAGTTTGCTTGGTTGTAAAGTCAATGTTCCGAATCAGGTTCATAATATAGGCGACATTGATGCGGTTGCTCTCCATTAGCTCAATGCAGAAGTCCACATCGTCCAAAACTGAAACGACCTCTTTGCCTGTCTGATTCTTCCGGTACAAGAGAAGATATTTGCTCTTATAGTCTTGATATTCTTGATCGGATAGGTCTAAATTGCTACGGTCGAAGCTGAACTCCACGAAAGTTTGAAGAGAAAGCAGATACCTTGTCAGTTCTCGGAACATAACGACAAAACGCTTTTGATCGTCCTCAGAATACATCATATCTATGGACGCAGGCGTTGGCGCAAGCTGCCTTATTCCCGCAACAAGCTCGTTAAACTTCTGAACATAAAAGTCAAAGGACTGAGTAAGAATCCCATCTGGGTGTCCCTGTGAAAAGAGCGCCAGAGCGTCATCTGTCTTTTGCTTTAAGTTGCGATAGCACACAATAATGCCCCAAGGCTTGGTTTCCTTTTCCACTCGATTGGTGCGACTGTACGCTTGCAGCAGGTCGTGATACATCATATCCTTGTCCACATACAGAACAGACAGAGGCTTGCTGTCAAATCCAGTAAGAAACATATTCACAACAATCAAAATATCAAGCTGCTTCGTCTTTTTGCCTTTCATACGGTCAGAAATATCCTTATGATAGGCTGAAAAAGTATCGGTGCTAAAGTTTGTGCTAAAGGTCTTGTTATAGTCAGAAATTATCCGCTCCAGAGCGTCACGAGAGTGTTCATCATGACCCTCGTAGTCCTCGTTTGCTCCATACGAGAAAATTCCGCTGATATTCAAGTCGTGGTCTATGGATTTGAAAATGTCATAGTATTTGACCAGCATCGGGATAGACGAAACCGCAAAAATGGCTGTATATTGCCGGTTGCGGGTTTTCGCCTTGTGATTCTGAACTATATGATTTGCAACCATCGTCATACGCTCATCTGCCATATACAGCTCACCAACATCAATAGCTTCTGTCATGGTAGAATCGTTCTCGTCGTATGCTCCCTTCATGGTTGTGATGTACTCGATATGAAAGCCAAGGACATTGTTGTCGAATATAGCGTCTTTAATCAGATAGGAATGTAAGCATTCCCCAAAGAGCTTTTCTGTTGTCTGTGTGACCTTCCCCTCCACTTTTCCATTGACCTCAAAGCGGGGTGTTCCGGTAAATCCAAAGAATTGGGCTTTTTGAAAATGGCGAACAATATCCTTGTGCATATCCCCGAACTGACTACGGTGACACTCATCAATAATAAAGACCACTTTCTCATCTCGGTACAAATCCATAACCTTGGCATACTGCGGCTTTTTAACCGCAGTCGCCATTTTCTGAATAGTCGTGATAATAAGCTGGCGATTCTTATCCTTCATCTGCTTAACAAGAATATCGGTGCGATCTGTTGCGTCTACAGAACCAGCCTCAAACTTGTTAAACTCCTCCGTAGTCTGTGTATCCAAGTCTTTGCGATCCACCAAGAATATCACTTTCTTGATATTAGGCATTGAAGCAAGGATTTGTGCGGTCTTAAATGATGTAAGGGTCTTGCCCGCTCCTGTCGTATGCCATATATATGCGTTTCTGTTAGTTAGCGTAGCTTGCCGAATCAAAGCCTCGGTTGCATACACCTGATAAGGACGCATGACCATCAGCACTTTATCGGTATCATTCAAAATGGTGAACTTCGTCAGCATTTTGATGAGCAAATCACGAGCTAAAAAGACCACCGAAAAATCTTTGAGATTTGTCACACGAATATTGTTGTCGTCCGTCCAAAAGAAGGTATGAGAATAAAGAATATCCTTATCGCTGTTTGCAAAATATTTTGTATCCACGCCATTCGATACGACAAAAAGCTGGATGAAGTGGTACAGACCTTGGTAAGAGTGCTTTCTGTACCTCATAATCTGGTTGACCGCTTCTTTAATATCTATACCTCGGCGCTTCAATTCGATCTGCACGAGAGGAAGTCCGTTTATCAGGAGAGTGACATCATAACGATTGGTATATTTCCCAACAACGGTTGTCTGATGAGTAACCTGATAGCGGTTTTTAGCATAATCTTCGTCAAGAAACTGCAAATATGGTTTTGAGCCATCGTCCCTCTCCAGCACAAATTTATCCCGCAACAGTTTGGCACTTTCAAAAATGCTTTTGCCGTTAATATAATTCAGAACTCGCTCCCATTCTTTTGGGGAAAGGGGTTTTCCGTCCAGCTTTGCTGAATTGAACGCCTCGAACTGCTCCTTGAAATTATCAAGAAGTGCATCGTAGTCAGGTAAAGACACCGCATTGTAGTTTTGGTTCTGAAGCTGCTCTATAAGCTGTTGCTCCAACTGAGCTTCACTTTGATATGACATATTCTGTCCTCCAACATTTTACTTGAGGATTTTTTCGCACAGCATTTTACGAGATGATGTCCATTCTGTGTGCCGAGAAAGGAACTACATAGAGCCTACTCCGAGGTAAACTCCATAATATCATCAGCTCGACATTCAAGCGCTGCACATATCCTGCCAATAACCTCTGTGGACACGGCTTCATCTTTGCTGAGCTTCCTAACCGAATAAGGGGTGATCCCCGCCAGTTCCACTAAGTCTTTCTTTTTCATGTTCTTGTCCAGCAAGATATGCCATAATTTCTTGTAGCTTATAGCCATTTCCGCATCTCCTTCAGCAGCCGACATAGGTTAATTATAGCACGGTCATGTCGAAATCGCAACCTTGATGTAAGGATTTCGACATTGAATGTCGAAAAGAAGCCCGCATTTACATATACTCATCAAAGTCTTGCGGATGAACGAGTCTCCTTTTATTGAAAACGGCATGTGTGTAATAGTCGAGAGATATTGTGTTGTCAAACCCATAGATACCTGTGAAAAAGGAAATGCTGTCTGCCTTCCGAAAAACGGGAATTAAAAATGCCATATCGCCAGCATCGTCAAAAGAGTAGTTTACCGATATACGGTCATCTTCTCTTGAGATTCTGGTGTCAAGCTCATATAGCTCTGATATCTTTATCGCAAGTTTTACAAAATCCTTTGCTCTCTCCATTTTCTCTGGGAGTAGGATAAGTGTACGATCTTTCATCACATTTTTATAGAATTCTTGAAATGTCAATTCCGGTTTAGGTTTATAATCAGGGGAGCTTTCCATTTCCTTTTCATACTCCTCCAATTCTTTCATCTCTTCCTCAAATGTTGGGTGAGGATAGTGTTTTTCATATATCACAGACACAATATCACACTCCTTATGCCTGAATTATCTCAATTTCAATTTCACACCTTCGAGCATAGTCGATGGTGTTCTTTGTTCCGCTCTTCTCTCCATTGAAAACGGCAATCACATGAGCCGAATGATCCACCATCCATTCATTCCTCCGCTGATACGCTCCCGCATTGTATGAATGACAAATATACTTTATCAGGTCTGCTTTCTCAAGAAGAGCGTCATATCGTCGCCTCCAATCGCTTGACCATCGAGCGCAAAAGTCTGGATACGGTATCGCTGCGATTAAATGCAGCTCTGGATTTGACTCTCTAAGCCGGACTACTATCTCTCCCGCCCAGATGTCTACTCCATAAGCCATTCCAGTTATAAATGTACTGTATCCGCTTGATATGGCACTCTTAATTGCTTCTTCTAAATCCCTTTTGATGTCAATTTCTGCTCGATGCAGCTTTTGTGGTCTATGACCAGTAAAACAACACCTTCTTAGCCGCTTTTCCTGCTCTGTCATCTTAAAACCACCACCCCAAGCTATCATAACATCTATAAGCCAATATATCAAGGTAATTACAGCCCCACCGCCCACATTTTATCCGCCTATATGGGTTAAAATGTAACGAGAGGTGGTGATTCAAGAATGACCGAGAAGGATTTTTCCCTTCGCTTGGCAAAGTTGCGTGGAGAAAAGGGTGTGTCTGCTCGTGACATGAGTCTGTCTATGGGACAAAACCCCGGATATATCAATAATATCGAGAGCGGAAAATCAATGCCCTCACTCTCTGGGATATTCTTTATCTGTGAGTACCTTGGAATCACCCCAAAGGACTTCTTTGATGAGGATTCCAGCAATCCATCGAAGGCAAAGGAGTTGTTCGAGATTGCCAAAACTTTGAGTAATGAGCAACTCGACAGCCTTATCAACTTGGCGAAGGGCTTGAAGAAATGATATGTAACTGCCACCCGCATGGGTGGCAGTTTTTTAATACTGGGGTACGCCATATCCATAGATTTCGTAGTATCCGACTGGATAGCTGTTGATTCTCACACTGTCTCCGGAGTTACCCTCAACGGTATAGACGGTTCCGTTCTCGACTTTTTCTACGATACCGGTGTGATCCGGCTCTCCGTCCTGTCCGTTCTCATCGTTCCAGTCAAAGAAGATAATCATGCCGGGGGCGGGTTCGGCAGAATTGTCTATCCATTGTCCCCTGTCCCTGAACCATTGTTCGCCAAGGGTGCAGCCAGCGTATTTGGGGATAACACCTGTGTCGATATAACCGCACTCATTGGCGCACCAGCTCACAAAGCAGGCGCACCACTCGACACGAGAGCCAAATCCATACCAGTTCCAGTAAGGTTCACCGCCATAATTTCCGATCTGTGAGAGAGCAACCGCCACAATCTGGTCATCGCTGTACCCTATACCGTAGAGAACAGCCGACCAT
>NZ_QWEO01000081.1 GCF_009936035.1 Neglectibacter sp. X58 | reverse complement strand
GACAGCCCTCCTGCCCTGCCAGCAGCCTTGCGGCCTCTATCATGCTCCACTCCGGGGCAAGGTTTGCAAAATATCCCCGGTGGCGGCGCTGTAGAAAGCATGGGTGCGCGTGGCGGCGGCAGGGGACAGGCCGAAGGATTCCGCCATAAACTGGTTGATATACGCAGGCTCTATCCATACGGCCCCCAGGTGCGCGTCGATTTCGGCGGCGGTGAGGGGGCGTGGCTGCACCCGTTCCAGGGCTTCCGCATTTACCTGAAACGCGGGATCCCCTTTGGCGGCTTCCTTTGCCGCCTGCCACTTTTCCCGCACATTGCCGGATAAATACTCATCGGCGGACAGGTATTTTTCCTCCCCGGGACCCTGCCCGAACAGGGGGTTTAAGAAAATATCCCCTTTCAGTTCCTGATAGATTTCCTCCTCTGCCTTGCCCGTAAGCCGGGCCATAAAGGGCAGGTCTACTTTGGCCCGCTCCCCTAAAGACACAGCCAGGGCTTCGGCGGCGGTTTCCGTATGGGTAACGGGCCGGTGGGGCTGGATGGTGCGTTTGGTGAAGATATCCGCCCTGCGTTTTAATTCCCCGTTTTTGCCCACGTCCTCCAGGGAGCAGAGCAGATAGTAGCTGGAATCCCGGTCGAAAGCCCGGGCGTTTTTCCTGTCATTTATGAGGCCGAACCGCTCCAGAAAGCTGTGGTGGAGCCGGCTCAGCTCCCCCTGGGCCTGCTGGATTTCCCCCTCCGGGGCGTCCTCCATCTGAAGCCGCAGGAGCCGCCGGGTGCAGTCCCGCAGGGAAACCATGGCTTTCACCCGTTCCCCTGCGTCCCCCCGGAGCTTTGGCTTTTCCAGGGATTCCCCTTCCCGGTAGTATACTTCCCCGTCTATGACCGCAAAGCTGTAGGGCTTTACGTCCTCCGGGGAGACGGGCTTTTCCTCCTCCTGGCGGGGGCCTGCTTCCTGATATGTTCCATGAATATGGGTGACGGCCTGTGCAAGCTGCCCTGCCAGATCCGCGCCGGGCGCGGGGGCAACGGTGTAACCCTGCCCGGCATATTGGGTGCTTTTGGCGGTTTCCACCCCCAGTACCATGTGGGGGTTATCCAAAAAATACCGGTTTACCCGGAAGCCCAGGGCTGACTCCCCGGTCTGCACCCAGGCAGGCTCCTGTTCCGGCGGGGATTCCTGTTTTTGCAGGAAAAGGATATCGCTGACAACCTCTGTGCCCGCGTTATCTTTAAAGGTGTTGTTAGGCAGGCGGACGGCCCCCAGCAGGTCGGCGTGCTGGGCCAGGTATTCTCTGACCTTGGTATCCCGGCTGTCCAGGGTGTAACGGGATGTGAGAAACGCTACGATACCGCCGGGGCGCACCTGGCCTAAAGCCTTGGCAAAAAAGTAATTGTGGATGGAAAAACCCAGCCTGTTATAGGCCGGGTCGTGTACCTGGTACTGCCCGAAAGGCACGTTGCCGATGGCAAGGTCATAGAAATCATGGCGGCTGGTGGTTTCAAAGCCCGCGATTTTTATGTCCGCCTGGGGGTAAAGTTGCCGGGCTATCTGCCCGGTGATGCTGTCCAGCTCAACCCCGTACAGCCTGCTTTTTGCCATGCTTTCAGGCAGGCACCCGAAAAAATTGCCTGTGCCCATGGAGGGTTCCAGAATCCTGCCGCCCCGAAAGCCCATGTTTTCCAGGGTCTGGTACATAGCGCGGATAACTACGGGCGTGGTATAATGGCTGTTAAGGGTGGAAGCCCTGGCAGATTCATATTCCTCCGGGGGCAGAAGCCCTTTAAGCTCTTTGTATTCGCTGGCCCAGGCGGGCTTGCTTTCATCAAAAGCGTCCGCCAACCCGCCCCAGCCCACATATTTAGAGAGTGTGTTCTGTTCCGCCGGCGTGGCCTGCCGGTTTTCCGTCTGTAGCTGCCGCAAAAGCCTGATGGCTTCCACGTTCATTTTGTAGTGAGCTTTAGGGCCGCCTACACCCAGATTCTCATCTGTAATGCGGAAATTGGGTGCGGGTGCGGGCTTCTCCTGCCCGCCGGAACCAGTTGCCTGCACAGGGGCCGGAAAATGATTCTGCACGGCGGGATCTTCTGCGGAAACCAGCCAGCCGTCCGGATCCCGGACAGGGCCTTTCTCCTCCGGAGACGGCGGGGCGGCAGGTGTTTCCCGCTCCTGCCGGACAGCTTCCCGCAGGATGGGCACGATATCCCGGTACTTCTCATACTGGCTGAGGAAATCTATCACGCCGCCGTCCCCGTCCCCGATGTCCTGGCGCTCCGTATAGCTGCTGCCATCCGGCATACGCAGGGTGAATTTCACTTTATCATAGCCCAAATATGGGCCGTATTCCGGGTCGTCCGCAGCGTACACAGCCTGCCAGGAGCCGTATTTTTCGATTCCTTCTGCCTGTTTTTTTACATAATGACTGTCGGTTTCTTTCATCAGGCGGTCAAATTCAGCGAGGGAATAAGAGGTCTTATCCTGGAAAACTTCGCTTTCACTCCATTCGCAGAAGATATAGGGCCTGCTGGGATCTATGGACAGAGAAGGTGCGGGCGCACTCTCCTGTTCTTGCGGGGCAGGCGCTTTTTCCTCTGCGGTCGGTGGGGCCTGTTCGGGAACAGCCTTCGCAGAGGGGGTGGTTTTAACCTGTTCCTGGGCCTTTTCATCGGGGAAATGCCCGAAAACCCGCAGCCATTTTTTCTCCTGGAGGTCATAAACAGCAGCGCCCTCATACTGAAAACCATCTTCTTCCATAGAGCCGTCAAGATGCCTTTTCCTGGTACTGCCGATGGAGTTCCTCATAGGGGCCGGCGCGGACAGGGCAGGGGTGTGCTCCGCCTTTGCCAGGGCATAAGCTGTGATACTGGTTTGTTTTTTTCAAGTCTGGTTCCTCCTTTAAAATGGTATTCTGGGTAAGCTCCGGGTATGGAAAAGGCCGCGGTTTTTATCCCGCGGCCCTGCCTGCACCTTTCACTGTACTAAGTATAACAGGAAAAATTCCCCTAAAGTTCCCCTAAAATTCCCCTCTTTCAGAAAAACCGGAATTTATTGTTATGTCTATTATTAAAATAATTTTCCAAAGACCAGCTTACAACGCAGCCTGAAAAAAATGATCCAGAGGGATCTTTTCAAGGCTGTTTCCGCGCGGCTCTGCTGGTTGGATGTGGAATATTTCCACGTCCGGCAGGCTGTCCTCCGTATCGAAATCCGCAGTGCTGTACTGGTTCCCGTAGAAATTATTGCCTCTCTCTGCGCCGAACATGATAACAGAGAGCTTCTCTACGGCATTGGTGTGGCACCGGAAATATTCGCTTTTCTCAATCCCATAGAGATCCAGGGTGCGGTTTAAAGATAATCCGTGGATATAACGGGAAACGAGAATTTTATACTGCCTTTGTTCGCGGGGATTTTTACTGGCTTCACAGATAAGCCTCATCTGCTCCAGGGCGCTTTCCAGTTGTGCAAACAACACCCTGTCCTTGGCGGAAATCATGGCGATGGAGCGCACCTGCTGGTTTTTCACGCTCTCCTCCCGCTCCATCAGCATCTGCATCTGAGCGTCGTCCAGCATCTGGACTGTACTGGTTATGCGGGCGTCCACCGCGGACTTTAGCAGCCGGTAGTTCTTCAGGAGATATTTTGTGTAGGCAATATTGCCCTCCCCCGGGCTTTTCTCCTGCGCCGGAGGCGGGGCCGGGGGCTTTTGGGCAGGGGCTTCCAGCTTCTCCGTGAGCCGGACTGCCCTGATAAGCTCCATCACTGTTCCCGCCTCCCAGCCGGATTTCTCCGCCACCAGGGCAAG
The DNA here is from genome assembly GCF_009936035.1 of Neglectibacter sp. X58. GTDB lineage: Bacteria > Bacillota > Clostridia > Oscillospirales > Acutalibacteraceae > Acutalibacter. The sequence continues at coordinate 2,998 of NZ_QWEO01000081.1, read as the reverse complement.
GGTTTCCTGCAATTCCCCTTTGATTGTGCTGTACGCGTCCTTCCTGCTCATGGAAATAGTTCCTCCCTGCTGTTTGTATTTAATTCGCTTCTATATGGGAAACAGCGCATAAAACACGCTGGTATTCCTGTAAACCCCTTAAGGCAACACCGCACAATTCACGACTGCCGTCTTAAGCGGCATTGCCTTAAACCTCCGTAAGCTTTGACTAATCTAAAAGCACAGCGGCCTCCTCCGGCTCGTTTTCCAGTCCCTTCAGCCAGGCGCGGATGTTGTTCATGAGCCGACGGTATGAGTATCCAAAGGGTAATAATCCGTGGTGGACGCGCTGTCCATCAAGTCCCCGCTGAGCTTCCTGTCGGGCCGGAGCCGGGTATAAATCTGGAAAAAATCCAGCAGGGCTTCCCTGGCCCGCCCCTCATCCACGTCCTCCATCTAGGAGCCGGGGATTTCCCAGCATACCCTCATCACTTTTTCCAGCTTTTTGTACCTGCGCCCTCTGTGCCAGGATACCATGCTGCCGCCTCCATTCTATCATATTTCACAAACGCAAAGCAATGGATTTATCATTTTATTCTGGAAAACCTGCTGTATAAGGGCCGCGCATCCCCCGCAAAATCTGTGTTCACTCGCACACGGACAGCGGTTTCCATGGTGGCGGGGGCGTTGTACAGCACCGCCAGCAGGTAGGAGCGCACGTTTTTGATCCCTGTGGCGGCGTTTACCACGTCCAGGGCATAGGCTACATGCTCCGGCTCCAGCTCGCCCAGGCGCTTCTTCACGGCGGTTTCCGGCAGAAGCCCCCCAAGCAGGGGCACAGGCCCTTTCCGGCACAGGCTGTCGCAGATAAGCCGCACCACCTCCCGCACCTGCTCCCTGCCGTACCCGTTTGCCACCAGCCAGCCTGTATCCACCTGCTCCCCCACAAGGGCTTCCAGTGCGGAAGAATCTTCCCGCCCGTCCCATACGGGTGTACTTTCCCCATAGCCGTATGGCAGGAAAGAAGGATTGTTGGTATTCCTCTGGTAAGTATTATTCCTGTATTTATTACTTAGGGTCACTTTTTGGGAATTCCAAGTCCCAAAATTTGGGAGTCCTGTGTCCCAATTTTTGCGGCGCGTCTGCTTTTCCACACCATAGGGCTTTCCCGGCGCGGCGGCTTCCGTATAGACAGGCGCTTCCGGGCCGGCGGGCTTGTCCTCTATGTAAACCTCCTGCTCCGCTTCCCGGATGAGCTGCCAGCGTTCCTCCTCCACTTGATCCTCCTGGTATGCCTCCAGCATCCGCCGGTCCGCCTCCTCCGCCTTATAGGTATTTACTTCCCGGTCGGAATACACGTCCTTCACATAGATTTTCGTGTGCCTGCCCGCGGCCCGCCTGCGCTCTATCAGGCCTATATTTTCCAACTGCTTCATCATTTTCCCGGCGGTGTTTTTGGATACGCGGAACAGCTCCATTACCTCGCTTTGGGAGTAATAGATGTACAGCCTGCCCTCCCGGTCGCTGAACCGCTCCGGGTTCCGGGCAGACAGGAACACCCGGTTGTACATGCGGGAATAGAGCACCTTGGCTTCCAGGGATACGTCCCTGAAAACAGGGTTGTCCAGCAGGGCCGTGGGAATCTGGATATGCTCCGACTTCCTCCGGCTCAGCCCCACTTCCATGTAGGAAAAGTTCACCTGTCATTCCTCCTTCGCTGTTATTACATATATAATATAATTATTATAATTTTATTTAGACACGCAGATCCTCATTCCCAAAATCCTGTAAGCCGGGGCAGAGGGCGCGGACGCAAAGGCTGTGATGAGACAGAAGCCGATGCAGGAGAGGAAAAAGACCGCGCCGCACACCAGCAGTATGGCGAGGGCGCCGCCAAAGGGACGCCGCGCCCACCAGCTTGTGTAGGTGCAAGCTGTGCCCCCGAAGGCAACCGACAGCAAAAAAATGTCATGCTCAGGAACAGCCATTCCATGCCTATTACGTCCTTTTATGGTTCTGTATGCAGGGAGAAGCGTTCCCCGTCCAGGGCGATTAGGGCTTCCCCGTCCCTTCTGGCGGAGATATCCCCTCTGTCATGGCAGATAATATACCTGCCCGGATAGGGGGCAAAAGCAAGCGCCCTGCGCCTTTCCTCCGGTTTTCTGCCCCTGTCCCGCAGCACTCTTTCGACATCATCACAGTCCATCCCGCACAGCAGCGCGTGGAGGATATCGCAGGCAGATTGGGCGTGCGACCTGCCCGTAATGAGGCGGCAGGCCCGCTCCGGCAGGCCGTACCATAGAGCAAAGGCTGCGGCAAATAGCTGGTCGGCTGTGCGCAGGTATAGCTTTTGGAACTTAACCGTGTTATAATACTCCCATAGCCAGGGCGGGAGCGCCGGGACAAAAAATCCGGACTCCGCTTCTGTTCGCTGGCAGACGGGAATGTAAAGTTCAAAGATATATTTCCGCCGAACCTGTCCGCTGTCCAGGCAGGCTCCCTCGTGCCCGTACACATCCCGGAACCACGCGAGCCATTCGGCAAGGCTCTGGTAGGACAGAAGCGGGAACATTCCGTGTATGCAGGCGCTTAGCTCAACCATTCTTTTGCCCCTTTCTGAGGTGATTTTTTGAGCAGGAATAAATTTGAAGAAGCTTATTGCAATCGAAATGATGTAATGCGTATAATGCCAATTTATGAAGTGACAAAAATATTTAAAGAAGATTTGAAAAGATTTTCCGGCTATAAGAGAACTTTTTTCTGTCCGGAATGCAAAACTGCTCCACTGGTCTATGTGGATGGTGCCACACCGTATTTCAGGACATGGAGCCAAGTTAAGCACGCTCCGGATTGCCCTTTACAGCAAGACGTCATGTCTGCAAAACAAGTGGACGCATACATGAGAGAACCTGAAAACAGAGACAAAATTGTAAGGGAATTAAGGCAATGTCATTAAGTTAAAGGTATAAAAGAGCAAAATAAGAAAAAAGCATAAAAAAGGCTTGACAAATGGGAAAAA
>NZ_QWEO01000080.1 GCF_009936035.1 Neglectibacter sp. X58 | reverse complement strand
CCCCTCCTCCCCGCTCCGCCGGCGAGTGGAAGTTATCTATATATTAACCTTTGTCATGGAAAAATGCAAGCCTTTTTTTAAACTTTTTTGACGAATTCACATAACCGGGAGCAAATGTGGAAAACTAGGGTTTTAGGCGGTCTAGAGCCATTTTTGCCGTGTGAGCAGGGCAAAAACCCACTAGCTATTGGATGAATTGCCATGATTTCACTTGACAGAGCGCGGCAACTTTGGGGATTTTGCCCAGCGCAAAAGGAAGCGAATTGGCAAAAAAAGAGAAAAAAATGGCAGATTTTTGGAAAAAATTTTTTTCATAACAGGTGGGAAACGGGAAAAAATCAGTTTGCCAGAGGCCGTCCCAGCTCGTGAATGGCGTTTTTGCTCAGTTCGGCGCCATGTTCGCGGCGGTAAGCATACAGGACGGGGGCTGAGCCGATACAGCAGCCGGGAGCCACCCGGCGGACCACTTGTCTGTCCCTCAGGGGGGCCTGCACCGCGAGATAGTAGCGGCCGCCGCTGAGGGAAAGCCCGGCGGTGAGGGCGGGGCGCAGGCGGTAAAGAGCCTGCACAGCGGCGCACAGGGAGGAGGCGTCTGAGAAGCAAAAAACAAGGGGCTGCGCAGGGGTTTTCAGTCGCAAGGGCAGCACCTCTTTTGGTTTTTTTTACTTCTATTATACGGCTGCGCCGCTTCAAAAGTGCCTGTTCACCTGCTCCCACATTTCGTATACATATATATAGGATCTACCAAACTTTGCGGAAAACAAATTTTCTGGAAATTTCTTCCGAAAGCTTCCTCCCTTTACACACCCCGCAGCCACGCAATTTCCCCAGCGGGATCCTGGCTTTGAAATACGGCTGTGCCTGCCACGATATTGTCCGCCCCGGCCCGGGCCACCAGGGCTGCTGTGTCCCGGTTCACCCCGCCGTCCACCTGCACAGAAACCACTGGGAACCGCTTTTTTATTTCCCGGATTTTATCCAGCGGCCCTTCCATCAGCTTCTGCCCGCCAAAGCCCGGCTCCACAGTCATCACTGTCACCAGGGAGAGCTTCTCTCCCCAGGCCCCGATGGCCTCTGCGCCAGTCCCGGGCTTTAACGCCACGCCGGCCTTCGCGCCGCTTGCCAGAATGGCCTCCACCAAGGCTTCCGGGTTGTCTCCGCACTCCGCGTGGAAGGTGATGCCGTCTGCCCCGGCCCTGCGGAACACACCGATATAAGGCAAGGGGTTCTGAACCATTAAATGCACGTCGAAAAACAGGGAGGTTTTATCCCGCAGGGCAGCAATAACCGCAGGCCCCATGCTGATGTTGGGCACGAACACCCCGTCCATCACGTCAATATGGAGCATGTCCGCTGTTCCCACCCGGGCAACCTCCCGGCCTAAGGCGGAAAAATCCGCCGCTAAAAGTGATGGCGCTATCTGCATAAAATCGCCACGCGATACAGGATCCGCACAAAAAGGAACAAGCCATTCGCCTTTTTGTGCCCGTATCATTCCTTTCTTTAAATATTTTCGCCCCAAAAATTAGTTTTTCGGTCAAGCCTTTTCCCAAAAAGGCTTGCGGGGATTGGGGTGAGCGTCTGCCAGTGGCAGACAAGCTGCGAACCGACCGAGCCGGCAGGCGAGACCAGCGCCCCGCGATCTTGCCCTAGAAAAGGAACTGGCAGGCAAGCTGGGCCAGGATGGTAAAGATGGGGATAGTGATAATGGAAAGCACTGTGGAAACCGCCACCGTCTTAGAGGCAAGCTCTGAGTCCTGGTGGTATTCCACCGCGAAAAGCACTGTGTTCGCCGCCACCGGAGCCGCCGCCTGTATCACGCTGCTCACCAGCAGATCCGGCTCCGGGCGGATAAGCAGCAGCACTGCCAGATACGCCGCCGGGGCCGCCACCAGGCGCAGGGCCGCCATTTTGTACACTGCCAGATCGGAAATAAAGGAGTGGAGATCCACCCGGGCTATGTAGCTGCCAATGACCAGCATAGCCAAGGGGGTATTGAGGTTTGACAGGAAGCCTACCGGCTCGGTGAGCAGCGCGGGAAGCTGAAGCTTGAAAAAGTAAATGGGCAGGCCGAAAAGCAGGCCAATCATCCCCGGGTTCAGCAGCACTGTGCGAAGGTTCATCTTCGCCCCGCCGCTCATCATGTTGTAGCCGTATGTCCAGCAGACCACATTAAACACAACGATGAAGAAGGAGCCGTAAATAACCCCCTTGCCGCCTACAATGCTCTCCACCAAGGGAATGCCCATGAAGCCTGCATTGCTGAAAATGACGGCAAAGCGCAGCACCTTTTTGCGCTCCGGCGGTTCGTTCCGGAAGGTTATCAGGCTGATAACCAGGGACAGCGCTATAGCCACAGCCGAAACCACCACAGCCAGCAGCATTTCCGAAACCTGCAGCGTGCCGGTATTCCCTAAGAAGGAGTTGACTATCAGGCAGGGAGTGACAATCTTAATCAGCAGCGAGGTTACCTCTGCCGCGCCCCGCTCCGTAAACCAGCCGCATTTTGTCACCGCATATCCCACTGCGATGAGGATTAAAATCACCGCGACCTTTCCCATAATCACCATCATTGCTTCCAAAGCTACTCTCCGCCTTCCTCTTTTTTTGTCCGTCCATGTCCCATAATGTCACGCCGCTTTATGAAAACAAGATGCCAGCCCTTTTATGGGCCGCTCTTTATTTTCCAAGCGGTCGATCCCCTACTTATCCGGCTTTTTTTCCTTCCCGTTTACGGCTTCCCGCCTTTTCTGCCTGTATTCCCGCACAAAGGCAGCCGCCAAAATCAGCAGCGCGCCTCCTGTGATACACCGCAGGGCAATCCCCCAGCCGCCTTCAAACAGCTTCATCTCTGGCATCAGGGCGTCTGCCAGCCACCAGGCCCCCAGAAACAGAAAGAAGCCGCCGGCAAAATAGAAAATCTTACTCTCTTTTGTCATGGAGAAAAGCAAAATCAAGCCGACAGCAAACCATAAAAATGCGTAAAAGTACTGCATACCCGCCGCTCCCCCTTTCTTCGCTTTTCTTATTATAGCCGTTTATGGGGAAAATTACAAGAGAGGGCAGGGCGGCATTTTCCTCAAATTCTATTGCACGATTCATATAAGGCTGTCCTGCCAGGCAAAAAGCGGGAAGCCTCACAGCCTCCCGCCCTGTCTTTTTAATCCAAAATGTAAATCACCATGTCCCGCCTGCCAATATAGCTGCACTCCTCCAAGGTGTTATAACAGAGATCCGCAAGCACAGTGCCGTCCAGCAGCGCCCCGCCTGTGTCAGCCGCCACGCCGTATCCGTATACCACGCTGCCATCTGCAGAGGTTACATACATCCGGGTGCCGTAGGGAATAACGCTGGGGTTTACCGCGATAACGCCATACTCCGCTTTCATCCCAATAGAGGTGGTGCCGCCGGGTATGGAATAGGCCGTACACTCGCCTACCATCCTGTTAGAGTAAGAAACTGTGTTGCCCATGCTGTCCACAAAGGTGCCGGCGTCTCCTGCGCCTGTACTGCCGGCGCTTGTGCCGCCGGAAAGATTCACCTGCTGCCTGGTGCCGGTCAGGATGATTTCTTCCACAGGTTCCTTTGTAACAGTTTCGGAAACCACTTCCCGGCTTTCCTCCACGCCTTCGACATAGGTAACCTTATAAACGGTTTCCTTCTGGCCTTTTTCTCCGGGGGTTTTTATTTCCTCCTCCCCGGCGAACAGGGTATCGCTGTATTCATAGCGGGTGGTGAAATCCAGTTCCTCCACCAGATTTTCCTCTTCCACGCGTACCCGCTCTATAACGATTTTCATGCCCTCCTGCAGCATGTCTGTACGCTTCACATTGAGCCTGTCCTCTTCCTCTAGCCTGATGCCCGCGCTCCGCAGGGCTGCCTGAACCCGCTGGAAAGGCACCTCGTATTCCTTCGTATTCCCGTCCGCTGTCACAGTAATTTTCACCAGCCGGGAAATGCGGAGATTCATTTTATCAAAGAGCGGCTCTTCCAGGCCATAATTGCAGGCATCCTTGTCCCGCAGCTTAATGCCGGCCTGCTCCAGGGCATCTGCCACAGTGCCCCCTGTCATGGAAAGCGTCTGCGTTTTCCCCTCCATCGTTACGGTGATTTCACAGGCCCGCTTTATCTCTACCGCCAAATCCGTTGTAATCACCATGTCCCGGCCTGGCGTAACCAAATCTTCCTCTTTTACAAGGATATTGTTTTCAGCCAGGGCCTTGCGCACTGTGTCGCCCTTATAAGCCACGAACTCATGGGCCTGTCCCGCCTCCGACACCCGCAGTTTCACACCCCGGCGGATATTTACTGTGGTGGTATTTTCCACCCGCTCCGCCACGTCAAGGGGGCCTAAGGGAGCAAGCCCCTGCTGCCGGGCCTGATGCAGGATGCTTTCCAGATCTGTGCTTTTCATATTAAAGGTATAAGAAATCCCGCCATCCAGTACAGTGGCGGAAACCGTGTTCGCCATAACAGAGACTACAGAGAAAACACTGAACAGGAAAAGTAGGGTACATACCGCAGCCATGCGAACCAGCCAGTACCGCGGGGTCTTGCTTTTGTGTTTGCAGTGCATAGGTTTCATACTCCTTTCGCCGCCCAAGCAGGGCAGTCGCTGTACATAGTATAGTATGAAATACACGATCTGTCAAGAATCTTTGCCAGCATGTTTTGTGAATTTCGCACAAATTTGAATGGTACATACCTTGACATAACTCAAAAATTCCCCCGGTTTCTCCATGTTTCTTTCTCTTTCCCAGACTTATGGAAACTTCCGCCTGTGCAAATTGTATCAATTTCTCTTCCCCAAGGTCATACGCTCGCCTTTTTTAAACAGATTTATGCATATTTATGTCGATCTCTCTGCTGTTCCCCGCTATTTTCTGGCTTTACAAGAAAAGTATATGCATATTTTTTACAGTCTTATACACTTTTCGCTCAATCTTAAGTATTTGGCTCCCTGTTTGTATAGACATGCAAAACCTAACGAAAAATTTCCCAATTTTCTCCTGAAAACCACATTTTATATAGAAAGTATGCAGCTTTACACCTATATATGGGGGTTCAACAAGGGAAAGGCCTTTACATGCTTGCCCCCAACTCCGCGCACAGGTGGCGGAAGCGTTCTGCCTTCTGTAGGGCAGGCGGCTGGGTGGGGGTGAAAAGGCAGTGCTGGAGCACATCTGCGTCAACGAGAACCTCTGTAAAAGGATTGTGCCGGGCAGCTTTGTCGCTGTGGGCATAATTGGCAGCGCTGATTTTTTCTATCTCGTCCGGCGTGAAAAGCCCTGTAGGGGAGAGCAGTTCCCGGGCCAGGGCCGCCCCCTGATGGGCATGATCAGCAGGATTCCCCGTACTTTTACTTTGCAGTCGGCAAAACCCCGCTATTTATCTGGGTTTGCGGGCCGCTTGCTGCATTTTAACCTCAAATCTAACCTGAAAACGCCGCATTAACCTTTTGTGCCAAGTCCTCTGGCTTATTGTAGGTAAGATGCGCGTAGATGTCAAGAGTGATTTTGGCGTGTTCGTGTCCTGCCAGGTATTGCACTGTTTTTACGTCCACCTCCGCCAGCAGCAGATTGGTTATATAGGTATGCCCTTACGGTATAATAAATTTGTTCAATTTTTGAGCGTTTCTACACCTTCGCTGTGCGCTGATAAGCCTTGGTATTTCAGGATATTCAGTATTTAGCACCCCCACAACTCCGGTAGACGCTGGGGGCGTTTGCAACACATTTGCAACAGTAGACACGGCTTGAAAATTAACTTTTAAAAAATAGAAATCCCCGGGCCACGCCTTACAATGGCCCGGAGATTTGCCGTTTTGCTGGTTCAAATCACGGTAAAAAGGATGGTAAGAGATCATGAAGGGGGGCGGACGTGCTTTTTCTTCCATTATGCTTTCTCTCCCTCTAAAAGCTGGTTTAGTTGGTCAATGCCCTTTTGGTGGTATCGGAAGATTGTTTTATCCGAATAATTCAATTTCTCCCCTATCTTGAAATGCGGCATTTTCTCATATCCAGAACCAACCAAACCATAGCGCAATTCTATAACTGTCCGGGCCGTCTGATCCGGGATCATCTTGACTAATGCCACGCATTTTCCCCGCTGGGCAGTCAGTTCATCAAGATCGTGCTGTACAACACTCTGGAAGGCCGCTCTTGCGGCTTTTGCTTCCGGGGATAGGCGAATACCCACGTAAGGAAGCGGGGCCTTTAGAACGGCCTGTAAACGCCTTATCAGACGTTGCGCCGGAACCAGGGAATCCAGCAGAATTTCAGCCAGGGACAGGTCAGCCATAAGATCACCGCTCACTTTCTATCAACAGGGCCTCCAGTTCATCCAGCTTGGCTTGAAGTTCACTTGTTTTAATGACGTTCAACGCAGAATTGCAAGCGTATAAAAGCGCATTTCCCCGTTTGGGGTCAATCTCACCATTCAGGATCATGTTTCCGATCCGGCCTATACTCCGGCGAATGTCAGCCGGGGTGGATAGCTTCAGGGTCTTTCGCCGGGGCATACTCTCACCGCCTTATTCTGTGAAATCGTCAATGAAAATCACGGCATCTTCAACCGTGTTGGGGTATTCGTCCGCCAAAGCCTGAAGCGCATCCACGGCGGCTTCCATGGTGTCACGCTCTGTAAAAATCTGCCGCACACCGTTAATCTTGCCGCCGCATAGCTGGCCCTGGGCCGTCCATTTCCCGGTGTCCGGGTCATAGCTTACGAACCCCATATAAAACCGCTCTGCCTTGCGCTGGGCGGTTCGTTTCGCTCTGATGATTAGTTTATCTACCTTGTCCATGAAATGCCCTCCATAGGCCCACAGAGGGCCGCACAGGGCGATTTCCCCATGCGGCCCCGTGGTGGGTTATTCCTTGGCTTCCTCGCCGGTGCTGGGCTGGGCCTGATAGTAAATGCCG
>NZ_QWEO01000079.1 GCF_009936035.1 Neglectibacter sp. X58 | reverse complement strand
TTGAGTGGCTAATGTTTGATGAACCGAAACAGAAGCCGAGTTGTCTGGAACGCCGCGCCCGGTTAGGCGTACCGCCATATGGGAACGGCTGGCCGGGGATTAAGGTTCGCTGGTGTACGGGCCAGCTTAAAACCCACCTGATCGCCAAAGAGGTCAACCGGCTGAAAAAAGAAAAGAACGCCCTGCACTACATCGGCATCGCCGCCGATGAATCCCAGCGCTGCAAGGACGACCCGAACCACCGCTATCCGCTGGTGGAATGGGGCATCACCGAAGCGCAGGCTTTACAAATCTGTTATGACCGGGGCTTTGATTTTGGCGGGCTTTACAAAATCTATCACCGCGCTTCCTGCTGGTGCTGTCCCTTACAGCGGATTGGTGAACTCCGCAAGCTGCGCCAGCACCACCCGGAACTGTGGGCGCGGCTGTGGGATATGGACAACCGGGCGCGGGCACAGTTTGGCGCAGGCCCCCTTGGACAGTTTAAGGAGCGTTGGAGCATCGAACAGTTAGACGCCCGGTTTGCCCGTGAGGAAATGGAGGACGGCGCATGAAATACCTGCTTCACCGCCTGCTGGTTCCGCCTTAGCGTTTTCAGCAGCTTTTGAAGAAAAATCCCAAACGAAAAGAGGTGAGAACAATCGAAGTTGAAGCGAAACAACAGCTTATGGAAAAGCTGGACAAGAACCTGCTGGATCATGCCGCGAAACTGGCAGACGGGAACGGCCCGCAGATTGTGGATGTGTACCAACTGCAAGGGCTGGCAGAGGTTCACTGTTACCTGAAAACAGCGCACCAGTTTGACCCCGCCGAGGTGGACGCCCTGCTGCAATTTGCCGACCCGCTGGAAGCAGCCCGCTACTGCTGGGAAATGAATGAACATAAATACAGTTTCCCGATCTGCGACCTGCTGCGGGAAACCAGGGCGCGGGAAATCTTTGAACTGGCAAAGCCGGAACCGCCGGCAAAACTGTCCGTGCGGGAGCAGCTACGCGCCGCCATGAAAGAAGCCCGCCAGCATCCCGCCCCGGAAGAACGGGCGAAAGGCGGCGAGGCCCGGTGAAACAGCCTGCCGCTTGCAGGAAAGGAGGTAACGCATCATGCAGGATGAAGTACGCGAAAAATCTGTGGCTCTCACCATCAAGGTCGGCAAAGCAGGCGGCAGGCTGACCGCCGGCCTGCTGAAATGGGCCATTCGGAAGTATCTGGCGCAGGCCCAAAACCCCAAAATCCACCACGGCAAGCAGACCGTGAAGCAGCTTGTAAGCCAGGGCGCAGGCGTTCAAAACATTGAGATTACCGGCAAAAATATCAAGTCCTTTGAGCGTGTGGCGCGGAAATACGGTGTGGATTTTGCGCTGAAAAAAGACCCCGCGCAGGAGAAATACCTTGTCTTTTTCAAGGCACGGGACGCGGACGCGCTGAACGCCGCCTTTGCCGAGTATGCCGGGAAAAGCCTGAACCGCTCCGCGCAGAAGAAGCCGTCACTGTTAGGCCAGCTTTCCCACTTCAAGGAGATTGCAAAGAACCTGACGCGGGATACTGCCAAAAACCGGGAGAAAGGGGGCGTTGAACTGTGAAACTGGATGTAAAGAAAATCCTGCTCCCTAACCTGCCTTATGTGTTCATCTTCTGGTTTTTCAACCGCGTGGCGGAGGGCTACCGTCTGGCAGAGGGCGCGGATATGGTGACAAAGGCAATGGGCGCGGTATCGGGCCTGGGGACGCTGATTTCCAAAAACCCGCTGCCCAGCTTCCACCCCCGCGATCTGCTGTTTGGCGCTGCCGGCGCGGTCATTATCCGAGCCGTGGTTTATTTCAAGGCGAAAAACGCCAAGAAATACCGCCACGGAGTTGAGTATGGTTCGGCGCGTTGGGGAAATTCCGACGATATTAAGCCTTTCATCAATCCCCAATTCGACCAGAACATTCTCCTGACGCAGACAGAGCGCGTCATGGTGGGGAGAAACAAAATCCCCAAGTACAATATCAACAAAAATGTGCTGGTGATCGGCGGTTCCGGCTCCGGCAAGACCCGCTTCCACATCAAGCCCAACCTCATGCAGATGAACGCCAGCTATATCGTGACTGACCCAAAAGGCACGGTCGTTCTGGAATGTGGGAAAATGCTTCAGCGCGGCGGGTATGAGATAAAAATACTCAATACGATTGACTTCAAACAGTCCATGAAGTACAACCCATTCCGCTATATCTACTGCGAGAACGACATTTTGAAGCTGGTCAACTGCATTATGGAGAACACCAAGGGCGAGGACAGCAAGGGCGGTGAAGATTTTTGGACAAAAGCCGAAGCCCTCTACTATCAGGCGCTGATTGCCTACATCTGGTACGAAGCGCCGGAGGAAGAAAAAAACATGACCACCCTGCTGGAAATGCTCAATGCGTCCGAGGTGCGGGAGGATGATGAAAACTTCAAAAACGCCGTTGACCTGATGTTTGACGCGCTGGAAAAACGCGACCCACAACATTTTGCGGTGCGCCAGTATAAGAAATACAAAATGGCGGCGGGCAAAACAGCAAAATCGATCCTGATTAGCTGCGGCGCAAGAATGGCTCCCTTTGACATCCGGGAGGTGCGGGAACTGATGGAGGGCGACGAACTGGAACTTGAAAAGATTGGCGACCGCAAGACGGCGCTGTTCTGTATCGTGTCCGACACGGATATGACATTCAATTTCATTTCTGCGATGGTTTATACGCAGATGTTCAACGTCCTGTGCGACAAGGCGCTGGAAAACGGCGGCGCACTGAAAACCCATGTTACCTGCCTGCTGGACGAGTTTGCCAACCAGAAAATCCCCAACTTCCAGCACCTGATTTCCGTTATCCGAAGCCGCGAGATTTCCGCCCATATCGTAGTGCAGACGCAGAGCCAGTTAAAGGCCGTCTACAAAGACCATGCGGAAACCATCATCGGCAACTGCTCCTGCGTCCTGTTTTTGGGCGGCAAGGAGCGCAGCACCCTGAAAGAGATTTCGGAAACGCTGGGAAAGGAAACCATCGACCTTTTCAACACCTCCGACACGCGGGGAAGCCAGCGCAGCATGGGGGTAAATTACCAGAAACTCGGAAAAGAACTGATGTCAACCGATGAATTGGCGGTGATGGACGGCGGCAAGTGCATCTTGCAGGTGCAGGGCGTAAGGCCGTTTTTCAGCGACAAATTTGACATTACCAAACATCCGCAATATAAATACCTGCTGGATTCCAGCAAAAAGAACGCTTTTGATATTGCAAAATATCTGAGCCGGAGATTGACCGTCCGACCGGACGACGTTTTTGAAAGCTGTGAACTCGAAGCGCCGCCCGCGTCTGATGCGCCCGCCGATTGACTGATTCAACCGGCGGGCTTTTTTTGTCCCTATCCAACCAATCACAACAAATTTAAGGAGGAAAATGTATGGAATTTTTTACAAGCGCAATCGACACTTTGAAGGTACTGGTTATCGCGCTGGGCGCTGGCCTTGGCGTGTGGGGCGTTATCAACCTGCTGGAAGGTTACGGCAACGACAACCCTGGCGCGAAATCGCAGGGCATGAAGCAGCTTATGGCCGGCGGCGGTGTTGCCCTGATTGGGATGCAGCTTATCCCTCTGCTGGCAAATCTGTTCGGTTAAGGCAGGGATAGCCTATGCTGAACATCCTCGACATAATCAAAGACTGGATCAAGGAAATCCTGCGGGAGTGCATCATGGGCAACCTGGACGGGATGTTTGACCAGATTAACAATGAAGTCGGGGAGGTTGCGGCGAATGTGGGGACGACCCCGGCAGCATGGAACGCCGGGGTCTTTTCCATGATCCGCAATCTGAGCGATACAGTCGTGGTGCCGGTTGCGGGGATCATCCTAACCTTTGTCCTGTGCTACGAACTGATTTCGATGCTGATGGAAAAGAACAACTTCCACGACTTTGAAACCTTTGCACTGTATAAATGGATTCTGAAAGTGTTTGTGGCTGTGTATCTGGTCACACACACCTTTGACATTACAATGGCGATTTTTGAACTGGCGCAAACGGTAGTACAGCAAAGCGCCGGTGTGATTACCGGCACGACCAGCATAGATTTTGCGGCTGCGCTGGGCGATGTTGCCGCCCAACTGGAAACGATGGAGATTGGGGAGCTTTTCGGCCTGCTGGTGGAAACCATGCTGTTAAAAATCACCATGCCGGTGCTGTCGTTCTGCGTCATGCTGGTGCTGATCGGGCGCATGATAGAAATTTACATCTATTGCTCGGTGGGCGCAATCCCCTTTGCAACGATGGCAAACCGGGATTGGGGGCAGATGGGCAACAACTATCTGCGCGGTCTTGTGGCGCTTGGGCTGCAAGGCTTTTTCATTATGATCTGCGTTGCGATTTACGCCGTACTGGTGGGACAGATTGGGAGCGCTGACAACATCCACATCGCTATCTGGCAGTGCGCGGGCTATACTGTGCTTTTGTGCTTCTCCCTGTTCAAAACCGGCGCGGTCAGTAAATCAATTTTTAACGCGCATTGAGGAGGTGGGAACCATTTGAAACAATACGAAATCATATTGGCCGACCCTCCGTGGCGGTATGCACAAAAAGGATTGCAGGGGGCGGCTGAACATCACTACCCTACCATGGGCATTGAAGAATTATGTTCTCTGCCCGTCAATCGTTTTGCCGCGCCGGACTGTGCACTTTTTCTTTGGAGTACCTTTCCGCAGCTACCGGAAGCCCTGCGCCTGATCCGCGCATGGGGATTTACTTACAAAACGGTAGCTTTTGTCTGGTTAAAGCAAAACCGGAAATCCCTTAGCTGGTTCTATGGGCTTGGCTTTTGGACACGAGGCAATGCGGAGATATGCCTGCTTGCTACAAAAGGGCATCCCAAACGGAAACGGGCCGACATTCACCAATTCATTATTTCACCGATTGAAACCCATAGTAAAAAGCCGGATGAAGCACGGGAGAAAATCGTTGCTTTGATGGGCGATCTGCCCCGTGTGGAACTGTTTGCCCGCCAGAGAGTCCCCGGCTGGGACGCATGGGGAAACGAGGTGGAACCAAGCCCCGGACTGGCGGAGGAACTAACCCATGAAAATTTACCGTAAAGGAGGGAGCGAATTTATATGGACACTGAAAAACTGCGGCGGCAGTTAATCGACCGTATCACGGAAAATTACAACGAATACCGCGCCAATCTGCTGTTAAAAGACCGGCAGGAACTGATTGACGGCGCAGGCAGGATTGCCGACACCGCCCTTGTATTCCAGCACATGACCGACCGCAGCTACAAAGACGGCGAACTGGAATACCTTTTGAAATTCCAGAACCCTTTGGAGGTTGTCACCGAGCATTGGGCGGACTACGAACTGATGCCGGATGTACTGGATGCTCTGATTGCAGACGCAACCGACCGCCAGGATGATTTGACCCTGTTCCCGCTGGCAGCGGACGCGCCGGCGCAGAAGCCGGACAGTCTGCGGAAGTTTCTGAATGTAGACCTGGAAACCGTCCTGCCCCAGATTATGAAGCAGAAAACCGCTTTTTACCAGACAGACCTAAACTATGCGCTGGATGCCATGCGGGAGGGCGCAGCGTCCGGCGACCCGGCAAAGCAGAACTTTGTCCTGATTTTCCGGCAGAGCGGCGTGGAGTGCTTAAATGAGCGCGATATGTTCATCGGCGGCACACGCAGCTTTAACACGCTGCAATTCTACCACACGCAGACCCGCGAGCCGGTTCTGGCCTATTCGGTGGAACTGACCGGCAGCGATAAGGGCAGCTTGCGCGGCAACCTCTACCAGCAGGACAACCACCGCCTTGCGGAATATGCGGGGCGCGCCGCCTCCCCCTATACCGATGTGACTGTTACATTTGCTGGGGGAAAAGAAGTACGGCTCCCGGAAAAGGAATTTCACTATGAAAAAGCCGCAGACCTGAAATATCTGCATGGCAGCATTAAGGAGGTTCGCAATGAAGCGGAGGACGAAACCGTGGTGCAGGGGGCGGTCAAACGGGAACATGACCGCCGGCGGGAAATGCCCAGGGGCTATTTTGCCGTCCACCTGCAAGCGCTGGATGAACAGCGGATTCAGGCCGAAGCAGACCGGCTATCGGCCGCGCTCACGGACTTAAAACAGCCCAACTCGCCGGACAAGGAGCAGTTTATGGCGGAAATCTCGGTGTATTTCCTGCCCCTGGCTTCCCAGCACGATATGAACCGGCTCTATGAAAAGGTACAAAAGCAGGTGGGAAAGCCGGTATATTTTCTCCCGCCGGACGACACGGGAAAGCGGTATATCGCCATGCGGCGGGAGGAACGCACACAGGAGCAGCCGGAACGCAAGCCCTCTATCAAGGCCCAGCTTTCCGCAAAGCCCGTCCCCGGCGATAAGCCCGCTACAAAAATCAAAGACCGGGAGGTGAGATAAATGCCCTTTGTACCCGTACCCAAAGACCTTGCCAAAGTAAAAACAAAAGTGGCGTTCAATCTGACAAAGCGCCAGATCGTCTGCTTTGGCGGTGGCGGGCTGGTGGGCGTCCCCGCCTACATCTTTACACGCGGCAGCATCGGCAACGAGCCGGCGGCTCTCCTTATGATCGGCCTGATGCTGCCCTTTTTCTTATTTGGCATCTATGAAAAAGACGGTCAGCCGCTGGAAGCAATCCTGCGGCATATGATACGCGCAAAATTCCTTTGTGCAGGGACACGCCCGTACCAGACCGACAACCTGTACGCCGCCCTTTCGCGGCAGACCAAGGAGGTATCAGCGATTGAAAACAAAACAGCAGGCAAAGCAGGCAAGAAACCTGCAAGCGGCAAAAAAGGAACTGAAAAAAGAAAAGTCTGACTTAAAGGCCACCCTGCGCCTGACCCCGGACGCGAAACTGAGCAGCCGGGACAAACGGCGGCTTGCGGCATCGGTCAGCAAGGCAAAGCGGGA
>NZ_QWEO01000078.1 GCF_009936035.1 Neglectibacter sp. X58 | reverse complement strand
TAAATTGTGGCGGGGTTCGTATGGCTCTGGTATGGCAGGGGCAGAAGGATTCGAACCCTCGGCACGCGGTTTTGGAGTGGATGTGGAAAAGGCATCAGCGGACATATACCAGCCAGTTTTCCGCACGGTTGAGCCGTTTGTGTTTCCAAAACCCACGCCCCAAAAAGTTTTGATGATTTATTGATGATATTCAAAATTCTCAAGACTCAGACCAGGCTTTTTCAGCCCAAGTGCAGAAGATTTTTATAGTAATCTATAATCTTATTCGTAATAATAGCATAGAGTTGAAATTATGTTAAGTCGGTGGTACCCCTTCAAAATTTGTGTCGCTAAACAAAGAAAAGGTTTTTGAAAAAGCTTTCAGGAAGGTAAACGAACAAGCAATTTCCCTCTATCTTTTTTCTGCATTTTGTGTTATACTTAACAAAATATCCAGATTTATAGAATCGGGGGACAATAGCCATGACAGACGTTGAACGGCGCAACGCTGCTGGGCAGTTTATGCAGGATTGGGCTAACCGCGGCGACGAAAAACAAGAGACACAATTATTCTGGATTTCATTGCTCCATGACGTGTTGGGAATAGAGGAACCCACAAAATTTATCCAATTCGAGCTGCCCGTAAAGCTGGACCATACCAGCTTTATTGACGGTTACATACCCGCCACCCGTGTCCTTATCGAGCAGAAGGGCCGGGACATCGACCTGCACAAAGGCTACAAGCAATCCGACGGCAGTATGCTGACCCCATACCAGCAAGCCCGCCGCTACGCCGGATATCTGCCCCACGACCAGAACCCCCGCTGGATCGTGGTCTGCAACTTCCAAGAGTTCCAGATACATGATATGAACCGCCCCAACGATGAGCCGGAAATCCTCAAGCTGGAGGGCTTGGAGCGGGAGTATCACCGGCTGAACTTCCTAGTGGACACCGGCAGTGAGCACATCAAAAAGGAAATGGAAATCTCCTTGCAGGCTGGTGAGCTGGTGGGTGTGCTGTATGACGCGCTCTTGAAACAGTACAAGGACCCCAGCGATCCAGAGGTGCTAAAGAGCCTGAATAAGCTGTGTGTCAGACTGGTGTTCTGCCTGTATGCGGAGGACGCTGGCATCTTCGGCGGCAGGAATATGTTTCACGATTATTTGCAGGTCCATGAGCGCGAGGCGCGGCAAGCCTTAATAAATCTATTTAAAATCCTTGACACAAAATCCGAGGACCGGGACCCATACTTGGACGACGACCTCCTTGCTTTCCCCTATGTCAACGGCGGGCTGTTCGCAGACGAAAACATCATCATCCCCAGGCTGGACGAAACCATCGTCGACCTGATTCTTCATCGCGCCAGCGAGGACTTCGACTGGTCGGAGATCAGCCCCACCATTTTCGGCGCAGTGTTTGAGAGCACGCTAAACCCCGAGACCCGGCGTTCCGGCGGTATGCACTATACCAGCATTGAGAATATCCATAAGCTCATCGACCCGCTGTTCCTAGACGGGCTGAAAGCCGAGTTTGCAGAGATAAAAGAGATTTCGGTTGACCGCACCCGCAAGGCAAAACTCGAAGTCTTCCAGCGTAAGCTGGCTGGGCTAAAGTTCCTAGACCCTGCTTGCGGCTCCGGGAATTTCCTGACGGAAACCTACATCTCCCTGCGGCGGCTGGAGAACGAAACCATCTCCCTGCTGAACAAGGGGCAGATTATGTTCGACCTTGGCAACCCCATTCAAGTTTCAATCGGGCAGTTTTACGGCATTGAGATAAACGATTTTGCCGTGACTGTCGCCAAAACCGCGCTTTGGATCGCCGAGAGCCAGATGATGAAGGAGACCGAGGACGTGGTGCATATGTCTCTGGATTTTCTTCCGCTGAAATCCTATGCCAACATCACCGAGGGGAATGCTCTGCGGACAGATTGGGAGAGCGTGGTGTCCAAGCGGGAACTGAATTATATTATGGGGAACCCGCCGTTTGTGGGGTATTCTCTGCAAAGCAAGGCGCAAAAGGAGGATATTCTTTGCATTTATGTGGATGAAAAAGGCAAACCCTATAAGACTGCTGGAAAGATTGATTATGTGTCCGGCTGGTACTTTAAGGCGGCACAGCTCATGCAAGGGACAAGTATACGCACAGCCTTTGTGTCAACCAATTCCATCACCCAAGGCGAACAAGTTGCCGGTGTTTGGAAACCCTTATATGACCGTTTTGGCGTTCATATTGACTTTGCCCACCGCACTTTCCGCTGGGACAGCGAAGCCAGCTTGAAAGCCCATGTGCATTGTGTGATTGTGGGGTTTAGCATTGCGCCAAACACTCAGGAGCGGCGCTTATTCATGTCTGAAAGAATGCAAGTTGTTACGAATATCAACTCCTATTTGGTGGACGCTGATAACGTGTTCATCGAAGCGAGAAATAGACCAGTTTCAGATGTTCCAATTTTGCAAAACGGTGGTAAATCGACAGAAGGCGGATTCCTCATTTTAACAGAAGAAGAAAAAGAAGAATTGCTGAAAACTGAACCACAAGCTACACAATTCATCCGGCCATATATGATGGGTAAAGATTTTATTATGCGTAGGCCCCGATACTGCCTTTGGATGGTGGGAGCCAATCCTGCTACGATCAATCAATGTCGGTCAGTGAAACAGCGTATTGAGGAAGTTCGCAAGTATCGTTTGGCCAGCCCAAAGGAAGCAACAAAAAGGAAAGCAGAAACACCGATGCTCTTTGATGAAGTTCGGGAGTGTGCGACAGATTATGTCGCTATTCCAAAAGTTTCTTCTGAAAATCGCCGTTACGTTCCCATAGAATATTTAAAAAGAGAAGTCATCCCGGGTGATAGCATTTTTATGATTTCAGATACGAGTTTGTATCATTTTGGCATTTTAACCTCCAATGTTCATATGGCCTGGATGCGAGCAGTCTGTGGACGGTTGAAAAGTGATTACCGTTACTCTAATACCGTTGTCTACAATAACTTCCCCTGGCCCACCCCCACGGATAAGCAAAAAGCTATAATCGAGCAGACCGCCCAGGCCATCTTGGATGCCCGCGCCCTTTACCCGGACAGCAGCCTTGCCGACCTCTACGACGAGACCACCATGCCGCCAGATCTGCGGAAAGCCCACCAGAATAATGACCGGGCGGTTATGGCGGCGTATGGGTTCTCGGTCAGGGAGATGACGGAGAGCAGGTGTGTGGCGGAGCTGATGAGGATGTATCAGCGGTTAACAGATGGAGATCTGTAGAAGGGGCATTCTAATGAAAGACAAGAAAATCTTTATAGCAGATAAGCTCCAAGGCACAAAGGTAAACCTTGCAGATTATACGCATATCCGAGCATATCATGCGTGCCGGATTGAAGATGAGAATGTTTATCGAAACAAAGGGTTGGTAGCATTTAATCGGGAAAGTGCCCTGAAAGACGCGATTATTAAACTGAGAAGCGGCAAAGTGACGGAACTGGAGATTAGGAACCAATTCAATTTGGAATGGGAAAGTTTGGGGACAAATTATAGTCCTCAAATATGGTTAATGCTTGAAAAAGCAGAATTGTTAGGAAAATCTTGTCACTATTTAATATATGGCAGTGAGTTTCTAAACTGTCTGGCAATGCGTCTAGGGTGTCGAGATAGACTAAAAACAATTGGCCGACCGGCTATTATAGTTTGTGATATTCCTATTAAATGCATTTCAAAACTAAGGTTACAAGGGCTCGAGAAAGATATTTGGCATCGCAATACCGCTGACCGTTCAATAGCTGTTTGCAATGTACGGCCACAAGATATTATTGAAATTATCTATCCAACAGGTACAGTTGAAGATCCATATACAAAGTTTCAATATAATCTTTAAAAGCGACAGAGAGAAATAGAATGAGAAAGATAACGGTTTGATGGGAAAGAAAATATGAGTATAAATGGGTGAGTCTTTTATCTGCCATGAAAGGAATAAGTACCTGAAAGGATGAGAACTAGTGGGGGAGAACAAATATATTAATCCGTTTTCAAAGCAAGCGGAAAAATATGCTTTGGAACTTGATGAGGCAACTATTTCGCAAGATGCTATAAAATTAGGAGCTTTAGTAAATGAAATTGAAAAAAGAATTCCTGATGATAATCATGCTTCTCAGGCTCAAATGTACTATTCAATTGGAACCGTGTACAGTGATTTGGCTAAATTTACGGGAATATCAAATGAAAAATCTTTTCAAAAGCAGTTATACTGTTTTAGGAAGAGTATAGATTTAATTGAAGATGATGAGTATTTGGATGAAGTATATTCTCCATATATCAAAGCATTCAAATTGAATTTGTATACGAACTATGCCAATACGCTTAGTTCTTGTGGGAGAAAAATTAGCGCTATCACACAATATAGGAACGCCCTTCGTATTAACCCTTGTTTCGGCATGGCATTGGGGAATCTAGGAAAAATATATATGGATTATGGTTTTTTTGATTTCGATTCTGGCCATAGAGATTACTTGTATCATTTTTCATATACTCTTTTACAAAAAGCATCTAGGAGTAACGATCCAAATACATATTTAGAGGCAAAAGAGGGGTTTCAAAAGCTTTCACAGTATTACGATAGTGAATATATAAGAAAATTCTTATCAAGAAAGTTGAATATCCCTAATTATACTTATGATGATATGGAGGAAAAGTTATACAGAGAGTGGGCCTTACAAAATGTTCTATTTTTAAACACGCTTAACGACTTACCAGTAGAAAAAATGTGTTTTGCAAATGATGTTTTACATTTGCCAGATATGATTGTCTCAATTAATGCTAAGCCAGTTTTTCACGGAATGTTTAATCAGATTAAACAAGAGTATGTTTATGCAAGATATGAATGTTACTGCTCATTACAAACTCTTGAACAGCCACATTTTGCAGATAAGGAAACTCATCTTATCAATTTTGCTGACTATCCACAGTATGGAATAAGAATTGAACAGATGAAGTCAGCATTTAAAACACTATATGGCTTGTTTGATAAAATAGCGTTTTTCCTGAATTCATATTTCGACCTTGGAATCCATGAAAGAGATATCAATTTCAGCCATATTTGGCTAAGCAAGTTTGGGCGAGGAAATAATGTGTATAAGTATAAGAATAATCTCGATTATAAATCAAATTTTGCGTTAGCATCGTTGTATTGGATAAGCAGGGATTTTTATGATAAATTTGAAGATTCCCCAAATCCTCAGTTAAAACATATTAGTATTGTGCGTAATGCGCTGGAACACAAATATGTAAAAGTAACCAATGGATGGCTTACAAAAAGAATGGATGGAGAAGTTGATGACTTAGCTTTATACATAACTGAAGATGAACTTTCTGAATTGACTATGGATTTGTTGCATATCGTCAGAGAGGCTATCATCTGTTTGTCCTTATGCGTACATATTCAAGAAGAGAAGAATCGAAAAAGCAATGAAGGCAAATTCGTTCCGTCAATCCCGCTTATGGACTATGACGATGAGTGGAAAATATGAAATTTATCAATTCGAAGATAAAGTGATTGGATAATGTAACGGAGCCGTCATCTTGCACAATCAGCATGGATTTTTTGATAGCCGATTATAAGCAGAATAAAGCTCGGGCCTCCAGTACGGATAGTGGACTGTTGAGCTGTGTGAGGGCGGTTCCGGCAGTTTTATGGCAGAGACAAGGGTAGAAACAGGGCAAAGCGCGATAAACGCCGTTGTGGGGCATTTGTGGCAATTTGTGAGGGTAGGATGTTACGGCGCATCTGACTTGGGTTTTGAGACTGGTTTTGAGAGAAGATGCGCCGGAAGAACGCCGCTGTATTGCACAACCCTCAAAGATTCCCGGATGGTCGATTTTCAAGCAGGAGAAAGGCGGAGGGGTTGCGGTGCACCCCTCCGCCGGTTCACAACGTCCGGCAATGCCGGTCGTTTCAAGGGATTCCGGGATTCTTAGTGCAAAATCACGATAGGGGTTGCTAATGAGGATTTGGAGTGAAAGGTGGGGTTGCTGTCGAGAAAAACGGCGAGGCTGCGAGGAATTTCCAGGGGTTGTAAATGAAGTGCTGATGTCCTACAAAAATCCTCCCCTTTTGGGGAGGGCAAGCAGAGCGCTCGTCCGACGTTGTCGGACGGCCCGATTACCGGGCAGTAGCCCGAACCCACTTTTGTAAGGGCAAGATACCTGGCTCAGAATTTGCGTTGCAAAACAAAGAATACGGCCTTTAGAAATCCGGAAATGCCAGAGCAAAAAGTAAGAAAAAAGTCAGTGGACTTTCGAAACAAGGTGTGGTATGTTGTGTTGTTGACGAAAGGAGGCTGACAAGAATGGCACAAAAGAAACTGCTTACGAATGGAAAAGCCTTTAAGAGAACTGATGACCGCTGGGGCGGCACCGTCTGGTACATGGACGAGAAAGGAGAGCGTAAGCGTAAATCGTTCTCCGGTACTACCAAGGCAGAAGTCACCAAGAAGATGACCGACTACGTTGCGGCCTTTAACGATGTCTTGCAGGAGTCCGATGAATCCCGCAAAACGCTCAAGGAGAGCATGACTCACTGGCTCCAAGTGTTCAAGTTTCCATCGGTGGAGCGCACCACCTACGACCGCTGCGAATGTACGGTGGAACATCAAATTTTTCCTCTGCTTGGAGAGAAAGTAGTAGGTGACATCACTGCTGTTGACCTCAAGGAAGTGCTGAACCACTGGATGGGCGAGGGCTACGCCTACACTACGGTGAAGAAAGTTTACATTGTCCTCAATGAATATTTCCGCTACCTGACCCAGCAGGAAATCTTCTCCAAGAACCCCATGAACAGCGTACCCATGATAAAGAAGTCAAACTTTATGGCAGCACAGAACAAGGAAGATTTGCCGACACAGGAAACAGTAACGATATTTACGCCAGAGGAAATAGAGAAATTCAAGGCCGAGGCGTTCAGCACCTACTCCAACGGTAAGCCCAAGTACCAACAGCCAGCAGCCTACATTCTCATGCTGAACACAGGACTGAGGACAGGCGAGATACTGGGCCTGCTCAATAGCGACATTGACCTGGAGCATAAATATCTTGAGGTGCGCCAGGGAGTAAAGGAAGTGTGCAG
>NZ_QWEO01000077.1 GCF_009936035.1 Neglectibacter sp. X58 | reverse complement strand
TCGCCGCCGTTTTTTGCATATGGATTGAGCATTTCATAGATTTCCTTGCGCCGCAGAAGCAGCTTTCCAAACTCCAGGGTTTCCAGATCAGCCCGCACAAAGTTCTCGTCTATCTCGGCAAGTTCCGCCTGCAAGCCCTCCAAACTGCTGACATTGCACTCGATTTCCGCCCAGCCAAGCAGCTTTGCCGCTTCCAGCCGGTGCAGTCCGGCAATCAGGATATAGTCCCGGTCAACCGTGATGGGGTTTAACAGCCCCACCGCCGAAATGCTGTCCGCCAGTTCCCGCACGGCATCCGGGAGGGCTTCCCGCCGTCCTGAATTGACCTGGATACGGTCAATGTTTACCTGCATTTTTATCACCTCTTTCGGCCACAGCCGCTTTATTTGTTTTTCTCCTGCCGGATGAAACACGTTGCGCCGCCGGTTTGCCTGGTGGCGTAAAGTCTTGCATCCCGCAAGAAAGGAGAAGCCCGCGCGGTCTGTTTTGCGCCCCCATTCTGTGAGGGAATGTGACCGGCGCGGGTTCCTCTTTGATGCCTTTCTTAAAAATCTGTGCCGTATTATCAGGCGGCATGACCGCCTTACTGCTCATCCCCGGCACGGGAGTATGCAAGCCCAACCCAGCACGTTGGCGCGATACCGACAGACGGCGGCGGCAGTTGACGAAGCTGCCCATACCAATCTCACAGTACCTCCCTTTTACCCTGCGATACGGGTGTCTGCGGTGCATCCCGCGTCTGCGGCGTTGCCATGCGCCGGACAGCCATGCCGGTATCGCTCGTGCCTTTGATGTGATCGGTTTGACGGACAGGGGCAGAGGTTTTCACCCCCTTTCGCTGTCCCTGGCCGCAGGCAGTCGTGGCGTGGAATGGCTGATGCAGGATGCAGTCACTTACATACTGACTATGAGCAGGAGCCTGTCCTGCTGTTTTTCAAGGTTCAATAGATAGATGCTCAGGGAGCAAACTGACGGAGAATGCTGTCAATCGTGGCGAGGTCGTCCCCGGCAAGCTGGGCGCTTAATTTCACAAGCAGCGCAGCCTGCCGTGCTGTCAGTTTTTTGCGGTAAAGGTAAAACCCGTCCGCAATCTTGATGCCGCCGCCATGCCGACCGCGTACCGTTTCGATGGGGTAGGAACACATGAGGACAGCTATATCCTGCCGGATGGTTTCTCTCGAAACCTGAAACTCAAATGCCAGGTTGCGGTATGTATCGTGCCGCCTTATACACAGCACTTCCAGAATCGCTTCCCGCCGTTCTGCATAATTCATGCGTCCACCCCCTTTCCCTTGCTCTCTGAAACCAATGGTATCTGGTAAAGGGCAAGCGAACCTTGCCCTTTAAGAAAAAAGTTCAAAAAAATTTTTTCCGCTTGATTACGCATCTTGTTACCTCCGAAAATTTGAAAGTGGGATAGGTTTTAGATTCCCGGAGAGGGGGCGGGGCGCGGGCGGCATACCATTTCCCGCGCGGTTTCAAAATTTTTTTGCTTTTTTCAAAAAAATCCGGCAGAACAGCGCCAGAAGCGCGGAAAAGCCGGATTTTCTTCGACATCTTTCCGCAGAATCCTCCGAAATCGGACAGAAGATGCTGCGGAAAACTGTCGATAAGAAAAAAAGGCGCAGGCAACCGTGGGGTTGCCTGCGTCTTTTTGAAATTATGGAATATCAAATGTGATAGATTTCGCCCATGCCGCCATCCGGCGGCATCAGGAAACTCAAAAGGGTCGCGCCACGCTGTCACCTCCCCGCAAAAGCGGCAAAAAAGAAAGGCGGCAAGGGCTTTCTGCCCCTGCCACCTCGTGACTGATACGCTTGGTTCAAAAAACAGTTTGTTTGAATTTTTTAGTTTTGTTTTGTTTCCGCGCCGTCCGGCCCGATTTTCCTGCCGTCAATCACGGTATTGACCGACATGGAACCGTCCGCATAAAAGTAGTACCACTTGCCGTCAATCTGTTTGAAACCGCCGGCAAACATCCAGCCATTACTGTCCAGCCAGTACCATTTTTTATCGTCTTGCAGCCAGCCGGTGACAGGCTTGCCGTTTTTCAGATACTGCCAGGAACCGCTGTGGTTCTGCATCCAGCCCTGGGCGGTCTGCGGGTCAATGACGATTTCCACGAACCGCCGCAGGACAGTAGCGACTTCGGCGCGGGTGGCGGTTCCTTTCGGGTCAAAACGGTTGCCGCCTTTCCCCGCCAGGATGCCCGCCTGCTGCATGGCTTTGACTTCCTTTGCCGCCCAGCCGCTGATCTGCGCGTTGTCCGCAAACGTCACAGCATCATGGGCAGCCGGCAGGTCATAGCCCAGCTTTTTCGCGTAATTTGCCATAATGACCGCCATCTGTTCCCTGGTGATATTGGTGTCCGGGGAAAAGGTGGTGGCGGAGGTGCCGTTTACAATGCCTTTTTCTGCCGCCCAGTTCACATAAGGGGCATAGTAGGCGTCTGCTTTCACATCGGTAAATTTCCCGGTTTTGTAGCTGTTCGGGTCGATGCCTGCCAGCCGCCCCAGGGCGGTGACGAACATTCCCCGCGTCATGCCGGTGTCGGGGCTGAATTGGTTGTTTCCAGTACCGGCGAGCAGCCCCCGGCTGGCTACGAAGATGATGTTATCCTCAGCCCAGTGGTTCTTAATGTCTGTAAAGACCGGGACAGGGTTCTTGTAGCCGATGCCGTAGATGCTGAAATGCCCGGTTTCAAAAACAACCGTACCCAGGTCAGGGTCATAGCTGGATTTTGTCAGCCATTCCACCTTGCCCTTGCCATCTACATAGACCGCATAGAGATTTCCGGCCTGCTCCTCCTTTGCCGGAGCATAAGGCAGACGGACAGCGATGGTGTGGCCGTCAAAATCGGTAATCGGCGTTTCTTTCCCGCCGGAGAGATACACCAGCGACAGGTCATAGACCGGCCTTGTGCCGATGGCAGCTTTGGCTTCTTTGGATAAACCGGACGGGTCTGTTTTCTTTACCCGGAAAATAACGTCCCCGTTTGCCGACAGGGTATCCAGCCATTTCAGCAGTTTTGTGTCCATTCCTCCAACAACCACGCCCTCAATGTTGATCTCCAGCCGCTTCACCTTTTCGCGGACGAGGGTGTTCAGGGTTTGGGCGTTAATAGTTACGTTAAAAGAGTTCTGTCCTTCTTTTGGCGTGACAGGAATGACAACCGCCACGCCGTTAGCGGTATTGCCGTTCTTTTTGGCGTCGTTCTTTGCCGTGTTGATGGCAGACTGGACAGTGCCGTTATCCACCGCCACATTCCCGTTTTTATCCGGTGTTGCCGGTTTGGTCTGGCTGGTGGTAGGAGTGTCCGGCTTGGTTTCGTCGGGACGCGCTACAATCGTGGAGCCGCCGCCGGAGGAACCATTGTCACCGCTGGAAAAACCGCCGCCGGACGAGGAACCTCCCCCGTTGCCGGAACCGCCAGAGTTTCCGTTCCCACCGCCGGAGGAACCGCCGCCGTTAGTACGCTTGGTTACACTGACTGTACAAGTGGCCATAGCACTGCTGTGCTGGGTGTCACCGCTATAATTTGCGGTAAAGGTATATGTTGCCGTTTCGTTAGGCAGGGTGGCTTTCCAGCTTGTTCCGCTGCCGGTAACATTGATACTGCTGTCAGAGCAGCTTACCGTTGCCTCTCCGCCGGAGGGCAGGCCGCTGATGGTCAGCGTTACTGTTCCACCGCCAGCGAGAGAGTCAGGAGTTGCTGCTATGGTTAATTGAACGGGGATTTTATCCGTTACAGTCAGCTTGCCGTTTACATAGGTGATCTGGTAGCTGTCCCCGTTGGTCAGTATGCCGCCGCTGATGACAATGGCATATTCTCCAAGGGTATTGGTATCTGATACACTGGTTGTCATGGTTGGGTCTGTCGTAAAAGTATCGCTGTTCACCAGCCCCGCCGTCTGATAGGTCAGTGTCGGCATAGCCGCGCCTTTTACCACGGTAAAGCTGTCTGCCGTTAGGGTGATCGGCCTTTTTCCGATGGTCACGGAAATGGCTGCCACGGCTTCATTGTAGTTGTTGTCCGCTGCTTTTCTTGCGGTGATTGTGACAGTTCCGGCTTTGCGGATGGTCGCAGTTTTGTCATTGATGCTGACAACGGACGGGTCGGAGCTTGTAAAGCTGACCGCGCCAGAGCCGTTGCCGCCGGTGGTGGCGAGGTCAAACGCCGGATCACCGTAGGTCTTTGCTTCCACCGGGGAAATGGCAAAGGATTCCTGATTTTTCTTTGCCGCGTCAAAGGACAACTGGCCGTTAGCCTCTTTGTAGTTGGTATCGCCGCTGTATGCCGCTGTGACCGTATACTCCTTGTCGGACAGGTTTTCCCATTTATAGGCAGCTTTCCCGTTCTGCAAGGTCAGGGTTTCGCTTAATCCATCGCTGGTGAGGATGATGCTGCCCGCAGGAGCCGCGCCGTTCTGTGCGCCGGTAACGGTGACAAGCAAATCTGCCACCCTGCCTTTTGCGCTGTCGCTCATTTTTACCTCTACTGTGACGGTAGGAGTAGCCTGTGCCACAGTGACATTCACATCCTGCGTTATGGTTGTGATAGGTTCATAATTCTGCACAGTGGAATCGCTTGGCGTAAAGGTCACGCTATATCCAGATGTCCCAGCGGTTGGAACAGTATCCGGGTTCTTCCATGCAAAGGAACCGTATTCTGTACTGCCTCCGCTCAGCGTACTCTCGGATAGTTTCTGCCCATAGGTCAGGCCATTGGCGGCAGGCCAGGTAATGGCAGGGGCCGCTGCCTTATTGATGGTCAGTGTTCCCGGCTGATAAGTAATTGTATAATTGGCGGTCATATCTGCGCTGCTGCTGTTCTTGATTTGAGCGGCGGAGAGTTCGATGGTGCCGCCGGGTACATTCCTGGTGCTGGCGGCGAGGGTAATGCTACTTAAACTATCACCAGCGCAAAGCCCGGTGGCAGTTACCTGCCCTGTTCCCTCTGTGATGCTCTGGCCGTAGGTGATGGTCTGGTCGTTAGCCTTGATGGTCAGCGCAGCCTTGCCGATGGAGAAGGTTTTTTTCACCGTTCCCTCATAAATCCCCTTGCCAGTGACGGTAACAGTGTAGGTTCCAGCGTTCTTAAATCCGTCTTGGAATGTGACATCATAATCCTTTCCAACCGTCAGCCCGGTAACGGTGACAATCGGTTTTTGCTCCGTTCCGTTGTAGGTGGCGCTTTCCGCTGACAGCATTACCATGTCCGCCGTCAGCGGATTGCGGGTAATTGTAACCTCCACCGGGACCTCGGCATCGGCCATGTTGGTGGTTCCAATGAATTTTACAATCAGGGTAAACTTCCCGTTTTCCCCCGCCTGTCCGTTTGGCAGCACATCGGCGGCGCTGACGCTCATGGTGTAGGTACCATCCACCGCATCTGCGGGAAGTGACACCTGTGTAGTACCCACAAACACCGCCATTTGTCCCGCAGTAGGATCACCCCTCAGACGTGCCGCCGCTTTTGCCGGAGCCTGCCCGGTTGCGGTAGGCGTGGCCTTGACGGTGATGGTATCATCAGCGGTGAAGTCACTGCACTCTGTGCCGTCTTTATAGGTTTTCACAGTGCCGTCCCCGACAAACTGTGTGCCGGATTGCGCCACGGTAAATGTCTTGCTGATTTCCTTATTGTCTTTTTTGAAAACAGCAGTATACTCTCCGCCTTCTTTTACTTCGCCTAAGTCTTGCAATACCCAGCCGTCCGCGCTGGCCTGCACACGGAAAGTCTGCCCAAAATAGGTCGCTGTCCCGGTTTTGCTGTCGTCAATCCTAATTTCAGAAGTATCCAGTATCTCGCCGGTATACACCAATTCTGGCACCACGATCATGTCCGCCGTGGGGTCGCCGGTGATGGTATAAGTCCCCTTAGCGCCAAGGGTAGTATTGCCGTCCAGCACATCGGCAGAACTGATGGTCAGGGTTCCATCGCTCTTTGCGCTTGTGGAACCGCCGATACCGGGAGCATTGGAGACTCCATTGTAGCCTCCCTTTGCGGTCACTTTGCCACCATTGATAGTGATATTACCACCATTACCATCGTTAGTATTATCCCCCGCTGCACCACCAATTCCGGCGGACGCATAACCTGCACTTCCACCAGTAGCTGTGATGTTTCCGCCATTGATTATCACTGTTCCACAGTCAATATCGCCGTCATTACTATTTAAATCATAAAGTGAACCACCAATGCCAGCACTATATGGTCCAGAAACATCCAATGAACCTGCGCTCTCTGCGGTAGTTACTAAGGTTGCCCCTTTCGGTACATAAATTCCACATTCAAAACCCTTTATTGTATTGCTATCCTCTAAGGTCAGATTCATCGTTGCGCCGGGAGCGATGCCTACATATGCCGCTCCGGTAATATTTAAGCGGGAAAACGTCACATTATGGGCGCCGCTTTCCACATAAATCATTGCCGTTTGGGCTGTGCCGGTAAAGGTATGCCCCGGACAGTCTCCGTCCTCTTCGGTCAATTTATTTTGAGAATTTTGGGATATGTTAATTTCTCCCGCAGCTTGCATCGGCGCGTTGGCCACATCCAGGGCCTCTTGCAGCTTGGTGACGCGGGAGAGGTCGATTTCCTCCTGTTCGCCCTCGTCCAGTTCCCGGTAAAGGGCAAGGATTTTATCAAGCTGCGCCCGCACGTCGTCCGCATTGTCCTCCGTCACCTGCTCCGGCAGGGCGGCGATCAAGTCCTCAATGGGGCAGATACGGCACTCATAAGTACACGGACTTCCTTCACTGTCCTCCGATTCCGGCTGGTAGCCGCAGGCATCGTCATGTTCCTGATGATGCTTGCAGATGCCGGTATCTTCCGGCTGTTTTGTATCTTCTTTTTCAGCTTTCCCTTTGCAGTCCGACAGGCCGGCATCCTCTGCGCCGCAGACCGGGCAGTCAGGATTGATTTGACCCTCTGTACAGAGGGTCAAACAAGAGCATTGCTCTTGTTTGATGATTCCTGTTTCCGGTTCCTCGTCGGCTTCGCCGCTGTCCTGCGGATTGCAGATTTCACACACATAGCGGAATGGGTTGTACTTGGCGATATGCGCCGCCATTTCGGGAAAGTCCATGCCGGTATCCGCAAATATCACGCTGTCAATCGGCATCCCCT
>NZ_QWEO01000076.1 GCF_009936035.1 Neglectibacter sp. X58 | reverse complement strand
GATAATTCGAGATTATCCTTTCTTTCAAAGCCATTATACCACAGGCCAGGCTTTTTTTCCAGTCTATTCCCTAAATTTCTTTTCCTGAAACAGTAAAACAGATATCAAAACCGTATTAGTAAATTTGCACTTTTCACTTGCGTTCTGACTTGGAATCTGTTATACTACTTAACATAGTATCAGGTTCGTCGTAGAACGAACACAGTATCCGAGTTACAAAGTGCCTGATGAGTATAATACTTCACCTTGTGAAGTATGCGCTCTTAGGCACTTTTTTCTGTTTTTCACAACTTAACACTGCCCCCAACCATTGTCGCAGTAAACGCCGAACACAAGCCGGACGGTTCTTGCCTGCGGAAAGCAATACGAATGGCAGATGAGGAAGAGTACGAGATCGACAGAGTGCTTCAAGTCCGCAGGGCTGCTTCAGAAGTTGGCGGTCGTGGTATTCGCTACACCATAAGAATTGGTCGAAGCGAGACGCACCTTTTTGATGAGCAGAACGGGCGATGGTTTGTGGAAGCGAAGTTTGGGTGAAGGAGGAAAAATTGAAAAGGTTATCCCGAAAAGACATTGAGGCTATCGCAAATCGGGTTATCCGAGCATGCATGAAGCTGCCGGAGGTAGCAAATCAGCCGGTATATCGGATATATCCTGAGATTCTCGCAGAGAGCCTGTTAGGTCTGAAAATCGACTATCAGCACCTTTCCTTTGATGGCTCTATACTTGGAATGACCTCTTATGAGGAGATAGGGATAGAATTGCCGGGGTGCGATGATTCTGGAGAGGTTTACTTCCTCGATGGAAAAACGGTTTTGATTGAAAGTGATCTGCGGGAGTGTGTGGAGCAAAACGGGCGGAGGAACTTTACCATCATGCACGAGACAAGCCATCAGGTCTTGAAAATGCTCTTCCCGCAGGATTACGGCGCAAAGCTGCATGAGAGACCGATTCACTTCTGTAAAGCGAATACTGTCCGAAGAAAACCCATAGAGGATTGGGAAGAATGGTAGAGCAACGCCCTCGCCTCTGTTATGCTCCTTCCGAAAGGTCTTGTCGAACAAGCCATGCGCCTGTTCGATGTGCAGGGAGGAATACGGATGCTCAATAAGGTTTTCGCTAAGGAAGAGTACGACCGGTTTGTAGGAATGACGGAGTTGTTGGGGTGTTCCAAAACTGCATTGGCGATCCGCATGAAGCAGCTTAGCTATATCGGAGGGGATTACCTCGACAACCCGTACCGGCTGTTAGATGTGGAGGAATACTGAAATGGCAAACTTGGCACAGCTAAAAGCCTTGTTTGAGAAGCAATGGGAAAGCATTGTGGGCAACTGTGACGAATTTCTCTATCTCGGAGGCAACGAGCAGAGTACGCACAAATATGTGTCCGAACTGCTTGGCAAAGAAACGATTGACGCCAACACCTTTGGAAAATCGTCAGGGCGGAGCGGGAACTACTCAACAAACTATCAGATTTCCGGTCGTGAGCTTTTAACGCCGGACGAAGTGCGTATGCTTGATAACCGCTATGGGCAATCAAAAGAGCCTGTCCGAGTGGCAGACGGCCTAACTCGAAAAAGATTTGCGGACTTGGGTGCTGGCCTTTGTTCTCAATGTTGGCAAGATAGCGCGGGGATAAGTACATCTCGTCACATACCTTTTTCCGGCTCTCTTTACGTTCCAGCCGCGCCGCTTTGATTGCCGCCCCAAACGCTTTGAAATCATATCGTGGTACAGGCCTTTTTGCCATATTCATATCACCCTGTTACATTCTATTGTTCATCTCCTGGTTTGGATATGTCTACAAAATTCTATTCATTGACTTTAATAGTTCATATCACGGGGCAAAGAAGTCTTGAAGCAATTCAGTTGTCCGTATATAATCTTGATGTGAAAATGAAAAGAATTAAAACTACACAATAGATTCACATTTCCCTGTTATACTCTACAGGCAGGAGGTGCGCCATGAGCAAAATCTTAATTGTGGAGGACGATTTATCCATACAGGCATTGCTACACGACTTCATTGAGGAAGCAGGCCACAGCGTTGTATTAGCGTCTGACGGTGTTGAAGCACTTGCAAAGTATTCCGAGCAGCCTTTTGATCTGATACTGCTTGACATTATGCTGCCCAAAATTGACGGTTACGGTGTATGCGAGGTTATCCGGCAAAAGTCAGATGTGCCTATCATCATGCTTACCGCATTGGATGGAGAGGAAAATCAGATTAAGAGGTTGGATATGCAGGCGGACGATTATATCACAAAGCCGTTTTCCATGCCCGTCTTGCTACGGAAAATCGCCGCCGTCCTGCGTCGATCTGCAAAACAGTCAGACGAACCGCACACAATCACATACAAAGACCTCACTTTGGATTTAGAGGGGTACAGGGTATATACAAAGCAAGAAAATATCGACCTCACGCCCCGCGAGTTTGAGATATTGCGGGAGCTAATCATGCACCAAGGCCGGATTTTAACGCGGCAAAATCTCTTACAAACTCTTTGGAAATATGAATTTTTCGGAGAAGAACGGATTATTGACACACACATCAAAAATCTGCGGAAAAAGCTCGGCACCGCTGACTACATAGAAACAATTAGAGGGGTGGGATATAGAGTTGATAAGGAAGATTAGAAGTAGTCTGTCTGCAAAAGTTTTTTTGATGACTGCCGTCCTAATGGCAGTCTGCTGTTCTATAACATATTTCTGCATAACCCAATTTGCTCCATACATATATACGCATGATTTTTCTACGATAGATGAGGAACTGCCTTATTTCGTTGAGGACATTTCCCGCTTTACAAAAGAGGAAGCATTATCTGTCATAGAGGATTATTGTAATCAGATTGTTGAAAAAAATGATGATGAGTTTGTTTTCCACCTTTTTCAAAGCAACAACGAAGAACTCAAGCAATTTAACAATAATGATACATCACAATGGTGCCGACTAACCTTTACGGACAGCACAGAGGAATATATAGTATTCTTTTCTAAAAATACAGAAAAGGAAAGTCAGGTGGTGGAGGCACTTCAAAAAGCAATTCCTGTTTTGAGCGTTGTGATTATTGTTGTTTCCATCATCGCAGCCTTTTTCTATACCATTTACATGACAACACCCATTAAAAAAATCAGTAGAATATCAAAACAAATGGCAGCATTGGATTTCAACGGCCTATGTACTGTCCGGCGCACAGACGAAATAGGTGTTCTCGCTGACAGCTTAAATGACCTGTCGAGAAAACTATCGTCCGCCTTATCGGAGCTACAGAGTGCAAATCAGAAGCTGCAAGCTGATATTGATATGGAGCGACAGCTTGAACGCCAGCGGGTAGAGTTTTTTTCGGCGGCTTCTCACGAACTAAAAACACCTATTACTATTATCAAAGGCCAGCTACAAGGTATGCTCTATCAGGTGGGACGCTATAAGGACAGGGAAACCTATCTTGCACAATCTCTGGAAGTTACGGATAACTTAGAGAGAATGGTGCAGGAGCTTTTGACAATATCACGGTTGGACACGCCGAGGTATGCGTTCAATCCCTCGCACATTCACTTTGACAAACTGATCAAAGACCGTCTGGCAGCAAATGAAGATTTGTTTATGCAACATGAATTGACGGTTGAAAAAGACATATCCTCGGAGGTCAGCATTTCAGGCGATTTGCAGCTTCTTCAAAAGGTGGTGGACAACCTTTTGGGGAACGCCGCCGCATACTCTCCAGCGGGGGAATACATAACGGTTAAAGTATGTCGGGCCGATGAAAAAGCGCATTTGACGATTGAGAATACAGGGGTACATATCCCTGACGAGGACATTCCAAAATTGTTTGAGGCGTTTTATCGAGTCGATCAGTCAAGAAACCGGCAGACGGGCGGCACAGGCTTGGGCTTATACATCGTCAAAACAATTCTTGATCTGCATGGGGCGGCAATCAAAATCGAAAACACAGCGCAGGGTGTGATGGTGTCGGTACAATTTTAGAAATATCTGATCCCAAAGGGCGGTGAGCGAAAGGCTTGCCGCCCTTTCTCTATCTCCACATAAAAAACATATTCAATACAAACTCAATTCAAGCTGGGCCGGTATGATAAAGCTGTACCCGGAAAGGGTAACAGAAAGGAGCATTTGATAATGAAAAAATACCTATTACTCGTTCTCGCCGCTCTGCTTATCATGGGTGCGCTGGCAGGTTGCGGAGAACAGGGAAACACCCCGACCCCCGGCATACCCGTCAGCGCAAAAGATACCCTCCCGTCGGACAGCACCTTTACCAGCGGGGAACATGAAAAACTGCTGTCCCTCCGATTTGAAGGCTACGAGGAAATGACCGTAGCCGAGTTTCGGGACAAGGTTGGGGCTGCGACAGACACAAAAGAATACACTGATTTGTTTGAGCAGCTTCCCAAAGACACCGCCTTGCAGGAGTTGAAAGATACCGATGAAGATGCCGAGTTTCTGTTTTATATCCTACCGCTGGCTGGCGACGATTGGAAAACACGAAGTTACAATGGAGAAGTAACATCCTCTTATACAGGGGATAAAGCGCGGCTGGAATACTCTTTCACTTTGACCATACAGAGGAAAGGCCCGAACTGCCGTAACATGAGAACAGCAATCATTTAGCAAATATGAAGTTATCTGCCGCACGACGGCAAAAGAAAAAAAGCCGTCGTGTAAGCAGCTATATCCGCATACCCAAACCACGGCGGCTTTGAGAAATCGAAGCCGCCGTTTTCTATTGTTCCGAAAATCTCTTGATAGTAATGGCGGTTGAAGGGGCCAACTGCCGTGAACTACGTTATATATCTACAAGGGATATCCGCAGCTAAAACATCAAAAAAAGCCCAGTCTTTTCCGGGGTGTATTCCAGCCACAAGTATGAACTGTCTAATCATCTGAATAATACTTTTAATTCCGATGCGCTTGCTCGTATTTCCCGAGCAGGCGTATTTCTATTGCTGAATTGTGTAGTCTGGCCCCGCTGCCGCAGCCCTCCCTCCCATCTGAATTTCAAAAAAACAGATGGGAGGAAACGGTCATGTCATACAATCATGGCAAAGAAGAACGAAAATGGCAGCGTTGGAAACTGGCTGAAGAAAAGGTTCTTCGGAACTGCGGTATGGATGAAAGCACGATTGAACAGCTTCGTCTTTGGGACAGGGCTATGTTCAATTCGGACAGGCGCTTTTTTGAAAAGTTGCAGGATACAGGTACATATCTTGATAGCGTTGCCGGGAGCAAAATATCAACCGAGATTTATACGGTGGAAGATCTGCTGAATGATATTGAAAACGCGGAACTGCTCAAAACCCTGCTGACAGTGGACAAGCTCACCTTGCAAATCTCTGTGCTGAAAATGAATGGGTACTCCACCAATGAGATCGCTGTGCTCGTCCATCTGTCCACAGATGCCATTTATAAGCGGATAGCTGTACTGAAAAAGAAATTGAAGAAATTTCAAGGGTAACTCCAAAATCGCAAGTCCCCACGGGCTGCTGGGTGAGAGGTCAAGTCCTCTCACCCAGCTTTTTCGTAGGAGGACGGACAAATGACGTTCATGGATAAGGTCTACACACTTCGGACGGAAGTGCGTAGCGATGGCGAAACATTGTACTTTATCAGCTTTACAGATGGTCAAGGTGAATTTTATGATTTGGAGGTATCCGAGCCGTTCTTTGTAGAATTTCGTCAAATGGAGCGCAAAAACCGTAACCTCCAACAATCCAATTGGCGGCACCAAGAAGCGTCAGACGTGTGGGATGAAACGCTTTATAACCGGGCGTTCCGAGTGCCCAAAAGTGTTGAGGAATTGATTTTTGACGCAGAACAGCAGGAACTACTTACCAAAGCGATTGCCGCACTCCCTGAAATCCAGCGGCGACGTTTTCTTCTCTACCATGAATATGACTTCAACTACCGCCAGATTGCGGAGATAGAGCATTGTAGACCGCAATCAATCAGACACTCGGTTATTCGGGCCAGAGAAAAGATAAAGGCAGAGATAGAAAAGTATCGGGCCGGATGAAATTGAGATACCCTTATATCTCTGGATATGGGGGTATCTGTTAAATGTTCTCTAATGGAATTATACAGAGGTAAAAAAACCGGAACACACCTTAAAGCTGTTTATCCGTTTCGCTCTTGCAAAGGGAGCGATAACCTACGGTATGGAGTTAATGCTTGCCCTGTTCAATATTGTGCAGGGAGTAATTTCTACGATTATGACCGCCGCCGGATTTTCCTCGGCACAGCATACTACCTTGCCGCAGGAGATGGTGGATACCATTGAAAGCTGCGGCTTCTTTGAGAGTATCCCCTTATGGGCGGTTACGCTGATCGGCGGTCTGTTTATTACCATAATGTCCTTTATCCTGATTATGACGGTGTACGGCAGATTTTTCAAGTTATATATGTATACTGCCCTTGCTCCCGTTCCCCTTTCCACCTTTGCCGGAGAGCCGAGCCAGAATGTGGGCAAGTCATTCATAAAGAGCTACTGCGCTGTCTGCTTGGAGGGCGCTGTCATTGTTTTGGCGTGTATCATCTTTTCACTATTTGCCGCTTCTCCGCCCGTTGTCAATCCTGACGCTGCGGCGGTAACACAGGTGTGGGCGTATATCGGAGAACTGCTCTTTAATATGCTTGTGCTTGTCGGTAGCGTGAAAATGAGCGACAGGATTATCCGGGAGATGATGGGATTGTAATTGTAAATTTTTTGTGGTATGGTTGACTTTGTTGTATGAAATGGGTATAATATAGATGGAATATTGCTATGGATATAAAATTACGAGGAGGTATCGTTATGAACATCCGTCCATCCGCAGCAATCCGCCAGAACTACAATGAAATTGCCGAAATGTGCAGAAAAACCGCAGAGCCTATTTTCCTTACCAAGAATGGTGAAGGGGATTTGGTTGTTATGGATATTGAAACCTATAACAGGCGTGAGAAAATGCTCAAGCTCCGTGAGGAACTGCTTGCTGTCGAAGAAGACAGGCTTGCAGGAAGAAACGGCTGCACCCTTGACGAGTTGGACGCTTATCTCGATGAAGTAATTGAAGAGGTATAGCGTATGGCAGATAACAGAAAGTATAAGGTTATCGTTTCCGACAGGGCTAAAAGAATGCTGGGAACGCATATCCGATTTATGGCACAGGTCAGTAAGGAGGCAGCGACAGCAAAAAAGAAAGAAATCATGGTTGCCATGCGTTCTCTTTCCCATATGCCACAGCGATTCCCATTTTTCGAGGAATTGTATATCACGCCAAACAAGTATCACAAGATGTTTGTTGAAAAATGGTATCTTGTCCTCTACCAAATACAGGACGACAAAGTATATGTGGATTATATCCTCGACTGTCGTAAGGACTACAGTTGGCTTGTCAAATAACAACAGAATAATTGGGACAGGAAATCGTCATCTGAAAAGGGTGGCGATTTTTTTATGCCAATAGAAAGGAGCTTTTAATGGAAGTAAAAATTAACCGTGAAATCAGAAACTACACGGAAGCGATGTTTTTCGGACTGTCACTCAGACAGTTCATTTTTTCTGTCTGTGCTTGTGCGGTGGCGGTAGGATTATATTTCCTGCTGAAACCCTATGTCGGTACGGAAACCGTGTCGTGGATGTGCATTTTGGGAGCCGCCCCCTTTGCGGCTCTTGGCTTTATCAAATACAACGGAATGACCGCTGAGAAATTCATCTATGCGTGGATAAAATCGGAGTTTCTTATGCCGAAGAAGCTCGTGTTTCATTCCACAAACACCTACTTGGAGCTGATGAAGCCGGGTATGGAAAAGAAGCAGAAGGAGGTTTTGAAATCAAATGATTAAAACGCTTACCAATTTATTCAAACAGGACAAGGAAAAGTTTGTTGTGCCGAAGGGCGTTCAGGATGTGATCCCTATTGCCGCTATTTATGATGACGGTATCTTTCAGGTGGGCAGGGACAAGTTTTCCAAGACCTTTAAGTTTTCGGATATAAACTACGCCGTAGCAAGCCGTGAGGATAAGGAAGCGATGTTCCTTGATCGCTTATGTCGTGTCTGTGATAAGAAGCATCCATCTTTTCCTCTCCTGTTTTTTTGATGCTTCCATTCTATCACAATTCCTCTACCTTGTGTAGACACTATCTAGATAGTGTCTACACGAATTAAGTACGGATAGCAGCCCAAATAGCGATACAACGGACGTGTACCGCGGCGATAA
>NZ_QWEO01000008.1 GCF_009936035.1 Neglectibacter sp. X58 | reverse complement strand
GCTGTTCCATCGCCATTTTTTGCCCTCCTTCTTTTTTGAGGACTATTATATCACATTTTTATTGACGACGCTATCTAATATAGCCTGCCACTGAAAACCCTACCCTGCCAGGCCCGGCCGGTATGCAAACCGCACTACCCCAAAGCGCCTTGCGGTATCCACTGTGTCGTCCTCCCTGCACACGCCCAAAAGGCATTCCTGGGGAGCAAAGCCTTTTCCGGCGGCTCCCAGCGGGGTTACCGTATACTTCCCGTAGGGCAGGTTTTTAAGCTCGGCCTCCAGCACCAGCTTGCCGCTTTGGGGATCTGCCTCCGGGCAGGCGGTAAGGGCATAGCTTTGGCCTGGCCCGGAAACCGCCAGCGCCAGGCGGCTCTCCTGGGTGATATCGTCCCCAAACACCCGCACCCGCAGCGTTCCGGGCTTTACCGACACAGCATACGTGCCTTCCGCTTCCAGCCGTTCTACAGGCTTTCCCGCCGCCCCGGTGCCGGAGCCTATGGGCGTGAAGATTGCCCGCAGGCGGTAGACCGTGTCTGCCCGCGGCTTTGTTTTCCCAAGCTCCTCCGACGTGCCCGCCGCGGCTCCCGCCTCTGTCTCCCATTGAAAAGAAAAAGCCCCTGTCCTGCCTTTGCCATACCAGTTGGGGGCAGGGCCTTTCATCATGGCCTGGTGGATTTTCTCCCCCTTCCACAGGGATGGGACAGTCTCCCCCAGGAAAATTTCCGCCTGCCGGTTTTCCAAAACAAGAGACGCCCCCACGTTGGCCTTTACAGGGGGAAATTCCCCTATCTGCCCGCCCTGGGTATAGACTCCTGCCCCTTCCGCTCCAACAGGCACCCCATTGCCTCCCGGGAAATCCGTTCTGGCTTCTACGGTCAGCTCTCCTTCCCAGGGCCTGTCCCCGTACAGCTCCACAGGCCAGGATACCTGCCACACACCTTCTGCCTGCTGCACCTGTGCCCCTGCTTTCTCCAGCCTGCTCTGCTCCTGCAGGCTTAGCGTAAAGCGGGGATCCAGCCTTTCGCGGATTTCCACCTGGAAGGCCCCGGCGGTATGCTTCCCCGCCGCTTCCAGGCAGAGGGCAGGATCTGCATGGAAAAAGCAATGTTCCTCCCCAGGCGCGCTGGCAAGAGACTGCCAAAAGGCTTCGCCCTCTTTCTCCAGATCCTCCAGCACCCCCACAAAAGAGCGCCCGCCCAGCTCCCGTATACGCTGCACCTGGCTTTGACACAGCAGGGCCTTTTCCCCGGAAAGGGGTTCTGTGCCTGCCGCCAGGATAACAAGGCACACAGGCAGGCTGCTTTCCTCTGCAAGATCGGCCGCCAGGGTGAGAGCTGCTGGGAAATTCTGCTGGCCCTGGGGCTTTTGTTCCTCCAAAAAAGCCTTCAGGACTTCTTCCCCTTCCCCTGCCGCCGCCACAGAGCTTACATCCACGCGGCCCCCGGCCCGCAGGATCCCAATTTCTGTTTCCGGCGCGTCCTGGACCAGGCTTTCCAGAAGGGCTTGTACTGCCTCCCGGATATGTTCGCCTTTTGTCTGGGCCTCTCCCTTTGTATAAAGAGGGCAGGAAAACACATCCCCCTGGGCGGTGCGCTCTCCCGCTGTCTGCCCGCCGGAAGCTTTCCACTGTCCTTCTCGCAAGGAAACCGGGAGAAAACGCCCCTCCTGCTCCATATAAAGCGTTTCCCCCTCCTTTATGGCTTTGTGGGGCTTTCCTTCTTCATATGCCTGTCCCAATGGCTCCTCCGCCAAATCCGCAGCCCAAAGGCTGTTGTCCACCACTATCAGCAGGCGGCCCGGCTTCCGAAGGCCCAAAGCGTCCTCGGCCCGCACCTGGTAACGCAAGCAAAATTCCCGGCCGTCCTGCCGCTCTGTCTGTATAATATCCCTTTCCGCTTTCACCTCTGCCGCCTGAGAGATGTGGGGCAGGCTTCCCAGCAGAAAAGCCGCTGTCAGGCATGTCCCCAGCAGGCGCAAAATTTTCCCCATACTGCACGACCTCCTTTTGGGAGATTATAGTCAAGGCAACACTGCACAATTCATGGCTGAAAACCTCCATCCATTTTCAAACGGGTGGCTCTGCCACTGGTGTAAAGGAGGCTGCTGCCTCTTTTGCATTACATCATAGCACCTGACGCCCTCAAAATTTGTCACAGCGTCCCGACCTTCCTTGCATGTTCCGGGGAAATATGGTATACTACATACTGGATTTTTATGGAACACAGAAACTATGGAAAAAGGGGGATCCCCATGAAGCATTGAGGATAAAAAGCCCTGCCACATCAAATCCACAACAAAAAAGGAGGGCTTTTTGTGCCTGATACTAATAGAAACGAGATCACCCGCCGCCGCACCTTTGCCATCATCTCCCACCCGGATGCCGGCAAAACCACATTGACGGAAAAATTCCTGCTGTACGGCGGGGCCATCACCCTGGCAGGCATGGTAAAGGGCAAGCGCAATTCCCGCCATGCTGTCTCCGACTGGATGGAAATTGAAAAACAGCGTGGCATTTCCGTCACCTCCTCTGTCATGCAGTTCCAGTATGACAGCTACTGCATCAACATCCTGGACACCCCCGGCCACCAGGACTTCTCCGAGGACACCTACCGCACCTTGATGGCGGCAGATTCCGCCGTGATGGTGATTGACGCCGGCAAAGGCGTGGAGGCCCAGACCCGCAAGCTTTTCAAAGTGTGCGTCATGCGGGACATCCCCATTTTCACCTTCATCAACAAGATGGACAGAGATTCCCGGGATCCTTACGACCTTTTGGAGGAAATCGAGCAGGAGCTGGGCATCGGCACCTATCCTGTCAACTGGCCCATTGGCTCCGGGGTGGACTTCAAGGGCGTATATGACCGAAGCAAAAAGAAGGTGCTGCGCTTTATCCCCGAAGAGGAAAACGCCGGCCGCCGGGAGGTGGAGGAGCGGGATTACGAGCTGGAGGATGAGGCGCTGGTTACGGAAATCGGGGAAAACCTGTACGGCACCCTCCGGGACGACGTGGAGCTTTTAGACGGGGCTGGCTATGAGTTCGACCAGGAGAAGGTGCGCCATGGCAAGCTTTCCCCAGTGTTCTTTGGTTCTGCCCTGACAAATTTCGGCGTGGAGCCTTTCCTGGAAAACTTCCTGCGCCTAACCACCCCGCCCCTGCCCCGGCCCGCCCTGGGCGGCACCGCCGATCCCTTTGATGAAGGCTTTTCCGCCTTTGTCTTTAAAATCCAGGCCAACATGAACAAGGCCCACCGGGACCGCATCGCTTTTATCCGCATTTGCAGCGGGAAATTTGAAAAGGGCATGGAGGTGGAGCATGTCCAGGGGAACCGGAAGATAAAGCTTGCCCAGCCCCAGCAGTTGATGGCCCAAAGCCGGGAAATCATTGAGGAGGCCTATGCGGGGGATATTATCGGCGTGTTCGACCCCGGCATTTTCTCCATTGGCGACACCCTGTGCGCCCCGGGAAAGAAGGTTTTGTTTGAGGGCATTCCCACCTTTGCCCCGGAGCTTTTCAGCCTGGTGCGCCAGAAGGACACCATGAAACGCAAGCAGTTTGTCAAGGGGGCCACCCAGATAGCCCAGGAGGGCGCCATCCAGATTTTCCAGGAGGTAAACGCCGGCATGGAGGAGGTCATTGTGGGGGTGGTGGGCACCCTGCAGTTTGACGTGTTCCAGTACCGCATGGAGAACGAGTATAACGTAGAGATTGCCATGTCCTCCCTGCCCTATTCCTTCATCCGCTGGATCGATAACGAGGGCCTGGACGAAATGGAACTGAAAAAGCTGAACCTTACCTCAGATACCAAGAAAGTGCAGGACATGAAAGGCCGCTACCTGCTGCTCTTCTCCAACCAGTGGAGCATTAACTGGGCTTTGGAGCATAACGAGGGCCTGCTGCTCTCCGAGTTCAGCCGGCAGTAAAAAACAAAGAAAGGAGCGGTGCGGAATGCCGCGCCGCTTGGTGGTTCCCATGGAAAACCAAAAAGCCTTTGCGTTTTTAGATAAAGCCACAGACGCCCCTATGGCCCTTTCCCAACTGGTAGATACCTTTGAGGAGATGTGCCGTATTCCGGTGGAAGGGGAGGATACCCTTCTTTTCGAAACAGTGACAGACAATTTCACCGGGATAGAGCTTTTCTTCTTCACCCTCATCCGCCAGTACCCCAACCCTGCCGGAGGGTTTTTCCACCTGCATATGGACGTGATCTACGAGCCCAACGAGGCAAACCAGCACTTCTCCTGCTCTGTCTCCCAGAAGGAAACAGAGGAAGGCTTCTTCGATTTCATCCGCCGCTCCCCAGCGTACCTTTCCGCCCAGAACGAGCGCATTATCAAGGTAAGCGTGTATCTGGACGAGGTGTGATCTGTAGCATAACTGAACCACAATCGGCTAATATGGTATTTTATGTCGTATGTGCAGTGTGACGATTTCCGGTAATTTTCCATATCCTTTCACCTCAAGTTTAGTATCTCCTTCTTTACCTCTACTAAACTTTTGGCTTCTTCCATTAACCTAAAGGTTTCGCCTTAAGGCGAGGGTTTTTACCCCATGATACAGACAATAAAAATCCCCC
The DNA here is from genome assembly GCF_009936035.1 of Neglectibacter sp. X58. Taxonomy (GTDB): domain Bacteria; phylum Bacillota; class Clostridia; order Oscillospirales; family Acutalibacteraceae; genus Acutalibacter. Next base: position 109,216 of record NZ_QWEO01000008.1, on the reverse strand, counting down.
GGCGAATGGGGCGGTGACGTAAGAAAACATTTCAAGTGAGGGGCGGCGTAGTATTAAGCTGTGCCGCTTTCGCATTATTTTTGTCTTGGGCAGTTTGGGATTGCTCCCGCGCTCCCTTAAAATCAAACGTACCAATGAAGTTATAGACAATCTCAGTTTCTCGGATTTTCACCCGCTTCTGCTATTCGTCGGTTGTGTAGGTTTCGGACACCCTACGGTAATTGTTTTAAAAGAAAATGGTTGATTATCTCAAAAAAGCCTTGATTTACGGGCATACAAGCAGGATTTCAAGCTGAATTTACTACCAATTTACTACTTTTGAGGGAAAGAGCCTTGATATGCCGCCCCCAACCCTGCCAGCCCAGCCACCAGCACACAGCATTGAGAAAGAATAAATGAAAACTGAATACGACGCATACGCGGCGTTTCTCTATCCCAACACGGGAGAACAGGAACGCCGCTTTTTTTATGCCCTCATGTTACGCAGTAGGGGCGAAAAGAGCTTTGCTATATGCGGCTTTGCGGGCGCACTTTTGCCGGGGACAGGGATTTATACCTAACCCCGGCAAAATGGCGTTCTATCGCGTAACAAATCCACAACCAAAGGAGTGATGAAGCTATGGCAGTTTTCCGAGTGGAGCGCAACAAGGGCTATACCGTTATGAGCAACCACCATTTACGCAACAAGGAACTGACATTAAAGGCAAAGGGGCTTTTGTCGCAAATGCTTTCCCTGCCCGAAGATTGGGACTACACCCTTGCGGGGCTGTCACAGATCAACCGGGAAAGTATCGACGCTATCCGTACCGCCGTAGTCAGATTGGGCTGTTCTCCTTCAAGGTCAGGGCAACCGGGGAAATTTACGAAAGCGGCGTTTCCATCGCGGCGGGTTCCACCATGCGGACGTATATCAGCAAGTGGCCGCACATCAGGTGGCTGCTGACGGTCGCCAATGACGGCACGAACAGCATTTTTAAGGCGCTGCGTGAGAACACGGACGGGGCGCAGGATATGTTCCTTTCGGAGCTTGTGCGGATCATGGAGAAATATCCGTGGTGCGACGGTGTGGACATTGATTTGGAAAAAGGGGATGACTATTCCACGGCGGCGAAATCAACCGCAATGTTCCGCAATATCTACAACACTGTAAAATCCTATGATTCCACAAAATTGATGAACATCTGCCTTGACGGTGTATGCGGTGGTGGACGGCGGCAGCGCGGAAATGCTCTTTGACCGGGAGGAATTTGAATCCCAGCTTCATGCTCATGGGTGACATCGGCAACGGCGCGGGCACGGCCATCTGGGGCGCGGTGTCTGCCGGGGCGGGGTATGTGCTGACCTACGCGCTGGCAGGGGTGTCCACTTTGATGGGATGTTTGTTCCATGGGGTCTATTGGACGAAACGAAAATAGTGCAAAGAAAGAAGGCCGGTGAGAGTTACTTCCCACCGGCCCTTTTATGTTTTGATTACCTGTCAAAATGCGCCGAAACCTCTTTCAGTTTCTTAATAATGGGCAGATGTTGGGGGCACATCTCCTCACACTGGCCGCAGGCAATACAGTCCTTTGCCGCGCCGAAGCTCTTCGTCAGGTTGGCGTAGTTGGTGAAATTTACCGTCCAGCCCTTTTCTTCCAAATGTTCCCGCATATCCTCGTTGTACAGGGAGAAATACTGGGGGATGGCGATTTTCTGTGGGCATCCCTCTGTGCAGTAGGAGCAGCCCGTGCAGGGTACGGCAATCTGGCTGTTAATGATCTCCGCCGCTTTGAACACCATGGCGGTCTCCTCGTCGGTCAGGGGCTTGAAGTCCTCCATAAAGCTGAGATTGTCTTTCATCTGGGCAAGATTGCTCATGCCGGAAAGTACCATCTTCACTTCCGGCAAGCTGGCCGCAAAACGAATCGCCCAGCTTGCGGGAGAAGTTTTCGCGTCGTGAGCTTTGAACAAATCCTCCACTTCACCGGGCACCTTCGCCAGCGTGCCGCCCTTGACCGGCTCCATAACCGTCACCCACTTGCCGTGCTTGACAGCCACTTCGTAGCACTTGCGGGACTGAATCCACTCACTTTCCCAGTCAAGATAGTTGATTTGAAGCTGGACAAACTCGATGAAGGGGTACTTGGTCAAAATTTCGTCCAGCAGCTCGGCGGTGGCGTGGAAAGAGATACCCGCCGTTTTCACCAAGCCCTTTTCCTTCTTATCTTTCAGCCAGTTAAAGCAGTCAAACTGCTCATACTTGGGGTAGCTGCCGGACTCGATGCCGTGGAGCATATAATAGTCGAAATAGTCCACGCCGGTCTTTTTTAGCTGCTCATGGAACACATTGTCCCTGTCCTCAAAGCTGTTGAAGAAACCGTTATGCAACTTGCTTGCCAGGGTAAATTTGTCCCTGGGGTAGCGGCTGGTGAGGACTTCCTTGATGGTAGGCTCGCTCTGGAAGCCGCAGTACATCCAGGCGGTGTCAAAGTAAGTAAAGCCTTTCTCGATGAACAAGTCCACCATCTTCTTGACCTGCTCCACGTCGATGGCCCCGGCGTTTGCCGGGTCAGTGGTGGGCAGGCGCATCAAGCCAAAACCAAAATTTTTCATACGCAGCGTCCTTTCCTGTTTTCTTAAATTATATAAGTTTGAGTGTACTCCATGTCAAGCCCTATTTTCCAAAGTATCCGGCGATTTCCTCTATCTCGTCCCTAGGCTTTCCCTACAGGAAGCATAGGCGCTGGCAGTTTTTGCGTGAAATGCGTGTTTACGATAAAGTCATTTTACCATCTGGGAGAGAATAAATCAAATGCCTATGCGCTATGGTGTGGTATACTCAAAAAGCATATATTTGTTTTACCTACAGAAGATTCTCTTTCACAAACTCCAGCGACAAATTGATAGCCCTATCTTCGTCTGCGCGGTCGAAACCATGACCCGCGCCCTCTATCTCCACCAGCTCCGCAGAGGGGAACACCTCCACCGCCCGACGGGAGTAGTCGATGGGCACCAACTGGTCGGCGGTACCGTGGATCAGCAGCGCCGGGCCGGGGTAATTCTTGATCACATCGTAGATGTCGAAGGACGTGGCATCCTCGGCATAAATTTTGCCCAGCAGCAGGCCCATGATTTCTTCGGTCTCCGGCAGCTCACGACCCTCCATGCGCTTTCTGGCGTCATCCTGCAGCACGTAAGCCGGGAAGATCGCTACCAGCCCCCGCACCCTTTCCGGCTGGGTGCCCGCAATGTAGGAGGCTACAAATCCACCCTGACTTTGCCCGGCTAAGAAGATATTTTTATTGTCTATTTTGTCAAGGGCGGCAAGACCGTCCAGCACCACCACCATGTCTGCCGCCTCGGTGAGCACGGACATCTCCGTGGTCGCGCCGTCGCTTTGGATATCGTTGCCGCCGCCGATAAAGTCGAAAATGTAGGCGGCGATGCCGTTTTGAGCGAAAATCTCCGCATAGGGCCGATTGTGGGCGCACTGACCGTCAAAGCCATGGGCCATGATGACGGTAGGGAATGGCCCGTCACCTGCTGGCAGGTACAGCTCACCATAGATTTTCTTGCCCTCCCGCTCAAAGTTTAAGACTTCCATTGTACATTCTCCTTCTATATTATTGTTTTCTTGTAGTTTTGGGGTGGTTTCCGATTGGTTTGTGCTTTGTGTGATCGTCTGCCTGGGAGACGGGGTGGGCGCACTGGCGCTCTCACCAGCGGCGCAGGCGGCTAAACCCAGCATAAGCGCTGCGCACAAAAGCAGACTAACTTTCATCTTCCAGCTCCCGCAGCTTTATGAGGAACTTCTCCGCCGCCTTGGTAAACATCTGATATTTCTTCCACAGCACAAACATGGGAATCTCATTTTGCAGGGAAAGGGGCCGGAAACAAAGATTACTGTCCGCGCCGGTGTCCACGATTTTGTCAAAGGCCAGGGCATAGCCCATGCCCTCCTCTACCATCAGCGAACCGGAAAACAGCAGATTATAGCTACCCACAATGTTCAGCTTTTCTTGTTTGCGCCCTAAAAGCTCCGGCAGAGTTGCATCGCACTGGGCCTGCCTGGAGACGATCAGTGGTTTGTTCCACAGCTCTTTTGGGTCGATGCTCTCCCTCTCTGCCAATGGGTCGTCTTTGCGCATGAGCACCCCGAAATGCTCCATACAAGGCACCGGGATATACTCATATTTAGTCTTGTCGAAGTCCCCGAATACCACGCCAAAGTCGATGAGCCCGCCGTCCAGTTGTTCAATGACGGAGCACTTGTCCCCACTGACCACGTGGAAATGCACGCCTGGCCATTCTTCCCGCAGGGCCTGCACCGCACGAACCAGCACCCGCAGGCCGTCAGTTTCGCCGGCCCCTACGGTAATGCTGCCGGACACCGGCTCTTCCGCTAAGGCGATTTCATCCTCGGCCTTCTTTACTAACTCCATAATCTCCTCGGCCCGCTTGCGCAGGATCATGCCCTCTTCTGTGAGAGTGATGGAGCGGCTGCCACGGATGAAAAGCTGCTTGCCCAGCTCCGCCTCCATGTCCCGGATCTGCCGGGATAAGGTGGGCTGGGATAGGCTCAGGGACTCCGCCGCCCGCAGGATGTTCTGCTCCCGGGTGACGGCGAGAAAGTATTGTAAAACCCGCAATTCCACTGTGGTTTCCTCCTTTTGTGCAGTCTTGTACTTATAGCATAGCAGAAAGAAGTATAGCTGTCAAGCATACTGTGGTATAACATCAAAGTATTTGTTTTTCCGATTTGGACGAGTTATAATAGGCCCATCAAGCAAAGGGGGTGCAAAAATGCGGGCACATCACACGAAGGAAGCCATTGAGCAGAACCTGCGGGACGCGGGCTGCGATGAAAAATGCATCTGCCAGTTTATGGAGGATATGGAGGAAAAGCGGGAGAAGGAGGGCCTCAAGCTTCTGCAAAACCACCGCCGCAAGCTGCTGGACGCCATGCACCGGGAGCAAAAGCGCATTGACTGTCTGGACTATCTGGTCTATGAAATGCAGAAAGCGAAAAAATAATTTGCGAAAGGAAGAACCTATCATGAGAGAAATTATCGAAAACAAGACCTTTGACGAGGAGCGCGCCCTTTATAATTCCGACAACCTGCTGCTGAAAAAAGACACGGCATCTGAGTCCCTGGCCCAGCCCGCTCAAGGCGCAAAGCTGTTCCTGTCCTCCTTCGTGGTGGGCATCACCAACCCGGCGGCGATACTGACGTTCCTGTTTGCGTTCTCATGGTTCGGGCCGAGCGGCGGGATGGCTCCACTGGACGGAGCGCTCTTGGTGACCGGCGTGTTTACCGGGACATATATCTGGTGGTTCGCTCTGTCCGCGGGGGTCGTGGCGATCAAAAAGCGGATGAAAAAGTATAGCTTGCGGACGATAGAGAAGTGTTTTGGCGGGGTGCTGCTGGAGTTTAGTTTAGTGATATTTGTTCGCAGTTTTTTAGCTCAATAAGGAATGGAAGAGCTTGTAAAATTAAATTCTGAGGGAACAACAATCATGCTCGTTACTCACGATGTTAAGGTCGCGGCACGCGGCAAAATGTACAAGGGTCATGTACATTGTTGACGGGAACATAAAGGGAGAGTACGACTTAAGCGACTGTTCCACGCAGTTGAGAGAACGGGAGCGTGTATTGGATAACTGGCTTCTGGAATTAGGTCGGTAGTATAGATATTCTTATTGTTGAGGACAACAAAGGAGCTTGCCGACCTGCTGTGTGATTTTCTCCGTGCGGAAAATTATACGGTATCGGCGGTTCAAACAGTTGAAAAAGCCTTGCTGCTGTACGAAAGATACGGCGCAAGGCTTTTTGTGCTTGACATCATGCTGCCCGGTAAGGACGGATTTTATGTTCTGGAAAAAATCCGCAGGTCAAGCAACACGCCCGTATTGATTGTAAGTGCGAAAACGGAAAAGGAGGACAAGCTGCTATCGTTCTCACACGATATTAAAACGCCACTTTCCGCGATAAAATTGTACTCGGTAGCACTGTCGAAAAATTTGTATCCGGACGCGGAAAAGCAGCACAAAACCGCTGAAAACATCAATGAAAAAGCGGACGGAATCGAGTGTTATGTTTCACAGATTATAACAGCTTCAAGAGAAGATTTCTTCAGCCTTGAAGTGAATATGGGCAAGTTTTTATCTTTCGGAACTCGTTGAAAAAATCGCGGGATATTACAAGGAAAAATTGGCACTTATCAAAACAGATTTTATTATCGTAAAATATAAAAACTGTCTTCTATCGGGGGATTTGAGCAGGAGCGTTGAAGTGATGCAAAACATTATTGAAAATGCTCTCAAATACGGCGGTGGCAGACGTGTGGAATTGATTTTGCGTTGCTTTCCACGCTGGGTTTTACAATACGCCCGCCGCAGTACAACGTATACCTTGCGCCAGGGACGGGCTTCAAGGTACGGGCATCCTTTACGGCTAGGACGGCGCTACCCTTGGCTGGGGCAACGTCCAGCGTGTCATAGACTGCCAGGTTTACCTCCTGGCTGACGCTTTCCCCGTCACAGGTGACCCTGATAGCCTGCTGGGTGCTGGTGTAGAGGGAATCAAACAAAACCGCCCCGTCCTGGACGGAAAGGGAAAAGGCGGGTTGCCCCGCCTCCACTTCTGTAACATCCTTTTCCATGCCAATTTTGCCTGCGAAGGTCTGGCCCGCTTCTTCCCTGTAGAAAACCTGGTGGGGTGTGGGCGTGCCTGTAGCTTTCGCGGCGCTGGCCGGGATGGCACTGGTAAAAAGCAAAGCCTCTGCCAAAAGGGCAGAGGCCAGTTTCCTTTTATGCATATTGTTTTCTCCTTTTTACTTTCTGCGTTTTTTAATGAGATAGGAGACTAAACCGCCCACGCCTGCCAGCATACCCGCCATGGCAAGGCCCACGAGCCAGGGGTTCGTGCGGGTATCGCCGGTCTTGGGGATGCTGGTGGTAGGTTCTTCCGGGATGAGCTTGTCGTTCTCCACTGTGATTTCCACAACCTCTTTGCCGTAAATTTCCACCTCAATGCGGGAGGTATCCAGGGAGTGGCCTTCCGGGGCGAAAACTTCATGGAGGCTGTAGGTGCCCCAGGGCAAATCCTCAAAAAGCAGCTCGCCGTTTTTGTCTGTTTTACCGTCTGCCACTACCTGTCCGTCCGCGTCCTTTAAGCAGAAGGTGGCCCCTTCCAGATGGGTGTCCGTCCCGCTTTCTACCTTGACAATGCGCAGGGAGCCGCGCTTGAGCTTGTTATAAAACCCGGCTTTCTCCGCTCCTTTCGGTGTATGGACATGAAAAAACGCCGCAGACTTTTTCAAAATCTGCGGCGTTGGCCGGGACGCAGAAGCGGGCGGTGTCTTGCCGACATCGCCCGCTTTCCGCTGCCCTTAAAAAACATTGATTTTACTGGGTTTTCTCATGTTTTCTTACGTCACCGCCCCTAAGCCAGGGGTGTTTCATATGCGGGCAAAGCCCTATGGTACCAGCCACGCGTCACGTCATGTTGTGCAGTCTGGCATTTGCATACCGTTCTTATCTACCGCCCACAAACTGGCTTCTTAGAGGGTTCCCATCGTCAGTTGTCCTCCCGCCTGATTCTCCTCCAGAGGATATATTACTGCCGCCCTTCCTCCAGGCCCGCTTTCTCTTTTGGGGCGGAAGCTTCCTTTTCCAGTTCCAGCAGAATCCGCTGGGCCGCAGCCCGTTTGGCGTTTGCCTCTGCTGCCAGGCGCAGGGCCTCATGTCGGGAATCCCGGCCCTCCCCCATGCTTTGTGCCAGTTCGCGGCCGGCCTCCTTCATGGCGGCATGGTGGGCTTCCCGGAAAAGCCCGTACAGTTCCTCCTGGGAGGCGTCCCCGGCAAAGAGGGTTTTGATGTCCTGCAAAGACAGCACCTGCTTGAGCATACACAGGACAGCCAGGGCCGAAAGCTGCCTGCGGTCGTATTTCTTTTTTTCCGGGCGGAGGACAGCCCCGTTTTTTACATAGTTATTGACCATAGAGCTGGTGAGTAGGGGGCTGCTTTCCCCCCGCTGGAACGCGGCAAGCAAATCTGTCAGGTACAGCACTACCTGATCCATATATAAAGGGATGCCCGGCAGGCTGTCCCATTCCGGCAGGGGCTGGCGGCCCGCCTCCTCTGCCCAGCCGGCGGCGTTTTTCAGGGCGTTCTGCATGATATGGCTCCTTTCCCGGCAGCTTTGTGCCATGGAACAATTTCTTCGCATGTCCTTATTATAGCGGAAAACGGCAGGATTTTCAAATTTTCTTTCCCTCTTTCTTGCCTTGTAGGGCGCAATCATGTACAATAAAGGGCGGGATATGCTGTGAAAACAGAAACGGAAGGATGCCGGGCGCAAAGGACCGCTTTTTTATGGCCTTTTTGCGCGTATCCTGTATCCCGCAGCGATTTTATGAGAAAAGAAAGGCTTTTATGTGTATGCAAGCATTAAAAGAAGAAATCCTGGCCCTGCGGCGCAGGGTGATGGAAAAAGATTTTTCCCGGATGAACAGCCGCCAGCAGGAGGCTGTCTTTACGGCAAAAGGCCCTCTGCTGGTGCTGGCAGGGGCGGGCAGCGGCAAAACCACAGTGCTGGTAAACCGCATTGCAAGCCTTATCCGCTATGGCACAGCTTATGAAAGCAGCTTTGTGCAGCCGGAGCTGGCAGAGGAGGATTTGAAGGCCTGCGAAAGGTATATAGAAGAGGGGCAGCCCCTTCCCAGCGAGGTGCGGGGCAGGCTCTCTGTTTCCGCCTGCCGTCCCTGGCGCATTATGGCTATCACCTTTACGAACAAGGCCGCCGGGGAATTAAAGGAGCGGCTGTGCGCTATGCTGGGAGAGCCAGGCAACGATATCTGGGCCTCCACCTTCCACGCAAGCTGTGCCAGGATACTCCGCCGGGACGGGGACAGGCTGGGCTACACCTCCCATTTCACCATTTATGATACAGACGACAGCCGCCGCCTGATGAAGGACGTGATGCGCCAGTTGAACATTGCGGAAAAGGCCCTTTCCCACAGGGCGGTGCTGGCGGAGATTTCCCGGGCCAAGGAGCAGCTTGTCTCCCCCAGGGAATATGAGATGACTGCGGAAAAGGACTACCGGCTCCAGCAGGTTTCCCGGTGCTACACCTTGTACCAGCGGCGGCTGGAGGACGCGGACGCCATGGACTTTGACGATCTGCTGGTAAACGCGGTGCGGCTCTTTGAAAAAGCGCCGGAGGTGCTGGAATATTACCAGGATAAGTTCCAGTACATTATGGTGGACGAATATCAGGACACCAACCACGCACAATATGAATTTGTGAACCTCCTGGCGAAAAAAAGCGGGAACCTGTGCGTGGTGGGCGACGACGACCAGAGCATCTACAAGTTCCGGGGGGCCACCATTGAGAACATTTTGAATTTCGAGCAGGACAACCCCGGGGCTAAGGTGGTGCGGCTGGAGCAGAACTACCGCTCCACCCAGAACATACTGGACGCCGCCAACGCGGTCATCGAAAACAACCTGGAGCGCAAGGGGAAAACCCTGTGGACAGCCGCCGGGGCCGGGGAGAAGCTGCGGCTCCACACAGCGGAAAACGAGCAGGACGAGGCAGACTGCATTGCCCGGGCCATTCTGGAAGGGGTGGCAAAGGGCCGGAAATTTTCTGATTACGCTGTTTTGTACCGCATGAATTCCCAGTCCCTTTCCTTCGAGCGGATGTTTGCAAAGCAGGGCATCCCCCACCGGATTATCGGCGGGCACAGGTTCTTTGACCGCAAGGAAGTGCGGGACATGATAGCCTATTTAAGCGTGATAAATAACCCGGAGGACGAAATCCGCCTCCAGCGCATTATAAATGTCCCTAAGCGCGGCGTGGGGGATAAGACCGTGGCTACGGCCGCGGAGATAGGCCAGCAGGTGGGGGAAAGCCTGTATCAGGTGCTCTCCCGGGCGGCGGAATACCCGGCCATTTCCCGGGCGGCGGCAAACAGGCTTGCGCCCTTTATCCAGCAGATGGACAGCTTTATAGAGAAAAACGAGGAGGGCATGGCCCCCAGCGAGCTGTACGGAGAGCTGGTGGAGGCCATTGGCTATCAGGAATTTTTAAAGGCGGACGAGCCGGAAAAGGCCGAGGGCCGCTGGGAAAACGTGCAGGAGCTTTCCTCCATGATCCGCCGCTATGAGGAGGAAAACGGGGAGGAAGCAAGCCTTTCCGGCTTCCTGGAGGAGGTGTCCCTGTTTACGGACATCGACAATTACGATGAAGAAAACGATTCTGTGGTGCTTATGACTATCCACTCCGCCAAGGGCCTGGAATTCCCGGTGGTGTTCCTGCCCGGCTGGGAGGAGGGGGTCTTCCCCGGAAATGCTGTGCTGTTCGATCCCACCCAGGTGGAGGAGGAGCGCCGGCTTGCCTATGTGGCTATCACCCGGGCCAAGGAGGAGCTGTCCCTGTACCATGCGGAGTCCCGGATGCTGTTCGGCTCCACCAACCACAACCGCCTTTCCCGCTTTGCCGGGGAAATTCCGGAGGCGCTTTTGGAGCACAGCCGCTCCCGCACCTTTATCCAGCCCCGGCCCCAAAGCCCCACCCTGCCCGGGATGGGGGAAGGCCGCAAAAAGCCCCAGATGCCCCAATACCGCCCCCAGGTGAAGCCTGCCGCTCCCGGCACCTATAAGCCCGGGGATACGGTTTCCCACAAAACCTTCGGCCAAGGGCTTGTCCTCACCGCCACGCCTATGGCAAACGACACCCTGCTGGAAATCGCCTTTGACAAGGTGGGCACCAAGAAGCTGTTTGCAAACTTTGCAAGGCTCTCTAAGGGGTAGGCTGCGGGGACTCTGTCCCACACCCCACTTCTCGCCTGCCGGCTCGGTCGGTCGCTGGACGTGTGCCACTGGCACACAGCGATCCTTTTTGTAAAAAGGTTTGATCCAAAAACCAAGTTTTTATGGAATTAAATCCTTGAAGAATTCACTGAAATCCACTTCAAATATCCGCTGCAAATAAATGAGATCGGATATGTTGATGTTATTGCGGTCTTGCTCGATATGGGCATAATGGCCTAAAGACAGGTGACTCCCCAGTAACTGCAATTTGACAACCACATCAGCTTGTGACATGCTTTTTTGGATGCGGATATTCTGGATGTTTTTGCCAAGTTTAACGTCCTGTATTAGCTTTTTTATTGTGGCTCCCTCCAAATCGTGTATTATCCGGTACACTTATCTTGATTATATTTATTGTATCTGATATACTGTGTACTATCCAGTACAGTAATAATTTTTTGGAGGAATGAAAAATGGACAAAACAGCAAGCAGGCAGGAATTTATAAAGGTGATGCACTGGCTGGCGGAACATCCGGTGGAAAAAAAATTCCTGCTCAACCTGAATGATCCATACAGTGGAGAAGAGTATCTCCGGCTTATGCTTATGCTGGAAGAAGATTCCCTGGAGTATTTTATCCCTCTGGCCTATTACAACGCCTTTATGAACAGGGACATGGAACAGGCTGTGAACCACATAGACGCGGACGCGCTGGAAATGATGGGGGAAAGGCTGGGGCCGGAAGGCTTCTTCCACAATTTCCGGAAGCGGCTGGGAGAAGAGATTGTACGCCGGGAACAAACTGAAGAAAATGACGTATTAGAAGGAGAATGAAAATATGCTGACCCCTGCCCACATAGCAGCCCTGCAAACTATCTCCCGGCTGGCGGCAAAGGAGCCGGGCCTTGTATGGGCCTTGACGGGCAGCACCTCCTTTGCCTTGCAGGGCATGGATGTGCAGGCCCACGACATTGACATCCAGACTGATGAAGCCAGCGCGTATAAGCTGGGGGCTCTTCTTAAAGAATATATTACAGAGCCTGTGCGTTTCTGGGGTACGGAGAAGATGCGCTCCCATTTTGGGCGGTTCCAAATCGGGGGGGCCGAGGTGGAAATCATGGGGGACATTGAAAAGCGCCTGCTGGACGGCAGGTGGCAGGAGGCGCCAGGCCTGGGCGCGCTCACCCGGTATGTGGATTTTGAAGGTATGCGCCTGCCTGTGCTTTCCCTGCGGTATGAGGCGGAAGCATACCGCACTATGGGGCGCACGGCCCGGGCGGAGGAGATAGAACAATATGTGAAGGGAGAGGTAGCGTTGTGAAACGCCTGCTGGGTTACCTGACGGAATATAAAAAGGAGTGCGTGCTTGGCCCGCTTTTTAAACTTTTGGAGGCAAGCTTCGAGCTGCTGGTGCCCCTGGTAATGGCGGCGGTGATTGACACGGGCATTAAGAGCCGGAGCCAGGGATATGTGATACAGATGTGCCTGGTGCTGGTAGGCTTGGGGCTGGTGGGGCTTGTCTGTTCCATCACCGCCCAGTATTTTGCGGCAAAGGCCTCTGTGGGCTTTGCCGCAAAGGTGCGCGGGGCGCTTTTCGGGCACATCCAGCGCCTGGGGTTCCGGGAGCTGGACAGGGAGGGCGCCGCCACCCTTATCACCCGCATGACAAGCGATTTAAACCAGGTGCAAAACGGCATGAATCTGGCCTTAAGGCTGCTGCTGCGCTCGCCTTTTGTGGTGTTTGGGGCTATGGTGATGGCCTTTACCATCGACTGGCGGGCAGCCCTCATTTTCGCTGTGGCAATCCCCCTGCTGGCGGCTGTGGTGTTTGGGGTGATGCTGTGGACTATGCCCCGGTATAAGCAGGTGCAGGCAGGGCTTGACCGGGTGCTGGGCAAAACCCGGGAAAACCTTACCGGCGTGCGGGTGGTGCGGGCCTTTGGCCGGGAGGAAACGGAAACCGCCGCCTTCCAGGAGGAAAACCAGGCCCTCACCCGCCTGCAGGTGTTTGTGGGGCGGGTTTCCGGCCTGATGAACCCGGTGACCTATATCCTCATCAATCTGGCCACCCTGGCGCTGGTGTGGGCCGGGGGCCTACGGGTGGAGGCAGGCGCCATCACCCAGGGGCAGGTGGTAGCCCTCTTAAACTACATGGGCCAGATTCTGGTAGAGCTTGTCAAGCTTGCGAACCTTATCATCAACATCACCAAGGCCCTGGCCTGCGCGGGCCGGGTGGCGGATGTGATGGACATCGCCCCCAGCCTTTCGGAAAAGCCCGGGGCGGCAAAGGCGGGAACCGGGGAGGGCCAGGGCCTTTCTGTGGAGTTCCGGGACGTGTGCCTTGCCTATGAAGGGGCCGGGGCCGAATCCCTCTCCCACATCAGCTTTTCTGTAAAGCCCGGGGAGACAGTGGGCATTATCGGCGGCACCGGCTGCGGCAAAACCTCCCTTGTAAACCTTATCCCCCGGTTTTATGACTGCACCCTGGGCCAGGTGCTTATTGGCGGCGTGCCCGCCGGGGACTGGCCCCTCCAGAAGCTGCGGGGGGAAATCGGCACAGTGCCCCAGCGCGCCCAGCTTTTCTCGGGCACCATCCGGGAAAACCTGCAGTGGGGCGGCGGGGACGCCTCTGACGAGGAGCTGTGGCAGGCCCTGGAAACGGCCCAGGCCAAGGAGTTTGTGGAGAAAAAGCCCAAGGGCTTAGACGAGCCTGTGGCCCAGGGAGGCCGCAACTTCTCCGGGGGCCAGCGCCAGCGGCTTACCATTGCCAGGGCTTTAGCCCGCAGGCCCAGGCTTTTGATACTGGACGACAGCGCCAGCGCCCTGGACTTTGCCACAGACGCAAGGCTGCGCTCTGCCATTAAAAACCTTCCTTATGGGCAGACCGTGTTCATTGTGTCCCAGCGGGCCTCTTCCATCCGGCACGCGGATAAAATCATTGTGCTGGACGACGGCTGCGCTGTGGGGATAGGCTCCCATGAAGAGCTGCTGGAAAGCTGCGGGGTGTATAGGGAAATCTGCGAGTCCCAGATGGAGAAAGGAGGAGAGGGCGCATGAAAGAGAAGGCACAGAAAGGCACTTTAAAAAAAGTGCTGCGCTATATTCAAAAATACCGGCTGTTTGTGGCCCTGTCCCTGGTGCTGGCTGCTGTGACAGTGGCGGGCACCCTGTATATCCCCATCCTTACCGGGCGGGCGGTTGACCTTATCGTTTCCCCGGGGCAGGTGGATTTTCCCGGTATTTTCCGGCTGCTTTTGCAGGCGGGGATTGTCATCGGGATTGCGGCGTTTGCCCAGTGGGTGATGAACCTGTGCAACAACCACGTCACCTACCGGGTGGTACGGGATATCCGCAGCGAAGCCTTCTGCAAGCTGCAAAGCCTGCCCCTTTCCTATCTGGACGCCCACCCCACAGGAGAGGTGGTCAGCCGGGTGATTGCAGACGTGGATCAGTTTGCCGACGGCCTTTTAATGGGCTTTACCCAGCTTTTTTCCGGGATTATCACCATTTTAGGCACCCTGCTTTTCATGCTCAGCGTAAATGTGGCCATCACCCTGGTGGTGGTGCTTATCACCCCGGTGTCCCTCCTGGTGGCGGCTTTTATCGCCAAGCGCACCTATACCATGTTCCACCAGCAGTCCCTGGTGCGGGGGGAACAGACCGGCTTCATTGAAGAGATGATAGAGGGGCAGCGGGTGGTGCAGGCCTTTGGGCAGGAGGAAAAAGCCCAAAAACGGTTTGACGAGATCAATGCCCGGCTGCAGGGCTGCTCTCTGCGGGCCATCTTCTTCTCCTCCATCACAAACCCCTCCACCCGGTTTGTCAACTCCCTGGTGTACACCGGTGTGGGGGTGGCCGGGGCCTTGTCCGTCATCGGCGGGGGCCTTACAGTGGGTATGCTTTCCTGCTTTTTAAGCTATGCCAACCAGTATACCAAGCCCTTTAACGAGATTTCCGGCGTGGTGACAGAGTTGCAAAATGCCCTGGCCTGCGCGGGCCGGGTGTTCGCCCTGATAGAGGAGAAGCCCCAGCAGCCTGATCCGGTAAACGCCCGCACGCTGGTGGATCCGGACGGTCGGGTGCAGGCGGAAAATGTCAGTTTCTCCTACCGCCGGGGCCAGCCCTTGATTGAAAATTTCAGCCTCCAGGTGAAGCCGGGCCAGCGGGTGGCCCTGGTAGGCCCTACCGGCTGCGGCAAAACCACCATCATCAACCTGCTCATGCGCTTTTACGACGTGGACAGCGGGGCTATCTCCGTAGACGGGGAGGACATCCGCCTTTTAACCAGGAAGAGCCTGCGGAAAAACTATGGCATGGTGCTGCAGGAAACCTGGCTGAAGCGGGGCACTATTGCGGAAAACATCAGCTATGGAAAGCCTGACGCAGCCAGGGAGGAAATTGTGGAGGCAGCCAAAGCCGCCCATGCCCACAGCTTTATCAAGCGCCTGCCGAAGGGCTATGACACCACCATTGGCGAAGGGGCGGAAAATCTGAGCCAGGGCCAGAAGCAGCTTCTGTGCATTGCCCGGGTGATGCTCTCCCTGCCCCCCATGCTGATTTTAGACGAGGCCACCTCCTCCATTGACACCCGCACAGAAAGCCGTATCCAGCGGGCTTTCCAGAAGATGATGCAGGGCCGCACCAGCTTTATTGTAGCCCATCGGCTTTCCACCATCCGGGACGCGGATGTAATCCTGGTGATGCGGGACGGGCACATTGTAGAGCAGGGCAGCCACCAGGAGCTGCTGCAAAAGGGCGGGTTCTATGCGGAGCTTTATAACAGCCAGTTCGCCAAAACATGACAGGGTTTGGAAAGGCTCCGCAGGGGCCTTTTCTCTTTTGAACCGGCGCAAAGCCGCCTGCCTGCGAATCGGCCTTTGGGATATATCTTGAAGAAAAAGGACAATGGGTTTGACGTTATGCCAAGAGTCTGGTATAATACGGGAAGCGGCGCGCTGTACTTTGGCAAACACCCCTTTTACAGGCAGCACACTTAAAAACAGGCAAACCCTTTCCAGCGCGCCGGATGCATGGCTGTGAAAAACACAAAGGAAAGGAACGAAGCAAGGGTATGAATCTGATGGGATTATTCCGTTCGCCCCAGAACGAACTGGAAAAAGGGGGCAAGGAAGCGGAGGATCAGGGGATCCGCAATAGCTGCCCCAAATGCGGCGTACAGCTTCCCCTTACCGACTTACAGGAAAACCTGAACGTGTGCAGCGCCTGCGGCTACCATTTCCGCATTGGCCCCCGGGAGCGCATTTTCCACATCTGCGACGAGGGCACGTTCGCGGAGCTGGACGGGGATTTAATGAGCCGGGATCTGCTGGACTTCCCCGGCTATGACCAGAAACTGCGAAACGCCAAGCTTGCCTCCCGGGAAAAGGAAGGCGTGCTGTGCGGCACAGCGGAAATTTCTGGCCGGCCCTGCGCCATTTTCTGCATGGATCCCAATTTCATGATGGGCAGCATGGGCACAGTGGTGGGGGAGAAAATCACCCGGCTGTTTGAGTATGCCACAGGGCACAGCCTGCCGGTGGTGGGCTTTACGGTGTCCGGCGGGGCGCGGATGCAGGAAGGCATCCTCTCTTTGATGCAGATGGCAAAAACCAGCGCCGCCCTGAAAAAGCACAGCGATGCCGGGAATTTTTACCTTACAGTGCTTACCGACCCCACGCTGGGGGGCATTACCGCCAGCTTTGCTATGGACGGGGACGTGATTATGGCAGAGCCGGGGGCCACTATCGGCTTTGCCGGCGCCAGGGTGATTGAGCAGACTATCCGCAAAAAGCTGCCCCAGGGCTTCCAGACGGCGGAATTTCTGCTGGAGCATGGCTTTGTGGATTTGATAGTCCCCCGCAGCGAGCAGAAGCAGGCCATTGCCTGGCTTTTGCAGGTGCATACAGCAAAAGAGAGGAGGGAGCAGGATGAGCGCCTATGATAAAGTCCTGCTGGCCCGGGCCAAAGACAGGCCCACGGGCATGTCTTACATTGAAAATATTTTTTCCGCCTTTGTAGAACTACACGGCGACCGCCGCTTTGGGGATGACCCTGCCATTGTGGGGGGGCTTGCGGAGCTGGAGGGAATGCCTGTGACGGTTATCGCTATGGAAAAAGGCGGGGACATGAAGGAAAAGGTGCGCCGCAACTTCGGCTCCCCCAATCCCGAGGGATACCGCAAGGCCCTGCGCCTGATGAAGCAGGCGGAAAAGTTCCACCGGCCAGTGGTGTGCTTTGTGGACACCTCCGGGGCTTACTGCGGCTTAGGCGCGGAGGAGCGGGGCCAGGGCCAGGCCATTGCGGAAAACCTGCTGGAAATGATCGACCTGAAAACCCCTGTTGTCTCTATTCTCGTTGGGGAAGGGGGCAGCGGCGGCGCTTTGGCTATGGCTGTGGCAGACCAGGTGTGGATCCTGGAAAATGCCGTGTATTCCGTCATCTCTCCCGAGGGCTGCGCCAGCATTTTGTGGAAGGATCCCAAGCGGGTAAAGGACGCGGCAGACTGCCTGCACATTACGGCCCAGGATATGGCGGAACTGGGCGTGGTGGAAAAGGTTATCCCGGAAGAGGAGGGGTTTGACTGCGCCTATGCCCAGATAAAAGAAGAGCTTTGCGCCCTGCTTCCCAGCCTCCTGGCCTTAACCCCGGAAGAGCTGCTGGAAAAACGTTACCAGCGTTTCCGCAACTTTTAGCAGCGTAACGCCGCGCCTAAGACGCGGGGCACGGACGGAGCCATCCGCTGCGGAATGAAATTCCGCGCTCATGCAGGCCGCCAGACCTTTTGCTTTGGAAAGGAATGCCCAAAGCGTAGCGCCGGAAAAATTCGATGTTCCCTCCTCTTTTCAAAAAGGATAGCCGCACCTCTGGCGGGGCGGCTGCTATGAGCCGGTCGAGCTGGCAGGACAGGCTCATAGCCCCAGTGTCTCAGCCTGTTTGTGTAAAACCCTCATGATATGCCAAAATGAAGAAAGGAGCGCCGGGTATGGAAATCATAAGCAGCTTGGAAAATATAGGGTGCGACCTGCCCTGCTCTCTGGCCTTGGGCGCTTTTGACGGCCTGCACAGGGGGCACATGGCAGTAATAAAGGCTGCCTGCGGTGCAGAAGGGCTGGTTCCGGGGGTGTTCACCTTTGCTTCTGCCCCTAAGGGCGCGCCTGCCCTGCTTACGCCAGAGGACAAGCTGCTCTTGCTGGAAAAGGCTGGTATGCGCCAGGTGTGCCAGGTGGACTTCGCTTCCCTGTGCCATATGGAGGCGGAGCGCTTTGTGCGGGAAGTCCTCTTTCAAAGGCTTCATGCCGTCCGGCTTTGCTGTGGCGAGGATTTCCGGTTTGGCCGGGGTGCGGCGGGAAATACCAGCTTGCTGGCCGCCCTCTGTAAGGAATCCGGTGTTGCGCTGGAAATCCTGCCTCCTGTCCGGGAGAAGGGGAAGAAAATCAGCTCCACCCTTATCCGCGCCGCTGTGGAGCAGGGGGACATCCCCCTTGCCAACCGCCTTCTGGGCCGGCCCTTTGGCTTTTCCCTGCCGGTTATACATGGCAACCACATTGGACATTCCCTAGGCACGCCCACCATAAATCAGGCCCTTCCCGAGGGCTTTATTCAGCCCCGCTTCGGCGTATACGCCGCCTGGTGCCAAGTGGGGGAAGCGTTTCACTGCGGGGTGGCAAATATTGGCGTGAAGCCTACGGTAGGCTCAGACCGGGTGCTGGCAGAAACCTGGATGCCCCATTTTTCCGGAGACTTGTATGGGAAGGCTGTCCGGTTGTTCCTGCTGGAGTTTTTACGGCCTGAAAGGAAATTTCCGTCCCTGGAAGCGCTGAAAGCAGAAATTCTGGAAAATGCCCGGCAAGCCCAGGCTGTTACCCGGCGGGTTCCTGCCCCTGCAGCCCTGGGAGGATGACGGGGCGGCGTTTTTCTGAAAAGAAAAAAATTTAAAAAAATTTGCAGAAGCCCTTGACTTTTTCTCAAAGTTTGGTATAATAATAACTGCTCTTGAGTGACAGGTACGCAAGAGGGATATAGCGGTATTGTGTAATGGTAGCACAGCAGACTCTGACTCTGTTTGTCTGGGTTCAAATCCTGGTACCGCTGCCAGGCCCCGGTTTTATCTAACCCGGGGCTTTTTTTCGAGGTGTGGCTCAGTTTGGTAGAGCGCTACGTTCGGGACGTAGAAGTCGCAGGTTCAAATCCTGTCACCTCGACCATGTAGGGACGGAGATTTTGATACAATGGGTATCAAGATTTCTGTCCCTACTTTTATGTTAAAACGGATGTTTTCAGCCGATTTTCGTACATTTTCAGAAAAAGCACCGCTGTGGGCCAGAATAATTTCCGGCCTACAGCGGTGCTTTTTTGCTTTTCCATGGGTTCTGGGCACTTGTATGCGTTGAAACTTTGCATAAGGCGTTAGATTTTTGGGTTTGTAAGTGGAGAAAGCCAGAAACGGTGTTTGTACCAATGGTAGCATTCGTGCGCAAGCGTATTATTTTTCCGTCCGGGGTTGAGAATGGCCGAATCGAGGAACACAGTGGGCTGCTTTACCTCATAGCCGATATATTCCTCAGATGACCAGTCATAAACCTCAATGATTCCGGCGGTAAAAGCAATGGCTCCCTGGATGCTGTCATCGGGAGAAAGGTCCTCGGTATCCACGATATCGAGATTCATCTGCTTTTGCGCTATTTCCCGTATCGGCGTTGCCTGCGGGCTATCGAGGACTTTTTTACAGTATTTTCGCAGAAAGGCTTCTGCCTCAGCCTCAAAGTCCTCGACAAAAGGCATGAATGGGTTTTTATCATTCTGCATAGGCCGTATCCCTCCTACCTATCTTCGCCGCGCAGAATACGATAAATCTCACTCATGAATACGCTTGCAATCCGTGCACGGACATCTTCATTATTCAGAAGCAGGGTATAAAAGTCTGCGTTCTGATCGTAGCCTTCCACGAGAGCGTCCTGGATACAATCGTCATAGGTAAACTTGAAATCGTCAAGAGAGTTATTCTTTGCGCTCTTGGTAAGCCTCTCTTTAAATTCGGGATTTTGCAAAAGCAGGTCTCTGATTTGCATGGCGGATTTTGTTGCGAAATCCGTGCCGTACTTCTTGTCATAGAGGGCGTTTACCTCGTCAATAATCTGGGAGAGCCGCTTTTTCTGTTCTTCCTCCACACTGGCGGGCTTTGGCTTCTTGATTTTTACTTCCGCCTGTGCCTCAATTTCCGGTTTCTTGTATTCACCGGTCTGTTCCTGCCGAAATTCGCTGACGGTGATCTTGTCGGCAATATCAAAGTTGTTCCCGCCGCCGCCGACATTGATTTCCTTGATGAGATAACTCAGGAAATTGTACCGCCTGTGCAGTTCAAGATTTTCATATGCCGTAGCCTGAATAAGGAAGCAGTATCCTTTGAGGAATCGGCGGATGGTTTTAACAATAGCCTCCTGGTCGGTTTCTGACTTCCTTTCAACCTTCTTTACGGCAACATCGAGCAGGTTCCACATCCGTTCCTTATCCCTTGCCGACCGCTTTGCCTGATACAGATAGCTGTTGAATTCGTCAATATCATCCACATCAAGGAAGTCGTAGGTATCCAGTTCGCGGTCAAGATCGCGGATATCTGACGGAGAGATGGTTTCAAAGAGGATTGTATCCTTGTAATACGGCGCAAACGCCTTCTTGATATCCTCGTAATCATTTTTGAAATCAAGGACGAAGGTGGTCTTGTCATAAGGCGGATAAATGCGATTCAGGCGAGAGAGCGTCTGCACAGCGGCCACGCCCTTCAGCTTTTTATCCACATACATTGCCACCAGCTTGGGCTGGTCAAAGCCCGTCTGATACTTGTTCGCAACGATAAGCACCTGATAGCAGCTGCGGTCAAACTCGTAGCGCAGTTCTTCCTCTTTGATTTGGTTCATGCCGTACTCGGAGTATTCCACGCCTTTGATTTTGACTTTGCCTGAGAAAGCAACAAGAGCCTTGATATCCGTGTAACCGTGGTCATGGATATACTTCACGAACGCCTGCTTGTATTCCACGGCTGCCTGGATGGATGAAGTAACGACCATTGCCTTGGCGGAGCCGCCGAGCAGATGAGCGACATTCGCGCGGAAATGCTCCACTATGATTTCAACCTTCTGTGCGATGTTCGTGGTGTGCAAATCGATGAACCGCGCCATTTTTCTCTTGGCGGCGATTGTCTTCAGTTCCGGGTCATCCTCGATGGCCTTATTGATGTGGCAGTAGGTTTTCCATGTCACATAGTTGTCGAGGACATTCAAGATGTATTCTTCCTCGATTGCCTGTTTCATGGAATACAAATCGAAGGATTCCTTCTTGCCCTCAGCGTTCAGCGTTCCGAAAAGCTGAATGGTGTCCGGCTTGGGCGTGGCGGTAAAGGCAATCATGGAGACATTCGGCTGTTTGCCGCTCTTCTTGATTTCCTCACGCATCTTGTCTTCTTCGGTTTTCTCTTCCTCGGAATCATCGTTCGTCAGAACCGTTGTCACG
The DNA here is from genome assembly GCF_009936035.1 of Neglectibacter sp. X58. GTDB lineage: Bacteria > Bacillota > Clostridia > Oscillospirales > Acutalibacteraceae > Acutalibacter. The sequence goes on along the minus strand of NZ_QWEO01000008.1, from coordinate 87,913 downwards.
GACTGCATGAAGGTTCCTTCCGTGGAAGAGTGCGCCTCGTCAATTAGGACGGCGAAGGTCTTGTCCTTAAGATTAGTAAGTAGCTTGTTATCGAGGATGTAATAAAACTTATGGATGGTGGTAACGATAATCTTCGTGTTTCCACGCAGGGCAATCGCCAGATCGTTGGAGTCGCACTTATCGTCCATGACCTTGACCTGCCCACTTTTATGTTCCATGCCCATGATGGCTTCCTGCAGCTGGCGGTCGACAACGATACGGTCGGTGATGACCAGCACAGTATCAAACACATTATTATTATCGGCATCATGCACTGTGGACAGAATATGAGCAAGCCACGAAATCGTCTCAGTCTTTCCGCTGCCCGCCGAATGCTCGATCAGATAGTTGCAGGACGAGTGGTTGAGAATGACATCGTTCATGACCTTTTCCACAGCGCGGAGCTGGTGGAAACGCGGGAATATCAGTTCTTTTGTGCGATGCACCTTGCCCGTGTCAGAGTTCTTGCGTTCCTTCGTCTTGATGTAGATGAACCGCTCGATAAGGAAAAGAATCTTATCCTTTGTCCAGATGTCCTCCCACATATAGGAGATATTGATGAGCGTATGGTTCGTTTCACAGAAAGCGCCATCGCCCAAGATAAGTGGGATATCCTTAACCGCTTAATGAAACTGGGCGACCACCCTCTTGACGAAAAGGCTGTGGCCTCGCTAATGGAAAAATAGCGTCCCATTGTCTTTCCGTTTTCAATGAAATTCCCCCATGGTACCCTAATAGTGCCATGAGAGGGGTTAAATCAAAAGCCGGAGCAAATCTGCTCGACCCTTTAGTGGTCAACAGATTTGCTCCGGCTTTTTTTGCGTTCTGGATTGGACATGGCGTGTCCGATGCAGAAAATTTTTCCATGGTACTATGGTCACAAAGGCGCAGGAAAACGAACGACGGTCAATTCAAAGTCGACCGCCGAAGGTACGGGGCACAAAACCCGATAATTCGGCAGCATATTAAAGCACCGGTCGGCCCCGTTTTTTCTCTGAAAAATCGTTATACACAGTAAGGTCAAAACGGCACCGCCGTGGAGATAAAAATATCAAAGCCTGGATGCATACAGGCAAAGGATGCTATAGTCGCTAACTCTTCATTGAAGAGAATGCACACATGGCACCCTTAGTTCTGTGCATCCATTTTTGACTGCATGGGCCTGGGGCGCTGTATCGCTCCGGGCCTTTCTGCATCCTTTGCCCCGCCCAGGCGGAAAGGGCATCTATTATGAAGAATCAACAGAAATCCGCAGTCAAGACCAACGCCATGGTCAAGGCCACCTACCAAGATATCGCATTCAATAAGGTGGTCAGTGACATCCCCGCCCATACGCCAAAGTTCAAGACCTATGTGGAGCAGACCGCTGCCATCATGGACGAGCTACCCGGTAAGTTCGGAGCGACCCTGGCCTACCACATGAATAAGCTCCATCTGACCAACGAGGCTCTGGCTGGCCGGTGCCTCATCAATGAGGACACGATCCGCAAATACCGGAACGGCTCCAATAAGTCGAAGCCAAACATTCAGACCGTTATCGCACTGTGTGTGGGCCTCCAGCTCCCTCTGCCGTTCAGTCTCGATCTGGTACATAAGTCCGGTCACACCTTTGCTGGTGAGCCAAGCGACATCGCCTATCTGACGATTCTCTCCACCATGACGGGGTGCAGCATCTACGACTGCAATGCACTACTCCGCAGCACAGGGGTTTCCCCGCTGGCAAAAGAAAAATAAAAAAAGTTTTCTGGCTATCGGGTTTTCAAAGTCCGGCTGCTCAACCGTTGAAAGAGGCCGCTTTCCGAGACTCTGACCCAGTTTGGAGCCTTGGAAAGCGGCCCATTTTCGGGTTTTCAACATCCGGGTCAAACGGAGCCTGGACGATTATTATTAGCCCATGAGTTGGCCACTCAAACAGCCACCGCCCGCCCGGGTGGCGGTGGCAGCAACCATCAACCATCAACCACACGGGATGCACCCGAATGACTTGAAAGGATAACCGAAATGCAACAAGTTTTCATCTGTTCCCCCTACCGTGGGGACATCGACCACAACATTAAGGTTGCCAGGAACGCGGGTCGCCTCGCCGCCAAGACCGGCTACGTTCCCGTCATCCCCCACCTGATGTATCCGCAGTTCCTCCGGGACGATCTCCCGGACGAGCGCATCCTCGGCATCCAGCTTGGGGCCGAGCTGCTGAAGGCCAGCGACATGATGTGGTTCATCGGCAGCAAGATCACCAGGGGCATGAAGTATGAGCTGGAGATTGCCAAGAAGATGCGCATCCCCATCCGCTGCTACGATGAGCAGCTCAACCGCATCACCCCGGACACGCTTTCCATCGATGACCGGGTGGATGAGGAGTTCCTCGCCGAATTGCAGGGCGCACACATCATCTGAGGAAAGGATACCACAAATGGATAAGAAAGTCTACAGCCAACTGGCTGAAGGCTTCGAGCTGCTGGCGGCTGGCTACCGCTCCCTGGCTGAACAGGGAGCGGAGGCCACCCCCTCTGCGGCCCCGGAGCCGAACAAGAAAACCGAAAAGCCCATCACCATCGAGCAGGTCCGGGCTGTCATGTCCGCCAAGAGCGATGAGGGTAAAACCGCCCAAGTCAAGGCCCTGCTGATGAAGTATGACGCTGGCAAGCTGTCTGGCGTCAAGCCGGAGGACTACGCCGACCTCCTCCGAGAAGTGGAGGCGCTCTGATGCCTTCCACACACGCGAGATTTTCTCCTTCGGCTGCGAACCGCCGCCTCCACTGCCCTCCCTCCTTGATGCTGGAGGAGCAGTTCCAGGACGAGGAGAGCGCCTACGCCGCCGAAGGGACCGCAGGCCATGCGATGGCTGAACACCTCATCAAGAAATATCTCAAGCAGCGCACCCGCCGCCCGGTGTCTGACTACTACCCGGACGAGCTGCTGGAGGCCGTGGAGGAGTACGTTTCCTTCGTCCAGGGCGAGATCGAGGAGGCGCGGCGGGTCTGTAAAGACCCGGTGTTCACGGTGGAGCAGCGGGTGGACGCTTCGGAGTATGTGGAGGGCTGTTTCGGCACCGCCGACATGGTCATCGTGACCGACAGCTACATCCACATTATCGACCTCAAGCTGGGCCGTGGTGTTCAAGTGTTCGCCGACCACAACGAGCAGCTCATGATCTACGGCCTGGGGGTTCTCAGCAAGGCGGAGCTGCTCTACGACCCCAAGGTGGTGCGGCTGACCATCTTCCAGCCCCGGCTCAACCATTGCTCCACCTGGGAGATCGACCCGGCAGAGCTGGAGCAGTGGGGCGAGAAAGTTCTCCGGCCCACCGGGGCGATGGCCCTTATGGGAGCCGGGGAGTTCGCAACAGGGAGCTGGTGCCGTTTCTGTAAGGCCCGGAACCAGTGCCGCGCCAGGGCCGAGGAGTTCCTCAAGCTGGCCCGCCGGTCTGGGCAATGTCCAGTTCGTGAAGGACGGCGAGGCCCTGGGTGGCCGCACCAAAGCCTCTGACGATTTCGAGGCGATGGCGGACGAGGATGAGGATTTCCTGTCCTAACACACACAACCGCATGGCGGGAGGGGTGGATGGCCTCCACCCCTCCTTGCACTATCTGGAGGCAGTTATGAGCCTATTGGCAATCGACATCGAAACCTTTTCTGACGTAGACCTTCCGAAATGTGGCGTGTACGCCTATTCGGATTCGCCCCTGTTTCAAATCCTCCTCTTTGCCTACGCCTTTGACGATGAGCCGACCCAGGTGGTCGATCTGGCCTGTGGGGAGCAGCTCCCCGACCGGGTGCTGGCGGCGTTGGAGGATGAAACCATCACCAAGACAGCATTCAACGCTGCGTTCGAGCGGACGTGTATCTCGCGCCACCTGGGGCGGCGGCTCTCCCCGGTGGGCTGGCAGTGTACTGCCGTCCAATCTGCAATGAGCAGCCCCGTAGCACGATACCAAACCTTATCATCGCCCGGTTTTCTCCTTGCGGATGTCTTATGTTTTAGCAGTGGAACATTTGTTTGTCAAGACTTTCTTTAAGTTTTACTTTGTCTCTCAGGTGCAAATTCGGGCAACATAGCGCTCTGCGATTAACCCTTTCTATATCGGCAAGCGGACAGTGATCGTTGTTCCCTCACCCACTGCGCTGTCCACCTCAATCGCCCCGTGATGAATCAGCACAGCGTGCTTGACGATGGAGAGTCCCAATCCTGTGCCGCCAACCTCTTTGGAACGGCTCTTATCCACACGGTAGAACCGCTCAAAAATGCGCTCCTGCTCCTGAGCGGGAATGCCTATACCCGTATCCGAAACGGTGAGAAGGACGCTGTCGCCCTGCCCTTCAACGCTGACCTTTACTTCGCCGCCGTTTCTGTTATACTTAATGGCGTTGTCGCAAAGATTGTAGAGGATACTGTGGAGAAGCTGCGGAATGCCGTGCAGACAGCAATACTCTCCGTGCAGAGACGTCTTCACTTCCGCTGCTTTCGCTTCCGCCTCCAAACCGGCGATGGCTTTCGCCGCAAGCTCATACAGATCGATCTCTGTCCACTCCATGTCCTCTGCGCCCTCGTCTAAATGGGAAAGGCTCAAGATATCCTCCACCAGACTTGTCATGCGCTGGGCTTCCCTGTATATCTTTCCCGCAAAGGGGACGATATCCTCCTGCTTCACCATGTTGTTTTGAAGCAGCTCCGCATAGCCGGAAATGGAGTGCAGGGGCGTTTTCAGCTCATGGGACACATTGGAGGTGAATTCACGGCGCATCTGCTCCGCATTTTCCTTTTCGGTCACATCGAAAAAGCAAAGAGCGGCACCGGCAACTTTTCCTTCAGACATAATTGGGCTGGCGCTGATTTGGTATTGCCCGGTTTCAAGGCCTACGGTCTGCACTTCGCTCTGCCCCTGCAATGCCAGAGATAAAATGTCATGCAGGTCCAAATTCCTGCTGACGGTGAGCATATCCGTACCAACACAATTTTGGCTTGCGCCCAGCAGAGCCATGGCAGCGGGATTGATGCTGACGATCTTTCCTCGTTCATTCAGCAGTACCATACCTTCGCTCATACTGCCGATGATAGTGTCCAGCTCGGCCTGCTTCTGTTCCAGCCGGGTCTTTTGTCCCCGCAATTGTTTCTGCTGGCCGTCGATCCGACGAAGAAGAGGTGCAAGTTCGTCATAGCCCTCGTTTGAAAGAGGATGATTTAAATCAATTTCATTCAAAGGCTTCACAATGCTTTTAGAAAGGCGGACAGCGAGGACAACGGACAGGACAACCGCCAGAACTATGACAATGCTTATCGGCTGTGCCATACCAAGTACCAGCGTTAAAATGGAGCTTTGCGCAATGGAAAGACGCAGGACGGTTCCGTCCTCCAAACGTTGCGCCGCATAAAGAGAGCGATCCATCAGCGTAGCGGAATACCGTTTACTTTCCCCATAGCCTGTGGCAAGGGCTTCTTTGATCTCCTCACGCTCCAAATGGTTCTCCATATCCGAACTGAGTGCATCGCTGTCATACAGCACCGTCCCGTCTGTGTCGATCCATGTAATACGATAATCCCGCACCGTAAGGTCGCTAAAATAGGCGGTTTCTTCATTGGTGACTCCCTGTGCGGCAAGCTCTAACTGCATTTGAAGCTGCCTTTGCTGCACCCCCGAAAAGTAGCTGTACAGCACGCCCATAATGAGAATTAAGGAGGCAAGGAAAACCGCAATGGCGACAAAGCAGATGGAGCGGAAAATCCGTTTTGTCATAGCTTATCCTCCATACGGTAGCCGATACCCCGCACCGTTGCAATTAGGCTGCTGTATTTCCCCAGCTTTGTCCGCAGGGTGCCGATATGTACATCCACTGTTCGTGTTTCGCCGATATAGTCCAGCCCCCAAACGGTTTCCAGCAGATGCTCACGGGTGAACACCCTGCCGATGTTTTCCATGAAGGTGAACAGCAGCTTAAATTCTTTCAATGTAAGCTCCACACGCTCTCCGTCGATCTGAACAATGCAGGACCCAGGGTCAAGCTCCAGTCCGTCGATGCGCAGAGGCTCCCGTTCTTCCCTCGGAGCGGTGCGGCGCAAAACCGCCTTGACTCTTGACACCATTTCCATCATGCCGAAAGGCTTTGAAAGATAATCGTCTGCGCCCAAGTCAAGTCCGGTCACTTTATCGTATTCCGTGCCCTTGGCAGTGGCCATAATGACGGGGATATCCTTTGTCACGATTTGGGAACGCAAGCTTTTGAGAATGGAAATCCCGTCCTCTCCGGGCAGCATAATATCCAGCAGGATAAGCTCCGGTCTTTGCTGCTTCATGGCTTCCCAAAACGCTGCGTCATCCCCAAAGCCGACAGCTTCAAAGCCGGCGGCGTTCAGAGTATATATCATCAGGTCACGAATTCCGCTGTCGTCCTCCACACAAAAAATCATCTTTTTCATCCCTTGCTTCCGGTAATGGAGAACACCACCCATTTTGCAATGTTGACTGCGTGATCCCCGATTCGTTCAAAATATTTTGCGACCATCAAAAGGTCGATGGTCTGCTCACCGTCGATTCCCGGTTGGCTGAAGCGGCCAATCAGCAGCTTTTTGACACGGTCAAAGCAGTCATCCACCACATCGTCATAGGCGATGACCGCCTGTGCCATAGCGTCGTCTTTTTTTACAAAGGCGTCAATGCTCTCGCTGACCATCTTTATCACAGCAAGCGCCATGTTACGGACTTCTTCCGTATCACCGCCCACCTTGAGGTTTGCCATCCTGACGATTTCGGCAATGTCAGCAGACTGATGTCCGATGCGCTCCATATCCGTGACCATTTTCAGGGCGGAGGAGATGATGCGCAGATCCTTCGCCACCGGCTGCTGCTGTAAAAGCAGTTTCAGGCAAAGGCTTTCGATCTCCCTTTCCTTCTGCCCGATCTGCTCTGCAAGCGCAGGTATGGACTCGGTCAGGGCGAGGTCGCCTTCCGCCACAGCTTTGGCGGACATGGCGATGGCGTTTTCGCACAGGGCGCCCATGGTGATCATCTCTTTATTCAGCAGATCAAGCTGCTCATCAAACCTTGAACGCATTATCCGAACCTCCCTGTGATGTAATCTTCTGTGCGCTTGTCCCGGGGCTGGGAGAATAAAGCTTCCGTTTCGCCTATCTCTACCAGCTCGCCCAGCAGGAAAAACGCCGTTTGGTCAGAGATTCGGACCGCCTGCTGCATATTGTGGGTCACGATAACGATAGTATAGCGCTTTTTCAGCTCAAGAGCAAGCTCCTCTATTTTGCCGGTAGAGATTGGGTCGAGGGCGGAGGTGGGCTCGTCCATCAGCAGTACCTCCGGCTCCACCGCCAGCGCACGGGCGATGCAAAGCCTCTGCTGCTGCCCGCCGGAGAGTCCCAGGGCAGACTTCTTCAGCCTGTCTTTCACCTCATCCCAGATAGCCGCCCCTTTTAATGACCGCTCCACGATCTCATCCAGCATCGCCTTGGAGCGAATACCGTGGGTACGGGGACCGTAGGCGATATTGTCGTAAACGCTCATGGGGAAGGGGTTGGGCTTCTGAAATACCATGCCAATGTTCTTCCGAAGGTCGTTGACATCTACTGATTTTTCAAAAATATTGCGCTCTTGGTACAGCACCTCGCCTGTGATCCTCACCTCGGGGATCAGGTCGTTCATACGGTTCAGGGTTTTGAGGAAGGTGGATTTCCCGCAGCCGGAGGGACCGATCAAGGCGGTGATGCTCTTTTCCGGGATCTGCATATCAATATTTTTCAGTGCCTGGGTCTTGCCGTACCACAGGCATAAATCGTCCACTGTGATCACTGCACTCAAGCTGTTCGCCTCCTTTGAAAATATCTGCTCACAAGCGCCGCCGCAAGGTTGATGAGTAGCGTCAGTATCATTAAAACCGCAGCGATGGCAAAGGCCACCTCAAACTCTCCCTGCTCTTTGGCGTAGACATACAGCGCCACCGTAAGGCTGCACCCCGAGCTGAAAAGTGTGCTTACAACACCGCCGAGGGTATGGGCAAAGCCCGCCGTAAACAGCAGTGCCGCCGACTCACCCAAGATCCTGCCCACTGTGAGGATACAGCCGGTGATAACGCCGTCTACACAGCCGGGAAGCACTACGGTGCGGATGACCCGCCACTTTCCGGCTCCCAAACCAAACGCCCCCGCACGATAGCTCTGGGGCACTGTTTTCAGGCTCTCCTGTGTCGTGCGCATCACGGTGGGCAGATTCATAATGACCAGCGTCAGCGCGCCCGCAAGCAGACATTTGCCGAAATTATTGGCAAAAGCCAGCATTCCCACAAGGCCGTATATGATAGAGGGAATGCCGGAAAGGGTTTCGGCTGCATATTCGATCATGCTGACAATGCGCCCGTTATGGGCATATTCCGTCAGATAGACCGCCGCTCCCACGCCCAGCGGCAGAACGATAATAAGGGTCGCAAGCACAAGATAGACCGTGTTCACGATATCCGGCAGAATGCCAATTTTGTTTTGCAGGTAGCTGGGGCTTTCGGTCAGTAGCTCCCATGTGATATTGGGAAGTCCCTTCGCAAATATGAAGCCGACCAGGAAGAGAACCAATGCGCCTGTCAGCCCCACCGAAAGCCACATCAGCAGCTTCATTACGATACTATAAGCCCTGCGCTTTCCGCTCATTTGGCTCCCTCCTTGTCCCGCTTCAAAAAGAAGTTGAGGCAGGCGTTAATCAGCATGATAAAGAGGAACAGCACCAGAGCAATGGAAAACAGCGCCTGCCGTTGCAGACCGGAGGAATAGGACATCTCGGTTGCCACAGCCGTTGTAAGAAAACGCACGCTGCCGAACAGAGAGGGCATATTCGCCACATTCCCGCAGACCATCATAACCGCCATAGCCTCGCCAATGGCCCTGCCTACGCCCAGCACCACGGCGGCGGCAATGCCGCTTTTTGCCGCTGGAACAGACACTCTGAAATAGGTTTCCACCGGCGTCGCGCCCAGAGACAGGGAAGCGTCCTCATATTCCTTCGGCACGGCCTCCAGCGCCGTGACCGATACCTTTACGATAGAGGGCAGGATCATCACCGCCAGCACGAGAATTGCGGCAAAAAGGCTAGCCCCATCGGGCAGCCGGAAGGCTTCTCTTATGGCGGGAACCAGCACGATCATACCCACCAGACCGTACACCACCGATGGGATGCCTGCCAGCAGGCTGACCGCCGTACCCACCGCAGATTTCACCCCTTTCGGCGCCAGCTTTGCCAGGCACACCGCTGTCAGAAAGCCCACGGGCACGCCGAGGACAATCGCCCCGGCCGTTCCGTAAACACTGGTGAGAATAAAGGGCAATATCCCATAGGACGGCTCCGCCGCAGTGGACGCCCACACCTTCCCGAACAGGAACTGCACAAGCCCTATCTCACGAATCGCCGGCAGTCCGGCGATCACCAGATATACGGTGATGAGCAGCACGCAGCCCACCGTCACAAGCCCAATCAGAAGGAAAACTCCGTACACAAATCTTTCAAAAGCCGCTTTTCTGTTCTTCATGGGTTTATCACTTCACAGGCACTGCGCCTGCATTTTTGATGACCTCCGCCGCCTCTTCGGAAGTGATGTAGTCGAAGAACTTCTGCGCCGAAGGACTGAGGGTTTCGTCCTTTTTTGTCACCAGTACAAAATTGCGCTGCACAGGATAACTGCCGTCCTTGATGGTTTCGTCGCTGGGCGCAACGCCGCCCACGGTGAGCGCTTTCACACTGTCCTTGAGGGAGGCGAGAGAGGCATACCCGACAGCCGCCGGATTGCCTGCCACGGTGGTGATCACATCGCCGGTGGAGGTCAGCTCCTGACGGTATTTGCAGTTGTCCTTTGTGCCGGTGATGGATTCAAAACCATCTCGGGTGCCGCTGCCGGCCTCTCTGCCAATGAGCGCGATCTCGGCGTCAGCGCCGCCCACATCGCTCCAGTTTGTGATCTCGCCGGTGAAAATCTTGCCGATAGTTTCCACATCCAGATCGGCGACAGGATTTTCCGGATTGACGATAATGGCGATACCGTCGTAGGCCAGTACAGTGCCCTCAAGTCCCTGTGCGATCTCCTCATCCTTCAGGTCACGGCTGGAAAGACCGATGTCGCAACGCCCCTCCGCCACCGCCGTAATTCCTGAGCCGGAGCCGGTGGGATTGTATGTGACGGAAATGGACTTGTTCTCGCTTTCAAAGGTTTCCTTCAGCGCCCCGATTACCTTTTCCATAGAGGTGGAGCCATCCGTGGATACCGTGCCGCCGGTACTTCCGCAGCCTGTCAGCACAGAAAGAGCAAGTACTCCCATAAGACCGAGAGCCAGAATTTTCTTTCCAAACTTCATTTTGCATTTCTCCTTCTCGTTTCATGATTTTCATTTCGGACTACGCCCAAATCATACCGCCCGAATGTCAAATCGGTTATCGGAGAAATGTAAAATCCTTGTAAAGGCGCTAAAGGTCCAGGAAGGGCTGTACCGCTTGGCACAGCCCTTCCTCTTACGCATAGATGATTTCGTTATAGATAGCTTCCTCCGTAGCGTTGCGGATATTGTTCATTCTTCCTACCCACGCCATCATGTCGGCAGCTTTCAGCGCTTCTGTCGCGCCCTGCTTTTCTGCCATCTGCTTTGTCAGTCGCTCGAACATCTCCTGTGCCTGTTCCTCCACATCGGCAAGGTGCGCTTGGAGCTTCCCACTGGTCAGCAGATTGTAGTACAGCACACGACGGTGTTCCTTGAGGTACTTCCGCCGCCGTTCTCCCCATACACCGATATGCCGTTCTTCCTGCGACGGTAAGGCAAGATTGGGCAAGCAGTAATCACCTTGCCGAGTGTATGTGCCGCCCATCTGATCAAATAATGATTTTTCCATCTTGATGACCTCTTATGTTGGAATGTAATCCGATTCTACTATACAGGGCTGGACGGGCTGCTGGGGATCATCCGGTATCAACTGAACCACAGCCCCTATGACGGAAATCTGTACGTTTTTCGTGATTTGAGTGGAAGTATGATAAAATATTTAGAGTGGGACGGGGCGGGTTTCTGCCTGAGCAAGCGCCGTGCCCAGAGCGGGAGCTACCCTTGGCCGCCAGCTGAAGCAGGAAAGGTATTGGAAATAACGGAGAAAGAATTTGAGTATTTAAAAAGCCGGTCAATTGTGCCATGCAAGGAGAAAAAGCCCAGGTAAAATGGGCTTTTTCTATTGCAGTTTTTCTTGTTTTTGGTATAATCAAGGTATGAAAAATACAGAGAAAAGCGCCGCGCAGTGGCAGGAAATCGTCAGCGAGAAGGACAAAGAAATAGCGGAGTTGCGCAAGCAGGTGGATTGGTTCAAAGGGCAGTTCAAGCTGCTGCAATCCAAACAGTTTGGGCCGTCCAGCGAAAAGAGCGTAGAACTGGAGGAACAGACCTCGCTGTTCAATGAGCCGGAAACGCTGGCAGACCCTAAGGCAGCAGAGCCTGATTTAGAGCAGATCGTATACAAGAGGAAAAAGCAGGCTGGGAAACGGGAACTGGACTTTTCTAAGCTGCCAACAGAGCAAATTGTTCACGAGCTGCCAGAGGGAGAACAGGTTTGCCCGGTATGCGGCGGGAAGATGCATGCCTGCGGCCACGAGGTTATTCGGAGGGAACTGCGGTATGTCCCGGCGCAGTATAAGGTAGTGGAGCACGTCCAGACGGCCTACAGCTGCCGGAATTGCGAGAAAAACGCGTTAGCCACGCCCATGAAAAAGAGCGAAGTCCCAGCGGGGCTCATCCCCGGCAGTGGGATCGTTTCGCCCAGCCTGCTTGCGCACATTTTGAACAACAAATATGAGCTGGCATTGCCGTTGTACCGGCAGGAACAGGAATTTCAGCGGATCGGTGTGCCGGCGTCCCGGCAGACAATGGCAAACTGGGTGATCGCCACCCACGAGAGATGGTTTGAGGATTTCTTCCAGCGTTTGCGCAGTGAACTGCTCTCTAACGAGATACTCCACGCGGACGAGACCACACTGACCGTGCTGCGGGAAGATGGCAGGAAAGCTACACAAAAAAGCTATGTGTGGGTCTACCGGACCTCTGGGGACAGTGAAAGGCCGGTGGTTCTGTATGATTACCAGCCCAGCCGGGCCGGGGAGCACGCCAAAGATTTCCTCACCGGATTCTCCGGGTTCCTCCACACGGATGGGTATGAGGCGTACCACTGTAAGCTGCCGGATACAATTGCTGCGGTTGGATGTTGGGCTCATATGCGGCGGAAGTTTACAGATACGCTTAAAACCCTGCCAAAAGAGGCTAAAGAAAAGCATCCGGCACAGATCGGCCTACGGTACTGTAACAAGCTGTTTGAATTGGAAACAGGGTACACGGAGAAAAAGCTCTCCTTCCAGGAGCGGTTTTTGGAAAGAAAAGAGTGTTCCGTGCCAATAGCGGAGGAGTTTTTCTCCTGGGCAAAAAATGAATATGACCATAATCCCGTGCCAAAGTCTGCCTACGGCGCGGCGCTGACCTATGCTGTGAAACAGAAAGAGTGGCTGATGCACGTGTTCCTGGACGGTCGCTTGGAACTGTCCAACAACCGTGCGGAGCGGGCTGAATAGTAACCTTGCGGTTACTATCGGCCCTTTGCCGTGGGCCGGAAGAACTGGCTGTTTTCCAACACGCCCAGAGGGGCCAGCGCCAGTGCAGTCGCTTATTCTATTGTGGAGACTGCTAAAGCCAACGGCCTGCGGCCTTTCCGGTACTTCCAGTTCTTATTGGAACGGCTGCCGGTAGGAACCTCTGCTGACGATTGCGCGCCTTGGAATGATGCGGCACAAGACTTGTGCCGATAACCAGTTGGCCAATTTAATGCATTAATTATTTCAAAGAGTGGCTCCTTATGGGAACCGCTCTTGCTTTTTTCCTTTTTTACGAGGGTTCGAATCTATTTTTCGCTTACTTACATCCGCGTTTTTGACCTTTCAAATCCAGGCTTTCGGGCATCAAAAAACCGCGCCACGGCGCGGTTTTTTGAGCGAATATCTTTTTTATATCCACAGGATGGTCCGAGTGGCGAGACTTGAACTCACGGCCTCTTGACCCCCAGTCAAGCGCGCTACCAACTGCGCCACGACTAGGCAAAATCTGTTGAAATTACTGGGTTTTTGAAGACAGGCCGCTTGATTCAGTCAAACATTTGGCGCTTGATTCTTCACTTGATTTACTATACCACCCAGCCGCGAAAAAGTCAACCCTATACATCAATTTTTGCAAGAGGTTATTATTTATTCGCTTTTAATTCAGCCTTATATCGGTAATACGTATTTCTCGCAAGCCCTGTCAGTTTCATTATCTCGATATCCGACAGGCTCCCGCCAAAGTCTTTGCAGTGCTGCAAAATGATGGGCTTCATTTCAAGGCTTTTCTTAGTGGTCAGCCTAGCTCCTTCCCGCTGGCCTATCTGCTTCCCATTAAGGCGGGCCGTCTGTATGCCCTCCCTTGTGCGCTGGTGCAAGTCCTCAACTTCTTTTTCGGCTTGGTCAAAAGCAAGCCTGATCTGTTCTTTTGCCAATGCCATCAGGTATTGATTCACGCCTCGCAGAATGCAGTCTACCGCTGTCCCCGTCATAGGCACACTGCTTTCAAGCGCCTTACGGTAAGTGTCTGTATCGATATGGTGTTCCTTTAGAAACACAAGAGACACACCACGCTTAAAAAGTTCCTCATAGACTGCAAAGCCCTCTTCAGCGTTACGGCTCATGCGGCTCACGCTGTCGAACACCAGAATATCACCCGCTTTGACTTTTGTAAAAAGTTTCTTCCACTCTTTGCGATCAAATTTTATTCCTGTATAGGATTCTTGCACGATTATAGCACCGGGGTATTCTCGCTCAATATTCCTGATCTGCCGTTCAATACTCTGCTTTGCCGTGCTGATTCTCGCATAACCGTAAATGCTCATTGCTGTATCTCCCACTAAAAGTATTTGATTTATCGTTCGTCAGATTTGATACTTGCATTATACCCTAAACTGGTGCTAAAGTCAAGGGGTTTTAATACATTTCTTAAAAACGTCAGATTTGATACTTTGCAAACAAAGAAAAAGCGGGAGTAGTTTATTGCCTACCCGCCGCTTCCCTCTAAGTATATCTACCAGGGGGCTACTATACATTTGTAAGAGTATTACCATAAAGAAAAATATCAGTAGTTGCTCTGCGTTCGCATCTGCGGCATGTCTTGAAAATCCTCGCCAGCATACCGCCCAAACTCCGCAAGGGGTTTTTGCAAAAGCGCCAGCATAGGGTTATTCGGATCTTTAGCCGTACATGGTGTATTCTTGCGGTACTCTGTAACCTGTGTCCAGTGCGCCAAAAGATTGTTTTTAGCTTTTATGCCTTTCCCAGCATAGTACCCATATTCCTGGACTTTCGCCATGAACGCATTGAAACAATTCTTAAACGCTTCTGCTTCTAAAGGATTACTCAAATCGCTAAAAGAAAAGGATTTTTTATAACTCGTACCATCAACACCGCATTCAACAAGCACCTTATCCCGCGCCCAATCGTGAATATTATACCAGTAGTACGGCGCTATAATTCCAGTACGCCGCGCACCAAGTGAAGTATTAAGGCCTCCAGACACAGCCGCCAGAAAATAAGCATACTCGTTGTGTGGGTTTTCTGATAAGTGATCCGCCTCAATTCCCGCCGCAGAAAACCTTTTGTGCATCTCAACTAGTGCAACTTCGATCTCAGATGTCACTTTACCAATCAAAGCGTCTGAAAGATAGCCCATATGATACCCGCAAATTATTTCAGCCGTAGAGATAGGCACTTTGTTTAGTTTTACTCTCAAGTGGCCTTTATCTGTAAGCTCCCATGATGATATTGTGTTGAAGATGTAACATAGCGTTTCGTTGTATTCGGTGTTTAAAATCTTTCCCGATCTGTGGCACAACTGAATACAATTTCTTTTTGGGCTATCAACTACCCTAATCATTCCGCTACTGTCAGGGCTAGCACTCAGTGTGTTATATAGGCTATCTCGGTTTACCTCATAAACTGTATGTGTTTTCAAATACTCCGCATACTCACCAGTGGTAGAAATATTAGCGGAGTACTTTCTTTTTAAGTCAACCTCTATCCCATTGATATTCTTAAAATCTGTTTCTTGGTATATGGCGTAAAGTACGTTACTTAGCTTGTAGATTGGATCTATTCGCGATGGTATTACAGAATTGCCTATCAATGAAAATTTTCCTACTTGTTCTATATGAGCTTTCAACAGTTCATAAACGTACACTTTGCCATCTGCTCCAGGCTCTAAGCCAGTATAAACACCTGCAAAGGCTTTCACATCCACCCTATACAAACCCTCAAATTCATAACCGATAACTTTCTCAGGTGATTTTGTTCTACCGACTTCCAGAACCCAATCGCAGTCATCATCGAAAGAAAAAATTTTGTTGTAGTATACTTTCCTTCCGCTTTCTTTGAATAATAGTTCTTTCATTTTACATCGCTCCTTTTTGCATTTCTACTGTAATCCTAGCCAAAAATACAGCGCTCCTTTACAGAGAAAAGTTCTAAAATTAAATCATGCTTTTGGGAAGCCGCATAAAACCTAACAATTTTGAGTTCCGCACTAAAGGAAACCCTTAGAACACTCACTTACGTTTATACATTGTGAACATTCTGTTAACAAAATAGACTTACTGCCGTTTGGCCTCCTACCGCGCCTATGATCTCTGCTCTATACATTATTCTTTAAGGGAAAGCGATTTCTAAAGTCCCGGAAGCCGCATAAATACTGGGTTTTTCGAGAGTCGGTTTTCAATTTTAGGAGTTTTATAGTAACAAATCAAGCGTAGAAACTGCAACTGCCCCATATAAAGAAAGAAATGAGTAACACATTTAAGCTTGGCTGTGGTACTGGCTAAACTCTACGTAGAAATTAGTTTGCAATTCCTACTCCCTACGACATCTAAAATCTTGTGCAAGACTGTAGTTGCATATCCCATAAGAAAAAAGAAAAGTATCCTCTCTGATCTATGCTGCCGTATCTGCGCCGGGTTCCGCTTAGGGGCTACACCCGGCTTGACACTAACGTAATCTTAGATGTGGTACAGATTGATTCTGCGGAACAAATGTTACTGCGATACAATCAAAGGTTTTCGTGTATGGGCTTTATCAAAAGTAAGCGGCGGGGCAACTGCGCACAACAAAGGCGCCTGTTGACCCAGAGCGGGAAGCCGTAAACCCATTGGTAATATTGCATAAATATCAGGAAAATTCTACCTTAATTTCCGTTGCCACATGCATTTTCAAGCACAAGGCTTTAATATAACCCTTGCGCCCAAAACTGCATATTTCATTCCTGATATATGACCACTTCCCATGCAGTATAAAATTTTTGCTTGTTGTTTTCCATACGACTTGTACGAAACTTTATTAATCTATAAGGCAGTCTGCTGCCTTTAAGCCACCCTTCTATACTCTCAAATGATCGAGACAATTTTCGGTTTTGCCGAATATCCATTCTTTGAATAAATGCGTCTTTCTCCTGCTTTGTCAGCAGTGGTCTATTCACTATAGAATCAAGATATCCTGCAAGGCTTTCCTTGTGCCGAACTTCTTCGACAACGCTATATTTATCGAGCTGTAATCGTTCAGCGATATAACCTCTGTAGCCATCTTCATGTGTCATAATCTCATCGTACACAGCTATTGTTTGTTTTGCATAGCCAACCTTAGTAGGCGCAAGCTGTTTTTCAAAATAAGTCTTGCCATCGATTTCTATAGGAACATCTACCACAACACCCAAGCTGTCATTGCTCCTATCATGTGCGGCGTTATAATTCTCTGCTCCCTCATCGGTAAACTGGTCAGTTTTCTTTACTAGCTCTAATAGCTTGCGTTTAGCTCCCGCAATGCGATTGTTACCGTAGTTGCGCACGTAAACATTGACCGTATCGCTTATATCCAGCGGTCGCTTTCGTCCAATGCTTTGTATAACGGCATCGGGGTCTAGCATATCGATAACAATAATATTTAACTCTGAATCCTTGAAAGTTACGCCAACATCCAGTGCTGGTGTGGTGAATAATAGATTACAGCCAAAATGTTCTGTTGCTATCATAGCCGCTATCGCGTCCTCGTCCATACACTTTGCATAAGTCGAATTACTTTTGCTGCAAAGGAATAAGCTGTTTTGCTGATATTTGCAATGTAATTCATAAGCTTTTTGTGCGCTCCATAGAAAAAAGATACCTTTCTTGTTATCCTTGATAATCTGATTTGCTAAAATCTCAAATTGTGATTCTTGCGAGAAGTAGTTTAAGCTGGTTATATTAGAGTTTGCTATAGGCACAAAATATTCTGTAAAGGGTATCTTGTTTGCTTCTAGGTGCGCTTCAATTCTATCTGGGGTTGCTGTGAGAAAAATCTTAACCGCATTTTCCTGGCCTACAATCCAGTCAAAAGAAAGATCTGTTTGTTTGCTAAAGCTTGAATCACTGATGAAATAGTGGACTTCATCGCATATGATAATATCCCAATCTTTCGTTATAGGCTTACCAAATTTTATAGCGGCCTCAAGGCTCTGATAAGTTGCAAGGGCTATTGTGTCGCTATCCCCAATTTCTTTTTGTAGCTGTTCCTTTAATAGCGCTCGTGGGACAAGGTATAGCACTTGCTTATGTTGTTCTCTGTAAAAGTCGAGCAAATTGTTCCGCACAAAATAACTTTTTCCTGTCCCGGTTCCGCTACAGATAATGGTATTACTGCCGGGTGTCCATGATTGAATGTCATTTTCATTCAGCCATTCGCTAAGCTTTCCAGGGATATGGCTAAAATAGCGTTTATCCTCTTCGCCGTTAATGTATAGTGGTAGTCTAAATCGCATACGCTTGCACTCCTTTAAAATAAAAAATGCCGCAACAATGTTAGGCTAGTAATGGTAGCCTTTCCAATGCTCGACTTGTTTGCTGTAAGCGTCCCCTTTTCCGGAACGCATCTTATTCACTTGTTCCATTATGATACTATCTTTACCGCCCTTTGTCAAGGGGGTAATTCAATCTTTCCAAACCCTTTCAACTCCGAAAGCAAAGCGCACTTTCCCGCCGCTTGCGCTAATGCTCAAACGGTCTGCCATGCTAATAGCCCTTGCAAGCCTCCCAGCCGCTTCACCGTCCATCATGATTAAGTCGGGCATATCCAGCCAAAGTAAGGCGTTCTGTTCATGTGGGTTAGGCTCATAGCCGCCTACTGTGCATCCATCCAGCCGCTCTAACTCTGCCCTGATTTTGTAGTACAGGCGTACTTTCTCAAAGTCTGCTCGTTTACCTATAAAGTTCTCGTTGCGGTCGTGCATTTCTGCAATCTCCTCCGGAGTGTAATCCTTGCTCATTTATGAAAACCTCCACTTCTATAAGTAGCCTTACGGCTCTGCTTATATTACAGAAAATCAAGGGGTTTTGCTAACTTTGAGAGAAAATTTTTTCTTTGTTTATGGGAAACGGCGGTAAGTACTTCAGATTACACTATACTTCTGTATTTTTTTGTATAGGTTATGATGATATCTCTAAAAGCAGTATATCGAACTCCAAAAGAAAAGCGGCGGGAATGGGGTTAAAAACTCTCATAAAATAGTGGTTCGGTGGCAGTTCGCAAAACCTAAGTTAATCAACAGCATAACGCCTTTACTTTAGTGCGATAAAGTGTCTTTTATTCGGGTTCGGTGATTCTCTGTACAAAAGCCATGTGTGCAGCATATATACACCAGCATCACCAGAAATTCACGCCACCTCAATACTCATGCACACGTTACCCGATAAAATGAAAAAGCTATAATTGAATTGGTTTAATCTCGTTTCGTAAGTACTTTTGAGGGCTTGATCATCAAAAAAATAATTCTGCATGATATCCATTCTGAAATCCACACTTTGATTTTCTGTCATGCTTTCGTCTATCCCATAAGCTACAACCGTCATTGCGTTCACTGTTTTGAAAAAATATGCAATGTCTTCCACTGCTGTATCTGGTTCAGCTGCAAAAAGCACGTTGTCTAAAGTCCCATCTTCGTTAAAACATATAGTTGCCTTTGTCCATGTTGTTGGCTGAAAAGAGTTATTGTCTTCCGATAACATCTCGATTTTGTCCGGAGTATCAGCTTCACCAATGTATTCATTATATCTCTGAACAAAATTGTTATAACCTTCTTGAACTAGGGGCGATGGCGTTGGTGTTGCTGATAATCTCGATTCTAGTGCATCAATCTGTTCTTGCAGCTCACTGTTTTGTTTATTCAGTGCATCAAGTTCTTCTTGTGAAACCGAGCTTCCACATCCCGTAAGCCAAAACGCAACCATAACTGTCAACATCAGTACAAGTACCCTTTTCATCGTCCAATCCCTCCAAGCGATTTCCGTATTCTAATTTCGATATCGAATTTGGAATATAGAATCAGTATAACAGACAGGCTATACTATGTCAAGAGGGAGGGCGATACTTATGCCAACTTTTATTCCCAGGCGTCTGGAAAAAGAAGTTATCAGTATGCGCATAGCTGTTGATCTGCTACAAGAAGTCGATTCCAAAGCCGCCGCTTTTGGCATAAGCCGAAACGAGCTTATCAATCAGATGATCCAGTTTGCATTAGATAATATGGCGGACACCCAAAACAAATAGCATTACAAGCCCTAAAAAGCTCTGTGTCGGCTTTTACAAGATTAAACGTGTCCCAATACCTTTAAGCCTGTATAATCGATTCTAGGGGCAAATACTTCAACATTTTATGTAAAATTTCAAGGCGTGAATACTGACCTACTGAGGGCACATCCCGGTAAAAGGAAATCTTTGAAAATGTTTTGTACCCCCCTTGGCTTGTATAGGGCAACTACCGCCCGCCGCTTCTTGTGCTAAATAAAAAAGCCCCAGCGCAATGCCAGGGCTTCCCTATATATAAACTAGCTTTCCACTAGGGTTTGTTTACGGCCTCGCTGGTAGGCTCCGTTCTTGCGATCTCGCGCAGTACTACCTTCCAGTCCGCATAGTGTGCCGCCCATGTCCCCTCCCAAAATGGGGCTAAACCAGTTTTCCCAAAGTTAGCCGTTCTGAAAAGCTGATCGAGAATTTCCCTAACTTCTCTCGGTTCTGCATCGACATTGGCAAATACCGGCTCATCGCCACGATCGGCTTTCAAGGAAATACGCACTTCAAACGGCCTTGCCATCAAAGATACTCGCGCAACGGAACATCCGTCAAACTGTTTTGGTAGCTTTCCAGTGTAAGGTAGCTCAACCTTATCTTCACGCAAGCTTGGCCCAGCAGCCTTGATTTTGCTTATATCAAGCACAAAGCCGCCGTATTCTTGTCCGTACTCGTTCACTAATACCATAGCTAACCCTCCTTTATGCGCTCTTCTGCGCTGCTTTCCAGTCCACAAAATGTGCAAACCAAACTCCCGACCAAAAACTTTCAAGGCCAGTGCTGCCGCTGTTTGGAGTTTCAAAAAAGCGGTCAAGTAGATTCTCAATCTCAGGCGGCTCCGCATCGATAACGGCAAGCAAATTCTTTTTGTCTCTGTAAGCTCTAAGGCAAACCCTGACATCACGGGGTTTAACGATCAAAGAAACTCTTGCGTTCTCGCAGTCCCTAAACTGTGCTGGCAGTCTGCCAGTATAGGTAAGCTCAATTCGATCCCCGCGCAAGCTGGGGTTTTCTGCTTGAATGTTGTCCATGTCCAGGGCAAAACCGTTGTACTGCTCAGTGCTAAAAATACCGTTTCTTAATTTCATAATGAAAACTCTCCTTATCTACTCTTCTATATTTACAGGCCTACATAAATCTTTGCTAACTTGTCACCGCTTTTTCTATGTGCTGCACAATTTTCTGCCGTGTTACAGTATGTTATTTGTGCATTTTAATCTTGTGCTTTTGTTTGCCCTGTAGCTGGGCTAAAGGTGAAACGCTGTCGTACTCTCTTGATATATCCGCATCGAATATAGCGCAGTAGTGTTTTGTCATCTCCAAAGTTGAATGTCCCAACAAGTGTTGTAATGTAAAGGCGTTTCCTTGACAATCAACTAAATACTTTCGGGCAAAAGTGTGTCTGAAAGCGTGAATGCTTGTCTTTAGTACACCCCGCCGCTTGTTATATGCTGCAATACTATTGTACATGGCATACTCGCTCAAAGGCTCTCCAACGTCATTACAAAACAAGTAATCTTCTTCCGCACCACCACGCACCCGCATATACTCTTTAAGCACCTTTACCATTTCTGCGCAAAGGGGCGTTGTCTGTGCATGTCCGTTCTTTGTGTGCCGTAGGTATATTATCTTTGAGGGTAGATCAACGTCTTTAATCTTGATATTACGTACCGTTGCCGCTCTGCATCCGCTGTTTATTAGCAAGTTGACGATAACCCAGCTTCGGTATTCTGTAAATCCGCAACGCTTCATGTCGGGCTTTTTTAACAGCCGTAGCAGTTCCTCATCCGTATATAGCTCCTTGATTGGCTCAGAGGCCTTGTAAGGCCGCATAGTAAGCCGTGTAATACCCTCCTCATTGCACCACGATAGAAAAGCCTTGAATGAACGCACGTAACTTTTGATTGATGTTGGAGCTAAACTTGCGTTTCTCATACTGACTATCATGGTATCAAGTTTTTCCCTCGTCACTTCTCCTATAGGCGTTGCCATGTCCAGGTGCTTTCCTATAGCTGAAAAATGCTGTTGATAGGTTTTCAAAGTCTTGTCCGCAAGCCCCGCCGCTTTCTTGGCAAGCAGAAAATCTTGAAGGACTTCCTCTAAGGGTATGGTGTTTTGCACTGCGATTTTGACCATCTCTCACACTCCTTGATTCTTCGAATTTTGCAAAAAATCAAGCGCTTCGGTTATAAGAAATATAACCCTTGACAAAACAAAAAAACCGCTGAAACCCTAGAGATTTCAACGGTTTTATGGTGGTGGTCCGAGTGGCGAGACTTGAACTCACGGCCTCTTGACCCCCAGTCAAGCGCGCTACCAACTGCGCCACACCCGGACAACGTAGATAATTATACCCTATCCTGCCGGAAAAAGCAAGATCTTTTTGCAGATTTTTTGAATTTTTTCAGCAGGCGACGCCTTTCCCAGAATTGAAGGCCAAAAACCTGCAAGAATACAGGTTTTTGGCCCTCCTGTCTCTCTATCCTGCCGCTTTTGAAAGCCTGGGATTTACAGCACCTTAGATAAAAACTCCCGCAGCCGGGGGTTCTGGGGATTGCCGAAGAAATCCTCCGGGGCGCCCTGCTCCGCGATGTTCCCCTCGTCCATAAAGAGCACCCGGGTGGCAACAGAACGGGCAAACCCCATCTCGTGAGTAACCACCACCATGGTCATGCCGTCGTCCGCCAGCTCCTTCATAATCTCCAGCACCTCCCCCACCATCTCCGGATCCAGCGCAGAGGTAGGCTCGTCAAAGAGCATCACATCCGGATTCATGGCTAAAGCCCGGGCGATGGCGATGCGCTGCTGCTGCCCGCCGGAAAGCTGCTTGGGATAAGCGTCGGCCTTGTCCGGCAGGCCCACCCGTTTTAAAAGCTCCAGGGCTTTTTCCCCGGCCTGCTCTTTTGTCATCAGCTTCAGCTTCACCGGGGCCAGCCGGATGTTCTCCAGCACAGACAGATGGGGGAACAGGTTAAACTGCTGGAACACCATGCCCATGCGGGTGCGCAGCTTGTTGATGTCGGTTTTGGGGTCGGTAATGTCTACGCCCTCAAAGGTAATAGTGCCGCCGGTAGGCTGCTCCAAAAGGTTCAGGCACCGCAGGAAGGTGGATTTGCCCGAGCCGGAAGGCCCAATCACCGCCACCTTCTCCCCCTTGTGGATATGCTCGTTGATACCGGCAAGCACCATATGATCCCCAAAGGCTTTCGTCAGGTTTTTAACGTCTATCACTGGTGCGCAGCCTCCTTTCCAGCAGTCCCAAGAGTGAGGTAAGGGCCAGCACCATAATCAGATACAGAACGGCGATGGCAATATAGGGTACAAAGGGCGAATAGGTGCGGCTTTGTACAATCATAGCACCCTTGGTCAGATCCGTCAGGCCGATAAAGCCGCATACCGAAGTTTCCTTCAGCAGGGTGATAAGCTCATTGCCCAAAGCAGGCAGTATGTTCTTAACGGCCTGGGGGATAACGATGTACCGCATGGTCTGGGCGTAATTCAGCCCCAGGGAGCGCCCGGCCTCAGTCTGGCCCAGGTCGATGGACATGATGCCCGACCGCACGATTTCAGCCACATAAGCGCCGGAATTGATGCCAAAGGAAAGGGACGCCACCCAAAGCATGGAATCGCTGCCGGCCCATTGGAACACGATGAACCACATAATCAAAAGCTGTACCGTGGAGGGCGTGCCGCGTATGACGGTAAGATAGAGCTTGCACAGCCAGTCCAGCACCCCCAATACGATATGCCCCAGGCCCTTTTGGTTCCCCCTTTGGGAATCATGGGCAGAGCGCGCCACCGCCACCAGCACGCCGATGATGGTCCCCAGCACCAGCGCCAGCACCGTTACCTCCAGCGTGGCCGCGATGCCGGATACAAAGTACCGCCAGCGGTTGTCCGTTATGAATGTCTGTGTCAACTGGTCCAACAGCCATTCCATATTTTAACTCCTCCTCTTCCCAAGGCATCAGGGGGGCTTTTCGGAAAAAGCCCCCCCTGGCAGCGTGGCGCTGCCCAGCCTATTCCTCGTGCCGCATGCCTTAATTACTCGGCGGTAATGTATTTGTCCACGATTTTCTGTACTGTGCCGTCGTCAATCAGCTCGCCCAAGGCGGTGTCCACCTTCTCCAGCAGCTCCTCGTTGTCCTTGGCAATGCAGATGGCATACTCTTCTTCAGCATAGGCAGTGTCCAAAATCTTCAGCCCCTCGTTGGCAGCCACAAAAGCCTTGGCAGGCTCGTTGTCAATAACCACGCAGTCCACCTTGCCGGAAAGCAGGGCCATCACCGCGTCTGTACCCTTGTTGTAGCGGGTGACGTTTTCCTCGCCAAAGCCGTCCTCCTCTACAGGGGCAGAGCAGTAGATGTCGCCGGTAGTGCCCTGCTGCACGCCAATCTTCTTGCCGGCCATATCGTCAATGGCAGCAATGTCGCTGCCCTCAGGCACAATAACCACCTGCACGGCAGTGGCATAGCTGCGGGTAAAGTTCACGTTCTTCTGCCGGTCCTCTGTAACCGTCATGCCTGCCATGCCCATGCTGGCCTTGCCGCTCTGGACGTTGGGGATGATGGCGTCAAAATCCACGTCGGAAATTTCAAAGTCCATGCCCAGCTTGTCTGCAATGGCCTTGCCCACCTCGGCGTCAATGCCCACAATATCGTCGCCTTCATAATACTCGTAAGGCTCGAAGAAAGCGTTGGTGGCCATCACCAGAGTGTTGTCCCCGTCGCCCGTGTCTGCGGGCTGGGCGGATTCCTCCCCGGCAGCTTCGGAACTGGAGGCTGCGCCGCCGGGCTGGGAAGCGCCGGAAGCCGCGTCCTTCGATTCGCCGCAGGCGGCGAAAACAGTCATCATCAGCAGCAGGGCTGCCAGAAGCATTGCAAATTTTTTCATGTTCTTTCTCTCCTTACTGGGCCGTTTTCCCCTTCTTTATTGTGAAAACCGCGGCCCGTTTGTGAATTATGGTTTTAGTACAGGCCCTATTATACAGCATATTTTTTCAGTTGAAAAGGGGTAAAACGGGAAATTTACCGAGTTTTATGCACATGGTTTTGTATAAAAATACAACTCCGCCCGTTTTCCCCTCCCTTCCCGCCCAGTTGACAAACCCTGATTGGAAAGGTAAACTAATTCTGTAAGGAAGGCTCGTAATCACAAAACGCGCGCCATCACAAAGGTTTTTAACAGCAGGCACGGCGTTTTTCCTGAAAATTCCCTGCCCGGTGTCTGGGGCGGCAGGTTTGCAGGGCAGCCCCCAAGAAAGCCGCGCGGAAAGGACGAGAGTATGGAAAAGTACAGCATTTCGCAGGTGGCAGAAAAGTTCGGGCTGGAGCCGCACACCCTGCGGTTTTACGAAAAAGAGGGGATTGTCTCCCCGGGCCGCACGCCCAGCGGCATCCGCACCTATACGGAGGAGGATGTCAGCCAGTTGGAAACAGCCCTGTGCCTGAAAAGCACAGGCATGCCCTTAAAGGAAATCAAGCGGTACTTCCAGCTGGTGCAGGAAGGGGACGCAACCCTGGACCAGCGGCTGGAGATTTTCACCTCCCACCGGGAACGGGTGATAGAGGGCATTGCCGTGATGGAAAAATATCTACAAAAAATCGACCACAAAATTTCCTGGTATCAGGGCTTTGTGGCAAAGAAAAAAGGGGGAAACCAGGAAAATATATGAATAAATTGTAACAGGACTATTGCTTTTCTATAAAGGACAGGCTATACTAAGGGTATAAGCCTGAAAGCCCCCGGCCTTTTCGCTTGCCGGGGGCGCCTTTATTTTCATCATACTTTTTGGAATAAGGAGAGTGAACTGCGTTGGAAAAGATCATACGTTTTTTTAAGCTCAAGGAACACGGCACCGACGTAAAGACCGAAGTTATCGCCGGCATCACCACGTTCCTGTCCATGGCCTATATCCTGGCTGTGAACCCCAGCATGCTGGCGGACGCGGGAATGGATCAGGGGGCTGTGTTCACGGCAACCGCCGTGTCCGCCGCCATGGCCACCATCATCATGGGCGTTTTCGCAAATTACCCGGTAGCCCTGGCCTCCGGCATGGGGCTTAACGCCTATTTTGCCTACACCGTCTGCCCCATGCTCATTGGCATGGGCATCACAGACCCCTGGAAGGTAGCCCTCACCGCCATCCTGGTAGAAGGCGTCATCTTCATTATCCTGTCTTTCTTCAAGTTCCGGGAGGCCCTGGTCAATTCCGTCCCCGCCAACCTGAAGTACGGCATCTCCGCGGGCATTGGCCTGTTCATCTCCATTGTCGGCCTTAAAGGCGCGGGCATTGTCACCACAGACGCTTTCGCCATTGTGGCAGAGGACGGCACCGCAACAGTCAGCTCCTCCACCCTGGTCGCCATGGGCAACCTCAGCGATCCCGGCGTAGTGCTGGCCTTTGCAGGGCTTATCGCCATTGGCGTCATGTGGCACTTTAAAATCAAGGGCGCTATCCTGTGGGGCATTCTCGCCACATGGGTGCTGGGCATTATCGCCCAGCTTGCCGGCTGGTATCAGGGCCTGTCCCTTATCCCTGATTTCAGCGCCGGCATCCTGCCCCCGTCCTTAGCCCCCACCTTCTTTCAGTTTGACTTCGCCTTTGTGGGCCAGCATTTTGTAAACTTCGCCGCCATCGTGTTTGCTTTCCTCTTTGTGGATCTGTTCGACACTGTGGGCACCCTTATCGGCGTGGCCGACCAGGGCGGCCTGCTCACAAAGGACGGCAAGCTGCCCAAAGCAGGGGCTGCCCTGATGAGCGACGCTATCGGCACAGTGGCAGGCTCTGTGCTGGGCACCTCCACTGTCACCAGCTATGTGGAATCCACCGCGGGCGTGGCGGAAGGCGGGCGCACCGGCCTGACCGCTATCTCCACTGCCGTTATGTTTGTGCTGGCCCTGTTCCTGTCCCCCATCTTCCTGGCAATCCCCAGCTTTGCCACCACGCCGGCCCTGCTGTTTGTGGGCCTGCTGATGATGAAGTCTGTGCTGAAGATGAAGTTTGAGGGGGATATCGCCGACATCGTTGGCGGCTTCCTGGCCCTCATCATGATGCCCTTTACCTATTCTATCGCCAACGGCATCATGTTCGGCATCCTGGCCTGGGTTGTCCTGAAGGTCTGCACCGGCAAGGTTAAGGACGTGCATCCCGTTATGTGGGTGGCCTTTGCCCTGTTCGTGCTGCGCATCATCACCCTTGTCATGCCGGCCTAAAGCCCTGGCGCGTCCACGTCTGTCCAAGAGCCTGGGGGCTTGTCCCCAGGCTCTTTTTCTGCCCAGGCCCTTTGCACCCCTTTGTAAAAATTTACGCTCCCATATTGCAAAAACCCAAAAACTGTGATAGGATAGCCATGCACGCAAAAAGCGGCGGAAGCGGGAAACCGTTTGCGCTGTTTTTTTACATAAAGCTTTCTGCAAAAAACACAGAAGAAACGACGCAGGGCCTGAAAGGCTGCTTTTCCAGGGTTTTTCACAGGCATCCTGTATACGGTTCTGCAACGAAAATGGAGGGTATATGGCACAACAGCGGATTCGCAGTATGACAGAAGGAAGCCCTGTAAAGCTGCTCATCAGTTTTGCCCTGCCGCTAATGGTAGGCAATGTGTTCCAGCAGCTTTACACGGTGGTGGATACGGCAGTGGTGGGCCAGGTGGTAGGCGTGGGGGCGCTGGCCTCCCTGGGGGCCGCAGACTGGCTCAACTGGATGACCTTAGGGATCATCCAGGGCTTCACCCAGGGCTTTGCCATTTTAATGGCCCAATATTTCGGCGCCAAGGACTACCGCCAGCTTTCCCGCTCTGTGGGGGCCTCGGTAACCCTAAGCGCCATTGCGGCCCTTTTGCTGCTGGCGGTCAGCCAGCTTGCCATCCTGCCGGTGCTGGGGCTGCTGAACACCCCGGCAGACATCCTGGGCGGCTCTGTGCTCTATCTGCGCATCATGTTTGGCGGCATCCCCATTGTGGCGGCCTATAACCTGCTGGCCTCCATCCTCCGGGCCTTGGGGGACAGCAAAACGCCTTTATACGCTGTGGTGCTGGCCACCTTTGTGAACATCGCCCTGGATCTCCTCTTTGTAATGGGCTTTCACTGGGGCATCGGGGGCGCGGCTGGGGCAACGGTGTTTGCCCAGGCGGTTTCCACCCTATACTGCTATGGGAATGTGCGGAAAATCACCATCATCCGCCTGGAAAAAACAGATTTCAAGCTCCAGCGGGACATGGTGGCAGCCCTCCTCCGGCTTGGCTCGCCTGTGGCCCTGCAAAACGCCATCATCTCCGTAGGCGGCATGGTGGTGCAGTCTGTGGTCAACCGCTTTGGCATGCTGTTTATCGCAGGCTTTACCGCCACCAACAAGCTGTACGGCATCCTGGAGATTGCCGCCACCTCTTACGGCTACGCGGTCACTTCCTATGTAGGCCAGAACTTGGGGGCAAAGCTGCTGGGCCGCATCCGCCAGGGAATGCGGGCCGCCGCTTTGGTGGCCCTGATCACCTCCATGGTAATTGCCGCGGCCATGCTGCTTTTCGGCAAAAGCATCCTGGGCCTGTTCATCTCCGGCACCCCGGAGGAGATTGAAGCCTCCATGGCCATTGCTTACCACTATCTGGCGCTGATGAGCCTGGGCCTGCCCATTTTATATATGCTGCACATTTACCGTTCCGCCCTCATGGGCCTGGGAGATACCGTTATCCCCATGAGCTCCGGCTTTGTGGAGATGGCGGTGCGCATAGGCATTGCCCTTTTCCTGCCCCTGGCTATAGGGCAGGAGGGCATCTATTACGCCGAGGTAGGCGCTTGGACAGGGGCCGCCCTGCTGCTGGTGGCAGGATATTACGCGCGGATGCACGGGCTTAGCCAGCGGGAGCAGCGGGCTTTATAGGCAACACGGCAAAGCCGCATGCTATGGGGAATCTGTTTACCTAAATTGGTTTTACATTCGTTTTAGAATCAAATCCGTTTTCAAAAGGATTTGTGGGAGTTTGAGGGCAAGGCCCCCAAAGGGACGCGCAAGGAAGGAGTAAAACAATGGAAAAAGCGGTTCGCGAAAACAGTATCACCGAAGGGGTCATCTGGAAACAGCTTCTCATCTTCTTTTTCCCCATCCTCATCGGCACCTTTTTCCAGCAGCTCTATAACACAGTGGACACCATCATCGTGGGCCAGTATGTGGGCACCCAGGCCCTGGCGGCAGTGGGCACCACCGGCACCCTCATAAACCTGCTGGTAGGCTTCTTTGTGGGGCTTTCCTCCGGCGCCACCGTAATCATTTCCCAGTTTTTTGGCGGCGGCGACTGGAAGAACCTCTCCAAGGCCGTCCACACCTCCGTGGCCCTGGCCCTGGGAGGCGGGGCGGTTATCATGGTGCTGGGCCTGCTCACCGCAAGGCCCTCCCTGGGGCTTTTGGGCGTGCCGGAGGAAATCCTGGACGACGCCCTGCTGTACCTGAACATCTACTATGGAGGCATTGTTTTCTGCATGATCTATAACGTGGGCACCGGCGTGCTGCGGGCCATCGGGGACAGCCGTATGCCCCTGTATGTGCTCATTGCCTGCTGCCTTGTAAACATTGTGCTGGACTTGCTCTTTGTGGTGGTGTTCCACTGGGGGGTGATGGGCGTGGCCCTGGCCACCGTCCTTTCCCAGGTGGTCAGCGCTGTCCTGATCATGCTGCGGCTCATGTGTACAAGGGAGGGCTACCGGGTGGAGCTTCGGCACATCCGGTTTGACAGGGGCATTTTAAAGAACGTCATCCGCATCGGCCTGCCCGCCGGCCTGCAGTCTGTCATGTATTCCTTCTCCAACCTGGTTATCCAAGCCAGCATCAACTCCTTTGGCACCGACGCCATTGCTTCCTGGGCAGCCATCGGCAAGATAGACGGCTTTATCTGGATGGTGATGGGCGCTTTCGGCATCTCCATCACCACCTTTGTGGGGCAGAATTTCGGGGCCAGGAAGTACAGCCGGGTAAAGCGCAGTGTAAAGGTGTGCCTGGGGCTGACCTTAGGCACCACCCTGGCCCTCAGCGCCCTGATGCTGGCGTTTATGGAGCCGCTGCTGCGGTTTTTCACCGGGGACGAAACGGTTATCGCCATCGGGCAGCGCTTTTTGTGGATATTAGGCCCCTCCTATTTCCTGTTCGTGTTCATCGAAATCTTCTCCGGCGCCATCCGGGGGGCTGGGGAAGCCCTGCAGCCCATGCTTATCACCACCTTCGGGGTGTGCGGCCTGCGGGTTTTATGGATTTTTGCGGCGGTGCCCTTCCTGCCCACCATGGAGATGGTGGCTATGAACTATCCCGTCACCTGGGCGGTGACAGCCCTGGTGTTCACTGTCTATTATCTGCGGATGAACTGGCTCAAGCGCTGTATCAAGTCCAGCGGGGCGCAGCCGGAAGAAACGCCGGAGCCAGCCTGAGCCTTCCCTCTCCCTTTCCCAAACCATCCCCCTGCCCTCCTGCCTGCCAGCAGGAAGGCAGGGCTTTTTGCTTTCCGCCCCAGCCATGCACAGCCTGTCAGGGGAAAGCATAGCATATACAGGGCGCAAGTGGAAAGGAGGACTTTTTTTGGCAGAGTATGTAGCGACAGGCGTAGACATCTCCCAGTTTAACGGAGATGTGGATATAGGGGCGCTAAAGGGCAAAGTGGATTTCGTCATAATCCGCTGCGGCTATGGCAGCGACTACGCTTCCCAGGACGACGTACAGTATCAGGCAAATGTAAGGAAATGCGAAGCGGCAGCCATGCCCTACGGGGTGTACCTGTACTCCTATGCCCGCAACACGGACATGGCCCGCAGCGAAGCCCGCCACACCCTGCGGCTGCTCCAGGGGCGCAGGCCCCTGTACGGGGTGTGGTATGACGTAGAGGACGTGGCCCTGCCCGCAGGGGAAACCCTGATTGACAACTGCGTAACCTACTGCCGGGAGATGGAAAAGGCCGGGCTGTACTGCGGCATCTACTCCTCTTTAAACTGGTGGCGCACCCGGCTGAACAGCCCCCGGTTAAACCCCTTTGACAAATGGGTGGCCCAGTGGAACGACACCCTGGACTACCAGGGGGCAGGGCTGTGGCAGTATACAGACAGGGGCGTGATAAACGGCAGGCGTTTCGACATGAACAGGGCCTTCCGGGACTATCCCGCCATCATAAAGGGAATGGAGGGTACGGATATGACCCGAGACGAGGTGGCAAAGCTTGCCCGGGAGGAAGCCCAGGCAGTGTATGACAAAAACGAAGCCCGGTATCCCCGCATTTCCTCCCTGCCAGATTGGGCCAGAGGCCCGGTGGAGGAGGTCTACCGGCGGCTGGATCTGCTGGGCACAGAGGACAGCGGGAAAGACACCCGGATAGACGCCAGCGAAACCTATGCCCGGGCGCTGGTTGTCATCGAGAAGGTGCTGCGCCTGCTGGATGAGCTGGAGGAAAAAGAGCCATAAGCAGCAAAAGGCCCCCAATCCCTACGGATTGGGGGCCAAAGCTTTCTCGCGCCCTGTTTTTATTCAAACTGGGCGGCAGCCTTCTTCAAAGTCTCGATAATCTCAATGTGCTGGGGGCAGTGGGACTCGCAGTTCCCGCACTGGATGCAGTCGGAGGCCTTGCCGCCGTCCTTTGTCACCCTGCCGTATTCGCCCTTGGAGCTTTCCGGGTTATTATACAGGGTAAGCTTGTTCATGGCTGTGAACACAGAGGGGATGTTAATCTTCTGGGGGCAGCCGTCCACACAGTATTTGCAGCCGGTGCAGGGGATGGTGGGGATGCTGTTCAGGATCTCCACCGCCTTGCCCACAACCTCCCGTTCGCTGTCGGAAAGGGGTTTAAAGTCTGCCATATAGGAAACATTGTCGTTTAACTGTGCCTCGTCAGACATGCCGGAGAGCACTGTCACAACCCCGTCCAGAGAGGCGCAGTACCGCACAGCCCAGGAGGGGATGGACATCTCCGGATTGGCGTCCTTAAAGAGTTTCTGCACCTCGGGGGTCATGGTGGCAAGGGAGCCGCCCTTTACAGGCTCCATGATGATAACAGGCACATTGTGCCTGCGGGCCGCCTCATAGCACAGCCTGGACTGGACGCTGTCGCTTTCCCAGTCGGCATAGTTAATCTGAAGCTGCACAAACTCCGCCTCCGGGTGCTTTGTAAGGATATCCTCCAGCACGTCCGCGGTGTCGTGGAAAGAGAAGCCGATATGCTTTATCTTTCCCTCCTCCTTCATCTTCTGGACAAAGCCCCAGGCGTCCAGCTCCTCAGACTTTTTGGCGGTGTCCCGGTTCAATGCGTGGAGCAGATAAAAATCATAGTAGGAAAGGCCCGCCCTGTCCAAGGACTCCTGGAAAATGGGAGCCATGTCCTCGGGCTTCTTGATGTCGAACATAGGCAGCTTGCTGGCGCACTGGAAGCTTTCCCGGGGATAGCGATCCACCACAGCTTCCTTTAAAGCCACTTCCGATTTGCCGCCGATATACACATAAGCCGTGTCAAAATAGGTAAAGCCCTTTTCCATAAAGGCGTCCACCATTTTTTTCGTCTGCTCCATGTCAATTTCCTGATCCTTCATGGGCAGGCGCATCAGGCCAAAGCCCAGCTTTTTAATGCTTTCTCCTAAGTACTTGTCAGCCATTGCCAGCACTCCTTCTCGTTTTCTTCCTGAAAAACTGTTTTTTACGGGCCGCGTTGGAATGCCCCATCCGCGCACATTTTCAAAACAGGCATTCCCTTTCTTTATTATAAAGCTTAAAGCACACTTAAAGTCAAGACAGTTTTTTGTAAACACCTGTAAGATTTTTCCCCTGGCAAATTCCCGCCCCGCCTGCTATACTGGAAGAAGCACAGCGAAAGGGGAGAAACATCATGGACAAAAAACGGGTATGCAAAGCCGCGGCCCTGCTCTGCGGGCTGGCCCTCTGCGGGGCCGCCGTCTACCTGCTGCGGCCCCCCTGCCTGATTTTGCAGCACACCGGCCTGTACTGCGCCGGCTGCGGCACCCAGCGGATGGTAACCGCCCTGCTGCGGGGGGATATCCCCAGGGCCTTTTCCCATAACCCCTTTATGTTCCTTGCCCTGCCCCTGGGGGCGATCTATGCCCTGTGGGAGGGCTGGCGGTATGGGTCCGGAAAACCGCCCCTCTATAAAAGGAAGGGGACGCGCCTGGCTTTTTTAGGCGTGCTCCTGCTGGCGGCAGCCTTCACCCTGCTGCGAAACCTGCCGGGCTTCTCCCTGCTCGGCCCGTAGCGCCTGCCCCGCCTGCCCCTGCCGCCAGCAAGCTGGCGCCCTGGGGGAGGGCTGCGCCCTCCCGGCCCCGGCTTCGCCGGGGCGGCAGGCGGGCGGCCTTTTTGTTCCTTGCCTACTTCTTGATATACGCC
The DNA here is from genome assembly GCF_009936035.1 of Neglectibacter sp. X58. GTDB lineage: Bacteria > Bacillota > Clostridia > Oscillospirales > Acutalibacteraceae > Acutalibacter. Next base: position 54,846 of record NZ_QWEO01000008.1, on the reverse strand, counting down.
AGCCCGCAGGCCCCGGGGCCTGTGTGGGTGCCCACAATGCTGCCGATGTCCAGCTTATGTACCTCCCGCTTTTTCAGCTCCCCGCTCATGAATTCCATAAAGTCATCCCGGGTCTGGGGCACAGCGGCATGTCCCACTGTCACGCTGTAGTCGGCGGAAATCGGCTCCTTGTCCACTAAGCCCTGCATAAACTTGAAAGCCGCTTTCTTCCCCCGGGCCTTGCCCACCACCTCAACCAAGCCGTCTTTCAGGGTGATAATGGGGCATATGCCCAGTATGCTGGCCACCAGGGCGCTGGTGGCGGAAAGCCTGCCGCCCATTTTCAAATACTTCAAATCGTCAATCAAGGCCCACAGCCGCACCCGGGGCACCAGTTCCTCCACCTGCCGGGCAATTTCCGCCCCAGGCAGGCCCCTGTCCCGCATTTTCACAGCCTCCTCCACCAGCAGGCCCAAAGCGAAGGTCACGTTCAGCGTGTCCGGCAGATAGATGTTCTCCGCCCCCAGGATGTCCTTTGCCACAGCGGCAGACTGGAGGGTGCCGCTCATGCGGGAGGAGATAAACAGGCACACCACCTCGTCCCCGCTGTCCTTGTATTCCGAAAATTTCTTTTCAAAGAAGGCCGGGGAAATCTGGGCGGTTTTAGGCAGCTCGCTTGCCTGGGACAGCTTTGCGTAAAACTCGTCGTTTGTAATGTCTATGTTAGCCCGGAAGCTTTCCTCCCCGAAATTCACCGTAATGGGCAGCATCTCCACGCCCAGTTCCTCGCACCGCGCAGGGCTTAAATCGCAGGAGCTGTCCGTTAAAATCTTTACCATATGCAGTCAGCCTTTCTCTCACTTGTATTATTATCACACGCTGCCTTTACAGCTTCAAAAGGGGCACTGTTTTGCGGCACGCCTCAATGGCAGCCGCGTCCGGCAGGGCCGGGATGGCCCCTGTTTTGGTGGCGCACACAGCCCCGGCGGCATTTGCGAAGTCCACAAAGCCCTCCAGCTCCTCCTGGGCAAGCTCCCCGGGCTTTTTGCCGCTCTGCACAATTTTCGCCAGCAGCGCCCCGAAGAAGCTGTCGCCAGACCCGGTTGTGTCCTTCACCTGGGTGTCATAGGTGTTCTTCCGGAAGGAATAGCCCTGGGTGAACACAGCGCACCCCTTGGGACCCATGGTCACCACCACCACGCTGACGCCCTTGGCAAGCAGGGCCTTGGCCCCCTCTTCCATGCCCTCCCGCGCAGTCAGCAGGGAAAGCTCCTCGTCGGAAACCTTCATAATGTCTGCCTGGGGAACCAGGCTGCGCATCCGGGCCACGCCCTCCTCCTGGCTGGGCCACAGGGGCGGCCGCCAGTTGGGATCATAGGCCGTCACCTTCCCCTGGCTTCTGGCATACCCCACCAGCTCCTCCACAGCGGAGCGGGAAGGCTCCGCTGTCAGCAGCAAAGAGCCAAAGCATAAAAGCCTGCACTGATCTATCAGCCTCCGCTCCTGCTCCCCGGCAGCAAGGCGGGTGTCCGCGCCGGGATTGCGGTAAAAGCTGAAGTCCCTGTCCCCTGTTTCGCTAAGCTGGACAAAGGCCAGGGTGGTGGCGTAGTCCGGATCCTGGGAAAGGCCCTGGGTTTCCACGCCGCAGCCCTGCAGGGTGTCCGCAAGGAAATCCCCGAACATATCCTTCCCCACCCGGCCTAAAAACCCGGCGGACACCCCGGCCCGCAGGGCCTGCACCGCCACATTGGCAGGCGCCCCGCCTGGATTGCGGGCAAAAAGCAGCCTGCCGTCCTCTGTTGTCCCTACAGGGGTGAAATCAATCAAAAGCTCGCCCATGGATAAAAGCTGTGCCATGTTTATCTTCCTTTCTATATGTATGTCCCGGAGCCGCCGCACCATCGCCGCGCATGGAAACTGCCGGTACAGCTTCTCAAAAATATACTCTACTATATAATACCTCTTGCAGGGCCTTTTGGCAAGATTTTTCCAAGGGATTTTTCTTAAAGAAAAGGCCCCTGGCAGAAGCCTGCCGGGGCCTTTTTCCGTCTCTCTTTTTAAAACCCGTTTGCCCGCCGCCGGATCTGGCGGCTCCGGTTACAAACAGGTTCTTATTTTTTCCCTCTGGCAGGGGCCTTCTTTGCCCTGGGGGCCTTTGCAGGGGCCGCCCCCTCGGAAGCCTTCCGCACGGCAGGCTTTGCCACCGTTTCCTTCACTGCCTCCTTCACGGTGGCGGCAGTCTCTTTCACAGCCTCCTCCACCTTCTTGGCAGCGTCCTTCACCGCCTCTTTTTTAGGGGAGGCAGGCTTTTTCACAGTTTTGGTGACAGTTTTCGCAGGGGCGCTCTCCCCGGCGGGGACAAGCTTCCACTGCTGGCCCACGCCGTCCACGTCATCCCAAAGCTGGGCAGACGCGCCGTCCTCCTCGCTCATGTCCACAATATCCAGCACCTTGCCGGACTGGACGTTCAAAAGCTTCTTGTAAGTAGCGGTAACCTTCACCAGCTCCCACTGCTGGCTGGACGCGTCCTCCACCTTTTCCCAAAGGTGCGCCCGCGCGCCGCTTTCCACGCCGCCATGCACCACGTCCAGGGCCTTGCCGCTAAGCCTGTTAATAAGCCGTCCGCCGTCCTGGGCCCACAACTGAGCGTCCTCTCCGGTGGGGGCGGTCTGGCACACTCCCTGGCCGTTCTCCACGCCAGCGGCCTGCAGTGCCTTGCCAGTCCTGCGGTTTACAATCATAAATTCTGCCGTTTTCTTCCCAACCATATCCTTACTTCCTTTCAGCTCGCCATTGCACAGTTTATAAATATACAAAGGGCCTTGTTGCCTGTTTTCCGCGTGGCAGCGCCGTTTCACAGCGCTTTCCGCTGTTATCATTATAGCGGTTCATTCTCTTTCTGTCAAATATCACTCCTTTGTGAAAAAGGTGTTTTCCCCGCATATGGCCCCGCTTTTTGGCGAACCGCCCCCCTTAGGGCATGAATTTTTAGCCATTATAGGTAATTCTTTCCGCCGGGGCGCTTTTAAATTCGGCAAAAAATAAATTCCGGAATCTGGGAAAATCCCGCTTGGAAAAGCCATTTCCCTGGTGTATACTATAAGTGCTGCCTTTTCCGCCGGCAGCTTTGCAACTGTAAAAAACATACGCACAGCCAATAAACGGGACGGCGTTTCCAGGCGCAGAAAGGAGCGGCATACATGGCACAGACAGACCAGACAAGGGGGCAGCGGCTCCACCCGGATCCGGCCGCGGGGCTTTCCTCCCAGCAGGTTGCGGGGCAGATACAGCGGGGCCTGCACAACGGGGATTCCGGCGTGAAAAGCAAAACCGAGGGCCAGATTATCTGGGAAAACGTGTTCACCTTTTTTAACCTTCTGAACTTCGCCCTGGCGGCAGCGGTTATCCTGGTAGGCTCCCCCCGCAGCGCCCTTTTCATGGGGGTTATCCTCTCGAATATCGTCATCGGATCCTTCCAGGGCATCCGCGCCAAGCACACCATAGACAAGCTCTCCCTCATCTCCTCCCCCAAGGCGGCTGTCCTGCGGGACGGCAGGCGCCAGACCATCCCGGTGGAGCAGGTGGTTTTAGACGATATCCTCCTGCTCACCGCCGGCAACCAGATCTGCGCCGACGCGGTAGTGGCAGCCGGGGAGTGCGAGGTAAACGAGTCCCTGATAACCGGCGAGTCCGATCCCATTTTAAAGCAGCCGGGGGAACCCCTGCTTTCCGGCAGCTTTGTGGTAAGCGGCCAGTGCTCCGCCCAGGTGGAGCATGTGGGTGCGGAAAACTACGCCAACAAAATCGCCGGGGACGCCAAATACATCAAAAAGCGGAATTCCGAAATTATGGATTCCATTGACCTGATTGTAAAAATCATCGGCTTTGCCATCCTGCCCATTGGGGGCCTGCTGTTCTGGAAGCAGTATTTTGTCCTGGGGGACACCTTCCAAGGCTCGGTGGTCAGCACCTGCGCCGCCATGGTGGGCATGATCCCCGAAGGCCTGGTGCTGCTCATCAGCCTGGCCTTTGCGGTCAGCGTCATCAAGCTTTCCCGGCACAAAACCCTGGTGCAGGATATGTACTGCATCGAAACTTTGGCCCGGGTAGATACCCTGTGCCTGGACAAAACCGGCACCATCACCGAAGGCTCCATGCAGGTAGACGGGCTTTCCCCCTTTGAAGGCCGCACAGAGGCGGAGATGAAAGAAGCCCTTGCCGCGCTCACAGGCAGCCTTCAGGATGACAACCCCACCTTCCTGGCCCTGAAGGACTACCTCCCCGGCCAAAGCGCCTGGTATGCCTCCGGCACAGTGCCCTTCTCCTCTGCCCGAAAATGGTCAGGGGCCTTCTTCCCCGGCAAAGGGGCTTATGTCATGGGCGCAGGGGAATTCATCCTGGGGGAAGCCTTCCAGCAGCGGTTCCCCCAGGCGGAGGAATACTCCAAAAACGGCCAGCGGGTGCTGCTTCTGGCCCGGTCGGACAGCCCCTTTGAGGACAAGTCCCTGCCGGAAGGCCTGGAGCCTATGGGCCTTGTGCTGATAAGCGACAAAATCCGCCGGGAAGCCCCCCGCACCCTGCGGTACTTTGCCGACCAGGGGGTGGACTTAAAGGTTATCTCCGGGGATAATGCCGTCACCGTCTCCCAGATAGCCAAACGGGCGGGGCTGGAAAACGCGGACAGATACTGCGACGCCACCACCCTGCGCAGCGACGAGGATATCCGCCGGGCTGTAAGCGAATACGCTGTGTTCGGCAGGGTGACCCCCCAGCAGAAGCTGGCCTTTGTAAAGGCCTTAAAGGAGGACGGCCACACCGTTGCCATGACCGGGGACGGGGTAAACGACGTGCTGGCCTTAAAGGAAGCCGACTGCTCCATTGCCATGGCCTCCGGCAGCGACGCCGCCCGCACCGTCTCCAACCTGGTGCTTTTAGACTCCAACTTTGCCTCCATGCCCCTGGTGGTGCAGGAGGGCCGCCGCTCCATCAACAACCTCCAGCGCTCCAGCTCCCTGTTCCTGCAAAAAACTATCTTCTCCGCCCTCATCGGCGTGCTGTTTATTTTCATCAATTATACTTACCCCTTCGAGCCTATCCAGCAAACCCTCATCAGCTCCCTCACCATCGGCGTGCCCAGCTTCATCCTGGCCCTGGAGCCGAACCGGGACCGCCTGCGGGGGAAGTTCATCTTCAACGTCCTGAAAATGTGCATCCCCGCCGCCCTCACCATGACCGCGAACATTGTCCTGCTGTGTGCCCTCAGCGGCCCCCTGGGCCTTGCCCCCCAGGAGATGTCCACCCTGGCGGTTATCCTCACCTCCCTCACAGGCTTCATCATGCTCTTTAAGGTCTGCACCCCCTTCAATTCCCTGCGGGGCTTCCTGTTCGGTGGCCTGCTTGCCGTGTTCGTGGTGGCCCTTTTGTTCCTGGGGCAGTTCTTCTCTCTGGTAAGCCTCACCCTGCCCATGCTCATTGCCCTGCTGCCCATGCTCCTTTTCGCCATCGTCCTGATGCTGGCCCTGCTCCACTTTATAGACCACGTCATCGCAAACTCCCAAAGCCCCATGTATCCCTTCAAAAAGCGCCGCCGCGCCCGCAAGCGCAGCGCTTAGGGCGCTTCCCGAAGAACCCGCTTAAGGACTTCCGCCCTTAAGAATCCCTCGCTCCGCTCCCCGCGCACCGCCCCCTGGTGCGGGCAGGCGCCTGGCGGCACGCGGCCAGCCCTACATGCCCCTAATGAACCGCAAAAAGGGAAGCCCCCGCAGGTTTTGCGGGGGCCTCCCTTTTATGAGGATGTAGTATGAAAAGGATAACTTATAAGCAGTTGGAGAAGAATCTGCCAGCCTGGACATTTCCTTATGGTTTATGGTATAATCATACCCGAACAGTCCTGAGATTTCTACAAGAAAAACATCTGCTTTTATAACAATCGTATTTTTCCCACAAAGGAGGGGTGTCCTGTGGCTCAAATCCACCGGCGGGAGGACGATTCGGAAATCATGTACTATAACGATCCCGAGGTTCCTTTTTACGTCAACGACAATTCCCGCCTTTCCATGTTCCCCAACCGGGAAATGCTCGCCCACTGGCACGAGGACATTGAATACATCCACGTGCGGGAAGGGAAAATGGCTTACCATGTCAACGGCGTGGAAATCCCCCTGGGCGCCGGCCAGGCTGTGCTGATAAACGCCAGGCAGCTTCACCATGCCCAGGCCACCAGCGAGGAGGACTGCGTCTACCTGGCAGTGCTGTTCCGCCCGGAAATCCTCAGCAATAACATTGCCCTGCGCAGCAATTATATCGATCCCGTCATAAGCGCCCATATCCCCTACCTGCTTCTGGAGGAAAGCCATCCCCTCTGCGCCTGCCTGGACGAAGCCGCCCGGCTCCACCGGGAAAAGGCCCCTGCCTTTGAGCTGCGTGTTTTAAGCCAGCTCAACCAGATGTGGGCCTTGTTCTTCCAGCTTGTCCAGCAGGAAAGCAACGCCGGCCCGCCTCCCCGGTCCGACCCGGACGTAGCCGTACAGAAGCAGATGGCAGACTACATTTACCGCAACTACCCCCGCAAGCTCACCCTGGGGCAGATAGCCCAGGCCGGCGGCGTGTGCAAAAGCAAGTGCTGCCAGATTTTCAAAAAATATTTCCGGAAAACCCCCGGCGAGTTCCTCATGGCCTACCGCCTGGAGGCCGCCGCCCACCTGCTGCGCACCACCGGGCAGTCTGTCACGGAAATCGCCTATGCCTGCGGGTTCAACAGCCCCAGCTATTTCACAGAAGCCTTCCGCCGGGAGCATGGCTATCCCCCCCGCCGCTTCCGCCGGCAGGCCTCCGGGGAAAAATAACGGCGGTTTTTCGTGGAAAACAGAAATTCCCTGCTGGGAAATGGGCTGTGGGCATTGCAATTTTCAGAAAATGTGATATAATGTGGGTGTAAAAATATATGGAGGTGTTCCCTATGCCTTATGTTATCAATGACGAGTGCATCGCTTGCGGCGCTTGCGCCAGCGACTGCCCTGTTGACGCCATCTCTGAGGGCGACGGCAAGTACGTAATCGACGGCGATACCTGCATCAGCTGCGGCGCTTGCGCCGGCACCTGCCCCGTAGGCGCTCCTGTCGAGGGCTGATTGGCATTGCCAAACAAGAAAAGCGGAGTCTGGGAAGGGGGCTTTCCCTTTTGCAGGCTCTCTTTTTGTATACAGGAAGGGGGTGCGCCATGGAACCGCGCTGGGAAACCCTGGCCCCGGGCTGCCGGGTGCAGGTGACAAAAGAGCACAGCTTTAATACAGACACCCTGCTGCTGGCAGATTTTTCCAAGCCAAACCCCGGGGAGTCCTGCGCAGACTTTGGCACAGGCTGCGGAGCCATCCCCCTTTTGTGGGCCGCCCGGGGAAAGCCCGGGGCTGTGCGGGCCATAGAGCTGCAAAAAGAGGCGGCGGCCCTTGCGGCGGCTTCGGTCCAGGCCAGCGGGCTTTCCGGCGTCATCACGGTTCTACAAGGGGATGTGCGGCAGATAAAGTCCCTCCTGCCCCACGAAAGCCTGGACTTGGTGGCCTGCAACCCGCCCTACCAGGCAGCGGGCACAGGCCTTTTAAGCCCCAGCCCGGCCCGGGCCTTGGCTCGGGTGGGCAGCACCCTCTCTTTGGAAGAGCTGGGACGCTCCGCGAAATTTGCCCTGCGGTATGGGGGCAGGCTCTGCGTCTGCCTGCGTGTGCAGCGCCTGGCCCAGGCAATTCTGGCCTTCGGGCAGATGGGCCTGGAGCCAAAGCGCCTGCGCCTTGTGCAGCAGCGCCTGGACAAAGCCCCTTACCTGTTCCTGCTGGAGTGCCGCAAGGGCGGGAAGCCCGGCCTGGAGATGCAGCCTGCCCTGCTGCTGGAACATCCCGCCGGCGCCCCCTCCCCAGAGCTTTTGGGGATATACGGGGACTACCGCACAACATAAATCATGTAAGAAGGACAAGCATACTTGCACTGGTTATTGTGATACAAGAAAAATTCCCTGCATGGTTTTAGGGTCAACCCCTTTTTTCAAAAGGGGTTGCAGGGTATGGGACAGAGTCCCATGAACTTAGGAGGGCGGCACATGCTGGAAAAAGGCGCGCTATACATAGTGGGCACACCTATTGGGAACCTGGGGGACTTCTCCCCCCGGGCCAGGGAGGTGCTGGGGGCAGCGGACTTCATCGCGGCGGAGGATACCCGGGTAACCCGGGGGCTGCTCACCCATTTCGACATCCACAAGCCCCTCATCAGCTATTTCGAGCACAACAAGCTGGACAGGGGGGCGCAAATCCTGTCCCGGCTAAAGGGGGGCGAAACCTGCGCCCTGGTTTCCGACGCAGGCATGCCTGCCATCTCCGATCCCGGGGAAGCCCTGGTGGCCTCCTGCGCCCGGGAGGGCCTGCCCGTATACGTGGTGCCCGGGCCAACGGCGGTGATTTCCGCCCTGGCTGTCAGCGGCCTGCCCACCGGGCGCTTCACCTTTGAGGGCTTTCTAAGCGTCAATAAGCGCAGCCGCCGGGAGCACCTGCTGGCAGTGGAAAAGGAGGAGCGCACCATGGTTTTCTATGAAGCCCCTCATAAGCTGCGCAAAACCCTCTCCGACTTCTCTAAAACCTTTGGGCCGGACAGGCCCATAGCTGTGGTGCGGGAGCTTACGAAAATCCACGAGGAGGTGTGGCGCACCACCTTAGGGGAAGCCGCCGCCCGTTACCGGGAGCAGGAGCCGCGGGGAGAGTATGTGCTGGTTATCAAGGGGGCCTCCCCCGCTCCCCAGGAGGAAAGCGGCCCCTCCCTGGAGGAAGCTGCCGCCCTGGCCCGGGCGCAGATGGAAAAAGGCCTTTCCCCCAGCGCCGCCGCCAAGGAGGCCGCCAAAGCCACTGGCCTGCGCAAAGGGGATATCTACCGGATGATAGCCGAAGAAAAAGGAGAGGGGGAAAGCCTGTGAAGCCTGCATACGTTATCTGGGACTGGAACGGCACCCTGCTGGACGATGCCCAAACCTGCGTGGACACCATGAACGCCATGCTCAGCAGACGGGGCCTGCCCCTTCTCACCATGGCCCGCTACCGGGAGGTTTTCACCTTCCCCGTGGAAGACTATTACCGCGCCGTCGGCTTCGATTTCGCAAAGGAGCCTTTCCCTCTGCTGGCGGAGGAATATATCCGCCCCTATAACCAGGCCGCCGCTGCCTGCGGCCTGTGCCCCGGCGCAGAGGAAGCCCTGGAGCGGCTTAAGGCCTGGGGCGTGGGACAGGCTGTGGCCTCTGCCTCCCATCAGGAGGCCCTGGAGGAGCAGGTAAAAGCCCTGGGCATTGAGGGTTATTTTGACGCTCTCCTGGGCATCCAGGACGCGCTGGGTGCCGGGAAGGCCGGGGTGGCCCAAAGATACCTCCAGGCCCGCTCCCTTGCCCCCGGGCAGGTGTGGTGCGTGGGGGACACCCTCCACGACTGGGAGGTGGCGGCAAAGATGGGCTGCCGCTGTGTGCTGGTGGCCCAGGGCCACCAGAGCGTCAGGCGGCTTGCCCAGTGCCCCGCCCCTGTCCTGCCCTCCCTTCTCGACCTGCCCGCCTTTTTCCAAAGCCAGGAAAACCCATAAAGGAGGAACCCATTATGATAAAGCTGGGTGTATGCACAGGAGTTGAAAACGCCAAAGCCCTGGCCCAAGCCGGCTTTGATTACATCGAAACCAGCCTCAGCGCCGTTGCCGCCATGTCCGAGGAGGACTTCCAGCAGGCCGAGAAAACCCTTCTGGAATCGGGCCTTTCCTGTGAGGCCATGAACGTGATGATGCCAGGGGAAATCCCCCTTACAGGCCCCCAGGCAGATGTATCCCGGGCCGGGGAATATCTCTCTCGGGCCTTCAGCCGTGTCCGAAAGCTGGGTGCAAAGGTTATTGTCTTTGGATCCGGGGCCAGCCGCCGGGTGCCGGAAAACTTTCCCCATGAAAAAGCCTTCCGGCAGCTAGGGGATTTCCTCACCCTGGCAGACGGCCTTGCCAGGGAAAACGGCCTGCGCATTGCCATAGAGCCTCTGCGCCGGCAGGAGTGCAACATCCTCCATTTTGTCTCGGAAGCCCTTATCCTGGCCTCCCTGCTCCAGCTTCCCCATGTAGGCGTGCTGGGGGATACCTACCACATGGCCGCTGGAAACGAGTCCTTTTCCTCCCTTGCAGAGGCAGGGGAACTGCTGTGGCATGTCCACATGGCAAGGCCCCAGAACCGGGCCTATCCCAGCAGGCAAGACCCGCAGCAGGATCGGGAGGCTTATGCCGCCCTCTTTTCCACCCTGCGGGTCATGGGCTATGAGGGCCGGGTAAGCGTGGAAGGCCAGTGCGCAAACTTCCTGCCCGACGCCAAAGAAAGCTTCGCTTTGCTTAACAGCCTGCGGGCCTGATGTATAGTGATTTTCAAGTGTGTTTACTATATCTCCCCTCCATAAGACAATAAAGCAAAAACAGCATGTGTTATAAAACGCACATGCTGTTTTTGCTGTTTCATGAAGCCAGAAGCGACCTTTACGCCTCCTCTGCAGGGGCGTAAGATTCCATCTCCGTAAGCTGCTTCCAAATCATGTTTACTTCCTCTGTGCAGCTAAAATAGGTGCTGGTGAGAAGGTTTGTGGCAATGCCCAGCTTTTCCGCGTACACATTGATGTTTTTCCAGTCTGCCCGCTCATAGCTGATGGCCAGGTCATACAGCGCGCCGCAGCGGCCCTCGTGGCGCAGCAAAGCGTCCTTAATCTCCTCTGCCACAGGCACAGTAGAAAGGATTTCCTCCAAAGGAGCGGCAATGAGGTAATCCAGGGTGGAGAACATGCCCATCAGGTAAGCGTCTGTGCGGCTGATAGGCATATTCTTTGCATAGCGCATCAGCTCGCTGCAGAAGCTGGCCCGCATAAAGGAAAGCTTCAGGAATTCCTCTGAATCCGGGTCAATTTCGTTTTCCGCGTTGCTGGCGCTCAAAAGGTAAATCCACTGTTTAAGCTGCCCAATGCCCAGCGTCATAATGGCCTGCCGGATAGTGGTAACCCGGCTGGTGGAGAAATAGGCTGTGTTCGCCACCCGCAGCAGGCCATAGGTCAGCGTGGCGTCTGTGGCGATAATCTGCTCTATCTCCTCCATATCCGGCTCTTCCTGCACCACAGCCACCATCAGCCGGAAGAAGTTGCTCTGGAGATACCCGCTGGTGTGGGCCTTGGTGGCAAGCTTCTGGGCCACATAAGAGCCTTGCATAGCATCCACGCCCATGGAAACGGCTTTGTTATAAATCTCCTCTGTTTCCACCTGGGTGGCAATGCACTGCTTGTTCATGCTGTGGGCCATCTCAATAATGTTGCGCAAAGAAGCGTCAGCAGTTGTCTCAAAGTTCAACTTGATGTAATCAATCTCCCCCATCAGCGCCATGTACCGGGGAGAAAAGCGGAACTCGTTCACCGCGATTTTATACCCATCCCTGGCGAACTGCTGCACAAAGCGCATGGCAAAGGGGTGGATAATCACGCTGTCATCTATCTGGATGACAAGGCTTTCCTTCCCAAAAAGCCGGGGGGCCTTGCGCATCAGAAGGTTTGTGGTAAATGTCATGAAGTGGACCGGGCCTTTTAGGGAGCGCTCCACGTTTTGCAGCAAAAAGTTATATACCGTATCCGCCGCGGCAAAGTCATTTGTAGCCTCCTCATTGCCATATGCCTGGTTCTCGCCATGATACAGTATCTCATAGCCTATCACCTGGCTGCCCGCATTTTTAATAGGCTGCCGCACAATATATTTTTCTCTCATAGAGCCTCCTCATATCAGGCGTTTTCTCTAAAAAACCGGCCTGCTTCTCCCCGGCAGTGTCAGGCTGTCTCGCCCTGCGCCGCCTTTTCCTGGAGAAGGCCGTCCATAACGGAAACCAACCGCCCAATTTCAGGCTTGGTAAGCTGCTCGTTTGCCCCCAGCTCTTCGCCCTTAATACGCATTTCCTCGCTTATCAGGGAGGAGAAGATGATCACCGGGATATGCTTTAACTCCGGATCATCCTTCACAAGCTTTGTCAGCCTGTGTCCGTCCATCTGGGGCATTTCAATATCTGTCACAATGAGGGACACATCGTTGTCAATGGTGCCATGGCGCTTGCTTTCCAGCAAATGCTCCCACAGCTCCCTGCCGTTGGGGAACATGCTCAGGTGGGTGTAGCCCGCCTTTGTCAGGGCGTCCCGGATCATGCGGGAAAGGAGGATGGAATCCTCCGCTATGTAAATGGGCTGAAGGTTCCGCTCCCGGGGGCCCATCTCGTCAATTTCGCTTATCTGGATGGAGGTTTCCGGGGCAATCTCCGCCACAATTTTCTCAAAGTCCAGGATAGTCACCAAATCCCCGCCGCACTGGGCAATACCTGTGGCCACCCCGTCGTCGCCGCCGCTGATGGTCTTATCCGGCTTCTGGATTTCCGTCCAGGAAATGCGGTTAATGCCCACCACCGTGTGCACCCGGAAAGCCAGGGTCATTTTATTGAACCCGGTTACAATAAACAAATCCTTTTCCTTTGGCTCGCATTCCTCCACGCCCAGGTACTTAGGCAGGTTTATCACCGTAATCACCGCGTCCCGGGGCTTGAAAATCCCCTCCACCGCCATATGGGTGTGGGGCATGAATTTTACCGGCGCAGAGATCATGATTTCCGTCACCTTCGCCACGTTGATGCCGTAAAGCACCCCGTCAATGGTGAACTCCATAATCTCTATTTCGTTGGTACCAGATTCCAGCAGGATTTCATCATTCATGATGGCCGCCATTACACTCGCTCCCTTTCTTCTCCTGAGTCAAATCACATAGTCCGCCTTGCCATAGCTGCGCACCGTCACCTTCCCCGTACCCGGGTCAAAGGAGATGGTCCGGGCTGTAGTGCCCCCCAAATCTTCTGCCAGCAGGGGTATTTTCTCAGCCCGCAAAATCATATGTACGCTGTCGGCGTTGCGCTTGCCGATATTCCCCAGGGCGCTCCCCTGGGCTGTTTCAAACATTTTCGCGCCCCCGGCAACCTTTGCCACAATGTTTGCCCGCCGGGCGCCCCTTGCTTCCATCTGTTTCAGGGTTTCCCGTATGCCTGTGTCCGCGTATTTCATGGTATTCTTCCGCCCCGCCTCCATATTGATAGGCAGCATAATATGGATGAGCGCGGAAAGCTTTGTCCGCTTGTCTTGCAGGCAGATGCCGATACAGGATCCCAACGCGTATGTTATAAGCTCCTCTCCATACTGCGCCATTTTCATGTCGGCTATCTTCACCACCAGCTTTTGTCCGTTAGCCATTTGTCACGCCCAACTTACGCAAAAGATAATTGAGGCCCCGAATCTCCGGGGAAAGCAGCAGCCTGCAGGGGAGCTCATAATCATCACAGGTAAAATTGCCGCCAATGGTCATCAGGTAGTCTGTCTGCCCGCCATATTCCGCCATGGGCACTGCCAGAATAGCCCCTTGCATGTCCACGGTGAGGCTGGGCACGGTCAGTTCCATGGTTACGCCGGACAGCCCGGACAGGGCGTTGATGAAGGTGGAAATCATGATGTTCCCCACCTCTACCAGGGCAGAGCGCTGCAGTTCGTCCAGATGCTCGAACTCCTCCACCTTGTTGTCAAGCATACATTCCAGCACCATGTTTACAAACTCCAGGGGCAGCACGGAAAGCATAATGCCCCCAATGTCCCCGCCAATGCGCACCAGCACCCCGGCCGTCACATTCTCCGGGCCGCCTATCCAGTCGATAGCCTCGTTATACTCCATAATGCGCACCTCCGGCATGGTAATGCGCACCCGCCGGTTCAAAAGCCCGGAAAGGGCTGTGGCCGCGTTGCCCGTGCCAATGCTTCCCACTTCCCGCAGGGTATCCATTTCCATGCTGCCCAAGTAGTCATAATTCTTAATTTCCATATGGTTCCTCCTCTCAGAGGCCCGCATTCCCAGCCCCGCAGGAGAACGCCGTCCTGCCCGTTCTGTTCAGGCATTCCAGCCTTTCCTGTCTGGCTTTTCCGCCCGCCAGGCGCCATGCCAGCCTCGATTTTTTCCTCTTTTTTAGCGCAGGCCGTTTACTGTGGTTTCGATTTCATCCGAGGTCTGGATCATTTTCAGCGCATAGCTGAAAGAGCGCTGGGACTCGATAACCTTCACCATCTCATGGGCCAAATCTGTGTTGGAGCGCTCCAGATAGCCCTTCACCAGCTTTCCCTGCCCCATCTGGAGCTGCCCGTTTTTCTCTACAGGCACAAAACGGTTGCGCCCCACATGCAGCATTCCGTTGGTGTTCACAAAGTCGAAAATGCCAATGGGCAGTTCGCTCTTCACGTTCTCCTCTGTCAGCTCAATCAGCCTGCCGTCCCGGCCCATGACAAAGCGCCCGTCGCCGTCTGACAGATACCATTTTGCTTCCTGGGTGGGTTCCCCGGTGTCCGGATCCACCGCCCCCTCCACATAAAATTCGGCCTTGGTAAAGGAGCCGTCCCGGGTGTAGCTGTACTCCCCGCTGGCAGGATCCCACAAAGCGAAAAAGCCGTGGCCCTCAATGGCGTAATCCAAATCAAGCCCTGTGTCCGCAAAGCCTGTGCTGCCGAAGTCTGTGTCCGCGCCCACCATATAGGTGCCGGTGCCCCGGGGCAGCTCGTCGGCCTGCGCCCCGGCAATGAAATCATACATCAGCGCCGCGAAGGAAGGCTTCTTGGCCTTGAAGCCATAGTTGTTCACATTGGCAATGTTGTTGCCATGGACATTCAGCCGCTCCTGCTGCTGCCAGGCCCCCACCGCCGCTGTATAGAAGGATTGGTTCATCGTTTCATGCCCTCTTTCCCTGTGTTTATAGAACCGCGCTCATTGCCCGGCGGTTTTACTGCAGCCGGCCCACATCTGTGGTGGCGTGGGTCATCACCTGATCATACATTTTGGTGAGCTGCGCCGCGCTCTGGTAGGCCCGCTGGGTAGACATCATTTTCACCATCTGCTGCACCATGCCCACGTTGGAGCGTTCCACCATGCCATGAAGCACCCTGGCTGTGCCAAGCTGGGGTTCCCCCCCGCCCACAAACAGGCCCCGCTCGTTTTTGGTCAGCTCCCCGTTGTCCGCAAACTCGTAAACGCCGATCTGCCCTAAGAAGCCGCCGTTTTCCGTGTAAATCCTGCCGTAATCGTCGGCACGCACCTTGTCTGTCACCAGCAGGATTTCCTCCCGGTTAATGTCCAGCACCCGCCCAAAGCCCGGCAGGGTGAGATACCCCTCGTCATCCAGGGTGAAGTTGCCGGCCCGGCTGTACGCAATGCCGTCCCCCGTCTGAATGGCGAAAAAGCCCTCCCCCTCTATGCCGAAATCCAAAGGCATGCCTGTTTCATCAAAGGCGCCCTGGGTGTAATCGGTATAAAGCTGGCTGGGCACAGTGGCATAGCTGATGCCGCCGATATCCGTATAGATTTTCTCCTTGTTGCCTACGCGGCTCCACATCACCTCATCAAAGGTCTGCCCTGTAAAGCAGTCCTCCTTAAAGCCGGAAGTGGCCACGTTTGCCATGTTGTTGGAAATGACATCCAGGTTTTTGCCATGGGTAATCATCCCGGACGCCAGGTTGTAAAAGCCTTTGAACATTTCCTTTTCCTCCCGAAAAAGATTTCTGAAATTGGTTTGGGGGGTAAGTCCGCCCCTGCCGCAGCCTTACCCGCTGCGCATATAGTCCTCCATCAGCACCTTCAGCTTCTGCACAGCCCTGGCGTGTATCTGGGACACCCGGGGCGCGCTGATTTCCAGCACTGTGGCAATATCCTTCATTTTCAGGTTCCGCTCATAATAAAGGGACAGAACAAGCTGTTCGTTGGTCTTCAGGGTGCTGACAGCTTTTGCCAGAGTGTTCACCAGCTCTTCCCCCATCAGCGCCTGCTCGGGGTGCCCCCCGCTTTCCGGATCCGCGGCGGCCTCCCAACTGTCATTGCCCTCGAAAACCTCGTCTAAAGACAGGATGTTGTGCAGGGAGGCGTTTGCCATGGCCTCCCGGTATTCCTCTATAGTAATGCCCAGCTTTTCCGCCACTTCGCTGTCGCTGGGCATTTTCCCCGTCTGGTTATACATTTCCGTTACAGCCTTGTCAATGCGCTGGGCGCGCTGCCGCACTGTGCGGGGCACCCAGTCCTGCTGCCGGGCCAGGTCTACAATCATCCCCCGGATGCGCTTTGCCACATACATTTCAAAGCGCCCCTTCTCCGGGTCAAATTTATCCACCGCGTCGGCCAGCACAATCAGGCCTTCGTTGATGATGTCGTCCAGTTGCGTGAAGCTGCAGAACACGCCTCGTATCTGTAGGGCTATGCTGCGTATCAGCCCCGTATACCGTAAGGCGATTTCCCATTTCAAATCCTGATCCCGGGTTTCCCCGTACAGGGCGAAAAGCTCCTCGGTGGTCATTTCCTCATAAGGCTTCCGGGCGGAATCCGTCATGTGCCCACCGCCCTTCGCACGTTTGCCCCCTGCTGCATGGTCACGTTGCCGATAGACTGGATCTGCACTGTGCCCACAATCTCACTGAAGGAAAGCACGTAGAGGTTGTTGAAATACTGGGACAAAAGCCGGCTGAGATAAATGCGTATCACCTGGCTGGTAAGCAGGATGGGCGACTGGTTCAAATCGCCAAACTTGGGAATGTGCTCCGCAAGCTGGGTGATAACGGTCTGTATCAGTTCCGGCTCCATTGCCAAATAGATGCCATGGTCGTTTTTCACCAGGGAAGCCACAATCTTCCGCTCCACCTCTGCGTCCAGGGTCATGGCCCTAAGCTGCCCGTCCTCGCAGAAACGCCGGGTGATGGTGCGGCTCAAGGCACTGCGCACGCTCTCCGTAATAATATCCGGATCCCGGGTGGTGTTCATGGCGTCCACCATGGTTTCCAGGATGGTTTCCATGTCCCGGATGGGCACGCCCTCCATCAGGAGGTTCCGCAGCACCTTTTCCAGCATGGCATAGGAAACCACTGCCGGGCAGGCCTCCTCCACCAGCTCCGGGGATGTATTCTTCAGGTTCTCCACAAGCTGGATCGTCTCCGAACGGGTAAGCAGCTCGTGGGCATGGCGCCTGATGGTTTCGGAAAGGTGGGTCAGCATAACGGACAGGGGGTCGATAACCGTATAGCCGTAAATCTCCGCCATTTCCTTGTTCTCCGGCAGAATCCACCGGGAGGGGATGCCGTAGGCCGGCTCCACTGTCTCAATGCCGTCAATTTCGCCCAGGGGCTTGGCAGGCTCCAAAGCCAGGTAGTAGTCCACCAGGATTTCGCCCTTTGCCACTTCCTCGCCCTTCACGCGCACCACATACTGGTTGGTGCCGATAATAGAGCTGTCATGCATACGCACGGTGGGCACCACGAAGCCCATTTCCTGGGCATACTGCCGCCGGAAGATAACCACCCGGTTAATCAGCTTGCCGCCGCTGCTTTCATCCACCAGGGGGATAAGGCTGTAGCCCACCTCCAGCTCAATCGGCTCCACAGAAAGCAGGGAGTACACGTTGCTGATATCCTTATAATAGTCAGACTCCGCAGGCGCGGCCTCCGGGACCTGCTCCAGGGCGGCAGCCTCCTCGGCCTCCTGCTCCTGCACCTGCTTGGCCCTGCCGCCGCGGCTGATCATGAAGCCCATGGCGAAGATAACGCTGGCCACTATCACCAGGGGGACAGTGGGGGTGTTGGGGATAACCGCCAGGAACACCAGCGCCGCTGCCGCCGTCATCAGCGCCCGGGGCTGGGCCTTGAACTGTCCCAGCACGTCGCTGTTCAGGCTGCCGTCGGAAACAGAGCGGGTGACAATCATGCCGGTGGCGGTGGAGATCATCAGGGCGGGAAGCTGGGAAACCAGGCCGTCGCCAATGGTGGCGGTGGAGTAAATAGAGGCCACTGTCCCAATGTCCTGGCCGCCCTGCACCACGCCGATAAGAATGCCGCCGATAAGGTTTATCAGGGTAATGATAAGGGACATCACCGCGTCGCCCTTGACGATTTTCGTAGCGCCGTCCATAGCGCCGTAAAAGTCGGATTCCTTCTGGATTTTTGAGCGGCGCATACGGGCTTCCTGCTCGTCGATTACGCCGGTGTTCAAATCCGCGTCAATGGCCATCTGCTTGCCAGGCATGGCGTCCAGGGTGAAGCGGGCGGCAACCTCGGCCACGCGCTCCGCGCCCTTGGTGATAACGATAAACTGCACCAGCACAATTATAAAGAATATGATGAAGCCAATTACAATGTTGCCGCTGGTGATAAGCTGCCCAAACGCAGCAATAACCTGTCCCGCGTTGCCCCCGTTTGACAGAATCAGCCGGGTGGAGGAAACGTTCATGCCTAGGCGGAACAGGGTGGTGATGAGCAGCAGGGAGGGGAAAATGGAAAATTCCAGGGCCTCCGATATATTCATGGTGATAAGAAGGATTATCACGGAAAGGGCTATGTTGATGACCAGAAGGACATCCAGCATAAAGGTGGGCAGGGGCAAAATCAGGAACAGCACCACTACCACCACAAACAGGGAAACCGCGTTGTCCAGTATCCGCTTCATGGGCATCCTCCCTTCCTTTTTCTGGACTTGCTTAAAGGGTACAGCCTATTATATCATAAACTCCCGGATAAATAAAGACTATCCTGCGGCATTGCGGGAAGAAATATCTGCCATGCCGTCAAAATGCATAAAAAACGCGCCTGCAAGCCTGTTCCCTATAAAACCTGCCTTTGCGAGGCGGTGAAAAACCTGCTGTTTTTCTGCAAAAAACTGCTGGTTTTTGGGAAAAAACGGTAGTTTTGTAAACATTTTGTCATTTCTGAAACCATTTTGTCACCTTTTGTGCTGCCAGAGATTTGGCAGAAATGCACAAAGGTAAAAGGCCTTTTATCCGGGCAGCTTGTTTGCCAGTTTAAACACATACACCAGCACTTCCGCCACCGGCCCGTACAGCGCCGGCGGGATCTCCTGGTAAAGCTCCGCGGTGTCATAAAGCGCGTGGGCCAGGGGGACGTTTTCGATGGTGGGGATTTCGCACTCCTCGGCTTTCTGCACAATGCGCATGGCCAGCTCATCCTGGCCCTTAGCCAGCACCTTGGGAGCAGCGTCCTGCCCCGGCTTATAGGCCAGGGCAATGGCGTAATGGGTGGGGTTGCGGATAATGACATCGGCCTGGGGCACCTGCTGCATCATACGGGCCTGGGCCATCTTCCGCTGGATCTCCTTAATCTTCCCCTTTACCTGGGGGTCGCCTTCGGTCTGTTTATATTCTTCTTTTATTTCCTGTTTGGACATTTTCATTTTCCGCTCGTGATCCCACCACTGGTAGAGGAAGTCAAAGCCTGCCAGAGCGGCGAAGGCCAAAATTACCTTCAAAAGCATGAAGAAAATGGCTTCCAGCAAGTAGCCGCAGGCTTCCGGCAGGGCGGTGTAGAGGAAATTGCCGGAAACCCGCACCAGTTCTTCCACGCTGGTGTAAATCAGGTACAGCAGGATGCTGATTTTCAAAAGGCCCTTCAGGGCCTCCACGATGCTGCGCAGGGAAAAAATCCGCTTGATGCCCTGGGCCGGGCTTATGCGGTTGAACTTGGGTTTCAAAAGCTCCCCAGTGACCAGGAGCCGGGTTTGGGCAAAGGTGGCTGACACCGCCATCAATACGGTGATTGCCAGCATCAGTCCGGCGGTCTGCACGAAAATGATGGCGCCCTGCACCACAATCTCCCCCAGGAATTCTTCTATGGCTGCGCCTTCCGCCATCAGGCCCAGATAGGAATAAGTATAGCGGAACATGCCTTGCAGCTTCTCCACATAGGTGGGGAACAGCACCCGGATCATCATGACGCTGCCTATGAGGGTTGCCACTGCTATCACGTCCTGCACCAGCAGCACGTTGCCCTTTTTCCGTTCGTCGCGCCTTCGTTTCGGCGTGGCCTTTTCGGTTTTGTCTCCCACAGTGTCCCCCCTTTGCGCTTCCCCGCTTTTGCGGCGTGCTTGCCTGCCCCCGTGCCCCCCTCAAAAACCTTTCGTTTTGGGAAATGGTTTTTTTTATGGATCCCTCTCGGTTTTGGAGGGGCTGGGGCTACCCGCCGGCGATTTGGGACACAGCCTTCTCCAGCTCTGAAAGCATGGTGGTTTCCATTGCCAGGATGTATTCGCTGAAGGTGGAAAGCAGGAAGAACAGGATGACGGTGCCTACCAGCACTTTTAACTCAATGTTAATCGCAAACACGTTTATCTGGGGGATGACCTTCATCAGCACCCCCATGCCTATCTGGCCCATAAACTCTGCCGCCAGGATGGGCATACAAAGCTTCACCCCCATCAGGGCGCAGTCTGCAAAAATTTCCACCACCCGCTCCGCCGTGGCCTCCCCAAAAGCTGCCGCCCCAAAGGGCACCAGGTTTCCGGAGGAGATCATCAGCCGCAAAAGGGTGTAATGCCCATTAGCGGCAATGAACAGGAGCATGGCATAGATATTCAGCAGGTTTGCCGAGGGGGTCATGTTCCCCTGAAAGCCGGGATCATAGGTGGCGGCCATGGCAAGGCCCATCTGTTCGTCCATAACCGTACCGGCCAGGGCTGGGATAAAGAAAAACATCTGCATGATCATGCCTACCATGAAGCCCAGGCCCAGCTCCAGCAGAATTTTTACCATCAGCTCCAGCAGGGTGCCGGGGGTTGTCACAACGCCTGTATAGGCATAGCTTACCGACACGCTTAAAAGCATAATAAACCCGGCCTTGAAATACCGGGGGATATTAGACCGGCTGAACAAGGGGGTAAACAGCACAAAGCCCGACATGCGGGCTGTGATATAGATGAACAGGGTTAAGCTGTCCCAATTTAACAGATTGTCTAAATTGTCCATAGGTTATGCCCGGATCAGTTCCAGCAGTTCCCTGGCATATTCCTGGAGGTTTCCCAGCATCCAGTCCCCGCCGATAACCAGGAACAGCCCCACCACCACCAGCTTTAAAATGAAGGAGATGGTCTGTTCATGGATTTGAGTGACGGCCTGTATGATGGCGGTGAGCACGCCCACTGCCATGCTCAGCAGCAGCATTGGCCCTGCCAGCCGGATGACAACACCGATGCCGTCCCGGAATACGTCTACAACTTGCGTGGTCCCCATACTGCCACCTGCCTTTCTCTATCTGCCTCAGCGGAATGTCTGCACCAGGGATGAAAACACCAGTTCCCAGCCGTTCAGTGTGATGAACAGCAGGAGCTTGAAGGGCGTGGAAATCATAGAAGGCGGCAGCATGACCATGCCCATGGACATAAGGGTGGAAGCCACGATGATGTCGATGAGCAGGAAGGGGATATAGAGGTAAAAGCCGATTTCAAAAGCCCTTTTCAGCTCTGAGGTGGCAAAGGAGGGCACGATAATCCGCAGGGGCAATTCCCTTGCCTCCTCCTCTGTATCCGGCTTGCTGATGCCCGCCATCCCGCAGTACATATCCAGGGAGGATGGCTCTGTCTGCCGCAGCATAAATTCCTTTAGAGGGGCTTTCGCCCGGTCGAAAAATTCCTCCTGGGTGATTTCCTCGTTGATGTATGGCTCGTAAGCCTCTGCCTGCACCTGGGAAAGCACCGGGCCCATGGTAAACAGGGTTAAGAACAGGGCAAGGCCCACCAGCACCATGTTGGGCGGCGTCTGCTGGGTGCCCATGGCGTTTCGCAGGAACGACAGGGAAATCACATATCTGGTGAAGGATGTACACATGATCACCAGGGAGGGCAGAAGGGTGATAATCGTAGTTAAAAGGATGATGTCCAGCACCTGCACGCTGTCACCGTTGATGTTTACAAGATTGTTCAGGCTGTCAAGGCCGCTGTCCAAACGCTGTCACCATCCTTTCGTCATTTTTTTGAGGGAAAGCTCCCTTTCAGTATCTGGGCAAAGCTGGGAGCGCTGTCCCCGCCCGGGGGCTGGCCCTCCAGCCACTGTTTTGCTTCCTCCTGGGAAAGCTCTGTCAGCACCTGGATGCTCCCGCCTGTCACGCCTAAAAGCAGGCAGCGGCTGTGTACACGCACCAGCACCAGGCGTTCATTTTTGCCCACGTTCCGCTGCCACAACAGGGCCATGTTTTCATGGGCTTTTTCTCCTGACCGGGGAAATCCGGGCAGGCCCGGCAGGCCCCGGCGGGCGATAAGGCGCGTACACCAATAGGCCAGCACCAGCACCACCCCTATGGTCAGCAGCATGCCTAAGAGCGATAAAACTCCCTGGGGCATGGTTCCTTACGGCTCCCCGACGATGGAGGAAACCGTCTTCATAATGCGATCCGGCTTAAAGGGCTTTACGATAAAGTCCTTGGCCCCGGACTGGATGGCTTCGATAACCATGGCTTCCTGGCCCATGGCAGAGCACATAACCACGTTGCAGGCGGGGTTCTTGGCCTTCATAGCCTTCAAGGCCTCCAGGCCGTCCATGTTGGGCATGGTGATGTCCATGATTACCAGGTCGGGGGAAAGCTCCGTGAACTTTTCTACGGCGTCGGCCCCGTCCACAGCCTCGTGGAGGTCAGTATACCCATTTTTGCTCAGGGTATCCTTGATAACCTTGCGCATGAATGCAGCGTCGTCAACTAATAAGATCTTTGCCATTGTAGTTCTCCTCTTTTCTTAGTTTGGTTCGTATCTGGCGCTCATTTTAACTGAGCCACGTCCTCCAGATCGGGTTTTTTGAGTATTTCTGTCACCCGGATGCCGAAGTTGTCATCGACTACCACCACATCGCCCCGGGCAATACACTTGCCGTTGACAAACAGGTCTACCTGATCCCCTGCCAGCTTATCCAGCACTACCAGGGAGCCTTTGGCAAAAGCCAGGATTTCCTGTACCCGCCGCCGTGTGCGGCCTATTTCCACCGTGACCTCCAGGGGCACGTTCATAATCAAATCCAGGTTTTCTGCCTGCTCCTGGCTTAACTCCTGGCCATTTTCCAACCTGGGCATTTTCGGCTGCTGGGTGGGAATGACCTTGGGATCTGCCGGCTGGGGAGCCGGGGGAGCGGGCCAGCCATAGTAGGGCGGGGGATAGTATCCCGGGTACCCGGGATATCCGCCCTGCTGCCCTTCCTGCCCCGGGTAGGGCGGGTAATAGGGCGGGGGCGCCATGCCTTCGGGAGGCATGGCCGCGGGAGGAACAGGCGCGGGGGCCGCAGGGGCCGGGGCTGCGGGAGCCGGGGCCGGGGCGGCAGCAGGCGCGCCTCCTGCCAGCATTTTCTCGATTTCCTCCTGGCTCATCACGCCGCCAGAGGACGGGGCGGGAGCCGGGGCCGGCGCGGCGGCAGGCGCGCCTCCCGCCAACATTTTCTCGATTTCCTCCTGGCTCATCACGCCGCCAGAGGACGGGGCGGGAGCCGGGGCCGGCGCGGCGGCAGGCGCGCCTCCCGCCAACATTTTCTCGATTTCCTCCTGGCTCATCACGCCGCCAGAGGACGGGGCGGGAGCCGGGGCCGGCGCGGCGGCAGGCGCGCCCCCCGCCAGCATCTTCTCGATTTCCTCCTGGCTCATCACGCCGCCAGAGGACGGGGCGGGAGCGGGTGCAGGGGCCGGGGCCGGGGCGGGAAGGGTTTCTTCCTCTGTATCCAGGCCAAAGCCTGCAATCAGCTCCTTTGCCAGCTCTACGGAGATAACGTTCATAAATTCGCTCTTGAGCTTGCCCTCAATGCTCAAGGCAAAACGAACCGCTACAATGGGTCCGGACTCTATCGGCATGCGTTCCTTTTTGAACGCGTCCAGGTCATATACGTCAAAGGTTTGCGGGGTGGAGATATTGACCACGCGCCCCAGGAAATCTGACAAGGCGGTAGACGCCGCGCCCATCATCTGGTTCATAACCTCGCAGGCCGCGCTCAGGGTCAGGTCATCCAGCACGAAGTCCTCCAAGGGGGTATCCGTACCCATAAGGATGTCCACAATGACCTTGATATCGCTTAGGCGCAGCAGCATGATGTTGCTGCCCTCCAGGCCCTCTACGTATTTGATTTCAACGCCTACGGCAGGTTCAATGGAGCCTAGCGAGAAGTCCTCCACATTCACCACTTCCACAGTGGGCGTGGTGATATCCACCCTGTGGTCCAGCAGGTTGGATACGGCTGTGGCCGATGAACCCAAGCTGATATTCATGATCTCGCCGATAGCGTCTAATTCTATTGGTCTAAAAACATCATTGCTCATTTTCCAAACTGTCCCTTCTCTCGGCGTTATGATATACCTCTTTGATCTTCACCGCTAATTTCTTCTCGCTTACGCCCATCAGGCCGTCAAACCATTGGTTCCCGCCTATGCGCAGGAACACCGGGCTGTCCTGCTTCTGGTTCAGGTCTATGACATCCCCCACGCTGAGGCGGTAGACATCCCCCAAGCGCAGGCTGGTGCGGGCAAGCTCGGCGTGTATCTCCAGGGTGGAATCCCGCAGGTTGTCCATAATTTCCCCGGAGTTGTCCTCCTCGTGCGCCCGCTTGGCGGGGTTGTCGGCGTTGATTGCCGCGAAAACATTCATCAGCACCATTCCTGGCAGGCAGATACTGATACGGCCCTCCACGTTGGGGAATTTCGCGCTTAGCTCCACCAGCACGACGGTTTCGTCCATGCCGATAAGCTGCACCAAGGTGGGGTTTGTCTCCACCTTGCCGAACTCAAAATCCAGTTGGATGTAGTTTTCCCAACTGCGGCCCATGATGGAGACAAAATCCTTCACCAGGCTTTCATAGAGTTTTAAGTCCAGATCCGTGTAAACGTAATCGTCTGGCAGATCATCCACCACATCCCCGTCCCCGCCAGTCATGCGATCCATCATGCTGACCATGAAGGGGGTGCTTACATACATTAGCACAGGGGTTTCCTCTACTTCCCCCTTCAGGTTCAGGTGGGCGCTGGTAAGCACCATGGTGTCTGTCAGGGCGTTGGCGAACTCGAAATACCGCTGCTCTTCCACGCCTTCCACTTCCACCTCGCAAGTGGCCCGGGCAAGGCCGTTTATGCGGGTGTTGAGAACGCGGGAATAGTTATCAAAAATGCCGCTGAGCATTTTCAGCCTGTCTTTTGTAAACTTCCGGGGGCTGGAGAAATCATACTTGCGGTATTTTTTCTCCGGGGCCTCTTCCTTTTTCGGGGAAGAATCGCCGCCCCCGCCGTTCATGGAGTTTAGAAGCGCGTCAATCTGCGCTTGTGATAATACCTCCGCCATGGACTACCCCTCCTGCCCTTCTGTGTTACTCAGCCCGGCGTCATGGGACGTACTGGATTCCTCCTGGCTGGCAGAAGATGGGGCAGAGGATTCGGGCGCTTGCGCCTCGCCCTTTACAAGCGTATGGTACTGTTCGATGCTGTCCCCCAGCTTATCCAGCATGTTTTTGCCGGAAATGATCATTTCCACCCGGCGGTTCCTGGCACGGCCGGCTTCGCTGTCATTGGGAGCGATAGGCCTGTGCTGGCCATATCCCTCGCTGACCAGGCGGGCTGAATCCAGCACGCTGGTGTGCTCCTGGATATAGATGACAGTATTGGTAGCGCGATTCGAGGCCAGGAACCGGTCTACTGACGGGGTATTGGGCCGGTCTGCGTTGGCCTGGGCGGTGTGGCCCAGCACCCGGACTTCGTCGATGTATGGGGCGGCATTGTCCAGCACGCCGCAGACTACATTGAGGGTTTCTTCGCCTGCCGGCTTGATGACGTATTCCTCGCCGTCAAAGAACACAGTGTCGTCAAAGTTTACATACACCACGCCGTCACCTTTTGTTACCTCAATGTTCTTGCCGGAATCCTGGATATACTGCATGAGCATCTGGTACAGATCCTCCATGGCGTTATCCACTTCCTCCTGGGCGGCTTTCGCGTCTATATCCTCTGGGGAGAGGGTATCGGAGGAAGCGTTCGGCAGCAGGGGATCGGCGTTAGGCCCATCGTTGCCCTTTGGATCGGTCGGGGTTTCGATGGCGTCCGGATTGAAGCTTTGCACCAGAGCTTTCCACTTGTTTTCGTCTACAGTGGACATGGAATACAAAAGCACGAAGAAGCATAACAACAGGGTAACCATGTCGCCATAGGTGTCCATCCAGTTGGCGCCGCCGCCACCCCCGTCGCTCTTTTTCATTTTCATGGCAGCAAGTCACTTCCTTTACCTAGTTTCTATGCAGGGCCGCAGGCAGGGAAGCTTACTCGCCGCTGCCGCCGCCGCTGCCTGCTCCAATCTTTTCGCGCTGCTTCTGCGCCACGAAGGTTAAGAGCTTTTCTTTGAGCATTTTGGGGTTTTCACCAGCCTGGATGCAGGTGATGCCCTCTACGATAATCAGCTTTATGAGCACCTCGTCCTCGTCGCGGACGCGGAGGTTATTGGCGATGGGGCTGAAAATCATATGGGCCAGCACACAGCCGTACAGGGTTGTGATAAGGGCCACGCCCATGTCCTTGCCGATGGTGGAGGAACCGTTGGTGGGGTCCATGTTTTGCAGCATGTTGATAAGGCCCACCAGGGTGCCCACCATGCCGAAAGCCGGGGCCACCGCAGAGCCTTTGTCATACAGGGCCGCGGCCGCGTTGTGCCGGGCGGACATGCATTCTATATCATTCTCCAAGGTGGCGCGGACCCGGTCGGGGTCGTTGGCGTCCACAATGAGCATAATAGCCTGTTTAAAGAAGGGGTCTTCCTCCTGGTTGGCGTGTTCTTCCAGGGCCAGCAGGCCGTCCTTACGGGCAATGCCCGCCAAATCCACCAGGCGGTTGATGACTACATCGGAAGTCATCTTGGGGTTTTTCAGCAAAATGCCGAAATGCTTCGGGATTCCTAACACTGTTTTCAGGGGGAAGCTGGCCAGAACAATGCCCAGCGTACACCCGATAACGATCATAACGCTAGGGCCGTCGCCAAAGTTTGTTATCAGCGAAGGGTTGATTTCGGGGAAGCCCATCATACCCAGCAACATAACCGCGATTGCCACCAGCAGACCTATAAAATATCCTATGTTCATAAAACGTCACCCTCATTCAGTCGATATTCCCGGGCGCTGTATGTCAGCGTCTGCGCTTATCTTCTAGCGTTTGTTACGGTTACTTCCCGGCGGATGTCCATTACCTTGGCGTTATAGTCCGCAATCTTCTGAATGATCTCCTGGGCGCTTTCCTCTACAAGGTAAAAGTCGTGGTTCATCATGACCACCTTTGTGCCGGGGATCATCTCGATACATTCGATCTGCATGTGGTTCACCAAAAACCGTTCCTTGTTTGTTTTAGTCAGTGTGATCATCCAGTTCATCGCCTTTCTCAATACAGCCACGCCGAAGCGGGGATGAAACCTCTGGGATTTTCCCCGCTTTTGGTGGCCTTGTTTATTTTTATCGCTTCATGTTCACAAGTTCTTCCAGCATGGTGTCTGTAACGGTTACGATACGGGTATTGGCCTGATAGCCGCGCTGTACGAGAATCATGTTGCTGATTTCAGAAGCAAGGTCTGTGCCGGAGGACTCCAGGCCGCCGGTGATCAGGGTGGTGCCGCCGGAGTTCAGGATGCCTTCGTATTCGCCGGGGATACCGGAACCTACAGTGGGATCGTTGGCATCAGTGCCACGCCAGCCTAAACTTGCAGGCTCTTTCACAGTTGGCGGATTTGTCGTATTATCCATAACCGGCCCATGGCTGTTCTGCACGGCGTGGCCGATAGAGGTGGCGTGGACGCGGCCCGCGCCTTCCAGCGCCTGATAATAGTGGCCGTCGATGTGGGAAACGCCGTTGGGGTTATCCACCTTGGCGATGGCGATGTATCCGCAGACAACCACTTTGCCATTCTGGGTGGTGGCGGTTACCCGTCCGGACTTTTCATCAATGCTGATGTTGTCCACCAGGGCGCGGCTGTCGCTGACAAACTCTGAATTTTCATAATCCACAAATTCCCAAGGATCTGTAGGAGCCACTGTTCCGTCCGCTGCGGTCGGAATCTGCCGATAGCCGGGAGAAATGCAGTCGCCTACTTCTTTGTGGATCCATTCGTTGATGTTGTTTTCATCCAGTGTGATGCCATCAATCGTTTGGCCTACGGCTGGCTTTTCACCAGTAATGTGTACCTGGCCTTGGGCGTCTGTCATGACCCAGCACTCTTTTTTCACGGTCATGGGCAGGCGCATGGCGGTGAGGTGGGGTTGGCCCTCGTACTGAGGCACCCAGTCACCCTCGTCGTTCTGCACCATTTTCTCCGTTGCCAGGTAGCCATATACTACCTTGCCGTTGCCGTCTACCAGATAGCCCTGGTTGTCAAAGGCAAGGTCGCCATGGCGGGTGAGGAGCATGTCTTTCAGGTCGGAGCTGTTGCCGATTACGTTGTTCTTGTCACCCACGATGAAGAAGCCGTTGCCGTTGATCATGCAGTCGCCGTTGATGCCTGTGGGGGTGAAGTTTTTTGTGCTCATGTCCAGGTCGATGGTGCCGATGGAGGCGCCATAGCCGTTCTGGGCGGGGTTTCTGCCGCCCACGATGGTGGTGCCGTCAGAACCGCCGCGGACGTTGGAGTACATGGACTCCAGGAATGTATAGCGCGAGGCCTTATATGCGTTTGTGTTTACGTTGGAAATGTTGTTGCCGATTACGTTCAACGCGTTCATGTGAGCGCGCAGGCCGGCAACAGCGGAATACATTGCACCAGTCATAGGGATAATTTCTCCTTTATAATGTGGGCGCTGCCGGCAGGCAGTCATTCGGGCCGCCTGCCATAGCATCCCGTGGGGGCAGAAGGCCCCCGGTGGGTCCGGCTATCTGTATAATTTATTTTTACAGGAGCACAGCGCCGTCAATGTTTGTGAAAATATTCTCCTTCATCTCATCCTGGCTCATGGTTGTGATGACCCGTCCGTAAGGGACGTTAATGATGAAGGCCTGTGTGGCGTCAAATGCCAATATGTTTTTAGCGCCTTTTTCCTGGGCCTTTTCCAGCGACCCCGCCAGTTTTTCCATCAAGGTGGGCGTCAGCTCGATTCCCCGTTCTTCTGCCCGGGAAATGGCATGTTTGGAAAAGTTCACCTGGTTTTGCAGCTCTCCCTGCAGCACCTGCCCAAAGCTTTGGCGCTGTTTCTGGGAAGCCGCTGCCTGCTTCGTGCCAGGGGCATTGGCAACCCCCGCCCCCCTTGAGATTCTGTCAATCATGGTTGGGCCATCCTTCCTCTTGCAAATAGCCCGGGCTTATATCGCAGACGGAATATTCATATTGCCATCAGGCTTTACGCCGTTGTCGCCGCCTGTGGAACCGGATCCTTCCGTCCCGCCAGAGCCTTCTGTTCCGCCGGAACCATCGGGTTTATCCGTTGCGCCGCCGTCCGGGTCGATCTCCTCTTTCTGTTCGGGGAGCTTGCCTACTGCCATAATGTCGGTGAGGTAGTAGGTATCCTCGCCCAGGAAAATTACCTGCTTGCCGTTTAACGTGCCGGTGCCTGTTACAACGCCCTCGATTTCGTCATATCCCTTGCCGCCCGCAGCCGCCTTGGCCACCGTGACGGTCTTCCCTACCAGGGAAGCGGCATAGGTCATAACAGTGGACTCGCTTATCAGGGAGTTGATGTTGTTGATGGCGGTTACTACGGACATCTGCACAAGCTGGTTCATCATGTCCGAGGTGGACGCCGGGTTCTCCATGTCCTGGTTCTTAAAGCCCGCTACCATCAGGGTGAGGAAGTCGGTCATGTCCAGGTCGGAGCCAGCTTTCTTGTTAGTGCTCTTGTCAGCCACCTTGTTGGTGATTGGGACTTTCATAATGGTTGCAAGGTCGCCCATGTAATCATTTGCCATGTGCTGTCCCTCCTTTCAGTTGGTTTTGCTTACTCCTCCTCTTTATCAACCAGCCCTAAACGGAGCTGCTGGATAAAGTCTTCGGAGGCCGCCTGCTTCTGGGGCTTCTGCTGCTGGTTCTGCTGCTGCCTGTTCTGCTCGTCGGGGTTCAGGAACTGGTTGAGCTGCTCCTGGGGATCCTGCTGCTGCACCTCAATGCGCACTTCGCCCTGGTTCCCTGCTGCCAGCAGGCTTTGAAGGCTCCCGCTGTTCTGCTGCAGAAGATCTGTGGCCTTCTGGCTTACCGCGCCCAGCACCACATGAAGGGCGCCTTCCTGGGTGCGGGTGATGGAAATCGTCATTTTACCCAGGTTTGCCGGGGCCAGGTTGATTTCCACATGGGTGTCGCCCTGCTCCAGCATCTGGCCCAGCCTGTTCATAAGCTGCTGGGGGGCGTCTGCCTCCTCCGGGGCCACAGGCTCGTAGTTCTCCCCTACCTTTACAGGGGCTGCCGTCTCCCGCTGGAACACGGGGC
This sequence comes from Neglectibacter sp. X58, assembly GCF_009936035.1. Taxonomy (GTDB): domain Bacteria; phylum Bacillota; class Clostridia; order Oscillospirales; family Acutalibacteraceae; genus Acutalibacter. The sequence continues at coordinate 24,580 of NZ_QWEO01000008.1, read as the reverse complement.
GGGCGCCGTCATACCAGATTTCCTGCACGTCTGTGTCAGCATCCTGAGCCTGATCCGCCACAGGGGTGGTTTCGCTTTCCACCTGAAGCTTTGGCTGCTCCTGGGGCCTTGCCTCCACCTCTGTTTCAGGGGTTTCGGGCTGGGGCTCCACTGGGGCGACTGGCTGTTCAGCCTCTTGCAGTACAGGCTGCTCCTGGGGGATTTCCACCTCCGGCCGCTGCGGCGCAGCGGCCTGCTCCTGCACGGCTTCCGGAAGCGCCTGCTCCTGGAGTATGGGGGCCTGCTCCTGCACGCCTGCCAGGGGATCGACTCCGGCCGGGATCTGCTGGCCGTTTTCCGCGGGGATCACGTCAAAAAGCACCACCGGCTGGGACATTACCAAGCCCGCAGCTACCTCCTGGCCCTCCTCCGGGACAGCTTCCTGTTTCCCGTCCTGGGGCTGCTGGGGCTGCTTCTCCGCTGTTTCCCCGTCCTTTTTTACGGCGGGCTTCTCCTGCTTGTTCTGCTGGGCATGCTCTGTCAGCATGTCTTCAAACTGCTTGGCGATTTCCTCGGAAGAAGCGCCCTGGGATGTTCCCTGGCTGCCGGGAGCGCCGATGTTCAGCATTCCCTGGAAGAAAGAATTCACCTGCATTTTGTCCACCTCCTTTCTGTATCCGTGCTATCTATGTGTACGCTGGGCCTCCCCAGCCTTATACGCCTGTTTCAGAAAAACCGTCAAACCGGTGTTTTTCGGGAAACACCGACAAGCCACACTTTATTATACACTATCTTTTTCTGGCTGTCATCAGTTTTTACAAAAAAAGTTGCACAGTCTTTACACATGCTGCGCCGCCCGCCTTGCGCTGACCAAATCATCTATCAGCTTTTCCTCCTCTTTGGCTAAGGCGCTGTTATACTCCCCTTGCTTTATCTCTTTGAGCCGCTCCAAAGTGGAGGTTTCCTGTTTGGCCTCCACCACCCGCGCCCGTTTTTCTTCTTCCAACTGCCGCAGCCGCCGGAGCTTTTCCTCTTCCCGCTGCACAGCTCTTTCCAGCACTTCAATGCCCATCTGGTACTTCATGGCGTCAACAACCGTCATGCCGGCGGCCTGCTTTTCCCGGTATTCCTCCAGATAATCCCACAGATTCTCCTGGGCCTCCTCCAGCACGTCCTCCTGCCGGTGTACCTGTGCCAGCACCTGCCCATGCTCTTGGAGTCGGGTGTCCAGCACCTGCCCTTTATAGCGCAGGACAGTATCCAACTGGAATTTAAACTTCTTCATGGCCCATCACCCCTTTACTGTAATATTTTATGTAACTCCGCCAGGCACTGTTCGTAATTGAAAACCTCTTTGGTGCCCTGCATGAGGAAGCCGTTTATCTCGTCAATCTTGGTCAGGGCAAAGTCCAGCTTCTGGTTGGTGCCCGCTTTATAGGCGCCTATAGAGACAAGGTCTGCGTTCTGGTTATATATGCTTAAAATATCCCGCAGCCGGGAGGCCAGCCGCTGGTGCTCTGTGTCCACGATTTCCACCATCAGACGGGAAATGCTGGCCCCGATGTCGATGGCGGGATAGTGGTTCTGGGCCGCAAGCTGCCGGGACAGCACAATGTGCCCGTCCAGGATGCCGCGCACTGTATCGGCAATCGGTTCGTTGGTGTCGTCGCCTTCCACCAGCACCGTGTAGATGGCGGTGATGGATCCCCGCTTGAAGTTTCCGCTGCGCTCCAAAAGCTTGGGCAGCTCTGCATAGATGGAAGGGGTGTAGCCTCTGGCCACTGGCGGCTCCCCAATTGCCAGACCGATTTCCCGCTGGGCCATGGCGAAACGGGTGAGGGAATCCATCATCAGGAGCACGTCATAGCCCTGATCCCGGAAATACTCGGCAATGCCTGTGGCTACGGAAGGGCACTTCATCCGCAGCATGGCGGGCTGGTCGGAGGTGGCCACCACCAGCACAGAGCGGGCCATGCCCTCCTCCCCCAGGTCTTTCTGCACAAATTCCAATACTTCCCGCCCGCGTTCGCCCACCAGGGCGATAACGTTGATATCTGCTTTTACGTTTTTGGCTATCATGCCTAAGAGCGTGCTTTTGCCTACGCCGGAGCCGGCAAAGATACCCATGCGCTGGCCCTTGCCGATGGTAAGGAGGCCGTCGATGGCCTTGACCCCGAACTCCATGCGCTCCCGGATGGGAGGGCGGGACAGGGGGTTTATGTAGGAACTGCCGATGCAGTAGGAATCGCCGCCCTCAAAGGCACCCATGTCATCTATGGGCTGGCCCAGGGCGTTGATAATGCGGCCCTTGAGGAAAGGGCCTACCCGCATACGGAGCTGGTGCCCGGTGTTGCGCACAAAATTCCCGGAGGAGATTCCGGTCATCTCGCTGTAGGGCATCAGGAGGATGCGGTCATTTTTGAACCCCACCACCTCCGCGGGAATCTGCCCCCCGGACTCGCCGCTGTAAATACGGCAGATGTCCCCTACAGCCGCGCGGCTGCCGGAGGCCTCAATGGACATGCCCACGATATTCTCAATTTTGCCGGTGTGGCCGATGGTTTCAGCCTGCTGCACCCGGCGGATGGTATCCTGAAACATGGGCTATCTCCCTGGGTCCCTTTCTCCGTTATCCAGCACCCCGCGCAGGTTGTCAAGCTGGGTGGAAACGCTGGCGTCAATAATCTCGTCTGGCATTTCAATGATGCAGGTGCCGGACTCGTCGTCCGCCATGGGGATAACCCGCACCCGGTCGGACAGGTGGCGCATGGCCTCTGTCAGCTCTGGGATGGTTTGGGCGTTTGTCCTGGCGTCGCAGTCTGCTATATAGATCTGCACCCACTCGCAGCGGCGCTTTTTCGCCGTTGCGGCCTCTATCATGCGGATGAGGATATCGCTGGAGCTGCGGAGGCTTACCCGGATGACTTTTTCCGCAATGGCCAGAGCCAGTTCCTTTAAATCTTCCTTGCTTTTTTCCAGCAACAGTTCTTTTTCCACCTGGGCGGCCTGCAGGAAAGCCTTTACATCTGCCGCCTGCTGTGCCGCGTCCTTTTCAAGCTGCTGCTGCGCCTCCAGCCTGCCGGCCAGAAGCCCTTCCTGCATTCCCTGCTGGAAGCCTTCGGAGGCCGCCTGCCGCCGCATATCCTCCAGCTCCAGGGCGGACTCTTCCCTTGCCTGCTCCATAAAGCGCTCCGCTTCCCGGCGTGCGTCTGCCAAAATGGCTTCCGCCTGCACCTGGGCAAAGTCCACAGGGGACTGGCTGGCAGGTTCCGGCTCTTCCGGCGTTGGCTCTTCCTGTATAGCCTCCTCCTGGGACATCCCCTCCTCCAGCTCTTCTGCCGGGGGCGCGGCCTGCTCCTCGCCGAGGACAGGGAGATCCGCCGCGTTGGGGAACACATATTTATTGGCGGTGACATTGGTAAAGCGCTTCAGGATATTAGGCAATGATATCGTCCTTTCCGCCCTTCAGGATAATAATCTCGTTGCGTTCCTCCAGCGTGCGGATGATGCCGACAATGCGCTGCTGTGCCTCGTCCACATCCTTCATGCGCACATTGGTGGTGATTTCCAGATCGTCCCGGATGGACTCTGCCATACGGGAGGACATATTGGTAAAGAGCTTGTTTGCCACCTCGGAATTGGCCGCCTTGAGGGACAGCACCAGATCCCGGGGATCGCAGTCCCGCAGGAAGCGCTGCACAGAACGGTCGTCCATGGTGATGATATCGTCGAACACGAACATCCGCTTGCGGATTTCGTCCGCGAGAACCGCGTCCCGCTCCACCAGGCCGTCGAAAATGCCTTTCTCGCTGGAACGGTCCAAATGGTTCATCACGTCTGCCACAAAGTCTATGCCGCCCACCTGTACATGGCTGGCGCTGAAGATGCTGGCAAACTTGTTGGACATCTCGGTTTCGATAATTTTAATGGCAGAGGGGGAGGCGCTGTCCATCTGGGCAATGCGCTGCACCACCTTGAGCTGGGTGCGGGGATCGAGCTGCGCCACCACGCCTGCCGCCTTGTCTGGCTCTATGTAGGAGAGCACCAGGGCAATGGTCTGGGGGCGCTCGTGCTGCAGGGCTGTGAACAGATCCTTTTCCCCGGCCTTGTTCATGAAGGCGAACTCCCTGTTCTTCAGGGACTTTGTCACCTTATCCAGCAGGCTGGAAGCCGACTGCTCCCCAAAGGCCTTCTCCAGCACGGTACGGGCATATTCCAACCCGCCTTCGGTGACGGCCTTGTTGGTCATGCACATCTGGTAGAACTCTGTGAGCACGTCCTCTGTGGCGTCTGAGTCCAAGAAGCCCAGCTTTGCCACCTCTAAGGTGAGCAGCTCTATATCCTCTGGATCCATATACTGGTATATTGCGGAAGCCTTATCCACGCCCAGTGCCACGATGACCGCGGCCGCCTTCTGGGCGCCGCTCATGCCTGCCACAATGGGGGAAATAGGCCTGCCTGTTTCCAGGTTTATGACAGGCGGCGGAGGGGCGGCTGCTTCCATTTCAGCCGCAGGGGCTTCCGCCAGCGCCAGTTCTTCTATATCAGGCTCGCCTTTTTTGCGTTTTTTCTTCTTTTCGCGCTTTTCCCGCTTCTCACGTTTCACTTTCGCCGGCATTGCTCTCCTCATCTCCCTTCAGCCAGGTCTTGACCATCTGAGCCGCTATCTCAGGATTCTGCTCTGCAAACTCCCGCACGCCGCGGCGCAGCTCCATGCTCCGTTCCGCATGAACTTCCATAATGTCTGCCCCTTCCGGCTCCTGCTCCGGCTCTGCCGCCGGGGCAATTACCTCAGGCATAATGGACATGACAGGCGCTTCCTCCAGCACAGCCTGGTTCTTCTTGCGGCGCATGACGAGCAGCAGGAAGAACAGGATCATGAACAGTAGCAGGCCTGCGGCCAGGGCGTACAGCACCCAATCCGGTATGCCGCTGATAATGCTTACCGGGCCGTCGGTGGCCTTGGTGTCCGGATCGTCCTCCGGTGCATAGAAGGGATGGCTGATAATGGATATTTTCTCGGCCTGCATGTCGGCGCTGATGCCAGAAGCCCGGCCCACGTGGTTTAAAAGGGCGTCGGCGTCGGCTACATTGGGCACGTCGCTGTTAATGGTGACGGACACCATCACATCGGAAACCGTGCCTGCCAGGATTTCCTGCTGGGTGTGGGTTTCGTCTACCTTATATATCTTCTCCCCGCTGGCTTCCAGCTCATCCTCGTTGCCTGTGACAGGGGCGCGCTCCACATAGGTGGGCAGGTCGGCGTTGGTGGTGGTGCCTACCGTGCCGCCGGCGGCATCGTCCCCCCGGACGATTTTTCCCTGCCATACCTTTTGGCCCACAATGCCTTCACCGTTGGTGCTGCCGTCGTTGGCCCAGTCAGGCAGGTCGTATTCTGTGCTCTCCACAAACCTGGTGCTCATTTCCACAGTGGTGTTCACGCCTACGGAAACGTTCCCCTCCCCGAACATGGGGGTGAGCACAGCCAGCACGCTTTTGCGGATTTTATTGTTGACATGCTCCTCAATGGCGTATTGCAGCTCCATATCGGTGCTTTCGCTGTCTACCTCGGTGCCGTCATATGTATTGCCCTGGGTATCTATAATGGTTATTTTTTCCATTTCCAGGCCCTGGACGCTGCGGCTTACCAGGGAGCGGATGGCGTTGGCTTCCTTCTTGCCAAGCTCTTCCCCGTCCTTCATGGTGACGGTGACGCCGGCGCTGGCCATGAGGACATCGTCCTGGCCCAGCACATAGCGCCTGTCTTCCCCGACGGAAATGTTCACCCTTGCGTCCTGCACACCCTCCAGGCAGCGGATGGTGGCTCCCAGCCTATCCTGCAGCTCATATATATACATGGTGCGCCTGTCCGACTCTGTGGAAAGGGAACCTACGTTTTTCAGATATGTTTCATACCCAAAGCCGGACTTGGGATACCCCTCCATCAGAAGCTGGGCCTTAAGCTGCGGCTCCTGCTCCTTCCGCACCAGCACGGTGTCGCTTCCCTGTATCTGGTAATCGGTTACGCCGGCGCTGGCAAGGTACGTTGTTACCGACTGCATGTCTTCACTGACAAGCCCTGTAAACAGCACCTCATAGGGGTTTTTAGAGCCTTGGACAGAGACGAATATAATGATACCCGCCACCACCGCCACTGCAGCGGCAATGATAATCCACAGCTTTTTCCCCAGCTTCCCCAGGAAGCCTTTTGTTTTAGACACGACATCTTTTGCTTTCTCTCCCACGGGCACTACCTCCACTCAGTCCCAACCGCTTTTCCCCAAGCAAGAGGAATCATTACAGGCTGATGCGCATCAGCTCGTTATAAGCTTCCAAGCCCTTGTTGCGCAACTGCACCATCAGGCTTACGGACATCTCATACTTGCTGGCGGCTATCTGCAATTCCGCGGGGTTATCCAGCTGGCCTGTTGCCAGCAGGTACTGGGCGTGGCTCTTTTCCTCGTCTGACTGGCGCACAGCCTCCACAGCCGAACCGAAAATATCGGCAAAGGCAGCCCCAGGGGCGGCGTTCTCTTTTTCCTCCACCTTGGTCAGGGGCATGGTGCTCCACAGCGGGGAGATTTGCGAAATATGGTTCATGGTTTTTTTACCCTCTTTCCTATGTGTAAAAACGCGCAAAAAAGCCGGCGGCTTTATTACCGCCCGATATCCATGCCCCGGGCCACTACGGCCTTCAGGGTGTTAAACGCCGTTACGTTTGCCGAATACGCCTGGGTGGCGGCCATGGCGTCGGTTATCTCCTTGACAAGGGTGATGTTGGGCATTTCCAGATACCCTTCCTCGTCCGCGTCGGGATGGGTGGGATCATAGGAAATGGAGAAGGGGGAAGGATCTTCCGCGATTTCCACCACTTTCACGCCCCCGGCCCGCTCGGAGCCTCGGTTTGAAGCACCCATGGCGCTTGCCATTGCCATGCGGAAATCGTTGCGCCCGCTTTCCGCCTCAAACACCACAATTTTCCGCCGGTACGGCCCGTCGCCCTCTTCGGTGCGGGTGGTGTTCAGATTTGTAATATTTTCGGAAATTACATCTAAGCGGAGCTGCTGGGCCGTAAGGCCGGAGCCTACTATATTCATGGAACCTAAAAAAGCCATATGCTATGTACCCTCCCGTTAGCCGTTAATAGCGGTGCGCAGTGCGTTTATGTCGCTGGAAATGCTCTGGTATACATACTGGAGCTGGTAGGCGTTGCGCACTGCCTCCATGCTCTGCTCGGTGACGTTCACGCCATTGTCATCCATGCGCACCACTTCTTCCGGCTCCATAACGTCCCAGCTTACGCTTTCAATAGCCTTGCGCATGGCAGGCTGGACGCCGCTGCCCTGGCGGTCCCGGTCGGCAGCCTCTATGGCCTGCTGGAAGGACTCTTCAAAGGTAACGGTTTTCACTTTATAATTAGGTGTTTCCGCATTGGATATATTATCCAGAATGGCCGCCTGTTTTGTCCACAGGAAGTCCATGGAACGCTCCATCATGCGCATACTGTTATTGGTCAGACTGATCACAACAGGCCCTCCTTGCTGTTTATGTGTTTTTTATTATAAACTAACAAAATTCATATAATTCTTTGGCGGTTTCGCCTGCCTTTTTTGACAACATAAATTATAGCATGAAGCTTTTCCAATTGCAAGAGCCAATATTTACTGCTGCCCCGCCCTCTGCTTTCGCGAAAAGCAGGCCCAACCCCTGCTATTTCCTGCCAAAACCGGGATGGGAACGGCGTTCTGCCTGCACGCGCTTTTGAATTTCTCTGTAAAATATCTAAAAATTTCATATTCACCCTTTGGATCTTTGGAGCATATTACAAGGACTTTCAGGCTGTTCGTACACAAAAAATACCGCGGTTCCCCGCGGCTTTTTTGTGCAGTTTTGAGAAGCTGTACCGATTGGTATGGCTTCTAAAGCTCCAGCCGGGTGAGGGTGTCTGTCTCCACATCCAGCTCGTACAGCGCTGTGCCATCCCTGGCATACAGGTATGTTCCCAGCACCACGTTGGTGTGGGCTGACTCGCTTTCCCCGTACACGCTGATTTCCAGGCAGGGAATCCCATCCACCGGGACGCTGGCCTGTTCGTGGTAGATTTCATATGTGGACAGGCTGTCCCCTTTCAGCCCTAAAACCTGGGGCGAAAGGTGCTTGAAGCTCTCTACGGTTTCCTCCACTGTCATCACTTCCAGCTCGCTTTGGGCAGACTCCAACTGGCTTAAAGCGCTTTCCGCCAGCGTGCCCAGGGAGGAAGTCCCTTCCCCGCCGCCGCAGGCCGCCAGGGTAAGCAGCAGCAGGCACCCTGCCAGCAGTGTGCAAATTCGTCTCAAATCCGATCCCCCCTTTCTGCCTGGGCTTTTGCAGGGCATCCCTGCTTTAGCCCTCCTGATACTGTATGACTACGTCATCCAGGGGCTTGAGCACCTGGGTGAACTGCCCGGCCTCCCCATTTACCAGCAGCTCCACTGGCTTTTCCAGATTGTCAAAATCCAGCCCGGCATATTGCAGCACGTCCATGAGGTAATACTCCCCGCCCTGGGGCTTGGGAGGCAGGCGGAGCATTCCGCCGTTCATCTGGATTTGCAACACCCCAGGGCTGCCGCCCCCGAACTCCATCTGCCCCGCCAGCTCTTCCCGCTTGGGCGGTTCCGCCGGAGGCAGGGGGCGCTCCCGCTTTTTCGGCAGGGCAGGCGATTCCTCCTCTTTGGGCAGAGCCGCTGGAACTGGGGATGCCAGGTTCTCCGCTGGCAGAACTGGCTTGCGGGCCGGGGGGGCCAAGTCCTCCGCTGGCAAAACTGGCTTGCGGACTGGGGCTGCTAAGTTCTCCGCTGACAGAACTGGCTTACGGGCCGGGGGCGCCGGGGTTTCTGCCGGCAAAACTGGCTTAGGCGCTGGGGCGGGAGGTTCTGGCGGAGCCTGCGGGACATCCTGCACAAGGGCTTCCACCACGTCCCCCTGGCGCAGGACATAGCCTGGGCCTTCCCCTTTGCCATTGACCATGGCTCCGGAAACGCCTCCGCCCAGAAGCTCCCCTAAAGTACAGGCCGCAGCGGCCCCTGCCACAGCCGGGGTGAACTCAATGCGATCCCCGGCCTGCACCACATCCGAGAGCGTGGCCTCTTCCCCGTTGCGGATCATCCGGGCAGGCGCGCCGGGGCCTCCCCGGAAGAACCTGCGCTCCCCGTTCAGCGTTACGGTAAGGTTGGCCCCGGTGCGGCCCATCATGTCGGCGTAATGGTAGCCGTTCATCAAAAGCACGTCCCGCAAGGTGAGCATCCCGCTTCGGAAAAGCTTTGCCGGGCCGCCGTTCAGGGTGATCATATAGCTGTCGTTTATCATGCCCAGGGCGGCGGATACCGCGATGCCCAGGGGCGTGGCAAACTCCGGGTCTTCCAGATCGTACTCCTCGGAATAGGCGCTGGCCTCAAAGTGCCTGCCTGCCAGGGCCACCCGGCCCTCGCTCATCTCCAGCTCCTCTGCCACCATCTGGGCCAGGCCCTGCAGCTTGCTGCCGCCTCCTGCCAGGAACACAGCCGAGGGGGTGCCCCCATTGATTTCCACTGCTTTCTGGGCGATCTCTTTGGCAAGCCGCTGGGCGGCGGGGCGGGCAAGCTCCCGCAGATCCTGGGGATCCGCCTCGTGCTTCATGCCCAGGATGTCGGAATAGGGCTGAGGCTCCTTGGCGCCTATGGCAAGCTTCAGGCGCTCGGCGGTTTTGAAGTCTACCAGAAGGCCCTTCATCAGGGCTTCCGTCACCTCATCCCCTGCCACGGTCGCCATGGTGTAGCCCACCACGCTGCCCTCCCGGCACACTGCCAGATCGGAGGTGCCCGCGCCGATGTCCGCCAGCACCAGGTTCAAAAGGCGGATGTCCTCCGGGATTGCCGCGTTCAGGGAGGCGATCGGCTCCAGTGTCAGGGAGGACACTTCCAACCCCAGCCGGGACACCACGGCATACAGGCTTTCCACCACCCCGCAGGGCAGGAAGGTTGCCACTACCTCTACCTCAAACTTCCGGCCCCGGTGGCCTAAAAGGTTTCCCAGGGGGTAGCCGTCCAGGGTGTACTGGCGGGCGGTGTATCCCACCATATAATACCTGTCCCCTGTCTCGTTCCGGGCAGCCAGCTCGCTTTCCGCCGCGGAAACAGCCCCAGCTTCCAACTGGCCCAGCAGATCCGCGTCGGCTATCCGCAGCTCTGGGAACTCCAGGCAGAACCCCGCCCCCTGGGAGCGCAAGGCTCGGCCCGCTGCCGCCACGCACACCCGTTTAAGCTGGGTTTGGGTTTTGGCTTCCAAGCGCCTGACCACAGCCTTCGCCACCTCTGCCACCTGCTGTATTTCTACAATCTGCCCGTCCAGCATGGCCCGCCGCCCATGTTCCTCTTTTTCAATGGCAGCCACATGGAAGCGGCCTTTTTCCTCCTGGCCCACAATGCCGATAATGCTGCGGGTGCCAATGTCCAGTGCAAAAATTTGTCCCGCGTCCTGCTTCCCCTGCATGGCTTTCACCTTCCTCGGTAACTTCTCCGGCCTTTTCGGCCCTTTTGTTTGGCAAAGCCGGGCAAGCCCCAGAAGGCCGTCCGGCTTTGCTTGCGTTCACGCTATAGTATGTTCCTTTTTAGGGCTTAATACTTGTCGTCATAATAGCTGCTGGAGCTGTAGGAGCTGCTGTCGGCGCTGCTGATTTCCCGGGGAGCGGGAGCAGGGGCGGACACGCTTTCACTGCCAGCATAGCTGCGCAGGGTGAATTTCGCCATTAACTGCTTCATGAGCTGGGCCTGGCTGGACAGCTCCTCGCTGGCAGCGGCGCTCTGCTCGCTGGTGGCGGAGTTGTTCTGCACAACAGCGGAGATCTGGTCGATGCCTTCGCGGATCTGCTCAATGGACTCAGCCTGCTGCTGGCTGGCGTCTGCCACGTCGCCCATCTTGGAAACGGCAGAGTTTACCAGCTCCACAGTCTTTTCCAGGGCCTCGGACACGTCTGCCACATAGGTGCTGCCCTTCTGGACGGCGGTGATGGCGTTTTCGATGCGGGCCTTGGTGGCCTTGGAAGCCTCGTCGGACTTGGAAGCAAGCTGCCGGACCTCGTCAGCCACAACCGCGAAGCCCTTGCCGGCGGAACCTGCCCGGGCAGCCTCCACGGCGGCGTTCAGGGCCAGGATGTTGGTCTGGAAAGCGATGTTGGAGATGGTGTCGATAATCTCCCGCACCTCTTCGGCCGCGGTCTTGATCTCCTCCATGGCGGTGACCATGCCGCGCATATGATCGTTGCACACAGTGATCTGGGAGTTGGCGTCGTTGGACATGGATCTGGAATCCCTGGCCAGGCCCACGCTCTCCTCAGCGCCCTGGGCAATTTCGGTAACAGTGGCGGACAGCTCTTCCACAGCGCTGGCCTGCTGGGTTGCGCCCTGGGCCAGGGCCTGGGCGCTGTTGCTGACCTGCTCGGCGCCGGAAGAAACCTGATCGGAGGAAGACTGGATCTGCTGCAGGGTGTTGCTCAGGCTCTTGTTAATGCCGCGCACTGAAGTGAGCACAGAGGACAGGGCGCCCACGTACATGTCTTCCGCCTGGGTGCGCACATCAAAGTTGCCTTCAGCCATTTCCTCCAGCAAGCGGCTTTCGTCACCGATAACAGAGGTAAGTACATGCTGGCTGGTGCGCAGGGCCTTGCACATATCGCCCAGCTCGTTTTCGCTTTCGTAGTTTACAGGGATATCCAGCTTGCCTTCGCTGAAGCCTACCAGCGCGGTGCGGACTTCCTCAACAGGCTTGGTGATGCCGCGGATAATGCTGATTTCCATCATGAACACGAAGACGGCGGAAATGACCAGCACAGCGATGATGATAATGATAGACCACATGACTACCATTTCCTGGCGGGCAAGGATTGAAGACTCCGCGTCGTTCAAGGCTGTGGTAACAGACTGGGAGGTTTCCGCTGTGGCGTTGATCAGGGGGGAGCACTCCTCCAGGATCATGCGGACGCCCTCTTCCTTATCGGTCTCCAAGGTTTCCATGATGCCGGGTACAGACTCGCCCCAGCTTGCCACGCTGTTCAGGTACTCATCCAGCTTGGTGGTGTCTTCCAGGGGATAGATCTCCTTGAGTTCCTTAAGCTCCTCAGACAGCGTTGTCAAAGCTTCGTTAATGCGGGTTTCCTTGGAAGCGTTGTCGCTGCCCTCCGGGGAGAGCGCGATGTCCCGCAGGTGGCGGGCGCCGATGTTTGTGTTCATACGGGCCTGGTAAATGAGGCTGCTGGCCCGGATGTTGCTGTCAATGATTTCCTGATACGTCCCGGTCTGCTGGTTCATAATGATCAATGTGGCGACGATAATCACCACAGATACCAGCAGCGTGACTCCCCACCCCAGTATCAGGCTCGCTTTGACCTTCATGTTCTTGAGCATGATAAAGTTCCTCCTTCAAATTTGTGTACTTGCATGTGCTTTGATTTTATATAAAATCGGGGCTGCTTTGGAAGGCGCGCCTTGTTTATGGAAACCCCGGCTGTGCCGCATCCCCGTATTTTCCCATCCCGCTTATACAATATCCCCGAACCGGCCCTTCTGCACGTCCCCTACCACCCGGCCGTCCACCAGGGTTACTACCCGCCTGCGCATGAAGTTTACAAACTGTTTAGCGTGGGTGGACATGATAACTGTGGTGCCCCGCCTGTTCAGCTCATTTAAGAGCATGAAGATGTCCCAAATGCTGTCGTCGTCCATTTTGTCTGTGATTTTATCCAGCAGCAGAATGGGGGGGCTGTTGAAGATGGCCTTGGCAAGCTCCACCCGTTTGCATTGGGAGATGGACATTTCCAAGGGGTAGCGGTATTCGCATCCCGCCATGCCCACCAGCCCCAGGGCCTTTTTCATCCGAGGCTCGTCAACCAGGCGGGTGCGCAGGCGCTCCATCTTTTTCATGGAGCACATGTTGTCATAGACTGTGGCGGAACGCACCAGGGCGGATTCCTGGGGCACCCTGCCGAAGATATAGGGCAGCTTTTTCTGCTGCCTGCGGTTCAGCTTATCCAAATTAAAATGATCCAGGTACACCACCCCGTCATCCGGCGGCAGATCCCCTGCTATCATGTCCAGCAGGGTGGTGCTGCCCGCCCCGCGGCTGCCCACGATAAACACGAACTCCCCCTGCTCCACAGTCAGGTTGACGTCCCGCAGGGTTTCAAACTTATGGCGGTGGCCCTTGAATATTTTTGAAGCGTGCTCCAAACGGATGGTTGGCATAATCTGTCTGCTCCTTCGCCCCCTTCCCTGTCCGGGGAGGAATGTCCCATTGCGCATCCGCGCTGCGCCGCTGGGCCTCCAGCCCAAACCTGGCGGGGGCTGCACATGCAGCCTGCCGCCGCAATATCTGCGGGATGGACATGCCCCTGCCGGGCAGGCCGCTTTACAAAAACAGCGGCCGTGTGTTATACTTTACCTCATAATACGGAAGAAACTGCTGCACTGGAGGGAACCGCATGAGGCCGAATCTGAAGAAAAAGCGTATATGGCCCTGGTTCCTGCTGGCCGCTTTGTGCGTGGCCGGCATGGAGCTGCTGTTCTGCTGGCATTTCGCTCCCGCTCAGTTTGACCGCATCACCCAGCCCATTGTGCGCCCGGTGGTGCAGGCGGCTGAATCGACCGGGGCATATTTCCACCAGCTTGCTGTAAGCCTGCGGACAAAAGCCCTGCTGCGCCAGTGCGCCGAGGCAAGCGCCGCGCCCTTCCCTCTGGAGTTTGCCTTGCCCCAGGTAGTGGAAGAACCCTTGGTGCCCCACCTGGAAAAGCCCGTTCCCGCGGATCCCGTTATTACCCAGTTTGACAAGAAGGATGAGCGGGAGATCCTTACCGGCGGCATAATCCCCTGTGTGTATTATAATCAACAAGAGGCCCCTTGGTCAAGTATGCCTTTTGGAAAAGATCCAATTGGGCCTTATGGCTGCGGCCCGGTGGCCATGTCCATGGTCATTTCCTCCATGACTTCCACCTCCATGGATCCAGGGCAGATGGCGGCCTGGGCTGCGGACAACGGCTATTGGGCGCCCCAGAGCGGCTCCCGCCACTCCCTTATCCCCGACGCCTCCCTGGCTTTCGGCCTGGGCTGCACCCGCCTGACGGAATGCACCCCTTCTATGATTATCAACACCCTGCTGCAGGGGGACATGATGGTGGCCCTGATGGGGCCTGGGCACTTTACCCAGAGCGGGCACTTCATCATCCTGCGGGGGGCCACCCTCTCCGGGGAGATCCTGGTGGCGGATCCCAACAGCAGGGAGAACAGCCTTGCTTCCTGGGATCCCCAGCTTCTGCTGGACGAAATCTCCGCAAGCGACGGCCGGGGCCTGTGGCTCTGGCAGATTTCCGCCCCGCCGCCCCAGCTTTAAGGGGAGGCAGCGCCCTGGAAAAACCGCCTTTCATGGTTTCTATCTGTTTTCAGCAAAGTATGCCGTCTGGATTTTTTTCCTGACGGCATTTTGCCTGCTTATTTACTTGCTTGTCCTGAACTTGCTGTAGAAAGAATGCCTGCCGTCTATGCGCAGGCTGATGCGCCTGTCCAGTTCCTGGGCGCGTTCCAGCAGCCTGCGGTTCTGGGCTATCTGGCCGCACAGGGCTGTCTCCCCTTCCTCTTCGGGGGGGCTGCCGGTTAAAAGCTGGTGGGCGCGGATGGCGTCCTCCTCCGGCAGCTTCAAAACCCCGCTGTGGATTTGGGCTTCCAGCTCTTTCAAGTCCTTTACCGGATCCTCCCGCATATGCAGGAGCATCTGCACAGACACTTCGTCCTTCCTGTCTACTGCCTGACCCAACTGCTGGGTCAGGTCGAAAAATTCCAGCAGCTTGATATACTGCTTTCTGGCTTGCAAAAGCAATTGCTTCAGGGTTGCTTCGTCCATACCGGATGCCAGGGCCGCAGAGGCCCTGCCCTCCCTTTCCTGTTAACTTTCCTGCTGCTGGGGCTGGGGCTGCGCCTGCTCGGCGCAGTTCTTATCCGCTGTGCGGAAGCTTTCCCGCAGCTCCAGTATCATGGGCTTTATCTCCTCCAGCACATCCTTGTTCCGCCCGATTTTCACCCGGCCCAACTGATAGCTGAAGTAATCATAGAGCCGGTGGAGATCCCCTGCGATGGGGTACTGCCTGTCAAGGGTGTCGTCCAGATACTGGATGATGTCCATGCCCTTATCTGCCGAAGCCTCCAGCAGCTCGAAATTCTCCTGCTTCAGGGCCAGCTCGCAACGTACCAGATGCTTTACCAGCTCGTCATACAGCAGCAGGAGCAGCTCGCCTTGGGTCATGGTGTTGACAGACTGTTCCTTATACTGCTGGAAACCGTTGTGTTCCATATAATCGCCACGCGATACAGGATTCGCACAAAAGGCCCTGAAAAAGCGGCGCTTTATGCCCGGTATCTTTCCTTTCTTCCGTATTCTTCACGCTGCCGCGCCGTTTTAAAAGGATTTTATCTTCCCTGTCCAGCCGGGCCGCATCAGCGGGAGTGTCCAGACAGCACGTTTTATGCCTCCGGCGGTTTAGGGGCTTTGCCCCTAAATACCCCGGAGCAACGCTAATGCAAAGCATTTGCGTTTGCCCACACTTTGAAAAGGTGGACGAAACTTTTATGTTTCTTCATTCTTTAAAAGACTCGCTTTGGACACTCCCCGTATCAGCCGCCCATCAGCCCCGCCAGCGCGGAGCTTTGGGAATTCATCTGGTTAATAAGCTGCTCCAGCCGGGTGAACTGGTTGGTGTAGTAGTCGATACGGTCGCTCATCTTATCCTTCCACTTTTCAATCTGGGTGTCCAGGTTGTCGATCTGGGTTTGCAGGAAGTTATTCTGCAAAGAATAGGAGGAAAGGGGCGTGCCCGCTTTCTGCACCAAGGAGCCGGGAGTGGCGATGGAGGTGCTGGCATACCTGTCTATGGTGGTTTTCAGGTTCTGCATCAGGCCGTTGGTAGAGGCGCCGTTTTCCGTAGTTTTGGTGAAAGCGTCCCGCACCCTGTCGGGGTTGGCTTCCAGGGCCTCCCGCAGCTTTGTCTCGTTAAGGCTGATGGTGGTCATGCCGTCCTCATAGGCGGTTTCAATGCCGATAGAGCGCAGGATGGCCCCGTCTACGCCGCTGCCCTGGATGTAGCCGGTAAGGCTCTGATACAGGCTTCTGAGATCTGAATCTCCAAAGAGGATGCCCTGCTTGGCCTTTTCCTCGTATTTTTTCAGTTCGCTCTCGCTGTATTCATCGGCTTCATCGCCTACCAAAGGCTCGTAATTGGCAAAGCCGCCGCTGGACTTCTTATAAGGCAGGGTGGAGTAAGCGCTGTGGATTTCCTTTGCCATCTCGTTATAATCGTTGACAAAGGACTTGATGGCGTCCACGATGGTGTCGGAATCCGTGGTGCTGGTGAAGGTGATAGGCTCGTTTTCGCCAGCTTCCTGCTCAAAGGTGCCCTTCAGGGTGACGCTGAGTCCGTCCAGGTCGATGACATTGGAGGAGCGGGTCATGGTCTTTTCGGTGCCGTTGATGTTGGCGGTAAAGACTGCGTCCTGCCCAGGGGTGTAAACAGCAAGGGGCTTTTTTGTGGTTTCAATTTTTATAGGAGGGAAATCATCCTCTTTGTCCTCCTCATAAGCATAACCTTTCATGTAAGTCAGCAATTCAAAATCCAGCTTATTTCCATCTCGGTCCACAATCTCAATTTCGCCTGAGTACGGATTTATAGAAGCGGTCTTCCCGTTAGCACCTTCATTGGAATTATTATATAAATCCACAATATCTTGCAACGTGGTATCTGCACTAAGTCCACAGTTCGGCATCAGAATGTGGTGAGTATCGAAGCTGAAATTAAGGCTGTCGTCATTAGTATACGAGATGCCCCAAGCCTCCCATAGATTCATATCGCCTGTATAAAGCTTCTCAGGTTCGGGGCTAAACAGCTTCTGGGCCAAGCCGTCGCCCATCTCAATTTTCTGGTTCGCGCCCATCTCCCGGGTGGTGAACACAAACTCGTTGGTGGACTTGGAGAAGTTCACCGTTACGCCTGCGTCCGCATTGCTGTTGATGCTGGTGAGGATGTGCTCGATGGTGGTATCCTTGTTAAACTTGCCCAGGGACTTGCCGTTGATGATAAGCTCCTGCTCGCCGTTATAGTTTACATTCCCGTCCTTGTCCGTCTGCTTGAACATTTCGTTCTCTTCGCCGAACAGGTCCCCCAGGGTCCAACTTGTGTTCAGGGTGTTGCCAATGCCGTTTTTGCCAAGGCCCAAAGCCCGGCCCGCAGAGGAATTGACGGTGAGGGTAAAGTTATTCATGTCATTGCCGCTGCCGTCCAGCTTTTTGACAGCCTGGATGTTCAGCTTGCCGCCGGAAACCTGGCCGCCGTCACCCAGCACCTCGTCCACGCCAATGCTGATTTTGTCTTTGCCGAAAGCTTTGTCTACTTCCTTTTGCAGCCTGTCGGCTATGTATTCCGTCTTCTTTTTGCTTTTCTCGCCTTCTGTCAGGCTTGTGTCTTCATCCAGTTCTTTAAAGCGGGCCTTAGCCTCGTAATCCCCCAGGAAACCGAAGCCGACGCTTTTGGTGGAGCCGTTGAGGGTGAAGCTGATGGAGCGCTCTTTCAGGTGATCCACCATGCTGACATCTTCTGCCCAGTCCTGTGGCTTGCTGGCGCCGAAAACCTTCACCCTGCCGGATGTATCCTCGCCGATTTGGCCCTTGCCGCCCAGCAGGTTGTCTATAATGCTGTCGCTGGCGCTGTCAATATAGAACTTGTTATCCTTGCCTTCCTTCTGCTGGAGGACAATGCGCCCGTCATCGTTGAGCTTGGCTTCCAGGTATTCGGAGGCTTTGCCGGCGCCGCCGCTGGTTTTGATGGTCTGCTCGGAAAGCTGTTTGTTGATATTGTCAACCAGATCCTGCTGGCTTTCAAAAATATCGTCTTCGCCGAAGCGGATGGTCAGGTTGTTGCTGCCGTATACCAGGTTCATGCTGCCCGCAATGGTGCTCTCCTTTACAGGCTGGGACCAGTCCATCATCTCCGCCCGGGAGGCCTTTTCGATGAGGGAATCGGCGCTCTTCGTATATTTGGCGGCCTGGGCCAACTGCTTGATGCTGCTGATCTGCACATCATTGGAGCTTTTGCCTGTGGCGGACACCTTGTCGGCATACTTGCCATTGGCCTTGGTGATGACCGCCCGGTTGAAGAAGCTGTTGCTGAACAGGTTTGTGCCCGAGGTGTAGGAGGTGTACTTCTGGGTGAGGCCAACCATCTTGCTGATGATGCTGCGGTAGGCGTCCTGCTTCCATTCGGTTTTTATCTGCTGCCTTTGCAGAGCATAGATTTTGTTCTTATACCCCGCGATACTGTTCTCGATCATGGCCTCCGTATCCATGCCGCTGGCCAGGCCGCTGATAACATTCCTGTTGCCATATATGCTGCTGGTGGAGCTGCTGCCAGTTAAACTGCTGATAGACGCCATTGATTCTCAACTCCTTTTATGATATAATAGCTTTGGAAGAAAGCGGCCTTTCAAATAAACGCGCCCAGCGGGCGGCAAATGTAAAAAAAGCCGCAGAGACACTTAACTCTTTCCCTATTTATATCGACAATACAAATAGAAAGATAAGGGCTTTCAGCAAATTTTGCTTTGACATAGAGGTTTTAATATTAAAGAAAGGAACGATACCGGGCGCAAAGGACGGCGTTTTCTTAGCTTTTGCGCGCATCCTGTATCGCATGGCGATTCCTATGGAGAAATTTATTACCGTAACCAACCAGAAGGGCGGCGTGGGCAAGACCACCACCTCCCTCTCCCTCATTAACGCCCTGCACATGCGGGGCCGCCGGGTGCTGGGGGTGGATCTTGACCCCCAGGGCAGCTTGGGCTTTTCCGCCGGGCTGGACATTGAAAACAGCACCACCGTATACGATGTGTTTAAGGGCACCGCCTCTGTGGAACAGGCCATTGTGCCCACGGATTTGGGGGATATCCTGCCTTCCAACATCCTGCTCTCCACTGCCGAGCTGGAATTCAATTCCCCGGGGCGGGAGTATATGCTGAAAAACGAGCTGCAAAAAATTGCCCACCT
Source organism: Neglectibacter sp. X58 (assembly GCF_009936035.1). Lineage (GTDB taxonomy): Bacteria > Bacillota > Clostridia > Oscillospirales > Acutalibacteraceae > Acutalibacter. The sequence goes on along the minus strand of NZ_QWEO01000008.1, from coordinate 5,514 downwards.
CTATGACCACATTATTATCGACACGCCCCCGGCCCTGAATGTCCTCACCGTAAATGCCTATGTGGCTTCCGACGCCCTTATTATCCCGATGGCCCCGGAAATTTTAAGCCTTTTGGGCATCTCCCAGATTCTGGATACCATCAACACGGTGCGCAAATACTATAACCCGAACCTGCGGGTGCTGGGCATCCTGCTGAACAAGTATAACATGCGCCTGACCCTGAACCGGGAGGTGCTGGAGCTTTCCGCGGAAATTGCCCGCCGCCTGGACACCAAGGTGTTTGAGACGAAAATCCGCACCAGCGTCACTGTGGCGGAGGCCCCGGCCCATGGCGAAAGCGTTTTAAGCTATGCGCCCAACTCCAACCCCGCCTTGGACTTCCAGAACCTGCTGGACGAGCTGATGGGCAACCCCCGACCCTGGCCCCCCCGGCGGTGAGCCGCCGGCGCCGGACGGCCCCGCTGGAGGGCAGGCATACCATATATTATATGAAATGTAATCATAGGGGAATCTTTTCCCATTTCATGATCCGCCATTTTTGAAAGAAAGGAACGTGACACCATGCCAAAAGCTACCGGAAAATCTGGAAGGGGCGGCAAAAGCAGCAAAACCGCCCATGTGCTCAACCTGCTCACCGAAACAGACCACACCCAGGAGGAAGGGGCTGCCGGACGCACCCCTCCTGCCGCGCCTCCCGCCCCCCCCCAGCTTGCAGACAATGAAACTGTCGCCGCCACCATCCGGGACGCACTGGAGGAGGATTTAGCCGCCGAGCTGGGGGAAGCCCCTGCGGAAGCCCTGCCCGAGGAGGATTTTATCCCCATGCAGGACTTTGCCCCTGCGGTAGAACCGGAAGCCACGGTAGACGCCACGCCCCTGGAGGAGGCCCCCGCCCCCGCCCCCGAGCCGGAGCCTCAGCCCGAGCCTGTTCCGGAGCCAGAACCGGAACCGGAGCCTGTTTTAGAGCAGGCCCAGGAACCCGCCCCCATGCCTGCGCCAGAGCCGGAGCCGGAACCAGTTGCAGAGATGGAGCCGGAACCCGCGCCGGAGCCTGAAGCTGTCCCGGAGCCGGAACCCGCGCCGGCGGCGGAAGCGAAAGAAGAAGTGCCGGAGGAGGATCGGCCTATTACCTGCCTGAACGTTATGCAGGAGCTGGTGGAGGAAAAGGTTGACAAATACATGAAAATGTTCGGCCTGTGTACCTGCCCCCGCTGCCGGGTGGACGTGGTGGCCCTCACCCTCACCAGCCTTCCCGCAAAATATGTGGTGGTGCGGGAAAACGAGGCCACCCCCATGCTGACTGTGTATGAAGGGCGCTATAACACCGCCGTCATCGCCCAGATCATGTGGGCGTGCAAAAAGGTGCTGGATAATCCCAGGCACTAAATACTTTTATGCCGCAAAAAACCGCAGGCCTAAACGGCCTGCGGTTTTTATATGCCCTGCTGAAACGGGCTTCGTTTTATGTTCTGTTGGTATAAATATATGTTTCGTAATTTTTCAGGCGGTCATATAAGACGCTCTCCCGGTGCAGGCCCGGCACATCCAGCAGATGGTGGTGTACGGGATGGTGGTAAATGATATAGATTTCCCGGGGGGAATCCTCCAGGGTTTGCAGGATTTTTTCAAGAACCTGCGACAGCACCGCGCTGGAGAAGGGATTGAACAGGAAAAACACATTGAATTCCCCATAGCGCTCAAAGGTTACCGCATTGCCCTGGATGCACTCCACCCGTTCCAGACCCAGCTTTTTCATATTGCGCCGGGCGATTTCCGTCAGCTCCCCGTCCAGCTCAATGCCTGCCACCCGGCGGAACGGCACTTTGCTTGCCTCCCGCAAAACCGCGCCTTTGCCGCAGCCGATATCTAAAAAACTGCTTTCGGCATAAGGGACGCGCAGGCTTTGCAGTATCAGCGCCATATGCTTCTCCGGGGTTTTGCAGTAGCCGTTGTATTCCCTGGAGTTTTGAATTTCCTCGCTGGCGGCGGGCAGGGTGAAATCCAGCCCCCGCATTTTTTCCACCGCAAACTGGCACAAAAACTTTCCATACCGCTTGCACTTTACCAATAAATCCCGCAAACAAAATCACCTTCCGCTTTACTGAAATATGGCCCGCACTGCCTGCGGCGACAAAACCGCAAGGGGGAGTACAGGTTAAACTGGTACAGAGTATAGCATAAAACTCTGAAAAATACAAGTATAACCTGTATCCTTTTGGTGAGGTGATCCCATGCAGAATCGTATCCGGCAATTGCGGGAAGAGCTGCGCATGACCCAGGTGAGGCTGAGCATTGAACTGGAGGTATCCCAGGAAACTGTGAGCGCCTATGAAAACCAGAAGCATTATCCCAGCTTTTTGCAGCTTTCCAGAATGTCCACCCTGTTTAATGCCAGCATTGACTATATTATGGGCCTGTCGGACGTGCGCAATCCCACCCAGGCCTGCGAGGACAGCAGCATGTCCCAGTTAATCGCCCGGCTCTCCAAGCTGACGAAAAGACAGGTTGAACTTGTATCCGCCTATATGCAGGGGCTGCTGGACATGGCCCGGGAGCAGGAACTTTAGAAGCTGTACCAATAGGCTCCTGCACCAATCCTATCGGTACAGCTTCTTAAACGAGGCCTTTTCAACTTTTCTATAGGCAAAGGCTTGACAAAACAGCGGCGGGTGGGTATAATAGCGTCAGTTTTGAATAGTTGGGAGTGAAAGAATGTTAGTATAAGGCCATGAAAAAGGTGATAAAACGTCTGGGAGGAAGGCATTGCTTTCCCCGGGCCTGTTTTTGTTGCCGGCTGGGTCTTATACGCATTCTTTTTTGACTGTGAAAGGGAGAAACCCTGTCTGGGGGCGTCTCTGTCTTTTTGCGTATGCGGCCTGTTTCCGGCAATGCTGGAGACGGGCCTTTTTGTGCGAAAAAAGGAGGGACTGCCCTATGCTGCAAATACAAAACCTGAAAATAACCATGAAAAAAGATCTGCGCACCCTGGTGGAGGGCCTGACCTTTACCCTGCGGCCTGGAGACAAGGTGGCTGTGGTGGGCGAGGAAGGGAACGGGAAATCCACCCTGCTGAAGCTTCTCTATGACGAAAGCCTGGCGGAGGGCTATGCCCAATGGGAAGGGCGCATTCAGAAGGACGGGATGCTGATGGGATACCTCAGCCAGGAGCTGCCGGAGGCGGACAAGGGGAAAACCATCTATGAAAAGTGCCTGGAAAGCGGGGGCTTTTCAGAGGCAAGCCCCAAAGAGCTGGCCTCCCTGGGGGCAAAGCTGGGGATCCCGGCGGAAACCTTTTACAGCGATCAGCTTATGGGCACCCTTTCCGGCGGGGAGAAGGTGAAGCTGCGCATGGCCCTGCTCTCCCTGGAAAGGCCGGACTGCTACCTGCTGGATGAGCCTTCCAATGATTTGGATCTGGACACCCTGCGCTGGCTGGAGGAATTTATCCGGGACTGCCCCCAGCCGGTGGTGTATATTTCCCACGACGAAACCCTGCTGGAGGCCACAGCCAACGTGGTGCTCCACATGGAGCAGCTTCGGCGCAAAACCCTGCCCCGGCATACTGTGGCCCGCATGGGGTATGCCCAGTATGTAAGCGAGCGGCTTCACTGCTTCCAGAAGCAGGAGCAGCTTGCCAGGAAGGAACGGCAGGAGGAGAAAAAGCAGCAGGAGCGTTTCCGCCAGCTTTACCAGAAGGTGGAGCACCAACAGAACGCCGTTTCCCGGCAGGATCCCCATAGCGGGCGGCTGCTGAAAAAGAAGATGAAAGCCGTAAAATCCCTGGAAAAGCGTTATGAGCGGGAGAGGGAGGACATGACCGAGCTGCCCGACACAGAGGAGGCCATTCTGGCGGGCTTTGGAGAGGACATCAGCCTGCCTGCCGGGAAAACCGTCCTGGACTTCTCCCTGCCCCGGCTGGAGGCCGGGGGCCGGGTGCTGGCGGAAAACCTGCGCCTGTTTGTCCGGGGGCCGGAGCACATCTGCATTATCGGGAAAAACGGCGCCGGGAAAACCACCCTGCTGCGGGAAATCGCCCGGGAACTGCTGGGGCGGGAGGACATAAAGGCTGCCTACATGCCCCAGGACTATAATGAACTGCTGAACCCAGCCCAGACCCCGGTGGAGTTTCTGGCAAAAACCGGGGAAAAGGAAGAGCACACCCGGATTAAAACCTATCTGGGCAGCATGAAATATACCCCGGAGGAATTCGCGCATCCGGTGGGCGAGCTTTCCGGGGGGCAGAGGGCCAAGCTTTTCTTCCTCAAGATGATCCTGGACGGGGCAAACGTGCTGGTGCTGGATGAGCCTACCCGGAATTTCAGCCCCCTTTCCGGCCCGGTGATCCGGGGCCTGCTGGGGGATTTTCCCGGGGCTGTTATCAGCATTTCCCACGACAGGAAGTATATCCGGGAATCCTGCGGGCGGGTTTTGGAGCTGGCAGGGCAGGGGCTTTCGGAATATGGCAGGGAAAGCCTGTAGCGCCGGGAAGCTGTGGAGGCAGAAAAGGGATCGCGCTGCTGTGCGCGATCCCTTTTCTATATTATTAGTTATTTAGTTATATAGTAAACGCGCTTTTGAACCGCGTTACCTATATTCCTTTACTCCTCCTGGCTGTAGGAGAGGATATCCCCCGGCTGGCAGTCCAGCGCCTCGCACAGGGCTGCCAGGGTGGAGAACCGCAGGGCGGTGACGTGGTTGTTCTTGATTTTCGACAGGTTTACGTTGGTGATGCCCACCTGCTCTGCCAACTGGTTCAGCGACACCTTTCGCTCTGCCATCAGTCTGTCCAGGCTCAGCACGATTTTCCCCATACGCCCTCCTTTACACCAGGCCGTCCACGTCCTGCTGCATCCTGGCCCCCGCTGCAAAGCACTCTGACAGGCACAGCATGAGGATGCCTGTGATGAGATCGCTGGCCCCCGCGCTGACCTCCGCGTTTTCCGGCCCCAGCACCAGGACGGCTATGCCGCAAAGCGCTATCTGCACCACTGTGATCCCTATAAAGAACAGGCCGATTTCCCGCAGCATCCGCACATTGTCCTTCTGGAAGGGCGTGGCCCCTTTTGAAAACTTGGTCTGCCCCTGGGAGGTGCGCAAAATGAGGTTTACATTGCGGAACACCATAGACATCAGGCCTAATGACAGGGCCGCTTCGATAAAGAACACAGGCAGCGCGCCGGGCAACAGTTTCCCCTGGCTGTCGGCAATGATAATGGAGAAGCCCCGGGAGGAAAGCTCCTCCAAAGGCCCAAGCCGGCCCGGCAGCGCGGGGTCCACCAGCACCAGCACCAGCATTACCACTACGCATATCATGGCGGCAAAGTAGGCGATTTCCAATATCTTGGAAAGGATGGCGGCGATTTTCGTAACCCTTTTTTCATGTGTGTCAAAGAATGTCATACAGGGCACCTCCCAAATGGATTATGCCACTAGTATACCAATGTCATTAAGTTAAAGGTATAAAAGAGCAAAATAAGAAAAAAGCATAAAAAAGGCTTGACAAATGGGAAAAA